>NZ_JAMYFE010000048.1 GCF_024129865.1 Stieleria tagensis | reverse complement strand
GGATTGAGTGCATGCGACTCTCCCAATGGGTGGCACGCGAAGCTGCACGACTTCCTGGCGGGAGAGTACAGAGATCGAAGCGGCAATTTGCTGAGTCATTTGAGGTGAAGTGACTGTATAGCGCAACTTCAAAACGCGTGCGCGAGGGATTTAGGGTGTCAACGGGATCCCTCGCTGACGCTTCGGGTTACCAAAAACCATCGCCTCACGCAAAAACGCTGGCTTCAAACCACTGTCGCTGGGCTCTGCGTGCCCGGTTGCCGGATCAACCGGCTCCGAGAACAACCACTCACTGCAAAGTCACGATCGCGTGATTGGCCAGCAGCGTTCCGGCGGATGCTTCCGTGGGCTCACGTGAATCGAGCAACACCGTGCCCTGCGTTTCATACTCGATTGCCTCTGCCGGCTCGGTGGCTGCGGACAAACGTACCGCGACAGTCAATCTTTGCCCGTCGTTGCTGTACCGCAGGATGTACAGCCCGCTTGATAGATCCGTTTCCGTACGCAGCTTGCTGCCATCCAGCAGGCCGCTGCCGCGATAGGTCTTGCGCAGTGCAATCAACGCTCGGTACCACTGCCAGGTCTGCAGGTTCCCAGCTTCGATCGGACCAATCTTGGCGGAGGTAAACGCTTTGGGATCAGTTGGCAATACACCGCTATCCCAGTCGTGCTGGGGATACTCGCGACGCCGTCCCTGGACCACCGCTTCGCGCAAGTTCGGGTCGGCAAAGTCGACGAAGAATCGGAACGGCTTTTCACACGCAAATTCTTCTCCCATGAACAACATCGGTATCGCCGGCGACAACATCAACAGCGCCGCGGCAGCGCGATGGGCGTCGTGCGACGTCAATTGGTGCAGCCGGACTCCCAGTGGATGATTGCCGATGAAGTCATGGTTTTGGATCGAATAGACCAATCCGTTTGTGTCGACCGGTGACTTGGGAGTCGTCCGATTGCGATCCTGTCGCAACGTGCCTTCATAGACATACCCGTGACGCAGTGTGTGCGCCAGGTCTGTCTTTGGTTGATAGGAACGGTGACAAAGTTGTTCGCCGGGGCGGAACACCGAAAACGTGCTGTGCAGGAAATCATCACACCACATCGCATCAAATCCGATGCCACCCTGATCAAGCGGAACATTCATTTCGGGATCGTAGACGTTGGATTCGGCGATCAACATCACGTTTCGTGAAACACTTTCCGACCACTGCTGGACCGCCGCGCTGATTTCTGCGGCCACATGCGGTTCGCGATCGTCGGCCATGCAGTGAATCGCATCCACCCGCAACCCATCCAAATGAAATTCGTCCAACCAATAGACCGCATTGGCAATGAAGAATCGGCGGACCGCATCACCGTGTTCTGGATCGTCGAAATTTGGGGCGTCGCCCCACACCGTGTTGTGTTTGTCCGACAGGTAGGGACCAAAGTCGTGCAGGTAGTTGCCTTCGGGCCCCAGGTGGTTGTAGACCACGTCTAAGAAAACAGCCAAACCGGCAGCATGCGCCGCATCGACAAAGCGTCGAAAGTCAGCGGGTGTGCCATAGGCATCCAGCGGTGCGAACATGGCGACCCCGTCGTACCCCCAGTTCCAGCGACCGGCTGCTGCGGCAACCGGCATCAATTCGATTGCCGTGACGCCCAACTCCACCAGTTCACTCAGCCGCTCGATTGCAGCGGCATAGGTACCGGCCTGGGTGAACGTGCCCAGGTGCAATTCATAGACGATCAATTGCTTGGCATCCGGCCCCGGCCATTGCTGGTCGGTCCAGTCAAATTCTGAATCGATCACTTGGCTGGGGCCGTGCACACCCTGCGGCTGAAATCGTGACGCGGGGTCCGGACGTTGTGGTCCTCCATCGACACAATAAAAATAGCACGCCCCGGCAGCGACACCGTCGATCACCGCCCGGTGATAGCCGCCGGCCTGTGGTTTCATCGGTACGCCGGTCGGGCCATCGACGATGTCCACCGTCACTTGTTTCGCCAGCGGTGCCCAAACCACAAACGTTGTCTGGTTGCTGCCGCTGCAGTGGGCACCGACGAAATGATGCCACTGGCGGGCCGGTGTCTCGGCCAAGTTTGACAGGTTGTTTGGTTCAGTCCGGTTCGGTTCCGATGCCATGACGTGATACGATGCCGTAAGTTTGTGGTCGAATTGTCGATCCTTTCGCAGGACGAACACGCAATGTATGAAAGAATCTGGATCATCGGAATCGTGCTGATGATGTCGATCGGCCCAATGTCGACCGACCCAGTGTTGAACGATCTAGCGTTCGGTGATGAAACCACCCTCGGTGAGAAAAACAGTTTGAAATCGTTTCGTGTCGCCACACTGAACGCGTCGCTGTATGGCAAAGCGGCCGGACAAATCCGCCAGCGGCTGTCCGATCCGCAGGACAGGCAAGCCCAACGGATCGCCAGCATCGTGCAAACGATTCGCCCCGATGTGCTGCTGATCAACGAATTGGACTACGAACCGGATTCCGCACCGGCACGCTTGCTGGCGGAAAACTACTTTGCCGTGTCACAGTCCGCGCCACAGTCCGCCACTGACCCGGCCTCCGTCGTCGATTTGCCACCGATCGAGTACCCCTATTGGTTTAGCGCCCCCAGCAACACCGGCATCGATTCCAAATTCGACTTGAATCATGACGGCCAGACCGGCTCGGCCAGCGACACTTGGGGATACGGCGTCTATCCAGGCCAATATGCGATGACGGTATTCAGCCGATTCCCGATCCAAACCGATCAGATTCGCACCTTTCAGCAATTGCGATGGAGCAAGATGCCTGGCGCCCTGCGGCCGACCCATCCCACCACGTCGGTGCCTTATTACGACGATGCGACCTGGTCGGTGCTACGGCTGAGTAGCAAAAACCACGTCGACGTTCCGATTCAAATCGGTGCCCGGACGTTGCATTTACTAGCCAGCCATCCGACACCGCCGGTCTTCGATGGCCCCGAAGACCGCAACGGGGCGCGGAACCATGACGAAGTCGAATTTTGGAACCACTACCTTGACGGCGACGCCGCCGAACAGGATTGGTTGGTCGATGACGATGGCACACCAGGCGGCTTGAACTTGGATGCCGATTTTGTCATCGCTGGCGATTTGAATGCCGATCCGATCGATGGGAGCGGACTGCAGCAAGCCATCCGCAAACTGCTCGTCCACCACCGCGTCCGCGATGTGCAACCGATGTGCCCCGCCGCTGCCGCACTCGGCCGCACCCTGCGGCACCACGGCCGTGGCGAGCTGCGCAGCAAGACCGCCGACTTTGGACGCAACGGATTGATGCGGGTGGATTTTGTGATCCCCAGCCGCGGAATCAACGTGGTTGACAGCGGTGTGTTCTGGCCCGCCGAGCAGGATCCCACCAGCGATTGGATCAAAGCGACCGATCACCGCATAGTTTGGATCGAGGTCCAGTAGCGTGATGCCCGCACAATCATCGCCTCGACGCGTGTTATTGATGGTCAGCTCGATGCGTGGCGGCGGCAGCGAACGCCAGGTATTGCTGCTGGCGCGCCATCTCGACCGCAATCGTTTCCAACCGCATCTGTATCTGACCGAAGCGGCAGGCGATTTCCTAGACCAAGTCCCCGCCGACGTGCCGATCCATAGCTTCGACAGTTGTGCTGACCCGGGCGGCATCTACCTGCCCGGCCGACAATTGCGTCGACAAACCGAATTTCTGCGGCAGGTGATCCAACAACAGCGAATCGACGTGATCTACGACCGCACCTTTCACATGACGATGATCGCCGGCAAAGCCGCTGGTGGTGTTCGCCGCGTTGCAACCATCGTCAGTCCTCCGCACTTGGCTGTGCCGTTGGTGGAATCACGCTTCGTGGCCCTGAAGCGGCGGCGTCTGGCTGCGGCCTATCGCTCGGCCGACGTGGTGATCGCAGTCAGCCGGCAAGCGGCGCGCTCGGCTGAATCCTATTATCGATTGCCGCCCCAGAGCATCGTGGTGATTCACAACCCCGTCGACTTCGATGGCTTGTCCGGCCACCACGCCACACGGCGCACGGATCACGCCGATCACGCCGATCATCGGTCGCAACTGGTCTGTGTCGGCCGCATGACACCCGAGAAAGGGCAAGCGGATTTAATCGATGCGCTGGCGATCGCCGTAAACGACTGGCCGGCGTCGGTCGGACAAGTCCGTTTGCGGTTGATCGGTGACGGCCCACTGCGTGGTGACTTGGCATCCCAAGTGAGCGCGCTCGGGTTGAGCGATCGAGTCACGTTCTTAGGTGCGCAAAAAGATGCTGCGGCAGAGATCGCAGCGGCCGGCGCGCTGGTGTTGCCGTCGCGTTTCGAAGGCCTGCCCAATGTGATGCTAGAAGCCATGGCATTGGGAACGCCAGTCATCGCCACCCGCGCCGGCGGTGCGGTGGAACTGCAGCGTGATCAGCCGACCGCCTTTTGGGCCGACGTCGCCAGCCCCCCCTCGTTGGCCGCCGCAATACTAGAGTTCGCCAACCATCCCGACCGATCCATCGCCCACACCGAAGCAGCCCAACGGCTCATCCAATCCGAACACAACGTGCCCCACGTGGTGCAACAGATCGAAGACCTACTGGACCCCAAAAAGGGGAAAGGGGTTTTAAATGCGTGATGGTGAGCGAGATCAGGATCCTCTCCACCGTGAGTCGCTCTGCATTAAAGCTAGTCGCCTGGCCAAAGACAGGGAAACCCGTCGGATGCTGGGTTACATGCCTGCGGCAAGGGCTTGCAGGTGGCGGCTGAAGTGGTCCGCTAGAACTTCGGTGTAAGTGTCTGGGTGGGATTCCAGGACATCGCGAACGGCTGGTCCGAGTTCGGGATCGGTCAGCGTCGACCCGAAGGTGCAGTGCAGGATCTGGCGTCCGGGTTCGGTGAATCCGGCACCTTGCGGCACGTCGGCCCAACATTCCAGATAAATCTTTTCCAGTTGGCCGGCATCCATACCCTCATCCGATGGCACGGCAGCGTTGGTGGCTGAGACGTGATAGGTCGCCTTGTCGACGTCATAACGCTCGCGGCCGAACTGTACGATGCGGCGAAACAACGCTTCATCATGCCGCGCTACGACTCGCAGCGCTTCCAAATAACTGGTGCCGGCGGTTTTGACATGGAAACGCCCTTTGGTGGCCCGAGCCAGTGCGGCATACATTGACAATTTGTCCGATCCACTATGCAGACTCAACTTGTACGGCCCCAACAGTTCTGAAATCGCCGCGTGATCGTTCAGCGAAGCTTCCAGTGCGTCGACGTCGCCTTTGTAATCGACACCTTTTTCCAATTCGCCGATGAAGCGAGGTGCCAAGCTGACCAGTTTCATGCCGCCTTTTAAGCACTGATCGGCGATGATGTAGTGCTCGGCCAGCGTGGTCGGCTGATCGGTTTCGTCGACCGAAAGCTCGATTTCATAATCCAGGCCTTTGGATTCGTGCACGCTGCGAATGTAGTCACCCAGTTTCAGCGCGCGGCTGATGGCTGGACCGTATTTGACCGCAGCCCGCATGCATGCTTCTTCGCTGAGATCAATTTTGGATCCGCTGGGCAGGTCAATCGATTTCCCCAGATAGCTGTCGTACCAAGGTGCTGCCTGTTTCGCTCCCGAAAACTTGTCGCGAAGTGTGGCTTCGTCATAGTCATCCGCTTTTTGATCGACATCATCGGACGGATCGATCGTAAAGAAAGTGAATCCGACGGCAGCGGTGACATCGACGTCTTGAGGTGTTTTCAGGTGGTCGGCGTCGGCACCGATCAAGCCGTCCCAACCGGCGTCACGGGCACCGTTGTAGGCATCGTCAATGACTTGCTGCGGAGTCCGCTGCGTCCGCGTCATCTCGCGAATGGATTGTTGGGGAAAGATCGGCTGGATGCCGTTACCGGATCGCTTCATCGCTTCGACGTGGCCAGGGGTTGCCAGTCCGATTCGGTCGCCGAATCCAAAACTAGGGGCCAGTCCCAGGGTCACACACTTTGATGGTTTGTTCATCGCAAAAGGTTCTTGTTTCAATGGAGAGAATTGGGAGGGAAGAAATGTTCTGGAAACTAGCTCAGGTCAACGATCGGCTGATCGTTATTTTCCGGACGACCTTCGATGTGGAACCAGTTGTGAACGGGTTTCAAGATCTGTTGCACGTCGGCCAGCAATTGCTGGTCGATCGGTTGTTCTGACCACTGAACCCACTGGGCGACGCGACTGGGATTAGCCGAACCGGTCACACAGGTCGCAAAGTCCGTGTTGGCGATCGTGAATTGCAATGCCAGCTGAGCGATATCGACTCCGTTCTGCTGACAATGCTCGGCGGCTTTGCGAGCGGCTTCGCGGACCGGCGGAATCGATTTGTGCCATTCCGGAAGCTCGGCGTTGGTTAGAAGTCGAGCGGCAAACGGAGCCCCATTCATCAACCCGACGCCTTTCTCTTTGCAAATCGGAACCAGTTGTGTCGCCATGTCGTTTTGCAACGTGTAATGGTTGTAGGTCAGCAACACGTCGATCTCAGATTTCTCCATCACCTCTTTAAAGATTTTCATCGGGTACCCACTGACACCGATGAATCGCACCTTGCCTTTGTCCACCTCCTTTCGCAGCGCCGGGATCGTTTCCTCGATCACCTTGTCGACGTCGACAAATTCGATGTCATGCAACAGCGCGATATCAAGGTAATCCAGCTTCATCCGTTCCAGCGAAATATCGATGCTCTCGGAGACTCGGCGGGGGCTGAAATCAAAGTGCTGAGGCGCAAATCGTCCTAACTTGGTCCCGATGTAGTAGCTGTCGCGGGCGATTCCGGGCAACACTTTGCCCAACAGCATTTCGCTCATCCCACGACCGTAGTAGGCGGCGGTGTCGATGAAGTTCATGCCGCTGTCGAGTGCCACTCGGACGCTTTGCAACGCTTCGTTCAAATCCACGTTGCGAAATTCTTGTCCCAGCGAGGAAGCTCCGAAGGAGAGCTTCGTCAATTCCATTCCGGTTCTTCCTAGCGGTCGTTTTTCCACGGTCGGGGCTCGTTGGGTTGTTGGGCAGGAGCAATGTCAGCGGAGGCCATTGTGCCCCAGACCGGTGGGCAAACCAATAGCCGGAGTTGACTTTTGCATGTCTAAAATTAACCTATTCAAATGAGCGATTCCAAACCTTCCACCCCGCTTCCCGCATTCGTTTCCCATCAGGTTAGCGAAGCACAGCGGTTCTTTTTGAACCTGAATCCGGATTCAAACTCGCGACTGGAGGTGGTTTGTGGGGGTGTCGAACGGATGCGTCCGGATTATGTGGTCGAGCGCGAGGACTTTCCTTTTTTTGCGCTCGAGTTGGTGGCTGAGGGCCGGGGCACGTTGATCATCCACGGCCAGCAACACGCCTTGTCGGCCGGTTCGGTGTTCGCCTACGGGCCCGGCACGGTCCACCTGATTCGCAACAACGCCGACGATCCGATGCGCAAATACTACCTGGATTTCGTCGGCACATGCGGCTCCAAACTGCTGCGAGAATCCGGTCTGATCAACGCGGCGGGTGATTACCAACCGCTGTCCGTTGGCGCCCTGCATCAATTGACCGATCTGTTCGATATGATGATGCGAGAATCTGTCGAGGACGGTGCGGTGGTGCACTCGATTTGTGAAGCATTGGCCGAGGTCACACTGTTAAAAATCAAACAACTCGCTTTGCCACCACAAAGTGATCTTCCGCAGTCCTATGCGACCTACCAACGGATTCGGCGACACATCGAACAGCATTACCTGCAGTTGCACAGCATCGCTGAAGTTGCCGAGCAATGTGATGTGACCGCGGTGTATCTGTCACGGTTGTTCAATCGGTTTGGCGACTGCGGCGCCTACCAATTTTTGCTGCGGCGAAAAATGAACGACGCGGCAGGACTGCTGATGAACGAAGGCTTGCTGGTCAAAGACGTCGCCAAGCGATTGAAATTTGCCGATGCGTTTCAATTCTCCCGCGCCTTTAAACGGGTCTATGGCATTCCGCCAAAGCAATTGCGGTCGCACGGAAGCTGATTCGAAACGTTTGGAGTGGGGCTGTTGCGAGTCACTTGCGTGCCTCACGAGAGAGTGACGAGATCGAAGTGACCATTTGCCGATCCATTAATAAACAACGAAGAGTTGCGCAACCCGACGCGTCAGTTTTGAAGGGGCTCTTTTACGGTAACCCGACGCGTCAGCGAGGGATTTAGGGTGTTAACGGGATCCCTCGCTGACGCGTCGGGTTACCAAAAACAAATCCCTCACGCAAAAGCGCGGGCTTGAAACCGCGGGTGTGGGATGGGCCGGGAGAACGCTAACCGATCCAGCGATACAGACTGGTGCCGACCAATTTCAGTCCGGTCGCAATCATCACGACCACCAGAAAACCAAAGATCAATTTGTTGCCTTTTTTGATCGCCAGTTTTGCGCCGACGAATCCGCCCATCAAATTTCCGATCGCCATTGTTAATCCCGGCAGCCATTGGATCAGGTCATAGAAGGCAAAAAACAGGGCCGCAATCAGGGTCACCAAAAAGCCGATCCAATTTTTGATCGCGTTGGCGCCCAGCAAATCGCCGCCGCCTGTCAGACTCATCGCTATCAACAACAAAATCCCAAACCCGGCTTGGATAAAACCGACGTAAATTCCGATCGCGAAAAAAACCGGGAACATCGATCGCTGTGAATCACTGTCAGAGCGTTTCGATTCGGTGATGCGTTTGGGGTTCATCATCAACACGACTGCCATGGCGATGAAGATCGCACCAAACACGGGCTCGAAAGCACCCGATGGCAGGTAGACGGCCAATAGCACTCCGACCGGCACGCCTAATAACGTGGGCACGGTCAAACGATTGGCCCGACTGCGATCCAGGTGCCCGGCGTTGTTGAACGTTGCCACTGCCGCGCCGCTTGAACACAGCACCGCGATACGGTTGGTGCCATTTGCGACTTTTGGATCCAATCCGAACATCATCAGTGCCGGCAGAGTCAGAAAAGACCCCCCGCCGGCGATCGTGTTGACGATACCGGCAATGAACCCGGCGACAATCAACATCAAATAATAGAATCCGTCCCACATACGGCTGACACTTAACTAGATGGAAATGACGATACGAGTGACCGTAAGAATCGTTTGCTAAAGTACCCATAGTCCTGTCCATCGACGTCACCGTCGCCGATGAAATCGAGATCGGAATCGAATCCGGACGTGCCCGGGTCTTGCAAGAAACTTTGGCCGAACCGGGCATAGTCTTGCCCATCAACGTCTCGATCACCATCGGTGTCACCAAAGAATCGGAAGAATGCGTCGGCGGCAACGACCGCGGACCCGTCGCTGCCAAACCAATAATCGTCGGTCAACGCCGCGGCGCCGGGACCAAGCATCGTGACCGTGCCGGCAACCACTCGCAGTTCGTAATTGCCATCGGCCAACGAGTTGGCAGCCCCGCCGCTGCCGAGACGATCGATGACGGATCCACCACTGGCGAAACTCAACCAAACATCCGTCGGTTGATACGGATCCGCAACAGCAGCGATCACCGACGACAGCGACTGGCCGGTGGTCAGGTTGCGTATTTCGAAGGCGTCGGCAAGCGTGTCAGGATCGACCGCATGGTTGAAACGCACGGTCAGCGAAGTGACTTGGCTGCGCGAGGACTGGTCCCCGTTGACCACGACTTGCTGGACGACCAATTCTGGTTCATCAAAATCATCATTGACCAGGACGCCGGTCAATGTAGCGTTCATGATGGGGCCACCGCTATTGGCCGTGACCGTCAACAGGAACGTCTCGTCGGGCTCGATCGTGCTGTCAGCGAGGAGCGGCAATTCGACCGCCGCCATCGACTGGCCGGCTGGGATGACCAGCGATCCTGATGGCAACCCGCCGACAAAATCCATTTCATCGACTGTTTGTGATCCGGTCGGTGTGATCGTCCAGTCGACCGTGATTGATTTGTCGATGAACCCGACGCGGGGGATGGAGATCGTTTGGACGTTGCTGCCGCCGCCGTTGCCTTCGGGAAAGGCCGTGGGGGCAAACGTAGATTCCGCTGGCAGCTGGACCACGATGTCGGTCCAATCGACGTATTCTGATTCGTCGAATCGCTGGATTTCGGTCCACCGCTGGCCGTCAAAGGAGTATTCCAAGACGACGTCTTCGCCGGACTCCGTCGCGTTGAGATCGTCAGTGTCCTGGTCGGCGAATAGGATCGAGAATTCAGCGGTCGAACCCGGTGCGGGCGAAACGGGGATGGTTGTCACAGCCCGTGGCGTTGCGGGGCCGTTGAAAAACAGCGCCTTGCCGTCGGTTTGCGGAAACAGGCTGTTGGTTTCCGCGTTTTCCACGGCGGCCCAATTCGTGGGGTCCAAATCGGGATCAAAATCGTCGTCGATGACGGTGCCGCTGATGTGGAAATCGTCCACGGCCCAATGATCCAAGTCACCTTGATCGAAATCGACCTGTCGCAATCGAAACTGTGCCGATGAACCGAGCGTCACGATCGATTCGTCATTGAGAATCCGGCCCTCCGCCGCCCCACGTGCCGGATCGATCTGAAACGCCTGACCGGATGGAACTGACAATTCAATCCGATAGGTTTCATCGGGTTCGATTGCCAGATCGCCGGTAATGTCGATCGTCAGCGTCTGTGTGGTTTCACCGGCGGCAAACACGAGCGTCCCGCTGGCCGGCGAGACAAAATCGGTTTCATCGGCGGGTGAGTTTCCGGTCGCGATGCGCTGCCATTCGATTGTTTGAGCGATGTCAGCACGACCGCGTCGAGAGACGGTAAAGGTCTGTCGAGCGCCATCGGCCAGATCGCCCTCGGGCGTGCTGGCTGACGCGGCCACAATCAGATAGGCCGTTTCGGACTCGTCGATTTCCATGGCCGCGGTTCGGTTGGCGATCTGATGTCCACCAGCGTCAATGATCTCGACTTCAAAACGCTCACGATTTTCCACTCGGGAATCGACCACGGTTGGGATTGAAACGGTGGCGGTACCGCCGAGGATGGAGACGATTTGAGTCAGCGGTGCGGCAAAGTCGTCCGGTTCAGTGGAATCCGGCGCGGGGCTGCCGGGGGCGGGTTGGCGCGTCGGTCGAATCGCGACGGTGACATCCACGTCACCACCATCGCTGGAGGTCAGAGTGAACGATGCGTCGTCGCCTTCGATCACGGAATCGGAATCCGCGGTGATCCAGACCGTGGGTAGACCTTGATCAACCACTGTGCCATGGACCAGATACTGTCCCAAACTGCCATAGTCGCTGTAGCCTTGCGGGGACGCCAGGGAATAGGGTGTGGGGTCCGGTTCGACCACTGCATCGAGCGCCGAATCGTAGACAACGTCACGAGCCACGCCGTCGATCTTCAGAAAGTAGTCACCGGCGTCGAGTGTGATGTTGTCAAACGCCGCGCTGGGATCGTCCGCGGGGTTCGATTCTGCAACAAACGCACCGGTTGAATCGTACAGCCCCGCCCAAACGTCTAGATTGGGTTTGTAATCAAGGGCATCCACGTACAACGACACGCTGCCGGCGGCCGTCGAGAACCGAAACCAGTCGACGTCGTCATTGTTTTCAATGATGCCCAGCGCGCTGACATCGATGGTGTCAGATTCCTTCAGTGCCGTGGCTGACAATCGGTCATCGGCGTGATCGTCCGGCACGTAAGGAAAATTGACGCTGCGAGTGATGATCGCTAAATCATCGTCGTCGGAATTAGTGGCATTGAAATAGTCCCCGTTGTTCCATTGGGTGATCTGTTTGCTAAACGGGGATCCCATGATCGGTCCCCAGCCGGTGGCGCCGCTGCCGTGCCCGCTGTAATACGTTTTCGATCCGAAACCGTCATGATGGAGCCCCAGTTGGTGGCCGACTTCATGGCTGACCGTTTCGCTGCCTGCGCCCAGACCGCCGTTGTAGATCAATGCGGGCTCGTCTTGCGGATCATCAAAGGCGCCCAGATAGGCGTGACCACCACAACCACAATCGGCAAACGTATCCTTGGTCATCACCGCTCGCGTTCCCCAGCGTGTGTCTTGGCTGCCGCCGTATCGCAGGTCATCTAGATCGCGCGGTTCCGCGGTCGTGACGTTGACGTCAAAGGGCGCAAAGTCTTCGGCGACCACCTGCCAGATCTTTTGGATCAATTCCAATTGCGAGTTCGACGTGATCGGTCCGCTGCCGCCCCAGTAATTGGGATGCTCGATCTCGGCCATCCCGTAACCACTGTTCCACGACGTGCCGACGGTGGTGTGGCCGTCGAAGTCTAAATAGATCGTGAAGTTCGAATCGGGACGACTATTCAGTAAGAACGTTTGATCGAGTGAAAACGGAGACGTCTGCAGCGGTTGCTGATCGGAATTGTCATCATCGTCAGCGACCGGAAATTCATCGCCGACGTCGACGCCAGCGCCATCGAGCGCGGTGATCGCTTGAATGGGAGGAATCGGCCGACCGGGCATCAGGGGGCCGAGAAACATACCGATCAACCGCGGATCGGACTCGAAGTCCGCCGAGGGCAGATGTTCCGCCGAAGGCAGTGTTCCCGCCAAGGGCAGTGGCAGCGTCACTTGGGCGGCCAGTAAACGCCTTGATTCGAGCACTTGAAAGCTCCGCCGAATCAGCGAACGATTTCCAGCCCGATGTGTCAGTGCAGAGAGTCTCATGCCTTTCAGCCTACTGAGAAGTTTTCCAATGTGGCGGCTGGGTTGGCAAATTCCCGTAAAACCTAGATTAGCATCGCTGCTGGCTGCGATTGTCGTCTGCCGCTGTTGTCACCGTAGCGGATCGGCTACTTTTGGGTTGCCGATGCAGGACCATTGACTGCTCTCCCCCCCTGATCGTTTTTGTCACGATTCCATTTGATTTTGATATGACACTTTCTGTCGCGCTGATTGGTGCCACCGGGTACACCGGTTTGGAAGTCGCTCGTCTTTTGTCCACTCATCCCGAGGCTCAATTGCGGATTGCGACCGCGCGAGCGGACGTGGGAAAGCCCTTGAGCAGTGTGCATCCGTCACTCGCCGGGCGTGTGGACTTGGAATTGACGGAACTGGATCCAGCCGCCATCGCCAGTTGCTGTGACGTTGCGATGTGCTGTTTGCCGCACGGCGCATCAGCAGAGACCGTCAAGCAACTGTCGGCCGCCGGCGTTCGCGTGATTGACTTTAGCGCCGACTTTCGTCTGTCGTCGTTGGAGGTCTACGAACGGTGGTACCAGGTCAAACATCCCTGGCCGGAGCGCGTCGGCAGCACGGCCTATGGAATGCCAGAATTTTTTGCCGACGCAATCGCCAGCGCTGATGTGGTTGCCAACCCGGGGTGTTATCCGACCAGCGCCATTTTGCCGTTGGCACCGTTGATCCGTGACGGATTGATCCAGCCCGATGACATCATCGTGGATAGCAAGAGCGGCGTCAGCGGCGCTGGACGTAGCGCCAAAGTGGCTACGCTGTACTGCGAGACCAACGAATCAATCGCACCCTACGCAGTCGGCAGTCATCGCCATCAACCCGAGATCGAAGACCTGGTGGGTCGGATCGCCGGTCGGCCGACGCGGGTGCTGTTCACACCGCATTTGACACCGATGACACGCGGAATCCTGTCAACCATCTATGTTCGCCCGGCCGCCGGGATGGCGACCGACGCGGTGGACCAAGTGAGCCAGTGTTGGAATGACTGCTATGCCAACAAACCCTTTGTAACGCCCGTGGAACACTTACCCGCCACCGCACATGTTGCCGGCACTAACTATGTGCAACTGACCGTTCGCGCCGCGGGAGACCGTTTGGTTTTGATGTGCGTGATTGACAACTTGGCCAAGGGAGCCAGTGGTGCCGCGGTGCAAAACATGAACGTGATGTTTGGTTTGGACCAGACGGCCGGTTTGGTTTAGGTGCATTGTGCAAGATCCAAACAACCCAGATCCGATCGACGATACGATTTCGTTCGACACGACAGCGCCAAACCCGCAGCCCCGATGCGATCCGTCTGCTGCGGGAATGATACCGCCGGACGATTCCAGCGAGCCTGAAGTGACGGTTCCCGCGCGGCCACGGATTTGGACGGCATTGTTGCTGCCGTTGGTTTCGCTGGCATCGTTTTTGGCGACCAGTTTCGTGATGTCGTTTGTGGCCGTGTTTGTCGTTCACGGCAAGATCAACGGGCCGATGATGTTGGATCCGGAAACGATGCGCACCGTTTCGGCGTCGCGTCTGGGGCTGATTTTATTGGTGATCGTCCCTCAGTTTGCGTTGGTGTTTCCGGCGCTTTTGGCGGCGTTTCTGTCACCGGTTCCGACGCTGCAGCGATTGTCGTTGGTACGTGGTCATTGGCCGTTGTGGGCATGGTTAGCCGCGGCGGTGACGACGCCTCTGGTCGGCTGGGCTTCGTCGATCCTGATCGGTTCGTTGCTGGAGCAGAGCGAAAATCTAAAAATGATGACCAACGTCTTTCGCGGTCATGGCGAATCGGGTTTTTTGATTCCACTGGCACTGTTGATCGGAACCACGCCGGCGATCTGTGAGGAATTGCTGTTTCGCGGTTACGTTCAAACCCGGCTCACCCGGGCGCTCTCGCCGGCGTCTGGGATTTTGATTTCGTCGTTGCTATTCGCCCTGTTCCATCTGGATTGGATTCACATCATGGCGGTGTTCCCGCTGGGCGTTTACCTGGGGTTCATCACCTGGCGTAGCGGGTCGATTTTGCCGGCAATGCTGGGGCATTTTTTCAATAATGCCATCAGTGTGGTCGCCGTGGTGCTGGCACCAGAGGATCCGAATCAGCAAGTTTCCCCTGAAATGGCGATGTTCCTGTCGCTGGTTTTGTTGACGGGGCTGATCGGATCGGTGTGGACAGCCGTGGCGATTTGGCGGATTCCACGGGGGAATTCGGCGGCGAGTGTGATGGACGGATGAAGTCGGCTTGAATTGCGGTATCATGGGGTGTCTGTCCGGAGCGCGTATGGCGGCGCGACCGGCAACCTGAGAATCCGCTTATCGAGCACCGACCGCAAATGTTGCCTTATCGCCTTAGCTTTGAGCATCCGGCTTACCTCTGGTTGATGCTGTTGTTACCGGTATTGTGGTACATCGGTTTTCAATCACTGGGGGTGCTGGGCAAGACGCGTCGTGCATTGGCACTGCTGCTGCGCACATTGGTTTGGTCGGTGCTCGTGTTTGCCTTGGCTGGCGTGCAGTTGGTCCGTGTCAGCGACCGGATCACCGTGATGTACGTACTCGATCAATCCGAGAGCATTCCCAACGCCAAACGCCAAGTGATGTTGGACTACGTGGTCCGCAATGTCCGTCGGCATCGCGACGGCGTCCGTGGCGACCAAGCCGGCATCATCGTGTTCGGCCGCGACGCGTCGATCGAGATCCCACCGTTCGACGGCGACGTATTGATTCGTCGTCTGGAGAGTTTGCTCGAGCGGAGCGATGCGACCAATTTGGAATCCGCATTGAATTTGGCACAAGCGACGATGCCCGAGGACACGTCGCGGCGGATCGTGGTCGTGACCGATGGCAACGAAAATCTGGGTCAGGCGCGTAAACTGGTCGCCCGCGTTGCCGCCGCAGGAATTGGTATTGATGTGGTTCCGGTGATGTTGGATGCCAAAAGCGAAGTGCTCGTCGAAAAAATTGACCTGCCCAACGACATCCGCAAAGGCCAACCCTTTGAAGCCAGAATCGTGGTCAACAATTATGCCGACACCAGCAATGCCGATGCGACACCGACCGAGGGCAAGATTCGTGTGAAACAAAAAGTCGGCGAAAACGAATCCATCCTGTTGGAACAGGACATCACGTTGACGCCTGGTAAAAACGTTTTTCCGCTGCGACACACCATCGATCGTCCCGCTCCGTATATCTACGAAGCCGAATTCGTTCCGGCCAGCAAAGACGACGACGGGCTGCGTCAAAACAACAGCGCCACCGCATACACCCACGTGCGTGGCAAAGGCCGAGTGTTGTTGATCGAAGACGGTTCGCCGGAGCATGCCGGTGACTTTGATCTGTTAGTCGAACGACTGCGTGACAATAACATCGAAGTCGTCACCCAAACCAACCACAACCTGTTCGGATCGCTGGCCGAACTGCAAGCCTATGATGCGGTGATCTTGGCCGGCGTGCCGCGCGTCGGCGGGGCGGCCGATAGCGAAATCGTGTCGTTCACCGACACACAAATTGAAATGCTGGTCCGCAACACCCAGCAATTGGGTGCGGGGCTGTTGATGATCGGTGGGCCTGAATCGTTTGGGGCGGGCGGCTGGACGGGCACCGAGATTGAAAAAGCGATGCCCGTCGATTTCAAAATCAAGAACGCCAAGGTCCAGGCCGTCGGCGCGCTGGCGTTGATCATGCACGCCAGTGAAATGGCCGACGGCAACCACTGGCAAAAAGTGATTTGCAAATCCTCGGTCGAACAACTCGGGCCCTCGGATTTGGCGGGCGTCTTGCACTGGAATTTCAGCGGTGACGCTTGGCTGTGGGGCGGACAACAAGGTTTGCTAGAAGTCGGTCCCAACCGCCGCGCAATGTTGTCACGGATCAGCAAGATGACGCCCGGCGACATGCCGCAGTTTGATCCGGCAATGAAGATGGCTGCCAAATCGTTGACCGCTGCTCCGGCGTCAGTCAAACACTGCATCATTATCTCCGACGGTGATCCCAGTGACCCGATGCCGGGCACGATCAACGCGTTTAAGAACAACAGCATTTCGATCAGCACCGTCGCAGTCGCCTCGCACGGATTGGCCGGCAGCCAACGGTTACAGAAAATCGCCACCGCGACCGGCGGCAAGTATTACAGCGTCAAATCAGGTCGCGCGCTGCCGCGAATTTTCCAACGCGAGGCGCGGCGTGTTTCAAAACCGTTGGTCTATGAACCGCCCGGTGGCGCGGTACCCGAAGTCATTTTCCCACATGCCTTGCTGGACGGCATCGATCGTGTACTGCCGCCGATCACCGGGTTTGTGATGACCCAGACCAAAGACAGCCCGCTGGCACAGGTGTTGATTCAATCGCCTAAGCCAGACCAGCCGGAAAACGCGACCATCTTGGCGGCGTGGACCTATGGATTGGGGCGAACGGCGGTGTTGACCACCGATGCCGGCGCGCGATGGGCCAGTTCCTGGAACGACTGGGAGGACTATGACAAATTCCATAGCCAATTGGTCCGTTGGTTGATGCGGCCGACCGGCGACACAGGAAAATTTGCAATCGCAACCAGTGTCAAAGACGGCGAGGTGCAAGTGGTCGTCAACGCGCTGGCCAACGACGATTCGTTCCTCGACTTTCTAGAAATGAATGCGACCGCACTCGATGCGAACCTGAATCCGATTCCGTTGATCATGCGTCAATCCGCCCCCGGGCGTTACGTCGGTTCCTTTCCCGCAACGACCGCGGGCAGCTATTTTGTGAACGTTGTTCCCGGCGCCGGTGCGACACCGTTGACCACCGGCGTGACGGTTCCCTACAGCGATGAATACCGTGTTCGCGAAACCAACATGGCGTTGATCGAATCACTAGCTGCGACCCAGCCGCGGGGTGGGCAAGCGGGCGAAGTCACCGCGCCGTTGGAAGACCGTAGCAGCGAAGAATTGGTCGACGCCAACGCCTTTCGCGGTGGGTTGGCGCTAGCCCGCAGCATTCGCGACGCCTGGCCCTGGTTTGTCCTGGGCGGCTGCTGTCTGTTCCTGGGAGACGTGATGGTGCGACGGATCGCGTTTGATATGTCCTGGGTCGGTCGCACCATGAAACGGTTGCGCGGTGAAAAAACGTCGTCCGCGGAAGTGGTCACCCGGCTCGATGCGCTGCGGAAAAACAAGTCGCAGGTGGACGAGGATCTAGAAAAACGGCGTGCCAGCGTCCGCTTCGAACCGACCCACGTCGATGCGTCGGATGACGAATTCCAGCTGTCGGACATCGGCCGATCCAAACCGAAATCGTCGACAGCGGAGAAACCGGCCGAGACGCCGCCACAATCCAGCTACACCGAACGATTGCTGGAGGCCAAACGCCGTGCCCGCAAAGACAACCAAGACTGAGATCCCGTTGGTCGGCGTTTTCTGGATTTTCTGAAATCCGTTTCTCCGGATGCCTCGTCTGATCTAGTGGACAACGCATCCTCCGCTGCAGACGCTTTCCATGACCGACGATCCGGAATCGATCGAAATCACCGCTTCCGACGCCCCAGCACGGCGTTTGGAGCAGTTTTTCGATGCTTGCCCGGACGAAATTTTGGGAACGTTGTATTACGTGGTTGGAAATCTAGAAGATGCTCGGGATGCGTTGCAGGAAACATTTTTGAAGTGTTGGCACCGCCGACACCAGATCGACGACATTCAAAATCTACGTGCGTGGGTGTTTCGCGTTGCGCTGAACACCGGACGCGATTTTCGCAAAACCGCGTGGAACCGTCGTCGGCAATCCCTGCACGAGGACAGCGCCATGGCTTCGACCGCCGACAGCCCACCAGTTGGGCTGATGAAAAATGAGGATCTGCAGCGACTGCGTCGCGCCGTCGCGCAGCTTCCTGCCGAACAGCAAGAAGTGTTTCTGTTACGGCAAAACGGTGATTTGACCTATGTCGAAATCGCCGACGCCATGTCATTGCCGCTCGGAACCGTCAAGACTCGCATGCGCTCGGCCATCCGCCAGCTTCGCTCTAGCGTGGGAGACCTGTCATGAACCGCGATCCAAATAAACATTCCGTTGACCCGCCGCCGCACGATGATGACCTACGTCAGTTGTTGCTGGAACTGCACTACGGGCTGTTGGAAGATGACGAAGCGGACTCGTTACACCAGCGAATCAACCGTGACCCCGCCGTTGCCAAGGCATGGGCGCAAACCCTGGTGATGGCTGGAAAATTCGCCGAGGCGGCCAAGGTCAATGCGCCCCAGAGAGCTGCAACCGAGTTGCCGGCGGAGGCCCCGGTGCCAGCGAATTTACCGGCCAGCTCGGCGCGATCCAACCGGTTCATGCGACTGTGGTTCGGTTCGTTGGTGACGGCGGCGACGATCGCCATCACCGTCAGCGGGTTAAAGTATTGGTCCCAATGGCCCGCCGCCCCACCGAGCCAAATTCGTGTCGCGGTCCAGCCCATCGCGGGAGCGGATGCGTTGGCGCGAAATGAGTTCCTGGTCTCGGTCGGCCCCGAATCCGATGTGGACTCGCCGATTGGTGACAATGGTTTTGATCCCTCAATGCCAATCGTGCCGGCCACGATTTCCTTCAAGGTGCTCTCGCAGGGTGCGGTGCTGTTTTTTGGCTCGGCCCAGACGGCGCCCTCGCAACCCTGCCGGATTCGTGTCCCCGATGATATCGCCATTCCCGGCGACGCGGTGTTGCACGTGGAC
The DNA here is from genome assembly GCF_024129865.1 of Stieleria tagensis. Lineage (GTDB taxonomy): Bacteria > Planctomycetota > Planctomycetia > Pirellulales > Pirellulaceae > Stieleria > Stieleria tagensis. The sequence continues at coordinate 102,293 of NZ_JAMYFE010000048.1, read as the reverse complement.
GCCACCCAGGTCGGCGACAGCAATGTGGTGCGGTTGACCGTGCCGTTGGAACCGACACGTTGTTTGACGTTCGTGTCGACAGACCGCCCGGTTTATCGGCCGGGAGAAACCGTTTACTTTCGCTCGGTAACACTCAATCGCCGCACCCTGGCGGCAAACGTTGACGTCCCGATTCGATTTGAATTGATCGATCCCAGCGGGTCGGCGGTTTCCGATTGTGTGATCGAAGGCGTTACCGAACGTGGCGTCGGCAGCGGCGCGTTTGTTGTCCCCGAGTCGGCTGCTGGTGGGGCGTTCAAACTAGTTGCAAAAAGTTTGGATGACTTCTTTCCCGATCAGAGCTGTGATCTGGAAGTCCGCCGCTATCGAGCCGTCCGGCTGAAAACGGATTTGCAATTCGGCAAACGCTCCTTCAGCGGTGGCGATCGCGTCGAAGCCAATTTGGTTGTTCGACGTGCGGATGACCAGATCCCATCCTTTGCCACGGCGCGAGCCAAAGCGGTGGTGGACGGCAACATTGTGTATCAAGCCGACCTGTCGCTAGACGATCAGGGCCAGTTATCGATCGCATTTGATCTGCCCAAATTGATTCGCAGCTCCAACGCAACACTGAGTATCGCCATCGACGACGGTTCAGTGACGGAGACCGCGGCGCGACCGATTCCGATCCATACCGGCCGCGCGGAAATCGAATTTTATCCCGAAGGCGGCTACCTGGTCGGTGGTGTCGATAACCGCGTTTACTTTGCCGCTCGCGATATCGATGGCAAACCGATTGAAATCACCGGCGAGATCTTGTCACAGTCCGGACGGATGGTGGCCAGTGTTAAAACAGTACGTGATGGGATGGGGCGGTTCGAATTCAAACCCGAATCGGGAATGCGCTACTCATTGCGGATCACTTCGCCACAGGACATCACCGAAACCCCTTGGTTGCCATCAGTGGTCGAAGCGTTGCCGGTGCTGGATGCGGGGCCTGGCGTTTACGCCGCTGGTCAGCCGATCCAGATCACACTGCACAGTACCAAGCGTCGGCAAGTGATTGTGCGTGCGGTGTGTCGCGGTGAATTGGTGGGTGTCAAAACGATTGACTTGGGTTTGGGCGAGACTGCGGTCAGTGTTCCGATTCAGGACCGAGCCGCTGGTGTGATTCGTGTGACCGTTTTGGACACCGAAGGCGACACCGCGTTGCCGCTGGTGGAACGATTGGTGTATCGACGGGACACAAAACGGCTAAACATTTCCGCCACGATGGATGGCCCCCAGCGCGTGCAAACGCCAGGTGAATCGGTACGGATGACGTTGTCGGTCACTGACGAAAACGATGCACCGGTGGTCGGTGCGGTGCTGGGTGTCAGCGTGGTGGATGACACGGCACTCAGTTTGCGACAACAGGATCTGCCGTCGATCCGAACGCATTTTTTGCTGACCAGTGAAATCCAGTCGCCCGAGGATCTGGAGCATGCCGACGTTTACCTGGCCGACGGGCCCGAGGCGGCGAACAGTCTGGATCTGCTGCTGGGCACCCAGGGTTGGCGACGGTTTGTCAGTGGTTCTCCGGACCAAGGGAAAGAATCTTTTCGTGATCAGCTGGCACGGCTGATCGAATTGGACGGCCGCCGCGCAGGGCTGGTGGCTGATGTTCAGTCCAACCAAGTCACGCTGCGTCAGCAGATCATGGATTACCGCAGGCAAGCGAATCAGGTGTGGAGCCAGTTTGTCGATGAAATTCGCTGGGTGTTGATGATCATCGGCGCGCTGTGGCTGGTCGGATTTTTGCTGCGTCCGCGGAAACCCACGGTTGTCGCAGCCACGATGTTGCTGTTGGCCGGCGTCATCTTGACTCATGCCGGTTGCGGTTCGCAACACGTGACCAGCATGTCGCCGGCTGCAACGGAAAGTGACACGGCGAGCCGTGCGATGAAAGCCGGGCAGGAGATGGAGGGGGCGTCTGCGATGAACAGCCAACCCGAGCGACCGGCCGAAGCATTAGAAATGCAACTTCAGGCTGATCCGTCTGATGAGGCATCCGATGGTGAAACTCGTCCGGCGTTTGTCCAACGCGTCGTTGGCATCTTCCTGGGAAATCGAGGCCGATCGTCGACAGAGAAAATCGATCCGTCACGACTGACACCTGACCAGTTGCAGCGTTGGGCCAAAGCCCGTGATGTTGATGCCCAAGCATTGGCGGATCAATTGATGGACGAATTGCGATTTCCGATTCGCCAGTACGCGCACCTGCATCAGGCTGCCGACGACAACGTTAGACGTGATTTCACCGAGACGCTGTATTGGAATCCGTTGATGGTGACCGATTCGACCGGTACGGCAACGATACGATTTGATCTGTCGGACTCACTGACCAAATTTGGTGTGCACGTGGACGCTCACAGCGCGGACGGACGCATCGGCAGTGGCGGCGGATCAGTCGTGACCCGGTTGCCACTTCAGGTCGAAGCCAAGGTGCCGTTGGAAGTCACCGTCGGCGATCGAATTGATTTGCCAGTGGGAATCATCAATGGAACCGGGCAAGCGGGGCAGTTCGATATCAGTTTGGAAGTCGACCCGGCGTTTGGCAGTGATCGAATCTCCGCCACCACGTCGATCGCGGCAGACGGACGAACCACCGAAGTATTTTCGCTGAAGGTCGGCGAACCAACCGCGTCCACGCAGACCAAACTAACCGTGCTGGCGCAGCAGCAGGGCGGATCGCTATCCGATCACGTCGAGCGTGTCGTCAACATTGTGGCCGACGGATTCCCGTTTGCCGTTAGCCAATCGGGAACGCTGTCGGAGGATGTCAGCGTGCCATTGAACTTGCCTGACCAAATCGTCGGCGGATCGCTGACCGGCCGGATCGAGATCTATCCCAGCACCCAGTCGCAATTGAGCGCGGGTCTGGAGAGCATCCTGCGAGAACCGCATGGATGTTTTGAACAAGCGTCGGCATCCAATTACCCCAACGTGATGGCGTTTCAGCTGATGCAACTGGACGCCACCGCCGACGATTCCGACCAGCGGCGAATCATTTCGCTCCTGCGTCGCGGCTACCGAAAATTGACCAGCTACGAATGTTCGACACTGGGTTACGAATGGTTCGGCAATGACCCTGGACACGAAGCATTGTCGGCATTCGGATTGATGCAGTTTTCCGAGATGTCCAAATTTGTCTCCGTCGACCAAGCGATGATGGAACGGACCCGCCGCTGGTTGCTGGATCGGCGCGACGGCCAGGGCGGATTCCAACGCAACCCGCGACACCTGCATGCCTGGTCGGTCAATCAAGACGTCGTCAACGCCTATCTGTTGTGGGCCTTGTCCCAAGCCGATGTGGCCACGGGAGACTCTCAGCGGATCGAATCCGAGTTGTCCGCGGAACTGGATCGGATGCAGCAAGTCGCAGAAAATTCAACCGACCCATACTTGATGTCACTCTCAGCCATCACGTTGATCAACGTCGGACGCGGTGCAGCGGCAAGCAAGTTGTTGGACCGAATGGTCCAGCAACAACAACCCGACGGCAGTTTCATCGGCCAGACGACCGTCACGCAAAGCGGTGGAATCTCACGCACCGTCGAAACCACCTCGCTGGCAATCCTGGCATTTCAGGCCGCTCAGGCGAAACAATCCCAGTCTCGGCGAGCGGCAGGTTGGTTGGTTGATCATCGCCAATCCGGTGGTTTCGGTTCCACACAAGCCACGGTTTTGGCATTGAAGGCATTGATCGCAGTGCACGACACCGTGGTCGGCGGCGAGGGAGGCCAGGTTCAAGTGTTGGTGGATGAAAAAGTCGTTGATCTGATCAAGTGGCAGGGTCGGCCGGGCGACGGAGTCCAATGGAGCATGTCCGCTGCGATTTTGAAACAATTGGCTGCTTCAGCAACGTTGTCGCTCCGTGCGGTTGATGGTGCCGCGTTGCCATTCACCGTCCAGGTCAACGGCCACACGACCGCTCCCGAAAGTGACGCCGCCTGCCCAATCGAAATCGGCGTTCAATTTGCCGACGACCGCTTGTCGGTGGCCGCCGGGGACACCATCGATGTGATTGCCGATGTCCGCAACAAAACCGACCAGGGGCGACCGATGACGGTGGCAACCGTGGGCCTGCCGGGCGGGTTGGAACCGGTGATCGAATCCCTGGACAAACTACGGAAAACCGGAGTGATCGATTATTACGAATTGCGTGGACGCAAACTTGTTTTGTACTGGCGAACCCTGGCGCCGAATCAGAGCCACCAGATCGTGATTCCCTGTGTCGCACAAGTCGGTGGACGCTACACCGGCCCGGCCAGTTCGGCTTACCTGTATTACACCGCTGAATCCAAGTCGTGGTCGGCTCCGTTGACGATTGAGGTTTCGAAACCGGTCGGATAAATCCTCCACACCAGCGGGGACTGGGTGGAATTTGTTGCCGATGCGGTATGCTGGGTGTGCTCTGCCCGTGATGCCGAACCCGCACTCTGATGCCGACCACCCGCCCCCAACCTGCCGATCAACCCGCGGCCGCCGCACAGCGTCGCTGCGAACTCCCTTGCGTGCACTGTGGATTGCCCACCGTGTGCGACGCGTCGGACGATCTGACAAAAGTGTTTTGTTGTGGTGGTTGTCGCCAAGCGTATGAATTGATCCACGGTTGGGGCTTGGGTGATTTCTATGCCATTCGCGATCAGAACCAGGCCAGCAGCGGACTTTTTGATAGCGCGGACACGTCACGCTACGACGCACTGGACGACATCGCCTTTCTGGGGCTCTCGGCACCGCGCGAACTTGCCGATGGTCGCATGCAGGCGGAACTGTCGATCAGCGGACTGCACTGCGCTGCGTGTGCTTGGTTGATTGAAAACGTGGCCACGCGGACGGCCGGATGGACGCTCGCTCGGGTGCGGTTGAATCGACACACGATCGAATTGGTGTTTGATCCCAGCCAAATCAAACTCAGCCAGATCGCGCGGTTGGTGGCCCGATTGGGATACGAACTGTCACCGTTGACCAGCGAGCCGGTGGATCGGTTTCGCATCGAAAATCGACGGTTGTTGATGCAAATCGCCATCGCCGGTTTCTTTGCCGCCAATGCCATGTGGATCGCAGTGGCGCTCTACGCGGGCGATGCGTCGGGGCTTGCCAGCGAACACCGGACATTTCTGCGATTGGCCGGAACCGCACTGGGGCTTGCCAGTATCGCGATTCCAGGACGAACCTTTTTTGTCAGCGCCTGGGCATCGATCCGGACACGGACGCCGCACATGGACCTGCCCGTTGCGTTGGGATTGTCGGTGGGGACCACGGTCGGATTGATTCATGCGATCACCGGCACAGGTGACGTCTATTTTGATTCGCTGACAATGTTGGTGTTCTTGCTGCTGGTCGGTCGTTGGATCCAATTTCGCCAACAACACCGTGCGGCCAGCGCGGTCGATCTGTTGTTGCGGATCACGCCGCAGCATGCGCGGTTGGTCAACGAAGCCGATCCAGATGGCCAGACACGATGGGTGCTGGTCACGTCCTTGGCGGCCGAACAATTGATTCGAGTCAACGTGGGCGAAAGCATTCCCTGCGACGGACGCGTGGTGGCGTTGGGCAAGACAACTGGTGAATCAATGTTGGACCGATCGCTGCTGACCGGCGAAAGTGAACCGATCCCGACGCGCGACGGTCAGAGCGTGGCGGCTGGAACGGTGAATTTGTCGCGTCCGATCACCGTTTCGGTCGAAGCGACCGGACAACACAGTCGGATCGGGAAAGTGATGCAGTCGGTCGAAGCCGCGATGGCACAGCGGACGCCGATCGTTCAGTTGGCCGATCGGATCGGAGGCGTGTTCGTAGTGGTCGTCACACTGTTGGCGATTGCCGCGTTTGTGGTTTGGTTTCCCAGTGGGATGGATGTCGCCACGGCCAATGCGACCGCGCTGTTGATCGTGGCCTGTCCCTGCGCCCTCGCGTTGGCAACACCGCTTGCGATTGCGGTCACGTTGGGACGAGCCGCAAAACGAAAGATCTTGATCCGCGACGGCGGTGTGCTGCAACAGTTGAGCCGAACAGGAATCGTTTGGTTCGACAAGACCGGAACGTTGACCGAAGGCCGACCACGAGCCGAAGTGGTCTGGGGCGATCGAGACTCGATCGCCGAAGCGGCGGCAATTGAGCGGGAATGTTGCCATGCCATCGCAGATGCGATCGTCCGCCAATCCGAACAATTGGGGTTGTCCGTGCCAGCGGCCGACGACGTTCGATTGAGTGTCGGTGGTGTGCAGGGATGCTGTGGTGGACACAACATCGCTGTTGGCAATGAAACTTTGATGCGTTCCTTGGGCGTTCGGCTGGCCGACGACGTCATGACAGCGATCGGAACCTGTTTGGAGAACCAGATGACGCCTGTCGTGATCGCCCGTGACAGGGTCGCGGTGGCGGTGGTGTCCATCACCGACCCGATTAAACAGAATGCCGCCGAAACGATCGCGCGAATTCGATCATCCGGTTGGCAGGTCGGAATCCTTTCGGGTGATCACCCGGATGTGGTTCGCAAGGTGTCCGATCGAGTCGGCATCGATTCGCGACAGGTGTTTGGTGGTTTGTCGCCCGAGGACAAGCTGGCGACGGTGACCGGAAACGGTCACGGCGATCAAACAGTGGTGATGATTGGCGACGGCGCCAACGACGCGGCTGCCTTGGCGGCAGCCGACGTTGGGATCGCGGTTCGTGGCGGTGCGGAAGTCAGTCTGCAAGCGGCGCCGGTGTTTGTCGCTTCCGGTGCGCTAGTGAGTCTGGCGGATTTGATGGATGCGGCGAAACGTTCCAGTGCATTGATCCGCACGACCTTTGCCGTTTCATTGGCCTACAATTTGTTTGCCGTCGTGCTGGCACTGGCCGGTTACATCAGCCCCCTGCTGGCCGCCGTGTTGATGCCAATCAGCTCTGTTTCGGTGCTGTCATTGACCCTGGTTTGGCCGACGTTTCGAGATCCCCCGTCATGAGTGTTCTGTACATCGCTTTGCCCGTGGCACTGCTGCTAGGCGGTGGCGGATTGCTGGCCTGTTTGTATTGCATTCGCAACGGCCAGTACGACGACCTGGATACACCGGCGGTCCGTGTGCTGGTGGATGACCAGCCGATCGTCCCCGACACGGCGACGGATTCGGCCATCGATAGGACGTCGGTCGACAGTCAAAACGACCTGTGAGTTGGCATTTCGAATTGGCACGCCAGTTGCTTCAACGGCAGATCGCACCCCTCAATCGTGATTGAATGCCGGAATTCGAATCTTAAAAGGCCATCCCCAGGCTGTATCACTCTGCCAGATGGCTTACCTTAGAAGTCGAATCAAAGGAACCATCAACATCAGGAAGCACTGTCATGGACTTTGTTTGGTTGGTACCAGCAGCAGGCGTTTTGGGGCTGATTGCAGCAATCGCGGTGATGATGGCGATCCGTGGGCGGCCCGCCGGGGACGCACAGGTCCAGGAGATCGCGGGGGCGATTCGGTTTGGCGCGGTGGTGTATCTACGCCAGCAGTATGCGGTCCTGGCGGTTGTCGTGGCGTTGGTGGCGATCACGATCGCAACGCTGATGTCGGGCCAAGCTGCGATGGCGTTTGTGTTGGGCGCGTTTGGTTCCACCGCAGCTGGTCTGGTCGGCATGTTGACCGCCACGCGGGCCAACAGTCGGACTGCCGTTGCCGCAAAAGAGCACGGTATGACAGAAGCATTTTCGATCGCCTGTATGAGTGGCAGCGTGATGGGATTGACCGTGGCATCGGTTGGGCTGATCGGGCTGGGTGGGCTGTTTTATTTTTTGGGTGCCAATGCGAACTCACTGTCGCTGTACAGCACGTTCGGGATGGGGGCATCGCTGGTTGCACTGTTTGCGCGAGTCGGCGGTGGGATCTTTACCAAGTGTGCGGATGTTGGCGCGGACCTGGTCGGCAAAGTCGAAGCGGACATTCCCGAAGACGATCCACGCAACCCCGGTGTGATCGCGGACAACGTCGGTGACAACGTCGGCGACGTGGCCGGGATGGGGGCTGACATTTTTGAGTCCTACTGTGGATCAATCGTCTCGGCACTGGCGATCGCAACCGTTTTGACTTCGGAACAGGCGGATCTTTTGGGTGGTCGCCCGGCGCTGTTATTTTTACCGTTGGTTTTGTCAACGATCGGTCTAGCCATTTCCGCTGTGGTGATGTTCATGATGAAACCGATGGCTCGCAAATCCGCCGCGACCGCTTTGCGGTTTGGCATGGTGGGTTCGAGCCTGATGTTCATCCCTGCGGTTTGGATCACGCTGTGGGTGATGGGCGTTGCTTGGAATGTTGGCTGGGCCGTTGTTTCGGGCGCCGTGGCCGGGATCGTGATCGGGTTGTCGACCGAATGGTACACGCGTGGCAAACGAGTCGAACGCATTGCCGAAGCCGGTCAGACCGGACCGGCAACCATCATCATTAGCGGGATGGCGGTGGGTATGGAATCGATCGTGATTCCGATCTGTTCGTTGGCCGCAGCGATTCTAGTGGCAACCGAGTTGGCAGGATTGTATGGCGTTGCGATGGCTGCGGTTGGAATGCTGGCCACGGTCGCCATGATCATGACGGTCGATGCCTATGGGCCGGTCGCCGACAATGCGGGCGGGATTGCGGAAATGTCTGGGATGGGAGCTGAGACGCGGGCGATCACCGATGAACTGGATGAGGTCGGAAACACTACTGCGGCAGTCGGTAAAGGGTTTGCCATCGGTGCGGCCGCGCTCACCTCGCTGGCTGTGATCAGTGCTTACATCGAACTGGTCGCATCGGAATCGGGTCTGTTGGTCGATAGCCCGTTGGTGTTGGCTGGAATGTTCATCGGCGGCATGCTGCCGTTTCTGTTCAGTGCACTCACGTTGAAAGCGGTCGGTGATGCGGCCAAAGAAATGGTAGAAGAGATTCGGCGTCAGTTCCGTGAAATTCCAGGACTGATGGAGGGCACCGCCAAACCCGATCACGCCAGTTGCATTCGCATCGCAGGTGGTGCGGCGCTACGACGAACGCCGTTGCCGGCATTGATCGCCTTGGCGACGCCGCCGCTGGTCGGGTTCTTGGTGGGTCCCGCAGCGCTGGGTGGTTTGCTGGTCGGCGCGATGCTGACCGGTGTGTTGTTGGCGATTCTGTTGTCCAATTCGGGCGGCGCATGGGACAACGCCAAAAAGTTCGTCGAACAGGGAAACCTGGGCGGCAAAGGATCCCCCGTGCACCACGCCTGTGTGATCGGCGACACCGTCGGCGATCCTTTCAAAGACACTTCGGGACCGTCGCTGAATATCCTGATCAAAGTCCTGGCGATCACCAGTCTGGTGATCGCACCATACCTTTGAAATCGAGCGGTCAGTATGACGTGATCAGTAACCGCTGTAGCTGATCCCGCCAGGGTTCAGATTTGCACAGTAAAAGACTGAACCCTGGCGGGATCAGCTACGGTAAACTCGCCACTGATTGTTCTTGCGATGCTTAGCGGATGTCACTTGGTTGGGCAGACAGACGTTGCGTGTCGGTGGGGTGTTGTTGCAACTGCCAGTAGGTGAGTTCACCGAACGAACGTGGTGTTAACAATTGGCGGTTGGCCGCTGGAATGCGTTCGCGGACGACTTCGTATAGATCATACAGCATCGAACGATTGTCACCGTAGTAGCTGTGACCGAGCAGACTGAGATCGATGCCGCTGACGTCCACGGTTTCGATGCCAGGAACGACCACCACATTGACACCACTTTCGCCGGCCCGCGGATAGCCGTGGACCTGTTTGGATGCAACCAATGCTTGATCGTCCGACGATGCGTACAGCGTGACTTGTTTGGCGATGTCCGACAGTGCGGGGGCCAGGTCGCGGCGGAACAGATCGGCATCGACATCCGGGGCTGCTAACACGACGCGATCAAACAGCATCCGGGGGTCGGTCTGGTTCACTTCGGCAGCGTGCTGTTGTTCCCAAGCGATTTGTTGCATCGCACCGGTCGTGGGACGGTTTCCCATGCTGTGGGCGACCACGTTGATCGAGCGCGCGCCGCTTTCGTTGGCCAATTCCAACAGAAACTGTTTTAGATGCGTTTGTGTCCACGCCGCGTTGTTCTCGTCAACGGTGTAGCCGAGCAACGTGCCCTGGCTGGGCCAGCTGTAACACACCGGGACGCCTTCGAAGGGCAGGTCGACCGAAATCTGCGCCGTTCGCTGAACCGCGGATTCAAAGTCGACGTTGTAGCCGTGGATGAAAACCAACATGTCTTGCTGTGGTGATGCCGCGACGGTCTGGGCCAATGCCTGGCTGAATTCATCCGCGGGCAATTCGATCGCGCTGGTCAGCACGATGTGATCTTTTTGGTTCTCGTGGATTTCAAATTTCAGCAGACTCGGGCGTTCCACCACACCGACTTGATGGGTGTCCGGCACGGTGACGCTGCAGATCCCTTTGACCAGCGAACCTCGATTCGCATTGTAGGTCACACCGTGCTTTTCAATTTTTGCCGTTCCCGATAACAACACCGCGGTTGCCGACGCAGCGGCCACGCCGCCAAATCCGCAAAATGCGAATCCCGTACCAGTGCGTTTGCAGACCCAGTTAAAAATTGCCAGCACAAAAAAAACCGTCGCACAGCCCCCGAGCAGTAGGAACGCATCGCGATTGCCAGTGACGTTGTAAGACGACAATGGGGTCAGATCGCGAGCCCGATCGGTGGCGTAAAAGACCTGCACGGTCGCATAGCCTTGCTGGCTGTCATGCTGCGAACCTGCGGGCAAGGTGCTAAAGGGACCAGTCGATGACGCGCCGGCTGGAACCGGTGACGCCGAACTGGACGACGCTGAACTGGACATGGGGGCCGGCAGTGAACGATTGACGCTGGCTTGCATGGGCATCGGGCCGACCGGGTCAGCTTGCAAGGTTGGCGTGGGGAATGTGTCCGCTGCGGGGGGCAGCATCGCGGGCGTTTCCACCGCGATGCTGTCCGCGGTGTGGGTTTCCGCAGCATCAGCCTGTGCCGTATCAGCCTGTGCCGTGCGAGTTTGTGCCACGTCGGGGCTGCGACCGGTCTGTTCGTTGGATTCGCGGCTGCATCCGCCCAAGCAAATGAATGATAGCAATGACATGCAGAGGAGCTTTGGCATGTCGAGAGTCTTGCAGCGGTTGATGGAGCGCATGGTTGGGTTCCCGGTGGATCGCGAAAACGCGTTTTCGTCAGCTCCTAAATACTTCTTGTGTCGGGTTGGGGTCGATGCCAATTGTTTGTCGATCGGTCTTTACCCCAGCGGTTGGGATCCTGTTTACTAGTGCCAAATCCCCGCACGTTTTTCCGTTTAGAAGTGTCGACGCATGGAATCGCAAAGACCCCAGACTGGTCCGTCGGTGTCGGTCATCATGACGACGTTCCGATCACCAAACTATCTCCGTCAGGTTCTCCGCGGATTTTCCAAACAAACTCAGCAAACATTTGAGATTGTCGTCGGCGAGGACGGAGACACCACGGAGACTCGGGACGTGATCGCTGATTTCAGATCCCATTCGTCGATCAGCGTCCGTTACGTGTCGCAGCAGCACCAAGGGTTCGGCAAGACACGCATTTTGAATCGAGCGATCGACGCGGCGGCCGGTGATTATCTGGTGTTCACCGATGGCGATTGTGTGCCCCGCTGTGATTTCGTCGCGTCGCATCAAGCGTTGGCGATGCCTGGCCGATTTCTTTCCGGCGGCTGCAATCGATTGCCGCGTGATCTGACCAACCAGATCTTGGACGACACAGTCGCCTACCGAGACTTCACCAGTCCGTCTTGGTTGCGGCGAAAAGGAATCGATGTCTCAAAAAAGTGGGTGTGGATTGAAAACCATCCCTCGCTGGCGAGATGGTTCGATCTGTCGACGACGACCAAACCGACTTTCAACGGTCACAACGCGTCGGCTTGGAAATCCGATGTCGTCAATGCGAATGGATTTAACCACGAGATGCGGTACGGTGGTTTAGACCGCGAACTCGGCGAACGACTGGAGAACTCCGGAATTGCCGGAACTCAAATCCGTCACCGTGCGGTCTGCTATCACTTGGACCACGACCGTGGCTATGTGACCGACGAAGATTGGCAGCGCAACCGCAACATCCGTAAGCAGGTGCGTAAGACCGGCGTGACACGAGCCGATCAAGGATTGGACGAAATCCGTTCGATGGCTGGCTAACCGGTGTGCTTCATCCATCTTTGAATTCGTGGCGCAAGCATTCCCAGCTTGCGATTGAAGCGGTGGGGTGATGGCAAGCTGAAAGCTTACCCCACTTCTAAACATGTACGAATCACTAGGACAGAATCGAGTCGACCATCTGGTGTTCACGTTTGCCGGGCCCCAGCCGTTGCTCGCATCCCATGCCGGCTAGCATGGTGTTGTAAACATCCAGGCCTTCGGCACCGACCTGGATCTGCTGACCGGTCTTGAATCGGCCACCGGCAGAGGTGATCGCGTGGAAGACGCCAGAGAGTTCACGTTTGACATCGTTATGGCGTCCGTCGCCGGATTCCGTACTGACTGTGATGCAGCTGTTTTCCAGAATTGATTTTCCGTTGGCTTCATTGGTTTCATCCAGCAGCCCCAGGAAATAAGCCACCTCGCGCATCTTCATGTGGGCATGCGCACGCAGTTGCTTGTTGTCTTTTTGCGGATTGAATTTGTGCCACCATTCGTGGCTGCATCCCGCGCTGCCGGATTTCCCCAGTTCTTGTTGGTCATTGAACTCATAGACCAAACGACCGTTGTACTTGTATTGCCCCTTCATCCGCAGTCGCTCGCCGGCCGCCAGGAAGGTCAGCGATCCGAAACGCACTCGATCCAGCTGAATCGCCATCGCATACAGGTCGGCCATTAAACGCCATTCACGCGACAGATCATCGATGTGCATGTCGATTCCTTCGCCGCCCGGATCGGCCGCACCGCCGTGCGCCATCTCGCTCGCAGCAGGCATTTTGGGGGCACGAGGATCGACAGCGTCGTTGGAGTAGACGCGTGTCTCGTATTCGCGAATCCGTTCCAAGTGGTCTGCGATCCGGTTGCGAGACGCATTGCCCAATGGAGAATTCGCACCCGTGTAGAACTTATATTGTTGGACGACCGAATCGAGCACACTGCGGTCGATGCGACGTTGTTTTGCATCATCTGCTGCGTCGATCGTACCAAAGACGCGATCAAACAGGTCGCGTGGCTTCTCCTGCATGGTCGCGGCAACGGTGCCGTCAGCGTTATAACTGTGGACGAATCGACTGACCCTGCTGCGGCGAAAGAACGTGCCAGCAACCAAGGTTGGAACTATCCCATTGGGCATGCTGCCGGGGTGATACTGTTTGCGAATGACTTGGTCGATCGACGGCCCTCCCGCTTTGGCTTCGCCGTCTGGCGGTTCCGCAGTGAACGATGCCGAGGCGCCATCAAAGTGCGCGTTGATTCCCGATTCATCGCAGCGAACATGGTCAACGCCTCGCATCAGCAACAGTTTGTCGGCGAGTGGACCAAGTGGTTCGAACACGCCATCCATCCCTTCATCTTGCAATGGTGCGGGAATGCCCAACCCAAAGAACACGTTGAACGCGCGGACCGGTACCTCGGCGGTTGGACTGGCAACGGCGGATTGCAACATCATTTCTTCCAACGCCGGCAGAGCGATGGCGACGGTGCCGAGTCCGCGCAACAAGGTGCGGCGGTGCATTCGTTGGCTGGGCATGGTGAGACCCGAAAGGTGGAAGGGTTAACGTTGTGGGATCACAAGTGGACCGAAAATGATTTCAGAGACGATCGCTTGGTAGGTGCCGCCCTGAGAACGTGAATCGCGATGAATGCGACGAACCACCGGTGAATCGTCGGCAGTCAGCGGTCGACCGACGGCAAACTGTGCCAATTTCCAAACCAGAGTTTCTTGCACACGATCGCTGGAGGCCAGCAACTGCATTAGCTCTGCGGCATCGGCGAAGTCCACCGGTTCGGCGGAGCCGGGGACCAAGATATTTCCATCGCCGCGGAGCGGGTTTTGGAATTCGTCTTGCTGCTGGAACGAACCGAGGCCGTCAAACTTTTCCAAACCAAAGGCCAACGGTTCAAACCGTTTGTGGCAGCCACCGCAGGCTTCGTTTTTGATTCTGGATTCAGCAATGGTCCGCGCCGAAACGCCAGCCGTGGCGGGGACAGGGGTGGTGTCGACACAGGGTGGCGGGTCGTTGACGACACCACGCAACAAATTGTTCAACACGAACAATCCACGGGTAACCATCGATGCATCGTCGCCACCGATCGAAAGCAGACTGCCCTGTGTCAGCAATCCACCACGCTCGGGCAACGCCGAAAGGTCATAGCGACTGAACCCCGGCTGGACGGGCTGGATTCCGTAGTGCTTGGCCAATTGCGGCGAGCAAAATGTGACTTGAGCGTCCAGCAGATTGGCCAGCGGAAGTTTCTGGTCCCAAACCACGTGTTCAAAAAACGCCAAGGTTTCCCGGCGCATGTCGTCCGCCAATTCGGGCCGCCAATCGGGAAACCGATCGGCAGAGGGTTGCAAGGCGTTCAAGTGATTCAAGTTCAACCACTGCGTCACAAAGTCTTTGGATCGCTCGACGGCGCGATCGTCCTGCAACATCCGCGTGACCTGTTGGTGCAAAATTTTGGGATCTTGCAACTGGCCGGCGGACGCGGCATCACTGAGTTTCTTGTCGGGGGGCGCTCCCCACAACGTGTAGCTGATCCGACACGCCAACTGGTAGTCGTCGACGTACGCGGTGCGACCATCGGCAGCTTGATTTTCGATCCGATAAAGAAAGCGAGGGGATTGCAGCATGGCCTGGATCGTGGCGGCCACAGCATCCCGGTAGTCGCCTCCCGACGCGGCAACGGACGTCGAAATACCGCGATAGAAATCGATTTCCGAATGTTCCAGCGGGCCACGCAAGACCCAACGCCCCATTTTTTCGATCAGCCCGCGCATCTCTTTGTCGGTCAGTTTTGCCTGGCCCCAAAACCGACCGGCATAGTCCCTTACATCCATCCGCGCGACGATCTGTTTTGCCAATTCGTTGTAGGCTTCCACGTGGCCCAAGTCGACGGTCAAGTTGTAGGCGGTGTTGTTGAATCCGTCGGCTCGCACATCAGGTGGCAACAAATCGCCGGCTAAGTCGCTGATGTCGACATCGACGGCATCGCGAACACTGCGAACGTACTCTTGGGCGGTCAAACGACGCACGTATTGATCAGCGGTTGCCGAATCATGCAGGTAGTCCGCTGGATCGATCCAATCCAGATTCCAGGCGGCACCGTCGTCGATCCATTTTCGCAGCAAACGCTTTTCATCGGTGCTGAGTGGATCTCGATTGTGCGGCATCGAATCATCCTGCACCGAAATCCACAGCGGGCTATTTTCGGAATCACCGGCGACGACAGCGTCACTCATGACACTGGCTTTGCGATCGAGCACCAGATCGCCGCTAGAGGATGCGTTGTCGTGACATTCCAAACAGTGCTTGGCCAGCAACGGAGCAATTTGCTGTTGAAAATGCAGTTCGGCGATTTGTTTTGGCGACGCGGTGTGTCCAGCGTCCTGGTGGATGCCGCCGGCAAAATCGGCGCGAACATCAGCCGACGAGAGAGCGCGGGTGTAGATCGCAACACGATGTAGTTTGCCTGTCCATGGTCGCCCACCGCTGACTTCGTCGCCCAACGACAAACGTGCTGTGTCGCTCCAATTACTGAACGTGCCTGTGGCTTTGGATTGGCTGACCTGTTTGCCGTTGATGTACAGTCGAGTCATCCCGGCGGCCGATCGCGTGAAAACGACCTGAGTCAGCTTCGTCGTCAATGATCTAGGCGGCGAGGCTAACGATGGCAAACCATTCTTGTCCGTGTTGCTGGTCCTCAGCCGGACGTCGTAACGATCATTGTCTTGGCCGAGTGTGAAGTTTCGATTCGACGTGTCGGTTGAAAAGGTCACAATTCGCGCCGGACCGGATTGCTTCATCGTGTCTGGCGTCAACCAGACCTCCAACGTCAGTTCATTGGACCGTTTGATCGCGTCCAACAGTTGCTTAGTCGATGTCTTGGAGATGGCACTGGTTTTTCCATCCAGTCTCAGCGCGTGATGCTTGGCATCGATGGCATCGGATTTCGAGACGATCAAGTCCAACGAAAGGTCGCCCGCTGCGGTGTTGATCGCCGCGGGTCCGCCAGACGTAAACTCATACAGCACCAACGGCCCCTCTGCCGCCAAGCAGGTTGTGCCGCATGACCCGCCAAGACTTGCAGCCATGCCCCATAGAATGAGGGCAGACGCAAATCGACAATCCAGAAATGACGGCAGGCACATAACGGCGGGTCCGATCAAGGATGGCGGGGAACCGACCATTGTAGCAGGCACTGGGGCGCTGCGATGAAACTCTATTTTGCCGTGGGTGTGCGTTGAATCCGGATCAGCGAACCGCTGTCGGTCTGGAATTTGTCGTCCACGATCCAGGCGTTTCGCAGCAGCACATACAACGCCCCGTCGGCGGCGAACCGCAGGTCGACCGGTCGGCGCAGCCCACTGACAAAATCATCGGCCGAGCCACCGTTTTCTGGGTCGATACTGTGAATCCAGCCGTGAACAAAGTCGGCGAACACGTATCGGCCGGCTAGGATCGGACCCGCTGTCACGGGAGCAAAATCACCGCCGGAAATAGACGCTTCGGGATACACATGAATGGGGCCGACAAATTCGGCCTGTTCGGTCGGGCCGTGATCAATCGTCGGCCAACCATAGTTCGCGCCGGCCACCCCCGGATTGATCTCTTCGAATTTGCCACCAACATCGTTGATCAACATCCGACCGGTTGCTTGATCAATGGCAAAGGTAAACGGGTTGCGGCATCCGAGCGCCCAAATCGCTTGGTATTTGCCTTGGGCTTTCCCGACAAAGGGATTGTCGGGCGGGATCGTTCCATCATCGCCCAGACGCAATATTTTGCCTTGGAACGTGCCCAGATTTTGCGCCGGTGTCTTGGCGGTTTGTTCGCCGATGCCGATATAAAGTTTCCCATCGGGACCAAAGTGCAACGCACCGCCCTGGTGTCCCGCAGGAACATTGCCACCAAGCTTGCTTTGGTCGTCACCTCGCAGCAAGATCTGTTCGCTGCTTGGCAGTGCGACGTCGCCCTGGACGCGAAAGCGACTGATGCGATGGTGGGTGTAGGGCTGTTGGGCGACATAACAAACATACAACCAATTGGTGGCTGGGAAATCGGGGTGCACCGTCACACCGATCAGCCCTCGTTCCCAGTACAGTTCGACGTCCAGGGACAGCATCGGTTGTTCCAACAGCTTGCCGTCTTTGATCACCCGCAGATCGCCTTGTTGTTCGCACACCAAAATGCGGCCATCATCCAAAACCTCGAGTGCCGTTGCACCGGACAGCCCGGTCACCAGTGTTTCGATCTGGTACCCCTGGGGCAGACTGACTGGACCACGTGTTGCCGACCCGGGTTGTTTGCCAACACCGGTTCGCAGTGTTTCCAAATAGGCGATCAAATCCGTGAATTGTGTGGGGTCCAGTCCCGTCGCCAAGTTATCAGGCATCGTCGATTGTTGACTGGGCTTAATCGATTCGATGTCCGCTCGCGCGATCGTCCAGCATTTCCCGGTGGAGTCGCAGAGCTCGATTTCTTGCTGCGATTCTTTGCCGATGACCCCGGACAGCACTTGGCCGTCGGCGGTCAGCACGGTGTTAGTTTCATAGCCCTGTACGATCTGGGCGGAGGGTTGAAGCAACGATTCGATCAAGTGGATGCGATCGAACTTGCCACCAATTTTCGACAGGTCGGGTCCCACTTGACCGCCTTTGTCGCCGACCACATGGCATGCCAGGCAGCGTGTGACTTGTTCTTGATCGAACAGTTGTTTGCCGCGCGCCGCATCGCCGGCATGAGTCATCGCGTACTGTTGCAACAGTGCCAGATCGGCCGCGCTGGCGGCGGGCGGTTCCGCAGCAGCAGCAGTGACGGAAACGCAACACAGCGCGAGCGGAAGCAAAAATCGCATGAGAAGTTTCGGCGAGCGAGGTGGGAGACGAGGAACAGTCGCGGCAAGCCAATTCAATTGTCGATGCGCCGCACGCGGATGTCTTTGATTTTGATTTGCATGGGCGTTCCCGAGTGCAATTGAAAGGCAAAAATTCCGCTGTCGCGACGTTTCTGGGTGTCTTCGTCCCAGGCCAGCGCGACGACACGACCGTTGATCAGATGCGTGAACTGGAACCCCTTGGCGATCACGGTGTAATCATTCCAGTCATCGCGTCGAATCACGGATTCCAATTCCGCTGCATCGCCGAGCGAGCCCACCACTTCGATCGCCGGTTTCTTTTCGCCTGCCGGCGGGGGCCGCACGACGACGGCTTGGCCGCGCTGTGCCAGAAACATCCGCCCGTTTTCTTCAAAGAACATGCCGGAGAATTTGTCGCTGTCGCCGTCGTGCCATCGTGCTTCGAAATCGGCCTGGTATCCGCTGACCACGTAGTCATCCTGTTCGACGCTGCGGTACTGGACGCCTGAATTGAAGCCGTCGACTTGATACGAAAAACGCAGTTCGAAATCGCCGTAGGAGTCATCGGGGCGAATCAGAAACGTGTTGTGTGGGGCTGGATTGTCGGCACTCGTCTGACCGACGATCGCGCCCTGTTCGACACGCCAAAACCGTTTGTCGCCCTTCCAGCCGGCGAGATCGGTGCCGTTAAACAGACTGACAAATCCGGGTTCACTGGTCACCGAATCTTGGGCAGTCGCCTGACCGGCCAGCAAACAAATGGCAGAGAGCAAAACCAGAACGTAACGCATCGCGGGAATCCGTGTCTTGGGGGGAACAAGGCAGTAGCGGGAGATCAATCCGCTAGCAGGATACACGAATTCATAGGCCAGCCCCGATGCGGGCTGGCCTTGAGGATGCCGATTTTACGATTGCTGTCGTGGATCTTGTGAAAGATCCGTCGCGTCAGGGGGATGTTTGGCTAGCGTCGGTTTTGGGTTTGACGACTGGCCATGGCGGTTGGAATCCAGGGGGAACCGTCGCGGAAGACGCGTTGGTGATACATCGCCAGTGAACGCAGCGCGTGGCCTTTCGGACCGATGCTCCAGTCATGCGATGGGTTGGATCCGATCGAGCGATACAGGAAGTTCACCGCCGCGACCAAGCGACGATTTTGCAGTTCGTCATCTGGCGTGATCGTCAGCAACCATTCGACGATGTGTCCGGTGGTTTGGATCTTGCGATCCACATCACCGTTGTCGCCACGGCCTTCGAACCATTTGGTACTCATCGATCCGTCGCGGTTTTGTAGCGAGTAGGCGTATTGGATGAAGTCCTCGCTGTAGGTCTCGGCACGTTTCCATTGCCCGGTGATCGGTTTGCCTTCGGCGCGACGTTTCCGCAGCGCGTGTGCGTAACCCATTAAACGGTGTGTGCCGCCGCAGGCCGCTCCGACGATCGGCTGTTTCAGTTCTTCGGCCAGCAAACGCTCGAAGTCCCATTGCGTGCCGTCGGCGGCGATCCACGTGCTATCGGTATCCAGATAGTGCGACAGTCCGATCAGGGTAAACGTCAGCTCTTCGCCTGCTTTACAGTCCCGTTTTTCCACTTCGATTAGATCGGCGACACTGAATTTCAGCTCGCCGGCATGAAGCGGATAGCTGGTGGGAACATTGCACATCCCCAGCACGGCTAAGAACTGGCCCTGGTGACCTTGCAACCCGACGCCGCTTTTGGCTTGCAGTCGGTGGCCGTCGTGGGTCAACAATCGTTGGCCGCGGCAGTTGTTGTTGCCTGCGATCCAAGCAATCGCGCTAAACTTTTGTCGGCCGACGATGATCTTGGTGTCGGCACCAAACACCATCAACGAATGCATCATGCCCCAATTGCTGCGCCCGGTTGCAATTTCAGGCCGCTCGTAGAAATAGCTGAGCGCACGTTCGATGCCCGGTCGCATACTCAACACAGAGCGTGTCGGTTGGATCGAGGCCAGCGGATTGCCGGTGTAGTCAAGCAGTTGTTCTTGCGGAGCCGCTTCGACAGGCGTGCGAGCTGTGACAGAGTCGGCTGTGACAGAGTCGTCCGGCGCCAAATCGCCCACCGACGCCGACTGCTGCGGCTCGGGCGTGGACTGTTTCGACACGGTGGCCTGCGGCCGAACCTGTTCGACCGGTTTGATGATGGTTGCAACCTTGCGTTTTACCGTCGCCGGTGCGCTGGGCGTAATCTCTGGGGTGCTCTCGTCTGCCCGCCCCAGTTCGGCCTGGTTGAGATTGGAACTGCGGGTCGACTGGGGTTCCATCAACGACTGCAGCATCTGGTCGGCCCAGTCCTGTTTGCCATCGACATCCACCGACTTCTTGATCGGCCCAGCGGTCTTGGCTTCGTTGAGCGACATCGATTTGGGCGCAGCCGAGGCGGGTGTTTCCGGCGCGCTCAGCTGGACGGATTTTTCCGCAACCTTCGCAGGGCTGGGGGCGACCGCAGCAGGTTGCGTTTGCACCGCTGGAGAATCATTCACGGGGGGCTGGGATTGCCGTTGCGACTGAAACGAATCGACATTCGCGCGGGCGTCGGAAACCGGATCCCGTAGCGGTTCGATCCGGTTGATCGCATCACGCGCAACCCATCCGCCTTCGAACGCCGGCGGGGCGAAGCCATCGGTCACGTGCGTGCTGGCTGGGGGAAGAGCTGGCGTCGAACTCGTTTTGGCAGCTTGCGAATTCGTTCGCTGTGATGCTCCACGACTGGACCAAGCACTATCGCCTGGCAGCGGCGGAAGTTCTTCGGCGGCTTGGTCCAAGCGGTCCAGTACTTGTTCGCCGGGCGTCGGAATCTGGGCTTTGGCGGTCTCGGTTCCTGCGGTCGCGGGACGCCCCAGTGGGCTGGCGAGATTCATCGCGGGAAGCTTCGCCGCCGGCGCGCGAAATCGATCCAACGGCCCCGAAGCGGGAATCGCTTGAATCGAGGGTTTGTTGGCTTTTGAATTGGCGCCAGCGGGCTCACTGGCCGAGGCCGCTGGTTCCAGTGCAGCAGGCGGCAGTTCCGCGGGCGTCGCGACGGGTTCGGCCGCGCGTAACGTCAGCGTCGAATTCAGTGGAGCCAACAATTGCATTTCACCGTCGGCGCGGGCCTGACCGGCAAAGGCAAGTAGGATTCCGGCCGAAACGCTGGCCAGAAAGGGTTTCCACAACAGGGTCCGTAGGCGTCGGCGGCGACGGGATCGTTTGTCAAACATCAAGCGGGTTGGCACTAGCAGGCTCCATCGAATGCAGAGGGTTAGTCTCTGCTATCGGAAGCATTCCCGCCGAAATTCACCCAGAAAGGTGAGTCAACTAGGTGAAGAAAAGTACCGTGTTGTGGGTAAACTATTCCGGCTAGTGTACAACCAATTGCGACAAAATCAGCAATCCGGCTCAAGCATCAATGCTAGAGATCCAGTTCGTCCAAGGAGTCGATCAGACGGTCCAATTCGTCTTTGGGTTTAGCCTGTAAATCCGCTTGTCGACGCTGCAATTGATCATCGATTCCGATTGCGTCGCGGCCGACCAGCAACAGTTGTTCATCCCGTTCGCGGGCCGCTGTGGCGATCGCGTCGTCAGACCCCTCGGGGGCACCAAATAGCTTGGACAGGTCAATTTTGAATGCCTCGCTGCCACCGGTTTCCGCACCGGCGATTGCTGGCGCCTTGTGTTGCGGGAAAATGATGGCGTTTTCCGGACAAACCCGGCTGCAGGCCGGGCAACCCTTGCGACAATTGTCGGGTTGTTCGACCAGGATCGTTTCGGCACCATCGACCCCGTAGACACCGAACAAGCAAAAGTCGACGCACTCCATGCAGTTGGTGCAGCGGCTGAAGTCGATCACCGGGTACCAGCGCCGCGACGTGTCCTCGTCGACTTGCACGATTTGACCGCCGATGATCGGCAGAGAATTGGGATCGCTAGGCGACTGAGCGGTTGCGGAGTCGGCTTGAATCAATCGCTGAATTTCCGCGATGATTTCATCGGCCCCGATTTCGAGCTTCAAATCGATACAGTGAATCTCTCGCTCCGGCCGCGGGTACAGCTGGTCGACTCGCTCCACGTCATCCCGATCGTTGGAATCGCTCGCCGAGGCGTCCTGATCCTGTTCGGCATCATCGCCGGCGGGATCACCGAGTTCAACGGCGACGAATTGCCCGCGGACACCATTGCGGTCCAACACCCAGTGGGCGGCGCGGGGGAAGATCCAGGAGACGACAATCAGGTTGCCCTCAATAGCGGCCAGCTTTTGCAACGATTCGCCGCCTTTGGGCAAATCGTACAGGTGCGGAACAACGATCACATGCGCACCGTTGATCTCCGCCGCCGCATCCGTGATGGATTGCTCGGTCGCCCGCTTGGCCGGGTTACGTGACTGACCACGCGAGATCACCACGGTCCAAGTCTTGGTCGTTGTTTCGTCAGCTTGCAGCGTTGGAGAAATCATCCACTCACCAATCGAGAGGTTTTTGCCAGGCATCTTTCGCAGTGTCGATCGCCAAATCCAACACCTCGGTGCCGGAACGTGTGACGGTCAATTTTCCACTGGCATTGATTGTACCTACCTGTGCAGCCCGCACGCCGGATTGTTTCATGATCGCGGCAAACGCCGGGCCATGCTCGGGGGCCAGTTCGACCAGGAACCGCGAGTTCGATTCGCTGAACAACAGCACCGTGGGGTCTAAACCAGGCGTGGAGATTTCTGCGACGGCATCCAAATTCAGTTCCATCCCCAATCCGCCGGCCATCGCGACTTCCGTTGCGGCGACGCCCAAGCCGCCTTCGCTAAGGTCGTGGCAGCTGCGCACCAATCGATCGCGGATCGCCGCGTGCATCGCTGCGAACGTTGCTTTGGCCACCGGCACGTTGACCGTCGGCACGTTGCCACCGCTGCTGGACTGACTGAGACAGTAATGTGAACCACCCATTTCGTCTTGGGTGGTGCCGACCAGGAACACCAGGTTGCCAGCCTCCTTGGCATCCATCGTCACGGCCAACGAGACGTCGTCGATCTGTCCCATCGCGCTGATCAGCAAACTGGGCGGAATCGAGATCGTTTGTTTCTCACCGCTGGAATCGACGTAGCTGAATTCGTTGTTCAAGCTGTCTTTGCCACTGACAAACGGTGTTCCCAATTCGACCGCAACGTCTTGACAGGCGATCGCCGCACGGACCAGCGAGCCCAGTGTTTCCGGACGATCGGTGTAGCCCCAGCAGAAATTGTCCAGGATCGCGATCTTGCTGGGATCCGCGCCCACGGCGACCGCATTGCGCATCGCTTCGTCGATTGCCGACGCCGCCATGTGATAGGTATCAAAATCACCGTAGTGGGGATTCATCCCGCAGGAGATCACCAGCCCGCGTGTGCTGCCCAAGAGCGGACGGATCACCGCTGCATCACCGGGGCCGTCACACTGCGGGCCGACCAATGGTTTGACCACGCTGCCGCCTTGGACCTCGTGATCATATTGGCGGATCACCCAGTGCTTGCTGGCCACGTTCAAGCTGGACAGGATCTTCAACAGGGTTTGCTTGGTCTGTTCCGGCGTGACGGATTCCGGCAAATCGACGGGCGTGACGGCCGGTGGTTCGTAGACGGCTTCGCGGATGACCGGGGGACGCCCGTCGTGCAAGAACGCCATGCTGACGTTGCCGACGGTTTCGCCATGGTAGGTCAGGTGCAATTGACCGGTCGGTTTGAATTCGCCCAACACCGCCGCCTCGACGCCTTCGCTTTCACACAACTCGCGCAGCTCGTCCCATTTTTCACGCGGCACCGCCAGCACCATTCGCTCCTGGGCTTCGGAGATCCAGATCTCGGTGTACGAGAGCCCCTCGTATTTCAACGGCGCTTTGTCTAGCCAAACTTCGGCGCCAACCTGTTCCCCCATTTCTCCGACGGCACTCGAAAATCCACCGGCACCGCAATCGGTCACGGCGTTGTACAAGCCACGATCGCGGGCTTGCATCAAAACGTCCAGCACCATTTTCTCGGTGATCGCGTTACCGATCTGCACGGCACCACCGGACAGCGATTCGGACTCGCTGGTCAGTTCGGCCGAACTGAACGTCGCACCGTGAATCCCATCGCGACCGGTTCGTCCGCCCAGCGAGACGATCAAATCGTTGGGGTAGACCTGTTTGTCTTCCATGCCGACCGGGATCACACCGACGTTGCCGGCATAGACCAGTGGGTTGCCCAAATAACGTTTGTCGAAGTAGACGGCACCGTTGACGGTGGGGATTCCCATGCGGTTGCCGTAGTCGCGGACGCCCGCCACGACGCCTTTCATCACACGGCGGGGGTGCAGCACGCCAGGCGGCAATTGGTCGGTGGGGGTGTCCGGTGGGGCAAAACAAAACACGTCGGTGTTGCAGACCGGTTTGGCGCCCATGCCGGTTCCCATCGGATCGCGAATCACGCCGCCGATCCCCGTGTTGGCACCGCCGTAGGGTTCCAAGGCCGAGGGGTGATTGTGCGTTTCGACTTTGAAACAGACGTGAAAGTCGTCGTTAAACGTCACGACCCCTGCGTTGTCTTTGAACACACTGACACACCAATCGTCGTCGCCCAATCGCTTGCGAATCGTTTGCGTGGCGGCAAAGATCGTTTCCTTGAGCATGTTGTCGTATTGCCGCTGGTCGGCACCTGCGGTGCCATCGGCGCCGACGCCGCGATAGTGAATGCGCCCCGCCAAGGTTTTGTGGCTGCAGTGCTCGGACCAGGTCTGTGCGACCGATTCCAATTCGATGTCGGTGGGGTCTCGATCGAGCGCCACAAAGTGATCGCGGATCGTTTGCATCTCCACCAACGTCAAATACAGTTGCCCCTCGCGCGACAGGGTTTCCAATTCGTCATCGGACAAGCCTCGAATGGGAACGCGAACCAGTTCGAATTCATACGGCGACCCGACATCCAGCTGGTCCATTTGCAGTGGACCGACAACGACCTGTTCGATCGAATCGTTGGACAGGGCGCGGCGACAGATGGTTTGGAACGTTTCGTCGTCGACACCATCGATCCAATACTTGCGCATTGTCCGCACCGATTCGACATCAAACCCGATGTCCTGGGCGGCTTTAATCGTGCTGGCCGCGACCGGATCCATCACGCCGGGTTTGGGCAGCACGTTGACCAGACGGACTGTTTCGCTGGACGCTGACTCGATGCCCGCAGGCGGCTGGCTGAGCGAATTGTCGCTGGTCATGCCGACCACCGCATGCTCGGTCACTGAATCGCTGAGTAGGGTGCGAGCGATCGTCTGGGCTTGATCCGCGTCCAATTCCCCTTGGACCAAAAAACTACGGGCAAACGCCACGGGCACATCGTCACCGATGCCCAACTCGTGAATCTCCTCGCTGGTCCGGGCTCCCTCACGGTCGATTTCGTTCTCGGCGGGGTAGATGTCAATCTGCCACAACGGCATGGGTGTGTCCTGGTACGGGGAAATTGAGTCAGCTGCGAGAAGTGTATCGAAAACACCGCCGGCTGCCGAGAACCTGCGCCGCCCTGCAAATGGGATAGGCTTCCCGCTGGGCAACGTCAAAAGCCGACGTCAAAATAGAATGCCCCGCGATCCGCTGCCACCGTTTTCCAGCCCGCCCCCCACCGGTTCGATTGATGCTTCGAAAATCCACTTTATTGCTGTTTTCATGGCTGCTGGCGGTCACAGCCAATGCTCAACAACCGGATGATTTGGCCGGGCGCTTGGATTGGTCTGGCATCGCGACAACCGCTCATCAGATGACCGCCAACGAATCCGCTGGTGTGATCGAAATCCAAACGACCGGTGGGGACCCGTATTTCTGGTTCCAAATGCCGCCGCTGCCACCCTCATCACGCGACTGGATGTTGTCGCTGGAATATTTTTGTGCCCCCGGAATCTCATCGGTGGAGTGGCGAACACGCCAGTCAAACCGCTTGAGCCCCGCCGCGGCCCTACCGGCGATGCCACCGGCCGAAGGCTGGACCACCTATTCGGCCAATCTCAGTCAGTTGTCGCCGGATTCGATTTCCCCCGATCAATCCGTCACCATCCGCATGGATCTAGGCAGTCGATCCGGAATCCGTTTACAGGTCCGCAAGGTTCGAGTGCGGCCGATCAATGAACGCGAATTGGCACTCGCCGAACAAGCGGAACAACGCATCACAGCTAAACAGCATCTGGCCGATCAAATTCGTCAGTACCGCAACCGAAATTGGCCGGCACGAATCGATTCAGTGACCTTTGCCGCAGGACAGATCCGCGTCGTTGGCCAGATCGCTGTCGACCAGGGGGGCGCAAATCCGCCGATCGTGGTCGCACGCAAACCCAGCGCCTCCGCTGCGACGCCGCCCAGCGCTGCCGAACTTGCACGAACCTGGGCGGTGACCTGGGACAGGTTGCACGGGGACAGCAAGCTGAACGGCGACAGGGCAACGAGAGGATTCACAGCGCAGATCCCGGCGACAGCGAATTCCCCCCTGCTGCGATCCGGTGTGCGGTTTCAATTGTTCCGGGGGTCGAACACCGATACAGCCGGCGTTGATGCCACCGACGCTGAACCGAACGTCAGCGCGCTGTCAGCGGCCGTCTATCGATCCGTCGATGTTCCGGATCAGGCACCCGATCCACCGCGATCGTTGCAAGCGGCAAAAGGACTGACGTGCATCACATCGCGGTTCACGGTCGACCAGCTACGGGACCTGGGGCTCGAGCATGCTTCGGTGAATCTCGTGATGACCGGCTTGGTCAGTGACCGTGAACACCGTGGTTGGCCACAAACCACGATCGGCGGGCGCAAGTGGTGGATCAATGAACCTAAATTGCGATCGATCGACGGCGATGTTCGCGCCGCGTGGGATGCCGGGATTGTGGTCGCCGGTATTTTGCTGATTCCCAATTCGACGGCTCATCCATCGCCGCTGGCACATCCGCAAGCGGACCCGGCGGGAACCTATGCGATGCCAAACTTAGATCAGGACGACGCGGTGGCGCTGTATCAGGCCACACTGAATGTCTTGGCCGATCGCTATGGGCGTGGCGATCCGCAACACGGACGAATCGATCATTGGATCGTTCACAACGAAATCGACTATGGGTGGCAGTGGACCAACATGGGCGAGCAACCCATGGAAGTGTTCATGGATCACTACGTCCGCTCGATGCGACTGGTCGATGCGGCGGTCCGCCAGATCAATCCGCACGCACGCGTTTTTATCTCGTTGACGCACCGCTGGAATGCGACCGATTGCCGACACTGGAAAACCTATCCGCCCAAACAAATGCTCCAGTGGCTCTGTCATGACAGCCAGCTCGAGGGTGATTTCCCCTGGGGCGTCGCCTACCATCCGTATCCGCAAAGTTTGTGGAAATCGGACACCTGGAATGACAATGCAGTCAGCGACGATTTTGACACTCCGTTGATCACAATCAAGAATTTAACAGTGCTCGATCGCTGGATGCATTTACCCAGCTCGCGAACCCATGACGGACAGGTTCGGCCCGTGATTTGTAGCGAGCAGGGCTTTCATGCCGACCCGGCGGATCCCAAACAGTTGGATGATCAAGCAGCGGCGCTACTGTATACCTGGCAGCAACTGCGGCAGTGCCCCTCGATCTTGGCGTTTGACTACCATCGTCCCAGCGATCATCCCGGTGAGGGCGGTTTGAAATTGGGACTGCGAGGATTGCCGACCCGCGGCGATCGACTGGGCAAACCCAAACCGGCATGGGACGTCTATCGCGCGATCGGCACCGACCGCGAAGCCGAGCTGCGCGACCACTACCAACCCTTGTGGAAGTAGGCCAAGTGCAACCTGGCGCGCGCAACACATCAATCACCAGACAGAAAAAACGCCAGGTTTCACCTGGCCTACTGGACTATCGCATCACTAAAGTAGGCCAGGTGCAACCTGGCGCGCGCATCACTAAAGTAGGCCAGGTGAAACCTGGCGCGCGCATCACTAAAGTAGGCCAGGTGAAACCTGGCGCGCGCATTTGCTAAAGTAGGCCAGGTGCAACCTGGCGCGCGCATTAACTACGCCAGCTTGCACCTGGCCTACTGGGGAGTTGTGATGTCGCATTACCGACGGAATTTCGTTCCGGGTGGAACCTACTTTTTCACATTGGTCACTTACGGGCGGCGTCCGATTTTGACGACCGCTCTCGGTCGACGTTGCCTGCGCGAATCCATTGCGGAACAACTCCACCACGCTCCCTTTCAACTATTTGCGATTTGTCTGCTGCCGGACCATGTCCATTCGGTTTGGATCATGCCGCCAGAAGATGCTGACTATCCGACCCGCATCCAAAAGATCAAGCGAGACTTCAGCTGTCGTTGGCTCGAAGCGGGTGGAACGGAAGCAACCGTCACGGTTGCGGAGAAGAAAGAAGGGCGCCGCGGGATCTGGCAACCACGGTATTGGGAGCACACTGTGGTTGACGAAACGGATCTTGAGCGATGTGTCGACTATCTCCACTGGAACCCGCGAAAACACAATCTCGTGCAGCGCGTTCGCGATTGGGAATTTTCGAGTTTCCATCGTTTTGTCGATGAAAAACAATATCACATCGACTGGGGCGGTACCGCTCCCAAATGCGTCAACAATCAAAAATACAATTGGGGCGAGTAGGCCAGGTGCAACCTGGCGCGCGCATCACATCAACCACCAAACAGAAAGGCGCCAGATTTCACCTGGCCTACTGGGCACCCGCATTGCTGCAGTAGGCCAGGTGCAACCTGGCGCCCGCATCGCATCAACAACCAAACGGTAGGCGCCAGGTTTCACCTGGCCTACTGGGTGATGGTGATTTGCACGGGCAGGTGATCGCTGGCGAAACGGCCTTGGTCGGTTTTGGGATCTAGGGTTGCCAGTTTCAGCACGTCGACGTTGCGGACAAAAATGTGATCGATGATGCGGTCCGGTGCGATGGCGCGAAAACCGTTCCAAGTGCTGGTCGGCCCGCTTGGTGGCGTCTGGCTGACTTTGCGGGCATCGGAAAACACGGCGGCCAGTGCTTCGTAGGGTCCAGATCCCGGCAAGCAGTTCAGGTCGCCCATCACCACCACTGGCATGTCTTGAGGTTGCGCGCCGATCCGCTTGGCCAACAATTCGCCACTGCCCAGTCGCGCCTTTGATCCACGATGATCGAAGTGCGTGTTGGCGACATAAATCGGTTGCTTGGTTTTCTGATTCCGCAGCAGGATCCAAGTGCAGGTCCTCGGCAGAGCCGCATCCCAACCTTTTTGTCCCACCACATCAGGCGTTTCGCTCAACCAAAAAGTGCCTTTGTCGATTGGTTCGAAACGATCTTTGCGGTAAAAGATCACCGCGTGTTCGCCGCCTTGCTTGCCGTCGTCTCGGCCGACCCCATAGGATCCGAAGGCTGACAGATTTTCGCGAAGCGTATCGAACTGGCCTTTGCGGACCTCCTGCATGCCAATGATGTCATTCTGTTTAGCGAATTCGGTCACCGCCTGGATTCGGTGCGTCCAAACGTCTTCGCCGTCGTTGTCATTGGCATAACGAATGTTAAACGTGGCAATTTTGAGGGTGTCGTCTTGAGCTGAAACACCAGTCACGACGGTCAGAAGCAGCAACGCGGTGAGGGAACGAACAAGCATTTTGAATCTCGCAGGAGGGATACAGTAGGCCAGGTGCAACCTGGCGGGGATTTCAGTCGGCCGGTGAGACCCAGCGGGGGCAGGGTGATCGTTTGGAACATTGTAGTGAGTTGGAATGCTGGGTTTCACCTGGCCTGCTGTGAACCTGTGGGAGGGGTGAGTTGTCTGGATGGCCAGTTTCTGAACCTTGTTTTCTAGGCTGTGTTTTACTGCTTCGGTAACGTCCATGTTGCGAGATTATTTGCGATTGCCGCTTCCGGTGCGGATCCTGTGTCTGGGGTCGCTGGTCAATCGCGCCGGTTCGTTTGTCGTCATCTTCTTGGCGATCTATGCGAGTGAAAAACTGGGGTTTGGGGTTCCCTTTGCGACCGCCTGTATCGGCGTGCTCGGCGTCGGTGGCATGCTAGGATCGGTGATCGGCGGCCATTTGGCTGATCAAATCGGTCGCCGCAGCGTGATGTTATTCGCTTTGTTCGGCGGCGCGGCGCTGTTGATTGTTTTAAGTCTTGTGACCAACCGTTGGCTGTTCATGTTGTCCGTTGGGGCATTTGCACTGGTGGCGGATTTGTATCGGCCTGCCGCCGCAGCGATGATCGCGGACTTGGTTTCGGTCGATCGCCGTTCGCATGCGTTTGCCCTGATGTACATCTCGGTGAACCTGGGGTTTGCGATCGCGCCCCCGGTCGGCGGATTGCTGGCCGGTTATTCGTTCGAGTGGCTGTTCTGGATCGATGCGATTTCAATGGCGGTCTACGGGATCATCATTGTGTTTGCGATCGCCGAGACTCGGCCCTCATCCAAGTCGCTGGGGATGCATCGTGCGGAGCCAGAGCAACCGTTGTGGGATTCCGTCGGCCGCATCGTGCGGGACACCCCGTTCATGCTGTTCTGTTTTGCGATGTTGATGATTTCACTGGTGTTTGTTCAGGGCATGTCAACGCTGCCGATCTACGTGCGGCAATCGGGTTACAGCAATTTTCAGTTCGGTTTGCTGATGTCGGTCAACGGCGTGCTGATTTTTCTGTTGCAACTACCACTGACGCATTGGCTGTCACGATTCCAAGCGATGACGGTCGTGGTGACCGGCGGTTTTTTGATCGCGTTGGGATTCGGATTGACGACGTTTCACAGCGGAATCGGCGGCAATGGTTTGCAATTTGCCTTCATCGCCTTGTGCATCGCGGTTTGGACGCTGGGAGAAATCCTGCAAGCTCCGTTCCAGCAAGCGATCGTGACCGAGATGGCACCGGATGATTTGCGCGGCCGTTACCTGGGTGTGTTCGGCATGGGCCATGGCTTGGCCCTGACGATCGGCGCACCGGTTGGTGGTGCAGTGCTGTACCGTTTCGGGGCGCCGGTGTTGTGGCTAGGTGCACTGCTGATTGCCGCGGCGGCGTCGGGACTGTTGTTACTGATCCACTGGACCGTGATGCGGCGGATCAAACCGGCCCCCGGCGACGCGGATGATTCCGTTGGATTAAGCTGCCGGGATGTTCCAAACCCAGCAATCACTGCCAGCTCTGCTTGATTCCAGCCATTACACCACTGCGGCTGCCTATGAGCGTGACGTCACCACGTTGCGCCGTGGCAGCTGGCAGTTGGTCGGCTGCACCTCGATGGCGCCTGACGACGGTGACTATTTTGCCATCGACCGACTCGGTGTACCGATTCTGGTTCGCAACGACGGCGGCCACTATTTCGCGTTTCACAACGTCTGTGCCCATCGCAGTTGCCGGCTGGCCAGCGGCAGTGGAAATTCAGCCCAAATCAAATGCCCCTATCATGGTTGGCAGTACGGGACCGATGGTCGAACGCGAAAGATTCCGGATGCCAAACAGTTTCCGAAATTCGATCGAGAGTCCTATCGCTTGGGCACCTTTCCGGTCCGTCAAATCGGCCAGCTGCTGCTGGTGCATCTGACCGAACCAGTCGAAATCGACAGCCGAAACGATGGCACCACCACGGTCGGCCAGACGATCAGTCAGTGGAACGATTGGTTGACGCGGCGTACCAGCAAGCAACGGTGGCGGCTGGTGATGAAACGAGACATCGACTACCGGTGCGACTGGAAAATCCCGATCGAAGGCTCGTTGGAAAGTTACCATTTGGACGAAGTTCACGCGGGGACGTTTGGCAGTGCGCCATCGGAGGCCGATTGCGAACACCACCTGGACGATGCAGGAACCGTGTTCGAAACCTCGGCCCGTGAATCAAGCTTTTTGGCGGATTTAGAAGCCCGGGTGCTGCGCGGGATCAGCGGCCAATTCGATCCGACCTATCGGCACCTACACGTGTTCCCCAATCTGATGGCGTCTCTGACAGACTCGTTTACGTTGGTCTACCAAACCTTTCCGACCGGGCTGCGTCAATCGCGGATGACGGTGTTCGGATTTGCCCGCCGCAGCGAACGTTGGGGTTGGGGCGGCCGCTACCTGGCGTGGTGGCTGGGCATCGCCGCAGCCCGCTTGGCCGGACGGGTCCTGGACGAAGACGCCGCGATCTTCCCCGAGGTCCAAGCCGGCCTGGATGCCGCCAGAACCCCGCGGATTTTCGCCCGCAGCGAAGAACGTCTGTACGCTTTTCAACAAGATTGGTTGAAACGACTAGACGAGCGAACCGGTGAAACGTCGCGCTAACAACACCGTCATTCAATCTCAGCGACACGCGACCACGCACCGGATTGGTGTAGGTCAGAATCGCTGGCGATTCCAACGGGAAGGGAACTGATGGAGCATCGGTGGCGGCAAATCGAAAGTTTGCTGCCAACTGGGCCAACCGGGGCTGCACGGCGGCATCGTCCTGCGCAAGACAGCGCGGTAGCCCGCTGGCGACCCATGCCAGGACAATGATGCCCCCCAAGAAATTTCCCATTCGCATTTCAGCAGCCCTTAAAAAACTTGACGCGCCCCAGGCAGGCTGCGACATTAGACAACTCATCTAAAATAACCTGGGCGGCCAATCATGGCGAGACGCATCGAGGGTGAATCCATTGTTTGCAACGCTTTTCCACCGATCGTCGCAAGCGCTGTGCGCGCTGTCGCTGCTGTGCATCGCCACCGCGGCCGCGGCACAGCAGCCCGATGCCGACGAGACCAGCAAGATCAAGGACCGGTTCACGGTACTGGCCGAGGGGCTGGAGATCCGTTCCAGCGACGGCGCCAACCACAAATTTGAACTGCAGTCCCCGCCGGCGCTCAGTTGGAGCAACCCGGCCCGCCAAACCGCCGCCGGGGCGATGTTCTTGTGGACGCTGAACGATCGTCCCCAGGTCGCGCTGTCGTTGTATCCCAGCAGCGAGACCATCATCGACTTGGAATTCCAATCGCTAAGCGAATCGTCGCTGACCGCACAAAGCAAAACGCAGGTCTTGTGGCAACCCAACGAAGCCGGGATTCAGTGGCTGGCGGTTGATGGCGCCGCCGCACCGGCCAAGACACCGTTTCAGCGTCTACGCCAAATGCGCACACTGGCCCGCCAGTTCACTGCCCGACTGGTACCGCCGAACAAGAACCCGATGCCGCTGCGATTGCTGGACACCCCGGTGCACCGGTCTGATTTTTCCAAGTCACAAATCGACGTGCAGCAACCGCTGATCGATGCGGCCGTGTTCACCTTTGTGCAGGGGACCGACCCCGAGGTAATCCTGTTGATCGAAGCGTTCGCCGAGGACGATCAACAGAAGTGGCGCTATGCAGTCGCCCGGACGACCATTGTGCCACTGGAGGTCTACCGGCACGAAAAACTGGTCTGGACGACCGGTTCCCAGTGGGCGGTGCACCGAATTGACACACCCTATCACGTCTACAAATCATTTAACGAAGAGACCCAAAAATAATCACTTGACATTTATAGACTCAATGTCTAAATTGAAATGGTCGAGGATAAGAAAGCGGTGCCGGGGTTGACTGGTGTCGAGACGTGGTTCCGGGGCGGAAGAGCAGATCAATGAACAAGATTGCAGTCCTCCTAACGACTCTGCTGATGAGCATGGTGATGCTGCCCGAGCGATCGGTTGCGGATTCCGGCGGTGATGAATTGTCGCGTTGGATCGATCAGCGAGGCCGTCAGGTATGGGGCGACCCGCCGTCGGCTTGTGACGACCTGACGTTCGTCCGTCGCGTGTATCTGGATTTGGTCGGCCGCGTGCCCAGTGTCGCGGAGATCCGTGATTTCCAGAAACTGGGCGATGACCGCCGCGAGTTGTTGGTCGGCGAGTTGGTCTTCGGCGAAGGTCCGCGGCGAGAGACGTACACTCGGCTGTCGGCGGCCAGTTTGGCCCGTCATTGGCGGCGTGTGTTGTTGCCCCCGGGAACCGTCACCCTGGGTCCGGCGCAGACGCTCGAGACTTGGTTGACCGAACAGTTCAAGCAAGGCGTTCCCTATGACGAAATGATGCGCGGCTTGGCGCAAATTCAATCGCCTCAATCGGCCGGCAACTATTTTCAGTTGCTAGGCGGCACCCCGGAAAACTATGCGGGAAACTTGTCTCGCGTGATGCTAGGCGTGCGAATCGACTGCGCACAGTGCCACGACCATCCCTTCACCGACTGGAAGCAGAGTGATTTTTGGGGGCTGGCTGCTTTTTACAGTGACCTGCCAGGAACCATTGCCAATCCAGACGCGTCGAAGCCGACGGGCAAGAGTGGTGAAATCCGCTACGAGGGCACCACCTACGCTGCGAAATTTTTGTGGCAAGAAGACGCTTTGCCGGATGCTTCGCGGACGCCGCGGGTACGGTTAGCGCGGTGGATGACGTCACCGGAGAATCCAAATTTTTCGGCCACGGCGGTGAATCGATTTTGGCAGCTACTGGTCGGCCACGGATTGTATTGGGATGTCGAAAACCTGGACTTGGCAACCAGCGACGAGCGGGCCTTTCTGGATGAACTGGGCGATCGGTTTGCCGAGGACGGATTCAATGTTCAACAACTGATCGCGGCGATTTGCAAATCGGACTGGTACGCCGCCCAGTCGATGCAAACCAACGACGACAACCCGTCGTTTCAACGCGAGTTAAAAGTGATCAGCCCGGAACAGGTGTTCGATTCGCTCGAGCAGTCGTTGCATTTGCCGATCAGCCGCATTGATCCTTCCGCGCCACGTTGGACCGGCGCTCGCACCCAGATGGTGAATCGGCTGGGCGAAGCGGTCGGCGCGACGCCGGAGGATTATGCGTCGGGGATACCGCAAGCATTGATGATGATGAACGGCAAAGTCACTGCGGATGCGATCGACCTGGATCGCAGCCGATTGTTGCGTGCCGTCGTCGAGTCGCCGTTCTTTGACGAAAACACTCGGATCGAAACCTTGTATCTGGCCGTGTTGACGCGTCAACCGACGGAAACAGAGATGGAATTATTGACCAAGTACTTGGATGAAAAACCCAACGCGATCACGCGTCGCCAAGCGTTCGGCGAGATTCTGTGGGCGCTCCTCAACAGCCCGGAGTTTGTGTTATGTCGATGAAACGAACTTTCCAGTCGTATTCACGTCGCGAAATGTTCCGCATCGCGGCAGCGTCGCTTGGCGGCATCAGTTGTTCGCCGTGGTTGCCTCGATTGGCACAGGCCGCCGGCGAGAAACGTCCGCCCAAGTCTTGTATTCTGCTGTGGATGGCCGGCGGGCCGAGCCAGTTGGAAACACTCGATCCCAAACCGGGGCATTCCAATGGCGGACCGACCAAAGCCATTTCGACGGCGGTCCCCGGGATCGAGCTCAGTCAAAACCTGCCGGGTCTGGCCAAGCAGATGAAGGACGTGGCGCTGGTGCGTTCGATGAAGACACGCGAAGGCGATCACGGCCGGGCGACGCAGTTGATGATGACCGGGTATCGACCGATGGGCGGCATGACGGATTACCCGGTGCTGGGGTCGATGGTTTCCCAGCGAATGAAACCGCCGGGATCTCCGTTGCCGGGATTTGTCTCGATCGCCCCATTTCGTTTGGCCAATCTGGGCTCGGGTTTCCTGGGCCCGGATCATTCGCCGCTGTTGGTTTCCGGGGCCAGTGATGATCCGAACACGCGAGCCAATTTGACGGTTGAAAACTTGGAGGTCGCCGGCGGTGACCCCGCGGCGCTCGGTGAGCGCCAAGCATTGCTGAACATTTTGCGCCAGGGTGCCCCTTCTGCCTCGTCTTCCGCTCTGAAGCATGCTTCGGTCTATGACCAAGCGATGCGGATGGTGGAAACGCGAGGCGAGGGGGCTTTTGAACTCGACGAGGAATCGACCGAACTGCGCGACGCCTATGGCCGCAATCGGTTCGGCCAGGGCTGTTTGCTGGCCCGTCGTTTGGTCGAGCGGGGTGTACCGTTTGTGGAAGTCACCTTGGATCGTACTGCCGAGGGGTCCTGGGATTCGCACCTGAATAACTTTCGCACCGTGTCGTCGATGTGCGAAACCTTGGACCCAGCCTGGTCGACGTTGCTGACCGATTTGCGTGATCGCGGCATGTTAGAATCGACAATGGTCGTCTGGATGGGAGAATTCGGTCGCACGCCGCGGATCAACCCGAACCGGGGACGGGACCATTTCCCCGATGCTTGGAGCGTCGCCTTGGCGGGCGGATCGATCCGCGGTGGTCAGGTCCACGGGGCGACCTCCAAAGACGGGATGGAAGTCGTCGATGCACCAACCAGCGCACCTGATTTGTATGCCACCATCTTGGAGGGACTGGGGATCGATTCTTCGTCCAGCAACGACATGGGTGATCGCCCGATTCCGATGATCGACGAAGGCGGAACTCCGATCCGGGAGTTGCTGGGATGAAATTGCGCGTGGCAGCCTGGAAACAATCCGCGTGGTCCCCATCCGGGACCCGAATTCAACGTGTTGTGCTAACGTTGCTGCTCGCTGCGCTGCTGCCGTCGGCTGCCGCCCGCGCCCAAACCGATGCGAAAAACGACGACCCCAATAGCGGCTTGGGGCGGCACGACATGCTGTTGCTATTGCCCAACGGACCGCTGCATGTACGGGTGTATGTCGGCAACGCGGGCAAATCGTTGGAAGGATTGCGGCAGGAGTATTTGGATCGTTTGGTGACGACGCTGGACACTGACATGGACGGCCAGGTCAGTCGCGAAGAAACCGCGAACCACCCGCTGTTCAACACCACACGACGATTCCAGGGCAATAAATTCCTTAGCTCGCTGCGCAACAAACGACCGTTCAGTCAAAAAGAACTGGAACTGGCCGTGGATCGAGCCGCTGGCCAATTGGTCACCTATCGCCAGAACAACTCGCTGGCCGAACAAGATTTAAGTGTGTTCAACGTGTTGGACGAAAACCAAACCGGTTTGATCGAGCGGGCGGAAATGCGGTTGGCGGCGTCGCGAATTGCCCAGCGTGACAGTGATTTTGATCAGTGTGTCACCTTTGATGAATTTTTGTCCGAAGCGCCCGAGGTCATGGCCGGCGTCGTGGTCAACACGATTGATCAAGAACCGCCCGGTTCGGTGCATGCCGAACTATTGCGTGATGCGGCCGAGCCCATCTTGCCGGCACGCTTGGTGCGTCGTTACGACCGTGATCGTGATGCGCATTTAACCGCCCAGGAACTCGGCTGGTCGGACCAGCAGATGCAGACGCTCGACCGCGATGCCAACGGACGTTTAAGTGTGCAAGAGTTGTCCGGTATTGCGGCGGCCCGACCGGATTTAACGTTGCGAGTTGATTTAAGCGACAACTCGGGCAACGCGTTGCAGGTGGTCGATCATCACAGCGATGCGAACTTGACTGCCCAACAGGATCTGGTCCGACTCGGGCGCGACGCGATGACGCTAAGCGTCGCCTACCGTTACCGCGACCCGTTGGCGGAAGCAAAAAGCAATGCCTCGGCAGCCTTCAACGCCATCGACATCGACGCCAATGGCTACTTGGATCGCGACGAAATCGTCGAACACCAGCGGTTCGAACGCTACCTGTTTGATGCGATGGACAAAGACGGCGACGATCGGGTGTTTGCCAATGAAATGATGGACTATGTCGGTGAATACACCGAACCGGCGTCGACAACCTGTCAGGTGACTTTACTGGACACCGGCAACGGCTTCTTTCAAATGCTCGATCGCAACGCGGACGGACGCATTTCGATTCGTGAACTGCGAGGCTGCGAGCAAGTGCTGCAAGAAACCGCCGGCGACCAACCCGAAATCAATCCGTCGGCAATGGCAACCTCCTACCGGATTGAAATCAAACGTGGCGGTGTCAGCCTGTTCGGGCGTGTCGATCGCCCGACCGCTGACACCCCGACCGCCCTGATCGCGCCGCCCAGCGGACCGATGTGGTTCCAACGAATGGACCGCAATGGTGACGGCGACCTGACCTGGGATGAATTCCTAGGACCTCGCGAAATTTTCCACCAATTGGATCTCGACCAGGATGATCTGATTGACCGAACCGAAGCCTCTAACGCAGACAAGCTAGCCGGATGAGTACCACAACCGATACGAAATCAACGAACGATCC
Source organism: Stieleria tagensis (assembly GCF_024129865.1). Classification (GTDB taxonomy): domain Bacteria; phylum Planctomycetota; class Planctomycetia; order Pirellulales; family Pirellulaceae; genus Stieleria; species Stieleria tagensis. Next base: position 64,178 of record NZ_JAMYFE010000048.1, on the reverse strand, counting down.
AGCGGCACCGTCCAGCAACGGCCAACTGCTTGATCAAGTCGAAAAGCTGCGTGAATCACGTCAGCGTCTGCGCCAGGAAGTCGGCAAGGTGATCGTCGGGCAACAGGACGTTGTCGATCTGTTGTTGCTAGGACTATTGTGTCGTGGACACGTGTTGTTACACGGTGTACCGGGGCTGGGCAAAACGCTGATGGCCCGCACACTCTCGGCGGCCTTGGATCTAAAATTCAAACGGGTTCAATTCACGCCCGACCTGATGCCATCGGACATCACCGGAACCGACGTCATCGAGGAACAGGAAGGTGGTGGCGGGCACCGCTTGAAATTCGTGCCCGGTCCGATCTTTACCAATTTCCTATTGGCCGACGAAGTCAACCGAACGCCACCGAAAACTCAAGCAGCGCTGCTGCAAGCGATGCAAGAGCATGAGGTTTCGATCGGCAACACGACCTACAAACTGGACCCGCCGTTTTTTGTGGTGGCCACCCAGAACCCGATCGAAATGGAAGGCACGTATCCGTTGCCCGAAGCCCAGGTGGATCGGTTCATGTTCAACATTCGAGTCCGCTATCCGACGATTCAAGAGGAAGCCGACATCATTCGTGGCACGACCGGCACCGATGTCAGCGTGCCCGACTCGGTACTCACCTCGGCCGACTTGTTGAAACTGCAGGAAATCGTGCGGAGCGTTCCGGTGTCGGATGACGTGGTGATGTACGCCGCGCGGCTGACCGCCGCGACACGCCCACAAACCAGCGGCAAACCGGGATCCGCAGATCGGAAACAACAAACGCTCGGGCAAGATGTCGAAATGGTTCGCAAGTACGTGACCTATGGCGCCAGCCCGCGGGCCGGCCAGTCGCTGGTGTTGGCTGGCAAAGCCCGCGCAGTGTTGGAAGGCCGCTACCACGTCGATTTCGCCGACATCGCCGCGCTGGCGCATCCGGTGTTGCGCCACCGGTTGGTGCTGAATTTTCATGGCCGCGCCGACAACATCGATTCCGACGATGTGATCGATGCGTTGCTCGCGGCGGTCAAGGAGGATGCCTAAGTGGTCGTCGCTGCCAAACCAACACCGCAGCACCCGCAATGGCTAAAGCCCGATGAATTGGCGCGGCTGAGCTCGATCGAATTGCGCGCCCGTGGTGTGGTCGAAGGTTTCCTACAGGGCCTGCACCGCAGCCCCTTCGTCGGCTACAGCGTTGAATTTTCGTCGCACCGCCGCTACGGGCCGGGCGATGATTTGCGCCATGTGAATTGGAAAGTGTTCGCGCGGCAGCGAAAACTGTATGTCAAAGAATTTGATGCCGAAACCAATTTGAATTTGTATTTGTTTGTCGATGCCAGTCGCTCGATGCAATGCAAGATCGACGGGGCGATGAGCAAGCATGACTACGCAGCGACTTTGGCCGCGGCGATGGCTTCGCTCGCGCTCAAGCAGCGTGACGCGGTCGGGCTGGGACTGTTCGACGATGGCGTCGCGCAGTATCTGGATCCCTCTGCCAAACCAGGTCGTTGGGAAGACTGTCTCAGCCTGTTGCAGACCAAGTGTGAATCCAAGGTCACTGCGCTTGCCAAGTCGCTCGAACAAGCCGCCGCACTGGCAAAGCACCGCGGGGTGGTGGTGATCCTGAGCGACTTGGTGGACGACGTCGAGGGGATCAAAAAAGGCTTGCAACAGTTGCGACACCGTGGACACGAGGTCGTCGTGTTTCACCTGCTGGACCCCTTTGAAAGGAATTTGGCCGAGAGCGGCCGCTACCGCGTGTTGGACATGGAGGGGCCGAACGAATTGACCACAAACATGGAAAGCATACGCAACGATTATTTGGAAAAGATCCGTCAGTGGTGTGAGCAGCTTGATGAAGCCTGTTTGTATCAGGGCGTGGATCGAATCGAATTGACGACCGACATGCCGCCGACCGCAGCGCTGGTCGATTACTTGGTCCGCCGAACAACATGAACTTTATTCAATCCGCATTTCTGCTCGGCGGCATCGCCGTCGCGATCCCAGTGCTGGTGCATTTGCTCAGCCGCTGGCAGGTGCAGCGCGTCGAATTAGGAACGATGCGTTTTTTGCAGGAGGTGATGCAGGACGGGGCGCAGCGTCGCAAGATTCGGCGTTGGCTGTTGCTGATGACTCGTATGGCAGCGGTCGCCGCACTGGTGCTGTTGTTCGCCCGCCCCTATCTGCCGGAAACCATGCGGCGTGACGGCGATCGGATGCGATTGATGTTGATCGATCGCTCGGCCAGCATGGGCATGCCGGGCCAGAATGGTCGCTTGATCGACGATGCGATCGCTCAGGCGACAGAGATCGCCGGTCAGTTGGGAACCGATGCCAACATCGTCTGGGCTTGGTTTGATAGCAGCGTCCATCCATTCGAAGCCGTCCCAGGGCGTGTCACGGCCCCACGCAGCGTGGTCGGCAACACCAACTATTTGGCAGCGCTCAGTTGGGCCCGTGATCGTGCCGCCGCAGATCCTGACACTCTGGCCGACGTGGTGCTGGTCTCGGACCTCCAGCAATCCGGGTTGGCGTCGGATGCCTTGGAAACCGCTGCCCTGCAGATGCCCAGTAGCGTTCCGGTCCGAGTCGTTGATGTCGGCCGCCCCGCCGCGAACAATCTGGCGTTGTTGTCTGTCACGACCGCCGGCAAACGGATCCCACCGGATCGCAAGGTGGTCGCCGATGTCACGCTGTTCAACTACGGCACCTTGCCAATGGAAGAGGTGCCGATGACGGCAACGGCAAACAACGGCCATCGTTCGGTGCGATTGAAAAAGTCGATCAACATTCCCGGCGGGCAAGCCCAAGAGGTCTCGTTCGAATTTGGCAAATTGGAACCCGGTACCTGGCAGGTCACGATGGCGTTGGACGTCGAGGATGATTTAGCGGTCGACAACCGGCGGATGACCGCTTTTGAAGTCACCGCGGCGGCTCCCGTATTGGTTTTAGACGGTGGTGCAGAAAGCCAGGCGGCGACCGGTGAGAGTTTTTATCTGGCTGCGGCGCTTCGCCAATCCAATCGCGTGGCAGCCAGCATCGCCGTCGACGCAGAATCCTCTCAAACGTCTAGCGGATTGTTTCAACCGCAAGTGATCTATTTGTATGACGGCACGTTGCCGCCGATCCGGCCCGGACAAACGGCATTGGTGGTGGTCACTGACAGCGGTTCGCTATCAGCGGCGATGATCGATCAAATCGCCGACTATGTTTCCGCAGGCGGAAAACTGTTGGTGTTTGCCGGTGACGGTGCCACCGACCAGTTGACCGCGGCGGCAGTGGCGAATGACAATTGGCAGGAAAGTGGGCTTGCGCCGGGAACGCTCGGTTCCCCCAAACGCAGCGGCGCGATGCCGTTTCGGATCACGTCGCTGGACGACAAAGATGCAATGCTGCTGCCGTTCGGCGATCCGCAACAGGGTGACCTAGGTCGACTCGCTTTTGAACAAATTCTGCCGGTCCAACCCGACCCGACGACGCGGGTGCTGGCTTGGTTTGAACAGCAACAACCGGCGCTGACCAGCCACGCCCTTGGCCGCGGTCAGGTGGTCTGGTTTCTGTCGAGCGCGGATTCCAGCTGGAGCAATTGGCCGACCAGTCCGCTGTACTTGCCGCTGGTGCATCAGATGGCCGCGGATCTGTTGAATTTGACCGGTGAGGGCAAGGTGCGGTTTCGTGATGTCGGTGCCCAGCGCCCGACCATCGCTTCCGCGGCACAGCCGCCGGTCACGACCGTTTCGGCACGTGGATCAACCAACGCCGCGGCGGAAATCAATTTTGATCGACTTGGTTTTGAACAGACCGACCAAGCCCTGTATGTGGTCAACGCGGCATCCAAGGAATCAGATCCGACACGTCTGCCGGTCGATCAATTCGCCGAACACTTTCAAATCACGCTGGCCGACGACAACAACGACCAGGTTGCCGCGACGGTTCAGGGTGAACATCGACATGAACTTTGGCCCTGGCTGGCAGCCGCGGCAGTTGTTTTGCTGACAGCCGAATTTACACTTGCCAATCGGACGACCGCATGAACGCCCCAGACGTTGCCTTTCAAGTGGCCCGGCAATTCGCCGCGCTCCGCCGACGTTACCTGTCGGTTCGCATCGCGACCATGCTGTTGTTGGCCGTTGGTTTTCTGCTGTCGGTCTGGGTGTTGCTGACCGCGATCGATTATCACTGGGAATGGTCCCAGCGAACTCGGGTCACTCTCGTGCTCACCACCCTCATCGCCACCACATTGGTCTTGATATGGCGGTTGGTGGTCGTCGTGGGTCAAACTCGGCGAAGAACCTTTGCCGGCGTTTTGGAACGCTCGTTTGAAGATTTCGGCCAGCGAATTCGCACGGTGCTGGACACCGTTGATGGACGTGTCCAAGGCCCGCAAGAAATGTTGACGGCGCTGGGCAACCAAACCATGGGGCGTTGGGAATCGGTTTCGCCGACACGATTGGTGCCGCGTCGGGCGCTGTGGGTCAGCGCGATCGCCACCGGTCTGTTGGCAATTGTGGTGATCGGACTGTTTGCCGCGGCGGGCGATTGGCGTTCCGCGTTGGCCCGGGCTCTCGGCCGCGACCTGCCCTACACGCAATTAGAAGTGACCCCCGGCAACGTGCGGTTACTGGAGGGAACGCCGGTTGCCGTTTCCTTGGATTTGATTGGGCGAACGAACCGTGATGTCACGTTTCGTTACCGTGAAATGCGAACTCAAACGCAGACCAACGAGACAACCGAGACAGCGTCGGAACCGACCTGGATCGAAAGCGAACTGCTGCCGGATGACGCCGACAAACGCGACACAGAAACAGCAACGTCCGCGGACGATTCAAGACGCAAGTCATTTTCGACGCGGTTGGGCAAAGCCACTTGGCCGATCGAATACCAGTTCATTTCGGCGGGGCAGTCGACGCCGATTCATCGCATCGAGATCCAGCCGCTGATCGAAGTCGAGCGAATTGAGATTTCGGTCCAACCGCCGGAATACACCGGACTGGGACAGCGTTCGTTTTCCAAGTCGGACCTGACTGTTCTGGAACAGTCCGACGTGTCGGTGACGATCGAATTGAACCATCCCTTGAAGACAGCGGTTTTAGAAACCGGGGCCAAACAATCACAATTGAAACCGGTTTCGATTTCGGCCGGAACCGATCGCACACGGTGGACGTTTCACCTGCCCGCTGACAACACGCTACGCTGGCGCTTCAGCGGCGACGGCAACGATGGAACGCCGATGAAAGCGGTCACAGGGCGTTTAGGAATTCGCCGCGATGCGGCGCCAACGATTCGCTGGCGTGAACCGAGTGACGAGATCAAGGTGCATACCCTGGCCGAAGTCCCGCTGGCCGTCCAGATCGCGGACGACTACGGATTGATCGAATCCGGTGTCGCGTTCCAGTTAGGTGGCGATGACGAATACGTTCTCACCGAATGGAAACGGGATTCAGAGGATCAATCCCAAAGCGAACCGGTGGCGGCGAAAACGCGATTGATGTTGGCCGAAATGTTGCCGTTGGAATCGTTCGCGTTGACCGAACGAGATTACATCGGTTACTACGCCTATGCCATCGACAATCGGCCTTGGGGCAGCCACCGCACCGAATCCGATGTGCGGTACATCGACATTCGACCGTTGCGACAGTTCTATCAAGAAATTGACCCGATGCAGCCCAACGGCGGCGGGGGCGGCGTGATCGTTCAGTTGGATGAAATCATTCGCCGTGAACGGTTTGTGATCAACCGGACTCGCAAACTGATTCGTGGTGGTGCCGACATCGCAGCCCAATTGGGTACCATCGATCGGCTGGTTAAAAACCAAAGTGAGCTGGCGGATTTGACTCGCTTCTTAGCCGAGTTCTTCATCTCGCGTGGTAACGATGACGTCGAAGCTCTCAGCCAAGCCGAAGCGGCGATGCTGCAGGCGGCCGACTCATTGGCCGCGGGGTCGTTGGATCTGTCGATGGTTCAACAGCAGGATGCTCTGCGGGCACTGGCCGAAGCCAGACAGACATTAGAGATAGCATTGACCAAACGGATGACCGCAGCCCAGCGCCAAGCACTGCGGCGGATGGCCAGGCAACTGCGACAGAAACTGCGCCGCGATCGTCCCGAAACCGAGCGTGAATTGGCCGATTCCCTGAAGCAGATCGCTTCCCAACAACGACGCGTGGCATCGCAGGCGCAGATGCTGGCAACCGCTGCCGGACAGCCCTCGACACAGCCAACCTCGATGACCGCTAAAACATCGGCGTCGGGCGCTCAGCCGACCGGATCAGCTGGCAATGCAACCGAACCAGCGGAGTCCGATTCGTCTGACACTCAGGCCCCCGAAAGCCAAAGTCCCGAGAGCCAGCCAGCCGCAGGGCAGCCCTCCGAAAGCGAATCCGCCGACACCCCCGATCCAGAGGGCGAAAACGAGGATTCTGATGAAGTTGATTCGAAAGACAAATTATTTGAACAGCAGATCGATTTGTTGGAACGTCTGGAGGCGATCCGCGATCAATTGGCCGAGCGAATGGAGCAGTCCGAATTGCTCAGCCGGCGAATGGACGAAGCCCAAACGGCGATGGACGATCTGGCCTCCCAGGCTCGCCAGGGTGAATTCGAGCGAATGTCAAAAGACGGTCGCTCTGCCAGCGATGCTTTGAATGAACTGAGTCTACAGCTAGAAGCGATTTCAGCAGCCGAACCGATCGCGCGTGTTTCCTCATTGCGTGATCTGACCAACGGCATGGCCGCGATGGAACATCAGGCATCCGGCGCCATGCGACCAGACGACCCCCGTTCCAATTCCAACGGTGGCCAGACAGGTCAGCCGAATGCCGCCGACGACCAACAACTGCTACAGCGGCTTGCCGGTCGCATGTCCGCTCGCAGCGAAACGCTCCGCGAAGTGATTCGTACGCAAGCCGACATCGGTGACATTGAAATGAGCGAAGTCAACGATCGCTTGCAAACCTTTGCCGAAGAGTCCGCTTTTCTGGATCAGTTGGAAGCGACTCAGTCCGCATCCTCGGACATGCAAAGCGAAACGTTTGAGAAAAACAACACGCAGTCCAAACAGGCGATGGAGCGCGCGGTCGACTACGCTCAAGCCGCGCAGCAACTCGAACGCATCTATCAACAATTGGTCACACCGCGGTTGGCACGACTGCGACAAATGGAACAGCGAGCCAGCAATTTGGCCAATCAGATGGGCGGCGGTGGCGGTGGAGAGAAAAAACAAGAGCCAGAATCAAAAGCCGAACTTGAACGTCTGAAGCAGGAACTGCAGGAGGAGAGCCTGCGAGAATTGGCCGAAATGCTCGAGGGTGGTGGGCAACAGGTGGCCAGTCAACAGGAGGCCAGCCAACAAGAGGGCAGTGGTGATGCGAACATGGACATGCAGAACAGCGATGCGTCCGGTCCGATTTCGATCCAAAGCCGATCCTCGATCGGCACCCAGGTTCGTCTGGTCGCCGAAGAACTGCGAAAGCGAATTCAACAAGTGATTTTGCTGGAGATCGCCGCTGACCGCGACACACCGATTCCGGGTGAGTACCGGCAAGCAGTGGATGGGTACTTCCGAACGCTAGCAGCCGAGGACGAAGTTTTGCCGTCAGAATCGGTCGACAGCGACGCTGGAGGCACCCTGTAATGCAACCGTTGATGCTTGCTGAAACCTATCTTTCCTGGTCATCACCGCTATCGAGCCAAGCCTGGATCGGGTTGGCCGCCGCTTGCGTCCTGGCCTGGGTTTGCCTGCGCGTGTTTTGGGGACGATCGCTGGTCGTGGGCCGCAGTGGATTGTTTTTGCTGCGCGCCGCAGCGGTCGCAATATTGTTGGCGATCCTGTTGGGGCCGACCATCATCGACGAACAGGACGGACAAACGACTCGGCCGTCGATGCTGATGTTGTTTGATGGTTCGCAAAGCATGCAACTGGGCGGCCAGCGCAATCGCTGGGACCAGGCACTGCAGTTCGTCGGCCAAGCCCAACAGAGTGCTGGCGCAAACTATTCGGGTGATGTGCAAGCATTTCGCTTTGGCCACCGCTTGTCGCCGTTGACTGAAACCGACCCACCGAAGGATTCCGGCATTCGATTGGTATCCGGTGGCGACGGCCCAGCACCGGTGATCGCGGGTCCCGATGCGTCAGATTCCAGACTTGCCGACGCGCTGCGGCAATTGCTGCCCCAGGTCAACGCCAAGAGTTCAGCCGGCGTTGTGTTGTTGTCCGACGGTCGTGTCCGGGCATCGGAATCGGTCGAACGGATGGCAGAAATTTTTGGTTCGTCGGAGGTTCCCATTCACGTGGTTCCGATCGGACAAGCCGGCGGTTCGGGAGACATCGCGATCGTGTCGTTGGTGGTTTCCCCTCGCGTTCGCAAGTACACCGAAAATGAACTGCAGGTGTTCCTCCGCAGCTTTGGTTACGCCGGCAAGCAAACGACAGTGCGTGTCCGCCGCAAATCGTTGGCCGCCAACGACGAAGATTCGACCGTCGCATCGCTACCGATCACTTTGACCGGCGGGGCTCAATCGGCATCACTGACGTTTCGCGTCGACGAACGCGCCGAGGACTTGGTGGTGGAAGTGGATCCGATCGAAGGCGAACTGAGCACCCGAAACAACTCCGTCGAAACACGAGTTGAGATCGATCGCACCAAAGTCCGAGTGCTGTGCATTCAAAGTCGCCAGATGGGACAGTCCCAGTCTTTTTTAAGCCAATTCCTGCCAATCGTTTCGTCTTCCTCAACGATCAACGTCGACGGCGTCAGCGTTCAATCGGCACTGCAAGCCGACGAGGATGTGGAATGCACGACGCTGGTCAACTTGGGCGGCCAGTCGTTGCAACGAGTCGCCAATGACGGATCCAGCCAATCGGGGGCAGGATTTCCACGCACTCGAGCGGAACTGTTTGCTTATGACTGTGTGATCTTCAATGACGTCACACCGGCGGTATTGGAACCGCAGCAGCAGCAATGGTTGGCACAATGGATCGATGGACGCGGCGGCGGATTGATCGTCACCGGCCCGGCGGCGCTGGACAGCGCGGGTTGGGAGGAATCACCGATCGCACCGCTGTTGCCGGTGACACTGGCAACCGCATCGGCGGCGTTCCCGGTGCCGACCGCGGTGGATGTGGTGTTGCCCAGTCATCCGATTTGGCGGCTGAAGATCGAACAGGCGCTCAACCAACAGTTGATCGATGCGCTACCCGACCTGGGTGTCGCACCGCTACAGTTCCAAACAAAATCCAATGCAACGGTCCTGGCGCAAACACGTGCCGATCAACTTCCGGTGATGATCGCCCAACGCGCCGGACGAGGGCGTGTGTTTGTCTCGACGGCTTCGCTGGCCGACACGGCGTTGACGCGACTGTCGGAATCATGGGGCGCCCAACCGGAACGTGTCGCGGCTAAATTTTGGCGCAACATTGTTTACTGGGCGACCGAAGAATCGTCGACCGGACGGCGACGTTTGGTGGTCGAGTCCAATCAACGGTTTTATCGTCCCGGCCAACCGATCTCGATTCGCGCCACCGCCTACGACGAAGCCGCCCGTCGATCGCAGCAGTACCGCATCTGGGCGATGTTTGAACCGGAGTCGTTGGACGACATGTCGTTGTATTCACCGGTGTTATGGCCGGACAATGTCGTTCGCGATAGCGGCGAGGTCGGGCCGCGGATTGCTTGGGGTGAGGAATTGCCGCTACGGGCCGATTCCGACGAACAAAATTACCAGATGCAGTTGATGTTGAGTGAAACGTCCGGTGGCGGCGACAGCGGAATGCGGATCGAATTGACCGCTTATGAAGGTGCCGAATCGGAGTCCTCGTTCAATCACGGCACACAAGTCGACAGCACCTCACTGGCCATTCAGATCCTGAGCGATCCCTTCGAACAACAAAATCCACTGCCGAATCACGAATTGCTTGCCCGAATCGCGTCAGTTTCTGGCGGAACTGTGCTGGAAAATCCCGATCAATTGAGTGAATTGCTGCGCAACCGCCAGGAATTCCAAGGGCCGCCGACGATCGATTCATCGCCGGCCTGGAACCATAGCTGGTTGTGGCTGGGGCTGATCGGGTTGCTGTCCGCCGAATGGGTTTGGCGTCGCGTGACAGGTTTAGCGTGAGGTCAGGGTTTCTACTTGCATCCAATTAGTCCGTTTATGAAAATGAAAACATGGTAAAACCTTCGAAAGATGTCACGGCCGCCGAGTTGGCGATCTTGGAAAAGCTGTGGGAGCACGAGCGTGCAACGTTGAAAGAGCTTTCCAGATGGCTGTACGGGGCCGAAACCCCGTCGGACATCGCCACTGTCCAAAAACTAATCTCACGATTGGAAGCCAAGGGATGTGTCGGTCGCGATCGCGATTGTTGGCCGCACCAGTTCTGTGCGATCGTTGATCGAGATCACTTGATTTCCCATCGCTTGCAAGCAACCGCCGACGAACTGTGTGACGGAACAATGTCCACACTGCTGACGCACCTGGTCAAATCGGCCAAGTTCAATTCGCGTCAACGCAAACGTCTCCGCAAACTACTTGATGATTTGGACTCCGAGTGATGCCAGCGGCCGAGTTGATCATCGGAAACTTGTTGCTCGCGTCGTTAATCGGCGTGTTGGCGATGATCGTCGGCCGCGGCGGGCGCCGTGCCGGTCTGGCGCACGCGCTGTGGGTGATGTTTTTCGTCAAATTGATCACTCCGCCATTGATCCCATTGCCGCTGCCGATTCCATCGATCGCCCATGTCTTCCCGGCAGCGAGCGACGATTCATCGGCGCTGGTCGCTGCGACCGATCAACCGTCCACCGATCAACCCTCGACCACCACAGCGATTGCATCGTCGTCCCATCAACAACCGGCCGACCCAGCGATTGGTATTGAACCCATTGATGACGCGGCGACCGTGCTGAGCAGCCAGTTCTTTCCGGCCGGAAATGCTGCAATGCGATTGCGCGACGCCGGGGTCTATTTTTTGCTTGCCGTCTGGCTCGCGGGATTTGGTTGTTTGGTTGTTCAAGGTTTGCTGCGTCTGATTCGTTTCCGCCGGCTACTGACTGAATGTGGGACGGATGATCCCGAAGCCGCCAAGATCGTCAGTGCCTTTTTGCAGCAGAATCGATCTGCGTTTTCGTCCCGCCGCGCGCCACGCGTGGTGCGATTGTCGGTGCGCGTCTCACCGATGTTATTCGGGTTTGCGTTCAAACCGATCATCGTCTGCCCCCAACAGTTGTGGGAAGCATTGTCCGATGATGACCGAAGAGCCTTTTTGGCGCACGAGACGGCTCACTTTTTACGCCGTGACCATTGGGTTCGATGGTTGGAATGGTTTGTCTCGGCTGTCTATTGGTGGTTTCCCGGTGTTTACGTCGGGCAGAAACAACTGGAACGTCACGAGGAAGCTTGCTGCGACGCTTGGGCCGTCAAAATGTTGGCCACCAAACCGCGGCGCTATGCCGAAGCCCTGCTGAGGGTGGTCGATTTCATCAGTGACCACGAAGTCGGATTACCAAGTTTGGCCAGCGGCATGCAACCGACCGAGACGTTAGAGGAACGGTTGCGGCTGTTGATGCAAAATGAACTGGAAACGTCCCCCTCTCGCCTGCATTCCTGGGGGAGTTCGCTCGCTTGTGCAGCGTTGTGGATGGTTCATCCCGAGGCCTATCGAATGGAGTTCCCGACGCTCAACCCACCACAGCAGATCGCGTCAATTCCCACTTCAAAAACGGAAATGCCAACGCTTGCCTTAGATCCGCAGGACGTTGAATTCGCGGAGGTTTCGTTGCCTCAGCCACCGACCGGATTCTGGAATGCTTCGCCAGAAAGTCGCTGGGCGAATTTTTCCTTTTTGGTGTCGGGGTGCAAATTGACCGCCAGCGCTGGCAAGCGGATGTTGATCGAGCGCCCCGATCAGCCTGCGATCGAATTTGATTCGAACAATTTGACGGCGATCGCAGAAATCCCCAGCAGCGGACGTGTGGTGATTGGTGATTCCAAAGGCAATGTTCGCTTGTGGGACCTGATCGATGGGATGCCGGTTTCGTTGCTGGGACGCCACCCGGCGGGCGTCTCCAGTCTGGCCGTCGGCCCCGAAGGCAGTGTGTTTTCAGCCGACTCCTTGGGCCGAGTCGTGCGTTGGGAATTGCAATCCGGACGAACTCTCGCCAGCTGGAATGTTGCCGATGCGATCGCCGGCATATCTCAACCGAACGCCGCCGAAAACGCTGCAACGAAAGTGACCGTGCAATCGATTCGCGTTTCCAACGACGGTCGCTGGGTTGCCGCATTGTGCGGCGATTGGCGCCAGCCGGGCGCACCCAAAGTCGTTCACTTCCTAGACAGCCAAACCTTGTTGCGACAGGCCAGCCAACAAATCGATTCCGACGTCGCGATCGTCTTGCAAACCGAACCGTACGGTTGGTGCTGTGTCAGTTGGAATGGTGTGGTGGATTCGATTGAAACACGTCAACCAATTGGCAACGTCGCCAAGCACTTGGTTTCGGCATTGGTCTTGTCTCAGCACGCAACCATCGATGACAAGCCGACTCTCAAACCGGCCGCGGAGAATTTGGAATGATCGTTCGATTGATGTCCGTCGCCCTTGTTTTGGTCTCCGCCACCGTCTGCATGGCGGATGATGCTGTGGGGGAAAAACCATCGATCCAGCGGCGGATGTTGATCTGTTGCGGATTGCCGGGCGACGACGATCATCGCCAGAAGATGACAACAGCCTGCCAAAAACTGATCCTCGCGTCGCAGTCCGTGTTGGGCGTTGAGCCCGGTGACCTGCGGGTTCTCGCCGGCGACCAACAGATGGTCGACACACTTTCGAGTGACCACTCGGCGGTTCAGTTGTGCCAGCGTGAAACCATCCAGTCGGAATTGGAACAGGCGGGCAAACAATTGGGGCCGAACGATGGGTATTGGGTCATCTTGATCGGGCATGCCCATCCCTATGGCGTCGAAAGCCAATTGAATATTGCTGGACCTGACATCAACCAACAAGATTTTGCACGATGGACCGATGCGATTCGCTGCCGCGAACAAGTCTATTGGATGACCCAACCGATTAGCGGATTTTGGATCAAGCCATTGGCACGCGAGGGGCGAATCGTCATTTCTGCGACGGAAGCGGATTTGGAGTTCACGGGGACTGAGATGCCCTACGCGCTGGCCGATGTGATGACCGGTGACGCAGAAAATCAAGTGCTGGAAGACATCGATGGTGACTCGGTCCTTTCACTGTTGGATCTGTACCTGGCAACCAACCTGGAAGTCGCTTCGCGTTTTCGCGCCATCGACCGATTGCAAACTGAGCACGGACAGTTGGACGACAACGGCGATGGACGTGGCAGCGAAGTCCAGGAGCCCTACCTGCCGGCCAAGCCTGAAGAAACCGACGACGAAGAAGCCGACGACGAAGATGCTGAAGCTGAAGACGCTGAAGCACAGGTCAAAGACGCCACGGTCATCACCAAGCCGGCTTTGATCGAAAGCCGCAACCTGGACGGCTACCGCAGTCGCTTTGTTCCCGTCTCGGCGGCACAAGCAACCGATTCAAACTGACATTTGGCGTCGGTTGCCAACAAAATGCCAGTGCGAATCGCAAGGCAACGTTGATTTGTCCCAACGCATTCCCTCGCTATCCGGGCTGTTGATTTAGTTAGCCGGTCGCAAGTTGGTGTGGAGGATTTATCCGACCGGCTTTATTCTTCGCAGAAAACCCCCACCCGAGTCGGATAAATCCTCCACACCAGCGCCGTTGAAGTTGCGAGTTCGCGTCGGGTTGGGAAGATGCATCGCCCCGCCCACGAGGTCCCAGAAACCACTGGCAAAATGCGCCCAAATCGACGATCAGGTGACAGCTCGCTAAGATGTTGTCAAATCATTGTTCTTCCGATCGTCTCTTTTGTAGCAGTGCCATGACACGCTGGATTTGTGTTCCGATTTTGGTTTGTTCGTTTCTGCCCGCGGCTCTAGCGGACTGGCCAGCTTTCTTGGGCGGTCGCCAGCGCTCATCGGTCACCGACTTCCAGTTGCCGCTCGAATGGTCGCCGGAATCGGGTATGGTTTGGCAGACTCCCTTGTCCGGGTATGGCCAATCCAGCCCAGTGATTGTCGGTTCGCGAATCTTTGTCACGGCGATCGACGGCCCGATGAAAGAAACCAACCGTGTCAGCTGTTTTGACCTGGCGACCGGAAACAAACTCTGGCAACACGAATCGCCCAGCAGTTTGCAAGTCAAAAATGATCCCTACACCAGTCGCGCCGCCCCCACACCGGTGGCCGACTCGTCCGGCGTGTTTGCTTTTTTTGAAAGCGGAAACCTGATCGCACTCGACAACGAAGGCCAGGTTCGCTGGCAGCGATCATTGATCGACGACTACGGCAAGTACGAAGGAAAATTCGGACTCGGTGGCTCACTCGCCCAAGTCGACGATCGTCTGTTCGTTTTGGCCGACAACGATGGACCAGCCTACCTCGCTGCGATTGATAAACAGAGCGGAAAGACGATCTGGAAGACCGACCGGACCAGTCGCACCGCTTGGTCGTCGCCGATGATCATCCCCGTCGATGGAACGCCGCAGGTTGTCGTCTCGGCGGCCGGATCGATTGATGGTTATTCGGTGGAAACCGGCCAGCGGTTGTGGACCTTTGACGAAGTCGGCGGAAACACGGTCGCCAGTCCAGTCATGGTCGACGATTCGCGTTTCCTGATCGGCGCCTCGCCGGGACGCAACGGCGAGGCCAGCGAAGGAGCACGCCGCTCGAATCTGCTGATGAAGATCAACAAGACCGATCAGGGATTCGAACCAGAAGTCGTTTGGATCAACGAAAAAGTCACCAGTTCCTTCGGGTCACCGATCGCCTATCAAGGACATGCTTATTACACCAATCGTGGCGGCGTGGTGTACTGTCTGGATCTGGCGACCGGCGAAACGGTGTACACGGCGCGGGTGGAGGAAAGCAATTGGGCCACGCCGATCGGTGTCGGCGATCATGTCTACTTTTTTGGGCAGCATGGTGTCACATCGGTGTTAAAAACCGGCGACGAGGAGAAAATTGTGACCGAAAACACACTTTGGAAGCCCGATGGCGACGGCGGCCCGGGTGGGTTTGCAGCGGAGATTCAATACGGATTCGCCGTCATTGAAAACGGATTCATCATCCGCACCGGATCCCGACTGTTCCGCATCGGCACCCCTTGAGTCCACTGGGAAGCCAGTTCTCTATCGGCCCCGGGATTCGTACAATGGGCGTCTAGGGCCGGTAGAATGAATCGACCAGCTTCCGACACCGTTACGCCACCAACATCCGACAATGCAATTGCAGTCCGGCCAAGAGATCGTCCCCGGCTACACGCTGGTCAAACGACTCGGCGGCGGGATGGCCGGCGAAGCCTGGTCGGCCAAAGCGCCCGGCGGGGTGATGGTGGCGATCAAATTGGTCGCCGAGTTAAAACGATTGGGCGGGCAACGTGAATTGCGTGCCCTGCGCACCATCCAAGGTGCTCGGCATCCCAATCTATGCCCGATCTTTGGTTTCTGGTTGTTGGACGAAGACGGATCGGTATTGAAGTCCGAGTTGCTGCAACTGGAATTGGAATCGTCGGTCGACACGAAGCAACCCAATCCAGAGCCGTCGATCAGCCAGGGCGCGATCAGCCAGGGGACAATGCAGTTGCCGGAAGCGGCAGACACCGGCGACGGTGAATCCCCCGATGCCGCCCTGGACCGAAATCCGAATCAGTCCTCGGTCGGCATCCAACAAGCTGATTCGGAGCCCGAAAACGTCGAACAATCCTCGCGCAGCACCTCCGGCGCGTCGATCGATGAAACCGACGAAGCGGACGATTCCGAATCGGCGGTACTGACGCTGACCGCCGCCATCCGCCAGGCCAGTGCGATGGTGATCGCAATGGGACTGGGCGATAAAACTCTGGCGGATCACTTGGATGAAGCCCAACAGGAATCGCCTGAGCCCTGCGGCATCGAGCGCCAGGAACTGTTGCGTTACATGGCCGCCGCCGCCGAAGCGATCGATCATCTCAACACGCGGCACGCCATCTATCACTGCGACATCAAACCCCAGAATCTGTTGTTGGTCGGTGGGCAGGTCCAGGTCTGTGATTTTGGTTTGGCGCGGCGGGTCGAAGAAGATTCGCGGATGACCCAAAAGGTTTTTGGTTCACCGGCTTACGGTGCACCGGAAATGCTAATGAATCGGACATACAGCGAAACGATCGATCAGTATTCGCTGGCCATCAGTTTTTATGAACTGCGGACCGGCCGCCTGCCCTACAGCGAACTCAGCCAAGCCGCGATCCTGATCGCAAAATCGACCAGCGAGTTCGATTTTTCGGGTGTCACACCATCGGAGAAAAAGGCGCTTATCAAAGCCACCCGGTTACAGCCCGAGGCTCGCTTTGGCACTTGTCGCGAGTTTGTCGATGCGATGCGTCCGCACGCCTCAATGACAGACTCGGCAGCAGGTCCGGGCCACGTCGTACGAATGTGCATCGCGATGTTGCTGGGCGTCGTCCTGACCTTTGGCGCAGGCTATTGGTGGTTTGACCTGCGTCCCAGGGCGGCTGAGAACAATGACCAAGCGAGCGTGACACCACTGCCGCAGCCACTGCCACAACCTGACCCCAAAACGCCCCCCGACGAAACGCCGAAAGTGATCGCGGCGGCCGACGATCCGCCTGATCCGCAGTCGATGGCAGCTCAGCAGCGTCAACAACAGGCCCCACGCCAACAACAAACCGGGCGGCAATTAGCAATGGAATTGGCCGCTGTTGAAGACCAACTTGCTGTGGCCCCCTGGCCGCCGACCGAGCGCTGGGTGCCCACACCTCAGATCGACCGGGCCATCGCCGACGGCACCCTGGTGGGGGCGGACCAAAACGAACCCCAGCGGTTGCTGCTCTATCGTCAGTTGGCGGATTTGACAGCCAAGCAACATCCAGATGAATTGACAAAATGGTTGCAGTCGGCTGGGATGGATCAAACGCCACCGGCGGTCCTCCAGGCTTGGGCTGATACATTTGCGGCGCAGTTGCTGGCGGCGAGTCCGTTGCCGGTCGCGCCACTGCTGCAACAACGTTCGACGATACAAAAACTAGCCGCAGATCATTCATTGCAGTGGCCTACGGATTTGGATCGCGGAATGATCCTGTCATTGATTGCCGATCGAATCGAATCAAAGTCCGCGGAACAATCCGATCAATCTCTGTCCCAGGCGGCAGAGCGGCTGCGCAGTCGCGTCTCGGATGACCCACTGGCGATTGCGGCTGCGCGATTGGTCGATCACGGCCGCGTCGGCCAAACAGCGACGATGGGACCAGCGGTGCTGCCTACCGAATTGCCGTTTCTGACAGACCGTGTCGAACCGTCGTATCAGTTCGGTCGTGCCTGGCAAGCCTATGCCTCGGGTGACCGCGAGCGGGCGATGGAGATTTGGTCTGATGCGTCACGTGATTCCGCCACAATGGATCAATTAGCCCGCCGAGACCGACTGGCCGTGGCCCAACAACTGGTTGACGATTTGATCCAGCAAACGAGCGTTGCCGACCAACAGTCCAATGCCCTGCGGTATGCCAATCCCGAAACCGATGCCCAGGCATGGCGTGGGACAGTCGTTTCAACGCTGAAGCTGGCCAGGGAACTGGCCGCTGACGAATCGACAATGGATGACCGTGTGCGACACGAGATGTTTCTTTGGAACGTCGCCCAAAATGATTTGCTGCGGGCCGCGGAGATGGATGTCGCGCTCAAATTGCAAACGCCGCAAACCGACAGCGCAAGATTGGCTCTGTACCGTGGTTTGCTCAATCGTGGCCGCCTCGATCCAACCGATCAACAAACCTGGCTACCTCGCTTGATCGCCGCTGCGGTGCGTTTGATCGAATACGAAAATTCGGCAGTGAGTGGAAACGGTGATGATTCAACACGGCATTCGTCACAGCAACGTGTCACCGAGGTGCTGCTGCCGGTGATTCGATTGATCGAGCCGGTGGTGGACCGTGGGACGACACGAATGCCTACGGTACCGCGTTGGTTGAACCCGGACCACTGCGGCCAGCTCTGTTTGTGGTATGCCCAGACCGGCAACCAGTTCCGCTATGTGTCTCAATTTCAAACCTATGTGCAGTGGTTGCGCAGCATTGAAATCGCATCCGCGGTCGCCGCCCAATGGTCCAGTGATCCGCAGACCACAGCTGCGATGACACGCCAATGTGTCGAAGCGTCGATCCAAGAGGTGTACGAGGGGGACGACGATCAAAGTGTCAAAGACGTGATCGCATTGTTGCAGCAGTACGAGCAATTGCTGCCTACGATTTCCGCTGATTCGTCCTCGCCGGCTCTGGTCGATCAATGGTATGTGCACGGCCGAGTGGCGGACCAAGTCGGATTCCTCAGTCGTAACGAATCACAGCGATTGGCCCACTACCAGACCGCCCAGTCGACCTTTCAAAAAGTGATCGACCACAGCGCCGATTCGTCGTTGGAGCCGGCATCAGGTGCAGCGGGAATCGGAGAAGCAAAACGGTGTTTGGCAGCGCTGCTCGATCGAATCGCAGCGTCCGCCGATTCAAATCAAGAATCGCTGCGGTTACGCGACCGGGCCATAGAACTGGCTGAGCAAGCCGTGGCGGCGCCAGAAGCTTGGCACAACGATGCTGATGATCGACTGCGCGCGTTGGCCATTCCGCTCCGTAATCGCGCCATCGCAATGGCTTCCACCGCAGCGCGACAGAATGACGCTCAGGAGGGTGGTTTACCCGCGGTCCTCGCCCTGTTCGACCGCGCGTCCGCGGCACTCGACAAAGCGATTTCAATTCGACAGAAACAAAATCTGTTGGCCGTGTCGTTACAAATCGATGCCCTGGAAACGCTGACCGTCAAACTTCAAACACTGACCGGCCAGAGCAATTCGTCGGTCGATCAAGAGCAGCGCGATTTGATTCGCTCGGTTCAAAATTCCGCCCAGCAGTTGATCCAATCCATCTCGATCGACGAAGATGGGATCCAGGAATTAAAGACGCCCGATCTGTCGATGGCCACTCAAGGCAATTGGCATGTAACGGCTGGGCGTTTTTATGCCGCGAGTGGCAAGTTGCCGCTGGCGTGCGACCATTTCGAGAAAGTGCGCTCGCTCGATCGGGCCTCCGATTTTCTGCCCAGCGCCATTTCCCAACTCGCTTCCATTCAGCTTTGTCAAACGCTGATCGCAATGCTACAAGCGACCGAGGATGTCGACCAGCGTTCACGCCTTGCCGATCGCATCACGGAAACGTTGGATCGGATCCAAGACCCGTATCCGTCGGTCCGCCGCGAATGCATCCTGCTGACAATCGATCTGGCCGCAATCACGCAGGACTACAAACAGATCGCAAAGTGGTTCAAAGACGCGATCGAGTTTTATCGAAACCACCCGACGCCTCAGCGCAGCGGTTTAGTCGCTATCTGTGCGCTCAACGCCCAGCGTGGTTTGATGCTCAAACCTGGATTGACCAATGGCCAGCAAGCGGATTGTCGCAACCAGCTTGAACGGGCATTGGCTGCGTTGCCGGAAAATGCCGCTGACCCGCTCGAAAGAATACACCGCTTGATCACCGAGGCCTGTGCCGAAGTGGGCGTCCGTCGCAACGACCCGCTCGCATTAGAGAACGTCGTTTCGGCACTGCGTTTGTATGACAAAGCGATGCCGCTGCACGAGATGGAGCGTTCGTTGCGAGCAATCACCCAAGACTTTTTATTGGTGGCGATTTGTCAGCGGCTTAAGTCCGAACGAAAGTCGATCGCGATCGCCACCGACGCGCTCAAGCAAGTCCGCAAGGAATACCCGTCGGCCGCAGCGCTGATCGACCAGCTGTTGTAGCCCCGAGCGGCCGGCGGGATTGAACATTGCATCGCGAGAATCGCGTTCAGTCGCTGACCCGACAAGGACGCTTTCGCAGACATTGACCGACTTGCATGGCTGATTCAGCAGCATTGTCGGCAGGCACTCTTGTTGCAGCGGTGCGATTGACGACACTGAACATGACATCTTTTCCCGTCCGATCAACAATGGCTTGGTATCTCATGGACGAAACACAGCGACCGTATCGGCACACCAAAATTGTCGCGACCATTGGTCCGGCAACCGAGTCTCTGGAAAAATTGGAAGCCCTGATTGCTGCGGGGGTCGACATCATTCGGCTGAACATGGCACACGGCAGTGTCGAGTGGGTCAGCGAGATCATCGCTCGTATCCGCCAGGCATCGGCAAACGTTGATCGCCACGTCGCCGTGATGATGGACGTGAAGGGACCGGAGGTTCGTACCGGTCCCGTGGACACGCCGATGCAATTGGCCAAAGGAGACCGATTGGAACTTCACACCGGGGACTTCGAAGCCCTCAACGATGGTGTCCATCGTGTCTCGGTCAACTATCCGGATTTGCCCGGCGATGTCGATGTCGGCGCAATGGTGCTCATTGATAGCGGGTTGTTGAGAACCAGGGTGTTGGAGAAAAACTCCGCGCGAGTGGTGTTGGAAGTATTGACGCCCGGAGTCATGGGGTCGCGTCGGCATATCAATCTGCCCGGGACTCAAGTCAATCTACCCGCACTGACCGACAAAGACAAAAACGATTTGTGCGCCGGCATCGCCGCCGGACTCGATTTCGTTGCACTCTCGTTTGTCCGTCAAGCCGAAGACATTCGCACGCTGCGAAGCTATCTGGACGAACAGGGATGCCAAGCTCGGATCATCGCCAAGATCGAAGATCAAGCCGGTGTGCGGAACATGGACGAAATCATCCACGAGACCGACGGGGTGATGGTCGCTCGCGGTGACCTGGGCATCGAAATCGAATACCACAAACTGCCATTGGTCCAGACGCAACTGGTTCGCGCCTGTCAGTCCGAAGGCAAGCCGGTGATCATTGCCACCCATTTGCTGGAGTCAATGATTCAATCGCCAATTCCCACGCGTGCAGAAATCTCCGACGTCTCCAACGCGATCCGCGAACAAGCCGATGCGATCATGCTGTCCGGCGAAACCACCACAGGCGCTTATCCACTGGAGTCCGTCGAAGTGCTCAAAAACATTGTGACTAGCATTGAGCCTTCGGTGGAGCGGCCGATCAATGATCGAATCCAGTTGCACGAACCGAAGTCCAAGATGCTGCGTTCGTCGGTGGTTTTGGCCAAAGAACTCGGTCAATCAGGCGTTGTTGTGTTCACCCGCAGCGGATTCTTGGCCTATGTGCTGGGCGCGATGCGGGCGCACGAGGTACCGATCTATGCCTTCACGGATGTGCAATCGACCTTTCATCAGTTGATGTTGCCGTGGGGAGTGGAACCGTTTTTGATCGAATTCTCCGACGACCCCGAAGAAACGATCCAAGATGCCTTAAACGTCTTGCTAAAGAAAAACTGGTGCAAGCCGGGCAGCTGGCTGGTCGTGATCACCAACGCGCTGGCTGATGACAAAATCATCGACACGCTGCAACTGCGCCAAATCGGTGTCGAGGACGCCTAGGTCCACCGGGGCAACAAAGAGGTTTGACCCATTTTCAATCCGGTGCTCCCTGTACAAAACCAATCCGGAGAGAGTCACCAGATTTTGCAGGGCTTTTCGGCCTGGAATCGCTGCTGCGATGCGATTCCCGTCTCTTTCGTTGGGAACCGTGACGAATCAAGAACGAAAGTTGATGGCGGCTTTGCTGTAAACCGAAGCTGCTTTTTCTCGCAGGTCTGCGAGTGGTTAACAGGGCGAGAGAATGTTGCCCGAAGGGACTCCATCGCCGGCAATCTGTTCCGGTTTTTCTAAACGGCGCGGCCGAAGTTTGAACGGCAAGGCAAGGTTCACGCTTGCGGCCATTGCGGCTGGGAATTGGTCCGTACGCTCGTCGTTTCAGCGGGGTAAAAAAATGTCGCTACTCCGATTGCCCCCGCATTTGCAAGGTTTTTCATCGCACAATGGCGAACATTGTCCACCCGCTTTTGACACTCTTGGCGTCGTTGACACGGCAGGAACTGGCCCAGCAGGTTCGCTACCTCAAAGCGGAGAACGAGATCCTTCGGTCCAAGTTACCCGGCCGCGTCACATTGAACAATCGTGAGAGAAAAATATTGGTCACGCATGGCAAGAAGCTGGGCGGTAAGATCAAGGACGTGATGACAATCGTTTCATATTCAACGTTTCGGCGATGGGTTCGGAAGATGGAAGACAACATGCCGGCGTCGAAGAAAAAGTCAGCAAAGCGCGGCACCGGCCGTCCGAAGATCGAAGATGATGTGCGCGAAACAATCCTGCAGATTCGGAAAGAGACCGGGTTCGGCTACACAAAAATCCTGCAAGAACTGCGCCGGATGGGCGTCCACGTTTCTCGGCAAACGGTGAAAAACGTGATCGTCGAAGCCGGCCTTGCGCCCACGCCGGGAGACCACCCCGACACTTGGCAGAAGTTTCTCAAACGCCACGCCGATACGTTGTGGCAGTGCGACTTTGCCTGGAAAAAGAAGTGGACGCTGAAAGGTTTGGTCGATGTCTACTTCATGGTCTTCATCCACATCGGCACTCGGCAAATCTGGATCTCGCCTTGTACGGAGACTCCGAACGGTGCCTGGACGACTCAGCAGGGACGCAACTTCCAAATGCATCTACAGGACAACGACTTGAAGTGCGAGTTCCTGATGCGTGATCGTGATTCCA
This sequence comes from Stieleria tagensis, assembly GCF_024129865.1. Classification (GTDB taxonomy): domain Bacteria; phylum Planctomycetota; class Planctomycetia; order Pirellulales; family Pirellulaceae; genus Stieleria; species Stieleria tagensis. The sequence continues at coordinate 41,477 of NZ_JAMYFE010000048.1, read as the reverse complement.
AGTACACCGACTTGTTTGACGAAATTGTCAAGTCGACTGGCGGCAAGATTAAACTGACGCCAATTCGGTCGCCAAATTTGCAGGCTCACGTTGAGCGAGTCATTCAGTCGATCAAACATGAGGTACTTAATGCATTCTGCATCGTGACGAACGAGCACCTCAACAGCATCCTTCGCACCACCCAGAACTGGTACAACAAACGCCGCGGCCATACCGAACGAGATCACCTTCCGCCGCTTCGGCAAGAGGTGACGTTTCCGCTAAGACCGTTCTCGAAGGACCAGGTGATTCGCGAGACACTACTTGGTGATCACTTAATGTCGTATCGCCGCACCGCATGAAGACAGTTCAGTCAAGAGTTTTTCCGCTTGTACTCACCCGGGGAAACGCCAATTTCCCGCTTGAACGCAGCGCCCAAGTATTCGGAATGTTCAAACCCAAGTCGCTCGGCAATTTGGGGAACGGTCAAGTCCGTCTCACGTAGCAGCTCTTTCACCCGATTCATGCGAACCCTTTGAATCTCCTGGTGCGGCGTCCGCCCGACTAATTTCTTGAAGCGATGTTCAAAGACTCGACGCGACAGGTCAATGTTGTCTAAGACATCGATGACGCGAATATTGGCGGATGCCTTCCGCCGAATGTACTGGAGGGCTCTGGCGATCTGCTCGTCTTCTATCGCGACTGTATCAGTCGACTCGCGAAGCTGAATCCCTAGCGGTTGAGTGATCAGCGGTTCTTCAGTTGTGAAAACCTCGCCGGACATCATTCTGTCAAGCAGACTTGCTGCCTCGTATCCAGTGCGTTTGGTATCTGGAATGACGCTCGAGAGCGTCGGGTCAGACAGTTCGCAAATCAAATGGTCGTCGTCGACTCCCAGCACCGCGACTTCTGTCGGAACAGCGAGCTTCAACTGCCGGCAGGCATCTAGAACCTCTTGCGCCTTGAAGTCATAGCATCCCATGATTGCAACCGGGCGCGGAAGCTGGCGAACCCAAACCATGATTCGCCGCTTCTCAGCGACAGCGTCAAAGGCGCGGTCATACCGTGCTACGGATTGATGCTCGAAAACCTTGCATCCAGATGCCTCAGCAAACTGCCGAAAGTGCTGGCATCGTTTCGATGACCATTGAAAACCAGCATCTCCACAATAAGCAAGGTTCCGGAAACCTCGCGCAATGAAATGCTCGACTGCCAATCGTGAAATCGCTTTGTCTTCCGTGTCGGCCCAAGGAACTCCTTTGACGTGCCGGGCCGCACTGAGGTCAACGATTGGAACACCACATCGTTGCAATTGGCAACCGACTGAATCAGTTTCAATCCTGGCGATGATCCCATCCCCGCCCCAGGTTTCTAACCAGGCGGGTGGCGGCGCACCGCGTTCCTGTTCGGTCAAATAGACAGACCAATTTCCATGCTCTTTGGTGTAGGAAATGACCCCTTCGAGTAAGCCTCGGCTATATCCGTTTGAGGTTTCTATCAGCAGGGCGACAGATCGTCGAGTCATTGGCTACAAGAACAACTGGGAGAGTCATTGTGAAATGCCGGCATCAACCTGGAAGGCACCTCCGGAACTGTATCGATTCACGGAGGCATCTAACGCTACAAACCACTACATGTTGATCTCGTAACCCTTACGACTTTCCCGTGAAAGGAACGAGTTGGCTTTGTCGTCGCCGATGATCTCACGCTTGGTCGGATCCCAATTCAGTTCACGCCCCAAGCGAATCACGATGTTTGCCAAGTGGCAAGTTTCGAGCATCCGGTTGTGTGTCCAAACATCGGAGATCGGTTGTTCACGCGAGCGCATGCCTTCGATGAAGTTGGCGGTATGATTCTCGCTGACAGGGCCGCCGTAGACTTTTTCCACTGCGTCCTCAGGCAACGGGTTGGTTTCCAGATCTTCGATTGGCTTGCCCGCCAGCCTTCCGCGATTAACGAAGAATCGACCCTTGGTTCCTTCAAACAAAATGCCGTTGTCACCTTCGCTGGTGATGATCATTGGAATGTCGCCCGGCATGTTAACGTGGATCTCAAACTTGGTTGGCGAATTGTATTGATCGCTGACCGTCGGATAGCCATCCTTGTACTCGACCGGCAACGAGTAGCTGACCGGCGTCACCTTATCCGGGCCGGTTTCGCTCGCGCCTAGTGCCCACGTCGCAATATCCACGTGGTGAGCACCCCAATCATTCATCTGGCCACCGGAGGTTTCGTACCAATTACGCCATGCATAGTGACAATTGGTGTAAAGCGGTACGCCGCCACCATATCCTCGACGCATTTCGGTCCCCGCTCTGTACGGAACCTTGGGGGCTGGGCCGAGCCACATGTCCCAATCGAGACCTTCAGGAGGATCGATGACTGGGATTACGGGCGAACCGGTAGCACCGTTGATTCCACAGGTGACCTTGCGAATCTCCCCGATTCGTCCTTCGCGGATCAGTGCGATGGCTTTGAGGAACCGGTGCTGGTTTTCAGTCCGCTGCATGGTTCCGACTTGGAACACTCGCCCGGTTCGTTTGACGATCTTTTCGATCAACTTGCCTTCGTCGATCGTCAAGGTCAGCGGCTTTTCGCAGTACACGTCTTTGCCAGCGAGCATCGCTTCGACGGAGATCTTGGTGTGCCAGTGATCCGGAGCTGCGATCATCACCGCGTCGATGTCTTTGCGGTCAAGCACTTCGCGGTAGTCCTTGTATCCCTCAGCTTTCTTGCCGGTTTTCTTCTCAAGCTTTTCGTTGATCGCTCCCAGTACATTGGCATCGACGTCGGCAAAGGCCGCGAAGTCCGCGAACTTGGTTGACTTGTCCGTGATCGTCCACCCTTGGTTTCGCAGTCCAATCGTGGCAAAAACGGGACGTTCATTCGGCGAGTCTTGCGCGTGTGAAGCGGAACTGGTGCCTATAAAGACGCCAGCCGCAGTGGCGGCGGTTGCCGTTTGAAGAAAATCACGTCGGTTGAATCTTGTTTGCGGCTTCATTGTGGAACCTCGTTAAGAGAACGGGAAATGTTGAAATCGTTCTTGGGATCTATTTGCCTAGGTCTTTGAAGCGTTCGTAGGACTGGTTCAAAGGATGTGCCTCCGTTCGTCCATGAATCATGTTCGCCGTCCACTCCGACAACCTTCTCCCGAGTCGGCGACAGGCCTCTTGCACTCGTTCCTCCTCAGGGGCGCCCGCGGATATGGCTCCGTAGTGAGCCGAGAATTTGATGCCGGAGTAATCGGTCAAGCCGAAAACGAGAAAACCGTAGTTGATCAGAATGGACAGCAATGCCATGCAGGTCCATTCCTGGCCGCCACCCCAAGCTCCGGCGGAAGAAAAGACGCAGCCGATCTTTCCATCTCGTTTCCCCCAGTTTTCAATGGGTTGCTGGTCCCACCACCGTTTCATTTGCCAACTCACGCAGCCGTAGTTGGTCGGAGAGCCAAGCGCGAGTCCGTCACACCATTCCAAGTCCGTATGATCGGCCTCTTCGATGCTACGCAGTCGGACTTCAGTATCGTCGAGCTGCTGCGCACCTTCAGCCACCAGCTTCGCCATACGCTGAGTGTTTGTGGTATTGGAATGGTAAAGGACCAAAATCTTCGTCATCGAACTTTCAGTTTGTGGGTGATAAGGTCATAAGAATTGACGTCCTATCGACCGACGCTAAACGAGTGATTTTTCTTGATTGAGCGTGGCAGTGATGTTTCTTAACTGGCGGATCAGCGTGTCCGCCTCATCCGGCGTCATGCACCCGTACATTTCATCGCGGATGGCTTGCCCGGCTTTCCAAAGCTTGCGCAGCTTTCGTTTTCCGCTGGCGGTCAGCGCTACGGTTTTGGCGCGGGAATCGGTTGGGTGGCTTGCCCTTTGGATCAGTTCCATCTTTTCCAGTAACACCAGCATCGCTCGGACCGTACTTGGATCAGAGGAGATTCGGTCGGCCAGTTCACGCTGCGTCAATGCTTGGCCCTCGGAGAGTGCCAATAGAAGCACAAATTGGTCAGCGGTCACGCCATGCTGAGCAAACGCTGCTTCCGTGTTGCGGTGAAGCGCCATGTAGGCCGCACGCAACGCTAACGGCAACTCTCGCTCTTGCTGTGTGGATTCCTTCATCTATTCAAGCGACTCCTACGCGAAAGAAAATGTCTGATGGCCACCCTCGCCGATCTATGGGCGTTCGTGATGCACCCATCATGGATCGGTCTCCGAAGGGACACCCGTCGGATTAGGCGCATCATCGGTCGCAGCTGGTGGACCAAGGATTCCTTGGAAGATCGGCCTTAAAGCGGAAGCCCAGACTTCGTAGGCGGGTCGTTCAAGATGCAAACCATCGCTGGAATACCCAGGCAGGAAACGCCCCTCTGCATCGGTTAGTTGAGCGTTGAGGTTGAGAAATCGAATCTGCCGATCCATCGCCAGCGAGTGAAGGCGAGCATTAATCTCCTTGATCGTTGGAGTGAGATCCGTGTTCTGGTCTCGCGGGAAAAGTCCGGTCAACACGATGGCGGCGTCTGGGCAACGCTGCGAGAACTCGTCGATGATCGCTACCACACCATCGACGACGTCATCAATGGTTGCTTGCTTCGCTGCCCCTTCCCAAGGCAAATTGTTGGTTCCCGCTTGCAGCACAACGATCTTCGGGATCAACCCATCCAGCTCCCCGTTTCGCATCCGCCAGAGAATATTGTGCGTGTTATCACCCCCCCAAGCAAAGTTGGCTGCATTCCATCCGTGAAAGCTCTTTTTCCAGTGTTCGAGCAAATGCGGATAGTCCGTTGCGCCCCAGCGACGCGTGATTGAATCGCCCTGGAAGTAGATATCGACCTTTCCCTGTTTGGCCTTTCGCAACAATTGCTCGTGCGCCGCCCGCGACACCCAATCGGTTCGCTCGTGAGGGGCGTGGCCCGTGCCGGTTTGAATTGGCTTGGCTCGGACTGGGGTGGAATCGCGAAGCACGTTGATGACTGCGTCGTAAACCGGTTTTGGTTTCAACTCCCGATCGAACAAGAGCGGATAGTTGGTTCGATCCCATGGAAAGTAGTTCAGCCAACTTTGGCCATCGTGCAAGTTCCAAAACGAAACGCGTGCGATTGTCTCCTGGTATTCATCGAACAAGCGAAACAAAGCGACATATTGATCCGTCACTCGCCGTTCAACATCTCTTGGCAAGCCGTCCTTGTAGGGATCGTACGTCTTCAGTTCGTCACGGTATTTTCCGTCTTCGGACCACCATTTTCCACGAGTGACGACATCGATATCCAACTCGGAGACCACAATTTGAATACCAAGTCCCCGAAGTGCCTCGAACGTTTCCCTCAGTTGCGTAATGGAGTCATCGCCTAGTTCGAAATGGCCCTGCATACCGTAAGCATCCACGGGGACGCCGCGCTCCTTTAGTTCCGTAAGCAACCGAATCAGCTTCTTGCGTTTGCCCGGAAAGTGGCAGTTGTAATCGTTGTAGATGAGCAGAGCATCGGGATCGTGTTTGCGCGCGGTGCGAAATGCCATTTCGATGAAGTCGATTCCCGCGGTGGTGCTGTACACCGATTCGCGTAGGTAGCCTTCGTCTCCGTCCGCCAGTGCTTCATTGACGACATCCCACATCGTTGCCGTCTCTTGATAGCGACCGACAACCGTTGCAACATGATCTTCAATCCTTGCGAGTAATTCGTCTCGCGATACAGCGTTCCCATCTTTGCCGTTCTTCATCCACTCGTCGGTTCGATCATCCTTGGCCCAAACCAAGCAATGACCGACAACTTCCAGATTGTTCTGCTTAGCGAACGCGACGAAGCGATCCGGTGCGGCGAAGTTCCAGCGATCTTCCTCAGGATGAATGCCCTGCGGCTTCATGCAATTCTCAGGTGTAAGAATCTGAAACTGTTCACGAATCAAGTCGCTGCATTTCGGGTCGGAGAGAATCTGTTCACTCACCCCAACGCCAATCTTGAAGCGATTTCCGACCACTTCTTTCAATGCGGCCGTGTCAGTTGGTCCGCTGCTCTCTTGAGCGACTGAAGCACCCGCAACGACCAAGAAGGGTGTGAACGATAGAAGAACAAGCAAGGATCTGAATTGCATGGCGTGCCTGTATTGATAATTGCGCTGCTTGCGTCTTCCCTACACGCGAGCCGGATCGTCTGACGAGATCACCGAGATGAGGCCGTGAAATAACTCCACTTTGGCAAGAGTGTACACAGCAAACATACGAGGACGTAGTCCCAACTTTTGAAACCATTTCACGTGCATCGAGGGGGCAGCTGCTTGCAATGGCGGTCCACATCGTTGCTGTCCGCGCTGCCTGGCAAATGGACGCTGGCCCAAATGACGCAGCGTCGCCAATTCCAGCGAATGGCGCACAGCTACCGTGCAATGCAAATCTAACGCTCACTAGGAGATGGCGCGTCGTTCCGTTGAGTTCGCCCAATGGAATCGAAATATCCCCGAAAATAATGGATTGGCTCACCAATTTGCAGAACTTTCAGACCGGGCTGGGGTTTGTGCGTGTACGCACGGTTATCTGCCGAGCGGATCTGCTGCGAACCTGTGAAATAGCTCCGTGCAGGTGCGCAATTCCTCATTTCCATTGAGCTCAATGTGGCTATAACGCACAGTACCGCCACTCCATCATTCGCGATATCTCGTCCCACTATTGATCCTGGCGGCGGCATGTTGTCCACCGAGAATCCAGCTCTATCTGCTTAGATGAACATCGAGCGGTGGAGTTTGCACCGTCAACGAAATAGGCCTACCAGAAACAAGATGACTGCTTTATCAAAACACGTTGCGACTGCAAATCTGCTCGTCCTTATCTTTCTCGCCTGCGGCTTCGCATCGGCTCAGGAATCTCAAATCTCGGTATTGATGCTTGGCGACAGAGGATTCCATAGGCCATCCGAATTCTATCGGTATTTGGCAGGGCCGCTCCGAGAGCAGGGGATCGAACTTACTTACACGGAGAAGCTGAGCGACCTCAACGAAGATCGTCTCGCCAAATATGAAGGGCTGATGGTCTTCGCAAACATTGAACAAATCACACCGGAGGCCGAGTCGGCTCTGCTGAACTATGTTCACAATGGTGGAGGCCTGATTCCCGTTCACTGCGCGTCGTTCTGTTTTCTCAATTCTGATAAGTACATCGAATTAGTTGGCGGTCAGTTTCGAAGTCACGGGTTCACTCGCTTTGAAACCGAGATCGTGGCTTCCGATCATGAGATCATGCGGGGGCTGGACCCGGTTCGGTCGATGGACGAAAGCTACCGCCACAGCAAGCTCAACCCGGACATGACAGTACTTGAGACACGGAGCGACGAATCCGGCCCCGTGAGCAATCCCGATGGTGAACCCTACACATGGATCCGGACGAGCGGACAAGGTCGCGTTTTCTATACCGCGTGGGGACACGATCATCGGACGTGGTCCAACAATGATTTTCAAAAGCTGCTCGCACGCGGTGTTTTGTGGGCCTGTGGTCAGACGCTCACCGCAGCTTCGGCCGACAGCGGCAGGCCTGCAGATCCCAAAGCGGAAGCGGTCATCGCTGCGAATCGTCCCTTTTCTGCGCCGGAGATGAATCCGCCTTCGGTCGACGATGAAGAATTTGCAACGACAGACGTGGGGGCGAAGATCCCCAACTACACGCCGGGTGCTCAGTGGGGAACGCAGGCCGAACCGTTCTCGAAGATGCAAGACCCTCTGCCAGCGGAAAAGTCCATCAAAGCGTTCGCGACTCCGGAAGGAACGCAACTCGCGATCTGGGCCAAGGAGTCGACCGACAACTGGCCCGGCTCTCCCCAGCAAAACGACAAGACCGCGGGGCTAAAGGGTAAGCCGATCGCAATGAACTGGGACGAGGACGGGCGTTTGTGGGTTTGCGAAACTGTGGACTACCCCAATGAACTTAAGGAAAAATCAGCCGTCGGCCGCGACCGCATCAAGATTTGCGAAGATACCGACAACAATGGCCAGGCCGACAAGTTCACGGTCTTTGCAGAAAATCTAAGCATTCCATCGACACTGGTTTGCTACCGGGGTGGCGTGATCGTCCAGGACGGCGAAGAGACGATCTATTTGAAGGACATCGATGGCGACGACAAGGCCGATTTTCGACAGTCGCTGATTACCGGCTGGGCGCTGGGCGACACGCACGGCGGCGTCAGCAATTTTCAGTATGGCCCCGACAATTGGATCTGGGGCATGCAGGGCTACAACAATTCCCAGCCTGTAATCAACGGCGAACCGCAAATGCGTTTCCGCCAAGGGTTTTGGCGATTCAAGGTCAAGGCGGGTGCCTCGGATGAGACAGCGCCAGCCTATGCGATCGACGCGGAAACGGGCAAAGTCGCAGACAGCCAATCAAGCGACTTCGATCAGCACACAATCCGTGTCGATGCATTGGAGTTCATGAGAGGCACGAACAACAACACCTGGGGGCTGGGTTTCAGCGAGGAAGGCTATGTCTTTGGTTCAACTGCCAACGGTTGCCCGAGCGTTCACATGCCGATTCCCAATCGGTATTACGATCAAGTCGCCGGCTGGTCGCCCGAGACTCTTCAAAATATTGCCCAGTCGCATCAGTTCGATCCGATCGATGATCGCATCCGTCAGGTGGACTGGCACGGCGGATTTACAGCCGGTTGCGGCTCAGCAATCTACACCGCTCGCAACTATCCACCGACTTGGTGGAACCGAATTCAAATGGTCTGCGGTCCGACGGGGCACCTCGTTGGTTCTTTCGTGCTGGAGAAGGACGGTGCAAGCTATCGAAGTCGAAACGCGTTCAACACGGTTGCCAGCATCGATGACTGGTCAGCTCCGATCATGTCGGAGGTCGGTCCCGACGGCAACGTATGGGTCTTGGACTGGTACAACTACATTGTTCAGCACAACCCGACGCCCAACGGTTTCCAAACCGGCAAAGGGGCTGCTTATGAAAGTGATCTGCGAGACAAACGTTTTGCCCGAGTCTATCGATTGGTGACCGACGAGGCAGGCAGCGGCTCTGCGACGCGAACGTTACAACTCGCTGATGCAGAGAACGCCGAGTTGGTTACGGCACTCAGTAATGACAATTTCTTTTGGCGTCGAACGGCACAACGTCTTTTGGTGGAACGTGGGGCGGCTGACGATGCGACGCTCAGTGCTCTCGTTTCATTGGTCGACAATGATCAAGTCGACGAGATCGGATTAAACCCAGCCGCAATGCATGCGATTTGGACGCTTGCAGGCATGTCGGAAACGGGTAACGAATCAGCAGTCGCTGCACTTGCAAAGGCGTGTGCCGCCGGTTTCGGTCATGTATCCAGCCCCGTGCGCAACGCGGCAATCACGAGTTGCGGTAGCGAGCAAGTCGCCAAGGCGATTGAAGCGGGTCTGCAAAACGATGTCGACCCCAAGGTGCGGTTGACCTTGTTGCTGCGCGTTGCAGAAGGAAAAGCGAACGCTGCGATCAGCGGCGACGAGCTTACTGGCTTGATACCTTCGATCGAAGACGATCGCGTTTTATTGGACGCATGGACTTCCGCTGCTTCGACCGATCCTGCTGCGACGATCGTGGCGCTCGGCAAAATGAGTCCGTCCGCGGCGAATTCGCTCAATCAACGGATTGCCGTTCTGGCGGAGCACCTCGCGCGGAGCAATCCCACAGCTGAGCAAATCAGCGAGCTGCTTGAAATCTCGCCCGATTCGCCAGTCGCCGTCACGGTCTGGGAAGGCTTAGCAAAGGGTTGGCCGCGAGATCTGGTTCTTAATCTTCCCGAGTCATCACAGAAAATTGTTCGTGACCGCTTCTTAGCCAACGACACTTCGGTCGAAAGCAAAGCCGCGATCCTGGCGGTAGCCGACAAGTGGTCGATCACGAACCTAAACGAGATTGTCAGTGAAATACAGGACGAACTGCTGACAACCGCTTTGGACGCGGATGCCGATTCCGAGAAACGTCTGAGTGCTTGGGATCAAGCGATTCGCCTTGCACCAATGAGTCCAAAGATTCTCGACGCGGTCGAAGCGTTCTTTACACCGCAACTGGCTCCAGAAACTGGGATCGCGGCACTGAACTCACTGCAGGCCGCGCGCGTGAATGGTCTTTCCGAAACGTTGTTGGACATGAAAACCTCGCTGGGGCCAAAACTCGGTAGCCAAGTTCTGACGTTGCTTTTATCCCGAGCCGACGGCACTGAAGATTTGCTGGACGCCATTGCCGATGGACAAGTGCAATTCAATGATCTTCAGCTCGATCAACGCCAAGCCTTACTGAACCACCCCACCTCATCGATAGCATCGCGAGCGAAGGAGTTGATGGAAACGCGAGGTGCGATGGTAACATCTAATCGCCAAGCATTGGTCGATCAATGGTTACCGGTCGCTGCCGTGGATGGCGATGTGACGAACGGCCTGGCTATGTTCAAGAAACATTGCTCGGCTTGCCACATCCATGGCGAAATCGGACAAGAAATCGGTCCTAACTTGACGGGCATGGCGGTTCATCCCAAAGAAGAAATCTTGATGAACGTCCTCGATCCATCGCGAAGCGTCGAAAGCAACTTCCGCACGTACCAGATTTTGACCGTCGACGGAAATGTGCTCTCCGGAATGCTAGCCGGCGAGTCGGCAAACTCGCTACGCATCATCGACACGCAAGGCAAAGAAAAGCTGGTCCTTCGCGAAGACATCGAGCAATTGACTTCGTCGCACAAGTCATTGATGCCAGAGGGTTTTGAAAGCTCGATCAGTAAAACTGAAATGGCGGATCTGCTTTCGTTTCTCGCCAAACGTGGCAAGTACGCGCCGCTGAACATCTCTAGCTCTGCGACCATCAACAGCAAAAAAGGCCTCCCCGGATTCCGCGGACGACCTGGAGACGAGTTTGTACTCGATTCCTACGGGCGTGTGGAGGTCGAAGGCGTTCCGTTCGAATTGGTCGATCCCCAGGGAGATCGGATCGCCAACATCATCGGTTTGCAACGTCAATCATCGCGATTCCCAAGCACGTTGCCAGAATCGGCTAGCCTCGACTGCGCTGGAAACGTGAAAACGATTCACATGTTGGGGGGCGTCGCCTGGGCTGCCTACCCGCGTTTCAAGGACGAAACGACCAGCATGATCGTCCGTCGTCATTACGCTGACGGAAGCACAAGTGATTTTGAACTGGTAAACGGCAAGCACATCGTGACTTACCAAGCGGGCGAGGATGTGCCGGAATCGAAGAAGGCGATTGAAGCCGGCGGCAAGCAAATCCGCTACTTGAAGATTCCTGCCGAAGCTGACAAAGCACTTACGAAAATCGAATTCTTGAAAGGAGGTGACTTTTCGCTTCCGCTCGTGTTTGCGGTGACCGTCGAGTTTGCAGGTGAAGGTCACTAGACCCGACGGTGATTCGTTGACGTTCCTTCTCATCTTCTTCCGTATCGAGACCCTCTCATGAGAAAATTAGTTGTTCTAGTCCTGCTCGGCATGCTACAGCTTGCCAGTGCCGTTGCCCAAGCACAGGAGCAAAACCCGGAACGTCCTCGCCAGGGTCGTCGCGGAGGCGGATTCGGCGGCCCGATCGAACTTGGTCCCGACGACAAGCAAACTTATCCCGATCCTGCAGATAGCATCGTTGCAAAGCGGGAAGACATTCCGCACGGCAAGTTGGAGATGATCGACTATGAGTCGAAGACGGTCGGCACGAATCGCAAGATGAACGTCTACACGCCCCCGGGGTACTCGAGCGAGAAGAAGTTCCCTGTCTTGTATTTGTTGCACGGCATTGGCGGCGACGAAACCGAGTGGCAGCGTTTTGCGACACCTGATGTGTTGTTTGACAACCTGATCGCGGATGGCAAAGCGGTTCCGATGATTGTGGTGATGCCGAACGGCCGCGCGCAGAAGAATGATCGCGCCGAAGGCAATGTGATGGCGAGTGCTCCAGCATTTGCCGTTTTTGAGAAAGACTTGCTCGATGACGTCATTCCCACCATCGAGTCGCGTTATTCCGTTCAGGCCGATCGAGAACATCGAGCCCTGGCCGGCTTGTCGATGGGCGGTGGCCAGTCGCTGAATTTCGGACTGACCAACCTGGACACGTTTGCCTGGGTCGGTGGATTCTCGTCCGCGCCCAATACCAAGGCCCCAGAGGAATTGGTCCCCGATCCAGAAAAGGCGAAGGAACAACTCGAGCTACTCTACTTGTCATGTGGAAACCAAGACGGATTGATCCGAATCAGTCAACGTCTGCAGCGCTATTTGAATGAGAACGACATTCCACACATCTGGAACGTCGACTCGCACGGACACGATCCGACCCACTGGCGAAACAATCTTTATTATTTTGCTCAATTAGTATTTCAGAAGTCATCGAAGGACTCAGAGCTGCAGGAAGACACGACGACCAATTCGAATGAACAGCCTTCTGCGAATGAAAATGAGAACGCGGCTGCTGGAAGTAATGTTCCTGAAGGCATCAAAGACGATTTCAAGCCGGCGCCTACCAACCAAGCTGGAAGAGACTACCCGCAGGTCAATTCCCAAGGTCGGATCAAGTTTCGCGTCGTCGCGCCGGAAGCGAATAGCGTGGCAACGACATTTCGCGACAGCACCGAGTTCGTAAAAGGTGAAGATGGGGCATGGGTCGGCTACTCACGACCTCTTGACGAAGGCTTCCACTACTATGAATTGATCATCGATGGTGCCCACGTTCCGGATCCCAACAGCAAATACTATTTCGGAGCAATGCGTTGGGGGAGCGGAATTGAGATTCCTGCCCACGATCGTGATTTCTACGCACTGAAAAACATTCCCCACGGCCAAGTTCGCGAGATCTACTTTCATTCAGATAGCACGGATTCCGAGCGGCGAGCTTTCGTTTATACACCACCGGGCTACGACAGCAATCAAGAGGAACGCTACCCAGTGCTGTACTTGCAGCACGGCTGGGGTGAAAACGAATATGGCTGGAGCGTCCAGGGCCACGCCGGTCTGATCATGGACAATTTGATCGCGGAAGGTAAGACGAAGCCATTCATCATCGTCATGACCTATGGCATGACCAACGAAGTTCGAATGGGCGGGCTTCGGAACTTTGACATCAAGGACTTTGAAACGGTCCTCGTTGATGAACTCGTTCCACATATCGACCAGAACTTCCGCACATTGACCGATCAAACGAATCGTGCCATGGCTGGACTGTCGATGGGTAGCATGGAAACGAAGTCAATCACGCTTCGCAACCTTGACAAGTTTTCTCACATCGGCCTCTTCAGTGGAGCCACGATTGGAAAAGAGGATGTCGAGAACACACAAGGGTTCACAGACAAAGTCGAACTCGTGTTCGTTAGCTACGGAAGCAAGGAGGTCGAAGGCGGCCGAACTCGTCGAGGAGGAAACCCGGCCGACTCCGTTAAGCAATTGAAAGAGATGGGAATCGATGCCCACTACTACCTGTCTCCTGAAACTGCCCACGAATGGCAGACTTGGCGACGTAGCTTGAAGGAATTCGCCCCTCTGTTGTTTCAACCTGAAGACAGCCTGTTAGGCAGCTGGAAGGTTGACTTTGATACTCAAATTGGCGTCCAAAGTTATGCAATGACCTTTGGCAAGGAAAGCGGCGAACTCTCCGCAACGGCGAGAGCTGAAGTCAATGGTCGATCACGCGATGTTACCTTTGAGCAGGTCAAACGGACCGGCGATACCATCTCGTTCGTCGAAAACCTGAATTTTGGTGGAAACGAAATTCGTATTGAATACGAGGGGAAGATAGACGGCGACACGATCCTGTTTTCGCGAAAGGTAGGCGACTTCGCAACGGAAAAGGCAACAGCGAAGAAGTCGAAATCGGTTGACGACCTGGTGTCCAAGAACGCGAAGGAAGCGATGCAACGTGGGGCGGATGCTCAGCGACAACAGGCAGTCGCAATGACCGACTCGGTCGACCCAAACTTCCATGTTTATCTCTGCTTCGGCCAATCCAACATGGATAGCGGCGGGCGGATGAATGACGCTGACCGTGACGTACCCGAGCGTCTGCTGGTGATGGCCGACTTTGACAATGAACAAAGGGGCTGGCAGAAAGGAAGCTGGTACCACGCCGTCCCACCGCTGGCCGCGCGAGGGCGAGGCATTTGCATGGTCGATTCCTTCGGGAAAACGATGGTTCGTTCGCTTGCAGACGACGTCCGCGTCGGAATCATCAAGGTTTGTGTGCCCGGATGCAAAATCGAACTGTATCAGAAGCAGTCGTTTCAGTCTTATATCGACGGCGAGAGAGACTGGTTGAAAAACATCGTCAAAGCCTACGAGGGAAATCCTTATCAGTACCTTGTCGACATGGCTACGAAGGCGAAGAAGCATGGCGTCATCAAAGGGATTCTTCTCCATCAGGGCGAATCCAATACCGGGGACAAAGAGTGGCCCGAGAAAGTCAAGTCCGTCTATGACGACTTGATGAAGGACCTCGATTTAGATCCAAACGAGGTGCCACTGTTGGCCGGAGAGATGGTGCACGCTGATCAGGGAGGCCGATGTGCAAGTCACAACGCGATCATTGCGACGTTACCGGATGCAATCTCAGGTGCTCGGGTGATATCGTCAGCAGGTTTGCCGACCGACGACAAACTCCATTTTAACCCGGAAGGCTCTCGCGAGTTTGGTAAGAGATATGCTGCTGCAATGCTCTCACAGGTCCAAGAAAATACTTCGCCAAAGCAGAGTTCCGAAAATTTGACAGGCACGTGGCATTGCCAATTCGATTCACCCTTCGGATTGCAGACTTACCACCTCCATATTGCGATCAATGACGCCGGCGATGCAACAGCGCACGCGGAAGTAGATGCTCGCGACGAAGAGCGGAAAGTCGAGTTCGTGGATGTTAGAGTCGACAACGATTCAATCAGCTTTGCTGAGACTCGTCAGTTCGGCGACCGAGAGTTTCGCATCGAGTTCAGCGGCGAACGCAAAGGAAAGGATCTCGCGATAACGAGGTCGTTTGGAGAACGGGGCGACCAAGAGTCGCTTGCCACGCGTGAACTTCCCAAGCCACCACCAAAGGAAGATCCTACTCCGGTGGTCGAAGTCAAACTCGATCGCCTAATAAAAGACGCATTCAAAGACGCATTCCTGGTCGGCATGGCCGGTGACCTTCCTTCGCGTTATTCAGAGGAGGAGTTGAAACTAGCCGGCGAGCATTTTGCCGCGATCACTCCCGAAAACTGCATGAAGCCCGAGCGAGTTCACCCAGCCGAAGATCGTTGGGATTTTGAGCGGACCGATGCTTTGGTGCAGTGGGCCGAAAAGAACGACATGACCATCCACGGCCACACCTTGGTTTGGCATGCGCAGACGCCCAATTGGTTCTTCGAGGGGCGTGATCCCGAGACGGTCAAGCGGCGAATGAAACAACATATTGAAACGCTTGCGGGACGGTACAAAGGGAAGTTGCAGAGCTGGGATGTGGTCAATGAAGCCATCAACGATGGTGGGAACTCTGAAACCGCGAAGACGGAAAATCTACGCAACTCGACTTGGTTGCAAACCCTTGGTCCAGAGTTTCTCACGCTGGCATTCAAGTTCGCGCGTGATGCCGATCCCGATGCTGTTCTTTTTTACAACGACTACAATATCGAGTCGGGACCCAAGCATGCCAGTTCGGTGGTGCTTCTCAAACGCCTGCTCGCCGATGGCGCTCCCATCGACGCAGTTGGCATTCAAGGCCATTGGCGAAGCGGGCGGGTTCCTTTCGAAGACATCGAAAAGGCGATCACCGACTATGCATCGCTTGGACTGAAAGTCAGTGTCACGGAACTCGACGTTACAATCCGTGGTGAATCCGGCGGGCAATTCGGAAGACGACGGTTTCGCAACAGTGCTCCTCCTACCGTCGACGACTTGAACGCTCAGGCCGACGACTACGCAAGGCTGTTCGCTATCTTCAAGAAGCATGAAGACGTCATCGAACGCGTTACATTTTGGGGCCTGAACGATCGACGAACCTGGAGGTGGGGGCAACATCCTCTTCTTTTTGACGGCAACAACAACGTCAAGCCAGCGTATGCCAGTATTGTGGCGGTGGCAGATAGCGATGACGATGCTGCCAAGAGAGCCCCCGAACCGCCAAAGAACGAAAAAATTGAAGACGGTGGTCAGGGTGATTATTCAGCGATCGTAACGGAAGCACCAACCCTTTCGGGAATGACGATTTATCGCCCGGAGGATTTGTCTGCTTTTGCAGGCGAAAAGAAGCTGCCGGTACTTCTATGGGGAAATGGAGCGTGTGCGAACACGACGGAGGAACACAAGAACTTTCTCAACGAGATTGCATCGCACGGATTCATTATTCTCGGCATTGGACCGCTGGATCAGTTGCAACAGCGAAACGAGACATCTCGTCAGCGGACGAATTCTTCTCAATTGATTGCTGCCTTGGACTGGATCATCGCACAGGACACCGATGAAAACAGCATCTACTGCGGAAAGATTGATGCGACCAAAGTCGCCGCGATGGGAATGTCGTGCGGTGGATTGCAGGCCATCGAAATCTCGGACGATCCCCGAGTCACAACGACGGTTGTTTGCAACAGTGGCGTATTACCCTCTCGCTCACCGATGGCAGCGATGCCGAACCTGACTAAGGAAGACCTCAAGAAGTTTCACGGTCCCGTCCTGTACATTATGGGCGGCCCTTCCGACATCGCCTACAACAACGCGATGGACGATTTCTCCCGAGTCGACCATGTGCCCATCGTGATGACCAACTTAGACGTCGGGCACGGAGGAACCTACCGTCGGCCGCACGGCGGCGAATACTCCTCCGTTGCCCTCGCTTGGCTCAACTGGCAGCTCAAAGATGATAAGGCTTCCGCGAAGATGTTCGTTGGCGACGATAGTCAATTGAAACGAGATCCGGATTGGACGATCGACACGAAGAACTTGGAACAGTAGCACGCATCAATCTGAATGATCATGCAGCGTCATGAGCAGGAATCTTGGCCTGCTTCATTACTATTCAGGCGGCAAGCCGCAGCTGCAGAATCTGCTAGACCGATCGACTTATCGGATACTCCACAATCTGATTGGGCGGTCCTAGATCCGACTTTGGCATTCCCTCGAATAAGCCATTTAGCATTGGAGTCATCTGTGAAAAATAGGAATACAAGAATCGTGAACTTTCGCTTGTTTAGAGAGGTCAAGACAACGTTGTATTGTGTGTCGTTATCGTCAGCGTGCTTTCTCTCGATACTTGCGCCAGCAATAGCTCAGGAAGCGGCAAGTCCAAACGCACCGGAGCAAAACACTCCGAGAGATGCCATGACGTCGATCGAAACCCCCGCACAGCCCAACGCCATCGCGTTGGGAACTGGTCCATTGCCCGGCGCCGAAACGCCCGAGTCCTGGCATCGTCAATACGGTAGCAAGTTCGCGCGCAATGTTACTGTGGCCACGTTGACTCCCTTTCTACCTGATCCTGGGAATGCGACCGGCGCGGCTGTGATTGTTGCACCAGGAGGAGGTTTCAGAACGTTGTCAATGGAAAATGAAGGTTGGCAAGTCGCCGAGGCGCTTGCCGCCAAAGGTGTAGCGGCTTTTGTGCTCAAGTATCGTCTTAATCAGACTGCGGCCGATCTCAATGAGTTCGCAAATCCTACTAGACCCCGGCCTAGGGGTGGGCCGCGTTCGGGGCGTCCTACACCGGCAGAGATGACCGCTCGTATTGCACCGCAGATTGCCGACGCGAACGCCGCTTTCGCGCTCATCCGCGAGAATTCCGAGAAATGGCACGTGGATCCAGACCGCATCGGCATGATCGGATTCTCTGCTGGCGCGATGCTCACCATGACAACAACGCTGAGCGGAGGGGAAAGCAAACCCGCATTCATCGCCAGCATCTATGGCGGACTGAATGCGGTTGACGTTCCCGCCGACGCACCGCCCCTATTCGTTGCTATCGCAGCCGATGACCCACTTTTCCCTGTTGGCTTTGGTCTGATTGAGAGCTGGCGTAAAGCAAATCGCCCTGTTGAATTGCATTACTACGAACAAGGTGGACACGGCTTTGGCATGTACCAGAAATCCACTACCAGCACCGGCTGGTTCGATGCCTATGTTCGTTGGCTCGGAATGCATGGTTATCTGAAGCCGGCGAGCTAGGACGTAGATATGAGGTGCCAGCGGCTGGTTTAAATTCTGTCAATAGCGAGTGGTGGCTGGGGAAGCCCAGACGCCCCTGGAACGATCACCGACAACCATCAATGGGATTCTCTGGTGTGGGGAACAGGAGTTCCGTGGCTTGATCCCGACAACGAGTTCGGATGCTCGAAGATATAACGACCGCGAGAATCGTTCCAGAGTCAGGGATGGAATATCCAAATGTACGAAACTTGACGGACACTACTGGCGGCAAAGCCGCACCCGCACAATCGTCACAACGTGAAACACTTCGCGACATAGCTGAGGTTATCGGACCTTCAAGCTAACCGCGATCGTTGCGACCGATAGAACCGGCAAGCTTCTTGAAGCGGCGGCCTCCCCGTGCAGGACCCCCAGCGTGAAATTTCGCGGGACTTCTCTTTTTCGTAAATCCTGACAGGGAAATGGCTTACTGAGTCAGAGGCCGTTTGGGTTCAAAGCGGCACAAATGTCACGGCTACGAACGTTCTAGCGATGAGAGGTTCGCGGCTTACGGGCGTCACACTTGGTACGGCGGCCCCCTGTGTGCCAACATGAGTGAGACAACTTTGAGATTTTCAAAGTTGAGGGCACGGAGAGTTTACATGACCGAGAATGCCGACAAAAAGATTTCGAAAAATCCTGAGGTAATCGAGAAGGCGGCCCGCCGTCGCTTTACTGAGGAGTACAAACGCCGCATCGCGATCGAGGCCGAAGCTTGCACGCAGCCCGGTGAGATCGGTGCCTTGCTTCGTCCCGAGGGCCTCTATTCGTCAGTGGTTCAACGCTGGCGTCGCCAACTTCGGGAAGAAGCATTCCCATCATCGAAAAAGTCCAGCAAAGCAGCGTCACCGGCACAACCGTCAGCGGCAAAAGAGAAAGCTTCTCTGATACGCGAGAACGAACGCCTGAAAGAACGGCTCCGCCAGGCGGAGTTGATCATTGACGTCCAAAAAAAAAGTCTCGGAGATGATGCAGACTCGATCACCCGAGAAGAACGACTAAAAGCGGTCGAAGGGCTCAGCAAGCGAGTCGGTGTCGCCGCTGCTTGCCGAGCATTAAGCGTTTCGCGGGCGACGTTTTACCGTCGCCGTGAACCCGATCGGCAACCTAAAGCGAGGCCGCCCCCTGCTCGTGCACTTTCAGCCGAAGAACGAAAGGCAGTGCTCGACCAGCTTAACAGCGAACGTTTCGCCGATCAGTCACCGCGGCAGGTCTACTCGAAATTGCTTGATGAAGGTGATTACCTGTGCAGCGTGCGGACGATGTATCGCGTGCTCGACGAGAATCAAAGCTCTCGCGAACGACGAAACCAGCTACAACACCCCAATTACCAAAAGCCTGAATTGCTTGCGAGCGGTCCCAATGAAGTTTGGTCGTGGGACATCACCAAGCTGAAGGGTCCGGAGACATGGACCTATTTTTACCTTTACGTCATCTTGGATATCTACAGGCGCTTTGTAGTCGGCTGGATGCTGGCGCATCGCGAAAGTGGCGATTTGGCGAAACAACTCATTGAAACAACCATTGAAAAGCAAGAAGTCCAGCCGGAACAATTGATCCTTCACAGCGATCGTGGCCCTTCGATGACATCTCATTCAGTGGCCGAACTGCCTGGTTCGCTGGGTGTCGCCAAGTCACACAGTCGACCGCATGTTTCCAACGACAATCCATTTTCGGAAAGCCAATTCAAAACAATGAAGTACCGTCCTGAATTCCCGAAGCGATTCGGATGCCACGAAGATGCGATCGGGTTCTGTCGAGATTTCTTTGGCTGGTACAACGACGAGCATTATCACAGCGGCATCAGCCTGCTGACGCCATCATCGTTGCATTTCGGCCAGGCCGATGAAATCATTGCAGGGCGAAGAAAAACGCTTCAAGAAGCATGGCGGAACAATCCCGAACGTTTTGTGCACGGCATCCCACAGCCCGGCGAGATTCCAGCAGCAGTTTGGATCAATGCGCCCAAACGAGAACCTGAAGTAAAAAGCGAAGCCCCTGAAGCGAATTGCCCAGGGGCTCCTGAAGTAACGCCTTTGACGCACCCTCGATCCGACTATCCCTCGGCAGGTTGCGTCTCCGCAGAGCCCACGTCTGTTTCGCCGGACAATTCAACGATAGACGATCAAAACACTTTGAACACCCGAGTCATGCCTGAAAAAATCTCGGGGGTTCGGGGGCTGGCCCCTGACCAGTCTGGAATCAGCAACTAATCCACATCAAAAAGTTGTCTCACTGTCGTTGACACATTCCGGTCAGCCGCATAAACCACTTATGGCTAACCACGCGGCATTCGAGTCAAACCCCTTTTTCACTTCACGCGTGTCATCTTGCCTTGCATCATCACGGTCCACTTTCCATCCTCGTTTTGGATTTCGGATGTTGCGATGCACACATCGGGTGATTGGAATTCGTAGCTGTCGCGAAATTTTGTCAGCTTGCCACCGTCCATGAAGTTCGGGCCATCGGCAACCAACTCCAATCGCTTGCCGTCTTCGCTGACTGTGCCGCTGTACTGCCACATGTGGTTCAGCATCGAATCCACCCAACTGCCGACGTACTTCTTCTTGGTCGTGTCGTATCCAATCGTCTGAATGGCTTGAAAGCTCTGCCCACCGGCTTCACCTTCAAACCGATTGATTACCCAAAATTCACCCAGCATCCGAGAGGACATGCTCCCCGTGCATTCGACTTCGGGTGACTGGTCGCTGGCAATCGATTTTGAGTTCGATTCCCATTGGCCGTTGAATTTCTGTAGCCACGCGTGTTCCTTTTCTGCCGTCGGCAATTGGGGCGGTTGGGCGTTGGCGGGTCTTGTCGCGATGACAAACAAGATCAGCAGGACAATAGCGGGTTTCATCAGAGTTCTCCTGGAAACAGAAACAAGAAACCGTAGAGTGACTTGGCGGGTGATTCGGGGCACTAAGTGGCGGTCTCGTTCGCCGGCTGGGACAATCGCTGTCGTAGCTCTGCCATCAGATTGGGATCCAGCGAACAAGCCGCCAGTCGAGATGGCGGTGTTTGGGCATCCAGCCACCCAACGAGCCCGGAAAAGATCTGAAACAAGTCTCCGAGTATCGGAATTTCACCGGCGATGATCTCGACCGGCGATGTTGACGCAACGGTTTGGTCATCACTTCCAAAGCTCGCGAGAAAGCTGATAACACCGACAGGTTTGGAACCGGTACCAAAGATGGCGTGCATTTGCTTTTGCCTGGCCGCTGGGTCATCGCAATCAATGTCGGCACTTCGGACCATCTGCGAAAATTGATCCGTGGCGTCGATCGGAGTTAAGGATGCAATCTGCGATTTTTCAATCACACCAGCCATTTTGACGGTCAAGTCGATGATCACAGACACACCCTCGACCAGTGCCGATTTGTCCGGCGCCATTTGAGTGATTGCCTTCGCGACAAGACTTTTGATCGGAAAGAGCAACGGTTTCAAATTTGGATCCGAGTAGCCTTTCCGCATCAACAACAGATCACGATTGCCATCGGGTGTGCGAAGAATGATCGACGGCTCCTCCAATGTCCCCTCGGCAATCGCCTCTTTCAAATTGGGATTCTTGATAATCGTCGATTGGATGTTCATGACAAAATCCGAAGGGAAACAAGCGAAGATTTCAGAACTTCTAGTGGCGCAAGCTGCGGTTGAAAGGCCAGCTCAAATTCCCACGACTTCGCGCCAGGTTTTGGCCATCAGCTGGTGCCCTAGCTGAGTCGGGTGCACACCGTCGCCGGCCAGCTTTTGCGGTTCGGTTCCGGACGCAACGGAATCGTCGAACATGGTTTGAAAGGGAACCCAGATTGCTCCTGCATCCATTGCGACTTCTTTGGCATACGTTCGTCGCACGTCGAATTCCGGGAACCATTTGTCTTGATTCTCTTTGACCGTTCCACTCATCAATACAAACGGTTCGCAGATCACAAACGTTGTCTGCGGAAGGGCCGTTCGGGTGCGTTCCAGTAAAGCGGCGAATCCAGCTTTGTAGCTTTCCGAAGTCCCTTCGTATTTGCCATTCAACTTGTGCCAGATGTCATTCACACCGATCAGAATACTGAGAATCTTGGGTTGAAGGTCGATGCAATCTGCCTGCCAACGTCGATCCAGATCGGGAACCTTGTTACCAGAGATGCCGCGATTTTGAATCTGCAAATCAAGATCGGGGTGGTCCTGACGCAGCGATTCGGCGATGAATTTGGGGTACCCACGCCCGAGGCCCGCATTGGCAACCGGCGACTTCTTTTCTCGCCCGGCATCGGTGATCGAATCTCCTTGAAACAGGATCACGTCGCCTTTGGACAAAGCCAGTTTCTCAGCGGCGAATAGTTCCGCTGGTTTCAAACAGGTCAATGCGCCGGTGGAGGCTGCTGCGGCAAGAAAAGGTCGACGTTTCATAGGTCATTCAGTGGCAGGAAAGTGGAATCGAAGCGGGGTTAACGGCGGGTCGGCGGAATGACGCATCGCAAGCGTCAATCACGTCGTCACCAAAGTTTAGCCAGAAGCTGGAACAGATGCACTCTTTCACTCCGTCCCCCAGCCGCCACCGCCCGGCGTTTCGATCCGCAAACGGTCACCCGCTGTAACTTCGATGGTCGTCGCCGGAGGCAGTTCGGTGACCGATTGATCGCGCCGGATCAACAGGTTTTTGCCGCTTTTCCCGGGGTCGCCACCGGAAGCGCCATAGGGTGCGGTCGTCCGCCGACTGGTGATCATGGAAACGGTCAATGGTCGCAGAAACTCGAACACCCGCACCAGTCCGTCGCCGCCGCGGTATTTCCCCCCACCACCACTGCCGCGGCGGATTGAGAACTCGTGCAATCGAATCGGCAGTCGTGATTCCAAGATTTCTGGGTCGGTGATCCGCGTGTTGGTCATGTGCGTGTGCACCCCGTCAGCACCTGGGCCAAAAACGGTGGCGCCGGCACCACCGCCGATCGTTTCGTAGTACCCGAAACTTTCATCGCCGATCAGCACGTTGTTCATCGTCCCTTGGCTGGCGGCGACACTACGAAAGACGGGTGCGTCGGTTTGGATCGATCCAATCGCGCCCAACAACACATCCACCAAACGCTGGCTGGTTTCAACATTGCCGGCGACCACAGCGGCACACTTGGCCGGATCGGGATCAAAGGGCGGCGAGAGCAAACCGGTGGGTATCCGCAGATCAATCGATTGCATCACGCCATCGCAAAGCGGCAGATTCGAATCACAGAAACAGCGCATCACGTACAGCACGGCCGAGGTCACAATCGACGGTGTCGCGTTGTAGCCACGAGGATGAACGTCACTGGTGCCGTCGAAGTCGACGACCAGCCGGTCTCCGTCACGTTCCAGACGCACACAGATTTTTGTGCCGTCGTCCAAACAGTCTGCGAATTGCATCGGCCCCTGCGGCAAGGTCTTGATCCAGCGCGTCACCGACTGATCGGCGACTTCCAACAATCGCTGCATCATCTGCTGGACCAACGGCAGCGTCAGTTCCGATGTCATCTTCTGCAAGGCATCCGCCCCTTCGCGGCCGGCGGCAATCTGGGCACGCAAATCGGCCAGATTCTCGGCCACGTTGCGCGAGGGAAATTGACCGCTGGAGAGCAATTCGCCGAGTTCGTTTTCGTAGGAGACCCCATCGCGGACCAGTGCAAAGGCGCGGACCAGAACCCCTTCTTCGGCCAGCGTGGTTGCCATCGGAGGCATTGAGCCGGGCGTCGCACCACCGATTTCGGCATGATGGGCACGACTGGCGACAAAAAAGGTGGGCTGCCGGACAGTCGGGTCGGCCGAATCCGCTGAATCAGGTTGAAACACGGGCGTCACTACGGTGACATCAGGCAGGTGCGAACCACCGGCATAGGGATCGTTGGAAACGTAGCAATCGCCCGGGGACATTTCCGGAAACTGCTTTGCCAAGTGCCGGACGGTGTGTCCCATCGCGCCCAGATGGACCGGCACGTGCGGTGCGTTGGCAATCAACGTGCCGTCACCACGAAACACGGCGCAGCTGAAATCGAGTCGTTCTTTCACGTTCACACTGACGGCCGTGCGCCGCAGGACTTCGCCCATCGCATCGGCAATGCTTTGCATTCGCCGCGCCACGATTTCCAATTGCACCGACTCGTTCCACTGGGCACGATCATCCGTCGCTTGCGCGCTATCAGAACCGACCGTCGCCGAGGGTTCTAGTACGATCGAACCATCCTGGCTGACTCGACCGGCCCAATTCGGTTCGACGATGAGCGTGGACTGGTCACTGACGATAATGCTGCAAGAATCGATCGAATCGCCGGCGGCAAGTCGATCACGGTCGATCAGGTGGAACGACTGCCAGCGACCTTGGCAATAAACATCAGCGGTTGGCCGGTCCTTGTTGCTGTCACGTGTGGTGGCATTGGATTGGCCGGTGCCTTCGGTGGCCCGGCGGATTGGTTGCGAGAACAATTCCGGTCGTTGACCAGTCGCACTCTCGGTGGCTTCGCAGCGCAAACAAACCACTTCGATCGAACGGTCCTCACGCCGATAGCCGAAACGTTGTTGATGCTCTTGATGAAACCGCTGGCTCAGTCGATCGAGTTCCGGCGCGACAGGGCGTTGCAGATCCAAACTGATTGCCGAATCGGTGCCCGCATACCGGCAGTCACATTCCAAACGGGTTTGTCCTGCCGCCGAATCGCTGATCCCGATCGCCTGCAACGTTTCCTGACACAGTTGACCGGCCAGACGCTGAAACTGGTGGCCATCAATTTCATCCAGCGGTTTGTAGACACCCAGTGTTTCGATTCGTCCTGTCAAAGCGACACCGATACCGACCGCGCTCAAGACGCTGGCGCGGGGATGATCGATGATGGTTTTCATCCCCAGCACGTCCGCAATGCGACAAATGTGTTGCGCTGCTGCGCCACCAAATCCGACCAATGCGTGGTCGCGGACGTCGACACCGCGTGCGGTTGTGATCGCTCGAACGGCTTCGGCCATGTGCGTGACCGCGATATCCAAAAATCCTTCGGCCAACGATTCAATTTGGCTCGATGACGGAGACATCGGTGACGGTGGCATCCGTGACACAACGTGCTTGATTCGCTCTTCGGCGGCAGCGGGCAACAACGGGAACGGAAATCGATCGACACGCAAGCGACCGAGCAACAGGTTTACATCGGTCACCGTCAACGGACCGCCGCGGCCATAACAGGCGGGTCCCGGCGAGGCGCCCGCACTGGTGGGGCCGACCACCAACCGTCCACCGACATAATCACAAATCGACCCGCCGCCGGCCGCGACCGTGTGGATGTCCATCATTGGCGTCATCACCCGCAAATCGGCGATGCGGGTTTCGTAGCGGCGCCCGACCTGGCCGTCGTACCGGCTGACATCGGTGCTGGTGCCGCCCATGTCCAACCCGATGGCATAGCGACAGTGATGGCTACTGGCGATGTGTTGCAGCGCGACGACGCCACCGGCCGGACCGGACAGCACACTATCGCGACCACGAAAATCATCGCTGGCGACCAAGTTGCCGCCGCTGGTCATCAGCCGCATCTCGCAGTTGCGGCCGCCGAACTGTTGACTAACACGCCGGACATAGGCCGACAAGATCGGATTCAAGTAGGCATCCAGGGTGGTGGTTTCAGCGCGAGGCACCAATTTCACCAACGGTGCGACTTCACTGGAGCGACTGATTTCACGAAATCCGATTTCGCTGGCCAGACGCTGCACGGCGATCTCGTGGGCCGGATTCAAATGCGCGTGCAATAAACAAATCGCCAGTGTTTGGATGCCGGCATCATAGATCGATTGCAGGGCCGCGGAGATCGCGGGTTCATCAATCCCGATCAATTCATCGCCCGTTGCATCCAACCGCCCCTGGATCTCGACCACATGCTCGGCCAGCGGCGGAGATTTCTGAAACGCCAGATCAAACAGTTCCGGGCGATCTTGTTGGCCGATCAGCAACACATCGGCAAAACCTGCGGTCACGATCATGGCGGTCGCCGCCCCCGATCGCGTGAGCAGTGCATTGGTGCCACGCGTGGTTCCTAGTCGAACCTGTAGCGGCGGCAATGGCTGGTCGATCGGGATGCCCAGCAATAGGTGTGTGGCTAACACGGGGGCTTCCAAGTGACAGTCGATTTCGACCAACCCGCCGGCGCCGGGGCGATCCGCCGCAGAGAGTCCGTCGGCGTCGGATGACCGTTCGGAGTGAGCGACTCGGACCATCGCGGTGTCGGGATCAAAGGATTCAATGTGCCCCCAAAAGAGATTCGCGCCGTCGACCAATCCGTCCAGTTTTGCCGAACGAAAAAAGTCGACCGGTAAACGACCTTCGGGCAGGCCGGCCAGCAGTTCGGCGGGGATTTGCAATTGGATCGCGCCGTCGTCGGCGAGACGCTCGATGCGACAGCGAACAAGCCTCGTGGACAAGACCTTCAAACAACCGCTGTGGGAGTCGCCCTGCGCGTCAGTCCACGCCGCCAGGCAATCGGTGAAGGTTCCCCCGACATCGGCGCAAACGGAAAGTTGATGGAACTGGGACAAAACGTGACTCCACTGACAAAGGCGATGGCAATTCGATCGATTAGCCGCGATTGAAAAGCGCCAGACATTCCGTGGTGTGATCTTGATCGATCAGCGCGACGATGATGTCGCCCGGTTGCAGTTGATCACTGGCGGTGGGGACGCGAATAAAGCTGTCGCGTTGCAGCGCGGCGACCAGACAGCGCCCGGCCAGCGGCAGTTCGGCCAGGGTGGCGCCGGTGACCCGCGCCCCCTCGACGATCTCCAGTTCGTAAACGCCGATTTTGCCGTTGGGCAATCGACGATGGCTGATCACGGCGCCCTCGTTGAGGAAACCCAGGATTTGTCGAGCACCCACATCACGTTCGCTGACGACGTGGTCGATCCCCAGTTTTCCGACCACATTGGCATAATCGGGTCGTCCGACGACGGCCATGACGTGGCGAGACCCCAGCTCACGAGCCTCCACACCGGCCATGATGTTGCTTTCGTCGCTGCCGGTGCAGGCGACAAAGTAATCGGCCGCACCACCGCCTTCATCTTCCAACACACTGCGGCGGTTGGCGTTGGCGTGCACCACGGTCATGTCCGGAAGCAATTTGGCCAGTTGTTGACAGCGGTCAGGATCATTTTCCAGCAGTGTGATTCGATAGTCCGACGTGGGCAGGGCGCGGGCGATGTGAAATCCGATCTCGCCGCCACCGGCAATGATCACGCTTTGGCGACTGGCGCGTTTGGTAGACGATTTAAACAACCGCCGACTCTTGTTCACTTCACCGGGTACGCCAATCAGACTGACCCGGTCGCCGACATGGATCTCGTCTTCACCGCTGGCCAGCCACATGTCGCCGTCGCGTTCGATCGAACCGATGCGAACCGATCCCGGCAGCTTCAATTCACGCAGTCGTTGATCGATCGCTTGCGCCTGGGGTTCAACCTCCGTTTCATAAACCTCCAGATGGCCGCGGGCAAAGTGCTCCAAGGGGATCGCATCGGGATTGCGGATCGCACGTGCCAATTCAAAGGCGCTCAGCTGTTCCAGACTGAGCAACGCATCGATGCCAAAGTGAGTTTGGTAATCAAACGTACTGGAATCGCGAAAGGCCGGCGCATAGACGCGGGCAATACTGCGCCGCGCGCCCAGAGCTTTGGCCATACTGGCGGCGACCACGTTGACTTCGTCGTCACCGGTGACCGCTAAACAGATGTCGGCACTACAGACATCGGCTTGGAACAACACCGTGCTCTGTGACGCACTGCCTTCGATCGCGCGGACGTCCAGTTCGCCATTGATTTGGCGGACTCGTTCCGGATCAATGTCGATGACCGTGACATCATGCCGTCGCCGACAAAGCATGTCGGCGATCCAATGACCGACGGTTCCCGCCCCCAAGGTCAATACGCGCACGCTACACCATCCAGTTGATCAACACGAGGATCAAAAAAATGATGGCCATGAATCCGGTGATCCAGCGGGCGGTGTAATACGCATGCCGCAAAATCGTCTGCGTGTCC
Organism: Stieleria tagensis; assembly: GCF_024129865.1. GTDB lineage: Bacteria > Planctomycetota > Planctomycetia > Pirellulales > Pirellulaceae > Stieleria > Stieleria tagensis. The sequence continues at coordinate 13,323 of NZ_JAMYFE010000048.1, read as the reverse complement.
TCGTGCCGTGTGGCACCGAACACCAGCGAGATCGAAATGATCAGTGGAACGTAATACATCAAATAGGTCGGTGAGATTGAAATCATCCGTTCATCTCTCCAGCGGCGGGTTGGGGCGGTGTTTTCGTCTCGTCCGCCGAATCGTCTTCGTCGTCCGTTTTCTTGCGACCACTGATCGGAACCGCCAGCGGACCAGAATAGGCGTCGTAAATGACCAGGATATTCAGCAGGCCGGCAATCATGGTGTACCAAGTTCCCATTTCGTAGCCGGCTCCATAGGTGGCATACCAGGCGGAGACCTCGTCAGTACGGTCTTCGATCACCGGACGTTGGGGCGGCGCCATGAATCCACCCCACATCGGTTCATAGCCTTGGGACGTGATTCCCTTGACCGTCATCTTTCGCATATGGTTGCCCTGGATCAACGCCGGCAGCGCGGCCACTCCGACCCCGGCCTGCAAAAAGTAATGCCAGCGTTTGTCGCCCGGTTGCCAAGACGCATAGACGACGTGACCGCCGCCGAGGGCAAACCCCAGCATCCAGGTGGTCATGATACAGACCAGGTACAAACTGGCCTTGGTCATCCGGCCTTGATAGAAATGTCCCGCTCCGGGGATCAGCCAAGCTAGAAACGCTGCCAGCGGTCGATTTTTCAGGTCGATCTTTTGCGAATCGATTTGGATGACGTTTTCGCTTGATGCCATTTTGAATTGTGTGAGGTGGGAACCGGCAGCGCCGAGGGTTGAGCGATAGCTGCGTATTTTGAGTGAAACTGTCGGCGAGCGATAGGCGAGTGATTACCGGTCGTTCGGCCGGGACCAAGCGATCAACCAGGATTCACCATTGACGCGACAGGCGGCGGATTGGTACCGGCAGCATTACCGGCCAGGCCACTGCGATTGCCAGTTCACTTGCCGGCACGTTGCTCGCCCTCCGCCTTTCCTGGATTGAATGTATCGTCTCATGAACTTCCTGCACGTTGTTCCCAGCCCCGCCATGATTGTGCCATTCGCCCGAAATGTCGGCTTCTTGGCGTTGTTCTTCGGTTGTTTGCTGACGGTCGGCTGCGGTGGCAGCGCCACCGAGCAGCAAGCGGCGCAAACCGCGGACACCAGTCAACAGCTGCAACAGAGCGCGCCACTGGAGCCCACCGCGATCGTCAGCCAGTTCTTGGATCGCGTCCGCCGCGGCGGCAATGATTCCGGTGCGAGTGAATTGCTGACCAAACTGGCGCAACAAGAAATGACTCGGATCGGCCGACCACTGCAATTCCCGGGTTCGCCTGACACACAATACAAAGTGCTTCAATCCTTTCCGATTCCAAATCAATCCGATGCGGTGTGGGTACAAACCTATCTGTCCGAGCCCGCCGAAACCGGCCAGCAAATGCAATATGAAGTCGTTTGGACGTTGCGCAACGAGTCCGACGGTTGGCGAATCAGCGGTTTTGCGATCGACCAGGGAAATGAGCTGGAACCGATGCGAATCGACTTTGAAAACGGTGCCGAGATGGAAGCTCGTTTGGCCACGGCTTTAGGGGATACGGAGTCCGAAAACCGTTAGAACCGGTTTCATGTGACGCAACCCGCAGTGAATTTTTGGAAAAATGGGCAATCTTTACCTGCGTCATTTAGACACGCATGTTGGCCTATTTTCGCTCCAGCGGTGAACAGCCACCCCCTTGCAGGAGTGGCTTTTCAGTCCTGGTCAGGACGTTGATAAGCCCCCGATAACTCGCTTTTCACGGCGATTTTCAACGGATCGGCGTTCCATCGCCGTTTGCCGCGCGATCGCTGACTGGGAGTCCCAAGTTCCCAATTTTCTGAATCCTTTCAGACCTTCTAGTGATTGACACTGGTTCGGCCAAAGTTACTTTATCCACGAAATCACGTGGGCCGCAAAATTTCCGCAGAGCACCTATCTTGCGTGTTCAGCAGATTCGGTGATGGTCACCGACGTCGGAACCTACGGGGGAGCCGGGATATGGCTTCTTGATTTGAAGTGTGCGTGGAGGATCGCACCAGTAACTCCGAAACACTTGGGAGAAAACAATGAATCGGAAAATGGTCAGCGGGATCGCCGCGTTTGCACTATTGATTGGTGCGGCTCTCGCCATGAACGAAACGTCGGCTTACGCTGGCAACTGTGGTGGTGGACTATTCGCAAAGCTGCACGCCAAAAAGGCTTGTGGCGGTGGATTGTTTGCCAAATTGAAAGCAAAGCATGCTTCTAGCTGCTGTGCTCCTGAACCTGTCTGCTGCGAACCAGCCCCTGCACCGGTTTGCTGCGAACCAGCACCGACCTGCGGTGGACGCAGCCGTCCAAAATTGTTCGGTCACCTGTTCGCTAAATTGAAGGCCCGCAAGAGCTGCTGTGCTCCCGAGCCGACCTGCTGCGAACCAGCCCCTGCACCGGTTTGCTGCGAACCAGCTCCTGCACCAGCACCTTGCTGTGATGCTGCCCCTGCACCTGCCTGTGGCGGATGCGGCGAAGCTGCACCAGCTTGTGGCGGATGTGGCGAAGCTGCTCCTGCTTGTGGCGGATGCGGCGAAGCTGCACCAGCCTGTGGCGGATGTGGCGAAGCTGCACCTGCACCAGCCTGTGGCGGATGCGGCGCTGCTGCACCTGCAGCTGGCACCGGCTGCGTCGGATGTGGCGGTGGCGTAGCTGCTGCTGGATCGGACGCCGGTTTCGAATTGGCTGACGGCGAAACTTTGGTTCCCGGAAGCGTTCAAAACGTCGAAGCTGCTGCACCTGCCGCTGCTGCTGACGCTGCTGCCGAACCAGCGGAAAGCGCAAGCGACGCTGCTGGCGACGCACCTCCAGTTCCGACTCCAGATGCGGACACCAACATCTAATCTCGATTTTCAATCGAGTTTGATATAAAAGACCCGACGTCGCTCACCAGCGACGCCGGGTTTTTTTCTAGCCGAGTTGTTGAGCGACACGTTTTGCCGCACCAACAACCGCAGCAATTCCCACGCCCTGCAGCGCATTGGTCGTCAGGTATAGGCCGGGAACTCTCGCGATCGCGTCCTGAATCTGGCTGACACGCTGCAAGTGCCCGACATGATATTGCGGCATCGCATCCTGCCAACGGACCACACGCGAAAGTGTCTCGCGGCCCTGCATTCCAATCAGATCCGCTAATTCTCCGCGAACCATCTCGATCAATGCTTCATCGCTTTGGTCTAACAACGCGGCCTGCGTCGCACCGCCGACAAACACGCGAATGATGCAGTGATCCGCCGGGCAGCGAACCGGATATTTGTGGCTGGCAAAGCTGACGGCCAGGATGTTGCGGTTTTCGATCGGCGGAACAACAAATCCGAACCGCTGCGGCAGCCTGGTCAGTTGTGACTGATGCACACACAACACCACGATCGCGGTCGATGCCGATGGAATCGCAGCTAATTGCTCAGACGCGGTCTGACACTCGGCAAGTACTGACTGTTCGCGGACCGATACCAGTAACCGTGACGAAACAGCCGCCGGGGTGGCCAGCACGACTTGGTCAAATTCATGACTCTGGCCGCCCGCATCCACCCGCCACCATGCCGAATCGGGCTGATCGGAATCCTCCGGGTTGAACTCCAGCCCGGTGACGGCGGTTTCCATTTCGATCGCTGCGGCATCAATCCCAGCGACCAGAGCGTCGATCAACTGCTGCATTCCACCGGCAAAGCTACGGAATTTTTCGTAGCGAGCGCCGGCGCTGTGCCGTTCGGTGTTGTCTTTGTTTTGACGTCGCCGCTGCTTGGTTGCCGCGGCGAACGAACCGTGTTGATCGACCATCGCGGCCAGCGGCGCCATTGTAGCGTTCATGCTCAGACGTTCGATGTCGGCGGTGTAAATCCCGGCGACCAGGGCACCAACCAGTCGATCGAGGGTTTCGCTGCCCATTCGATGGCGAACGAAATCGGCAACACTGACATCGCCGCCGGCATGGCCAGTGCGTTCCGGGAGTGGTCCGATCCAGCGTTCACACAAAAAACGCAGTTTCCCCCCCACGGACAGCAGCGGCGTGGCCAGCATGGGCCACAGTTTGGTCGCCCGCATCAGCACGAAGCCATCGGGAATCGGCACCAGAGCGCCGTTGTGCAGGATCATTGCCCCGGCGCGTTTGACATCGGGCAGAATCAGTTGATCTTCGACCCCCAGGTCGCGGCACAATTCGAGTGCTGCTGGCGGCTCGGTTGCGAACATGTCCGCGCCGTGGTCGATCACAAACCGACCCGATTCGGGGTGTGCCGGGTCAGTTGAGGGCACCGATTCGGTTGCGATCACCCCGCCCAATCGCGATCCCGACTCGAACAGCGTGACAGCGGTCTCGGGGGCGCGTTTCAACACATAGAACGCGGCGGTCAACCCGGACAGACCGCCGCCAATCACAGCAATACGTTTTGGCATAGGACGCTCTCTATCGTCCCGATCCCATCTCCATCTCCATCTCCATTTGCATCCTCATTTCTTCTTCGTAGTCATCCATTTCGCCGTAGTAGTCGCCACCGGATTGACCGCCGCGTCCGGATCTCAGGTTCACGCTGCCCATTTGTGCGATCAGCGGGCTGATTTGAATGATCAACCCGTCCATGGCGACATGAAACTCGCGCGCCGATTGGGCGCTGCGGGCCGGTTGCAGATCGGTGTCAATTTTCATCGCCAAACCCTGCAAAATCGTGTCCGATATCCAGGCCGACTGGGCCAACTGATCCAAGCCCGTCTCCCAGTTCTTCATTGCCTCGGTCCACTTTTCGCCGGCCAAGTCTTGGGGGACCCACAAGCCATCGACACTGACATAGTTAACGGTTTGCTGCGACTGGCCGCTGCGGATGACGACCGCTGCCTGGCCATCTTTTTCGGCTTGAACTTCGTAAGCCGGCTGGGAAACTCCCATCGATTCAAGATGTTGGTAGATTTCGGCGATCCGCGGTGCGGCTCGCTGGTCAAAATCCACCAGCCAACTTCGCAGTGGGACGGTGGCCAAATCCTCTAATTTCAACAGTTCAGGGTTCAAACCCTCGCGGAGCAGACCAGCGACGGCTAGCAACATGCCACGAAAATTTTCTTTGGCGACGTCATCGAGTGCCTGCACACGCGGATGTGACAACACCCAGCGTTGGTGCGTGACGGTCAGTTCGCCGATCGAATGCATTGCTGCCAACGCTTGCTGTAGCGCCCGCAGATTGATTTTTTCCAGACTCATCCGCAGCATCCGTTCCAAATCGCTCTGCTGACTTGGTGGGAGTGAATCAAAGGCGGCGATCAATCCATGCCCGTTGCGATTTTGTTGATCCATCCACTCCAATCGGGCTAACAATCCGTCAACACCGATCGCCGGCTGATAGGCGGGTGCGGTGGGCGGTTTCGGCAGCGGGGTTGGCGCCGGCGCGGCGGCTTCGGTCGCGGCGGCGTGAATCTGCTGCATCGTTTCCGATCGCCGACGCTGTTGATCTTCGCCCATCCGACGGGCCTGGATCCGGCTTTCAGCAATCAAATCGTCGACGCTGACACTGACACGCCGTTGGCCGGCCAATTCCAGCACCACCTGGTTGCCCCACAGACCGATAAAATCCGCTTCGACCGTCCGTGAACCGTCCAGACTGGTCCAGCGATCGGCGGCCCGGCAGCGATTCGGCAGTGACACCGCGATGACGATCAATCCGAATAACGCGCATCGGCCGTAGAAACCGGCAAATTGTGAGCGACAGTATTTGTTGCAAAATGACATTTTGAGAAAGTCTCGCGAGTTCCAATGAGTCGAGAAGTGAACCGTGAGTCCATGGGCGACGCGACGCCGCTACGTCCAGTATATTGCGAATGTGGTATCAATACCGCGGCATTTTTATCGGGAACGCAGATTTGCGTTCCTCGCATCGCCTGCTCGGAGGAAGACGTGCCCGTCTCGGAAAACAAACTGCAAACCGACTTTGTTGATCTCCGACACAAGCATTACAACGCCACGGTGATTCAGCGAATCGATTGTCATGAAAACCTGGCTCGATTCTGTATTCGCCCCGATCACGGCGTGCCGGCCTTTGAGCCCGGTCAATACGTCACGTTGGGGTTGGGATTATGGGAGCCTCGATTGGCAGGCACCCAACCGGAAGTGGTTCCCGAATCAAAGCGGACGCGAGTGGCAAAACGCGCTTATTCAATCTCTTGTCCGCTGCTGGACAGTGACGGTCGTTTGGCGCCGATCGATTCGATCGATTACCTGGAGTTTTACATCACGCTCGTGCGCGCCGCCGACAGCCCGGAAAAGGCCCCACCGGTACTGACGCCTCGGTTGTTCTGTCTACGCGAAGGCGACCGGATCGCGGTGGGCAAAAAAATCGTCGGCGCCTACACGCTGGGAAACATCGATCCCGATGCCACCGTCCTGATGTTGGGCACCGGCACGGGCGAAGCACCACACAATGCGATGACAACGTCGTTGTTGGCACGCGGCCACCGCGGCCGAATTGTCAACGCTTGCTGCGTGCGGTATCTGGGCGACCTGGCCTACCATCCGCGCCACTTGTCACTGATGGACCAGTATTCCAACTATCGCTATCTGCCGTGCACCACTCGCGAACCCGCCAATCTGGACGCCAGTCTGCCGGGCTATGTGGGAAAACAATACCTACAGGATCTGTTTACCAGTGGAAAACTGGCCGAGGCTGCCGATGATCCTTTGTCCGCTGACAACACGCACGTGTTTTTGTGCGGCAACCCCAGCATGATCGGCTACATTCCTCCCGGCGGTCAGCCTCCCGCCTCGCCAGGCATGTTGCCGCTGTTGGAAGCCGCCGGGTTTCGGCAATCGCACGACGATGAAGGTCCCGGTCGCATCCAATTCGAAAAGTATTGGTAACCACTCTTTCAGGCGACAAACCTTTTCGTGGCCTCACGCTTGCGTTAGAACGACGTCAGCATTTCTTTTACTTCCGCATCACTCGTCATCCCAGCAACTTGATGGACCTTTCAAAAAACACAATCGCTTTGATTCTTGGTGGTGGTCGCGGAAGTCGACTATTTCCGTTGACGAAGATTCGCGCCAAACCGGCCGTTCCCTTGGCCGGGAAGTACCGATTGATCGACATCCCGATTTCCAATTGCATCAACAGCGGATTGCGTCGGGTGTACGTGTTAACGCAGTTCTTGTCGGTCAGTTTGCATCGACACCTGCGGCAAACGTATCGCTTTGACCACTTCACCGGCGGCTTTGTTGAATTGCTGGCCGCCCAACAAACGGTCGAAGCAGGAACCGATTGGTACCAAGGCACCGCGGATGCCGTTCGCAAGAACTTGCGCTACATCCAACAGCCCGGGATCGAACATGTCCTGATCCTGTCCGGTGACCAACTGTACCGAATGGATTTTCGCGACATGATGCGGACCCACATCGAATCGGGCGCCGATGCGACGATCGCGGGAATCCCCGTCGATCGCAAAGACGCCAGCGCACTGGGCATCATGCAACTCAATGATGACGGTCGGGTGACCGGGTTCGTCGAAAAACCGCAAAGCGAAGAAGACATCGCCAAAGTCAAGATGGACCCGGCGTGGATCGATGCCCGTGGCATCCCCAGCAAAGGCCGCGACTGCCTGGCCAGCATGGGTCTGTATATCTTCAAAAAGGAAGTGATGGTGGAATTGCTGCAGGGCAACGATCACCAAGATTTTGGCAAAGAAGTGTTCCCCGGCGCGATCGATTCACGCAAAGTCCAGGTGCATTTGTTCGACGGCTACTGGGAAGACATCGGAACCATTCGCGCGTTTTACGACGCCAACATTGCCTTGGCCGGCAAAGCACCGCAATTCGAAATCGGTTGTGTCAATGCACCGATCTACAGTCGCCCCCGGTTCCTGCCGCCGACAGCGGTTGGTGACAACATCAAAATCCATGGCAGCCTGATCGCCGACGGTTGCCGGATCGGCGATAACGTCACCATCGAGAACAGTGTGATCGGATTGCGAACCGTAATCGGCGACAACGTCACCATCAAAGACAGCGTCGTCATGGGTGCCGACTACATTGATGATCAAGACGAACAGCCCGCCGGATCAATCCCGGTCGGAATCGGTAAGAACAGCGTCATCAGCGGCGCAATCCTCGACAAAAACTCGCGCATCGGCACCGACGTCTCGATCACCAATGCGGGCAACGTCACCACCCACGGCGAAGACGAACCGCTGCAAGTCCGCGACGGAATTTCGATTGTGATCAAGAACGGCCAAATCGAAAACGGTTTCAAGTTTTAGCGCCGCGCAATCACGCGGTGAAAGTGCAACTGAACTTCGCGATCGACCACCCGGCGAACGCCTTCGACCAAACATTTGGGTTCATTTTCGCTTTCACCACGCTGGATGATACTGTCCAAATCCGTGCCCGGATTCACGCTGAATGTCCGCTGGTTAATCGTTTGATTTCCAGCGTCTAAATCGGGGATGATGAAATGGCAGGTCGCCCCGTACGACAACATGCGGGCCGAAAACGCGTTGTGATAAGGACGAAAGCCCGGGAAACCGGGCAGCAATCCGTGGTGCAAGTTGATGATCCGTCCGCCGGCAAATTGCCAACAGGTACTCGCCGGCAACACTCGCATGTAGCGAGCTAGAACCACATAGTCGACGTCATACTGATCCAGTAAACGCACCATTTCAGTGTCATCGACCGCGCCGGTGGCGTCGCCGATGCGATGAAAGGGAACCCCAAATTCACTGGCCAACGGTTCCAATTTCTGTCGATTCGATAGAATCACCGACGCTTCGGCGGCCAGTCCGCCATCGCGAATCGCTTCGAGTACCGCCCGTGGGGTGTGTTCGACAAACGTGCAGCAGATCGCCAACCGCGGGACGCGTCGCCGATCACCGCTCCAAACCCGAATCGCCAACCCGGTGTGATCGCCGATTTGTCGCATCGCCGACTGCAGCATGGGGAATTGGTCGGCATCGATCGCGATCCGGCACAACATCGCAAACAACTGCTCTTCATCGTGGTCGTACATTTGAATTTCGGCGATCCGGGCCCCCTGACCGGTGACGTAGTGAATGATCGGATCGGCCAGCCCAACGTTGTCAGGGCCAAGTGCAGTGATGACGACTTCCATTAGAATGCTCCTGTTGATACCTCCATTGTCGCCCGATTCCGTTTTTCATTCCATCCCACGACAATTCACGTGACTGCACCGACGCTGCCGATTCGTTTGAAACGCGATCAATTTCCCAAAGGGGAAAACCTTTGCGAACACTGCACTGCAAAATGCTGTCACTATTTTGCCCTGCCGATCGACCAGCCAGTCAACCGAAAAGATTTTGACTATGTCCGCTGGTATCTGCTGCACGACCGGGCAACCGTCTTTATCGAAGACGAAAACTGGTACCTGTTGGTACACACCACCTGCAAACACTTGCAAGACGATCATCGCTGTGGCATCTACGACAACCGGCCTCAGATCTGCCGTGACTACACCACCGATGAATGCGAATTCGATGACGACTGGTGCTACGAACAATATTTCGAAACCCCCGAACAGATCGATGAATACGCCGACGCCTTGTTCGGCCCCCAGTTTCAACCGTCCGACCAGGGCAGCCCCGATTCGATCCGCAGTCGCCGGCCCAGCGGACTGCCGATCCTGAATTAAACCATCACGCCGGTGCGGTCCACTGGATCGTCGAACTCTCCCATTTCCCACACTCCCACTTTCGAACTGTTTGCATTGATGTCACTGATCAAACCAAGAACGCTCAGCGGTTTCCGCGACTATCTGCCCGCGGTGATGATTCCGCGAGAACGATTAATGGAAACGGCTCGCTCGGTTTTTCGCTCCTACGGATTCGCGCCGATCGACACACCCACGCTGGAGTATCTGGAGATCCTGTCGGGTAAAGGTAGCGACGAAACCGATCGTCAAATCTATCGCTTTGAAGACAACGGTGGACGCGCCGTCGGCATGCGATTCGATTTGACCGTTCCCTTGGCACGCTTTGCCGCCCAACACATCAGCGAACTCGGCACCCCTTTCAAACGCTATCACATCGCGCCGGTGTGGCGCGGCGAACGCCCCCAAGCCGGACGCTATCGCGAATTCGTCCAATGTGATTTCGACACCATCGGCACGACCAACGTGATGGCCGACATCGAAGTTGTCGCGGTGATCGATCGGTTGCTGCATGCGATCGGGTTCGACGCGTTTACGATCAGCATTAACAATCGTGGCGTGTTGACCGAACTGCTACGGCACTTGGATCTGGCCGACCAAACAGTGGCGGTACTGCGATCGTTAGACAAACTGGCCAAGATCGGCCGCGAAAGAGTCGCTCAAGAAATGTGCGATGCTGCCGGTGTGTCCGCCGACCAGGCCGACCGCGTGCTGCAACTGGCCGAACTCGATGGCGAAGCCGAATCGATCTTCGACGCGCTGCCGGGAATCATCGGCAACAGCGACGATGCCGGCGTTGCGATCGGTCGCTTGCGCGACGTCTTTGACGGTGCGTTGGCCGCCGGGGTCCCTCGCCAGCGGATCAAGATCGATGTCTCCATCGCGCGTGGACTGGATTATTACACGGGCATGATTTTTGAAACCACGCTCAACGACTTGCCCTCCATCGGCAGTGTTTGCAGCGGCGGTCGCTACGACAACCTGGCGGGGATTTACACCAAACAACATCTGCCGGGGATCGGCGCTTCGCTGGGACTGGATCGATTGCTCGCCGCGATGGAACAGTTGAAGTTACTGCCCGATGCCAAAACCCCCGCGCCGGTATTCCTGGCATACTTCGATCCCGATCACCGCGACGATTATCTAAAACTGTCCGCTCGGCTGCGTGACGCGGGAATCGCCAACGAGATTTACCCGGACGCCAAGAAACTGGGTGTCCAATTAAAATATGCCGATTCACACGGCTTCCAGGTGGCATTGATCGCCGGTGGCAGCGAATGGCAATCCGGTAAAGTACAGGTCAAGACGCTGGCAACGAAAGAATCGGTCGAAGTGGAATACCGCCACGACCAACCGGGGGAGCTGGTGGAGGTTCTCGGCCGTCTCCTTGCGGACGATGTATAGTGGAAGCGGCCTACTCCCAATCACCGGATTCTTAATCGAATATGTCCATTGCCACCCCACCGGTCGCACCGCGGAAGACCTCCGCCGCAGATCAGTTGATCGAGCAACGGATCGACGAGGCTAGGCGTGCGCTGTGGTGGAGCGAACTGACCCGCACCGGTTTGCAGGTCGTGATCGCAACCATGCTGGCGTTGTTGGCTTGGTTGATCATGGATCAGTGGATCTACTCCCCCGGCCCACTGGTGCGCGCGCTATGCTTTCTGTCACTGGCCGCAGCCGCCGGCTGGTTTCTCTACCGCAAAGCTTGGCCGGTGATCACCTCGCGGGTAACCACCGAATATGCGGCCTGGGCTCTGGAGCAAGATCATCCGGATTTTCGCCAGCAACTGACCAGCTACGTCACCCTGAAACAATCCACTGGCGGTCGTGGTGTCCGCGCCCGCGTCGTCCACGCGATCGGATCACGCGCTGCATCGTTACTAAAAACTCATGACACACTTCCCGGTGAAGCCACCGGGACATTCCGCTGGTGGATCGCCGCCGCTGCGATCCTAGCCGTGCTGGCAATCTACTTTGTTGCCTCGCCAAAAAATTCGTTTGCATCGGCCAAGCGATTGGTCAGTCCGCTGGCAAATATCCAACCCGCAAGGCGCGTACAAATTCAGGATGTCCAACCGGGGCACAGCGAAACACTGGCCGGTCGCAGCATCGATGTCTCTGCCAAAGTCGTCGGCTTGCGCCACAATGAACCGGTCTGGTGTCGCTGGACCGGTGACGGTCCCGACCGCCAATCCCAGCTGGAACTCGATCCTAGCACGCAGCGCTACAGCGGAAAATTAGATCTGGATCATGGCGCGTCCGGCGCAATGCATTACAGCATCGAAGCCGGGGACGCGATCGCCGGACCGTTCGATTTGCGAGTGCAAAATGTCCCGGTCGTTGCCGTCGAAAGCATTCACTACACACCGCCCCAGTACACCGGGCAAAAGCCTCGCACCACGTCCAGCCCATCGATCACTGTGATCGATGGCACCAAAGTACGCATCACCGCCAAGGTGAACCGCCCGGTCCAACGCGCTCAATTACAGTTCAACCCCAAACAACTTGGCGACACCGTTCGCGCCTCCGGTGGCATCGCAGCGATGCAAATCGCAACGGACCAAATCACGCTGACCAGTGAACTGACGTTGCGATCGGCCAACGGCAAAGCCGCCACCGTGGAACCGGAAAGCTATCGCATCAAGGTCTGGGACCAGAGCGAACAATCCAATCCTGACCCAATCATCTATCCGATCCGTGTGATCCCCGATCTGCCTCCCGAAGTCGCAATCGTGGTCCCTCAGAAATCACCGGTCGAAGTCCCCATCAATGGACAACAAACCATCGAAGTCCACGCGATGGACGCCGATTTCCAACTGCAGAGCGTCAGTTTGCAAATCGACCGCGGCATCAAGTCGATCGACCAACCGCTGATCTGGGTCAAGCCCGCCGACGGCAGCGGCAAAGGCAACCAAGTCACGGAGTATCGGTTTCGTCCGCTGGAACACCAACTGCGAGTCGGTGACGTGGTGCGAATCGCGGCGACCGCGGTCGACAATCGTCGCATCGACGGCGACCCCAGCGTGCAACCGAACCAAAGCACAACCGATGCCATTGAAATTCGTATCGTCGACCAGCAATCCGATCTGCCCCAAGACCCGACTGGCAATGACGGCCTGTCCCAGCCCGATGATTCTCCCGCCAGCGATGCGCAACAACCACAGCAACAAGACTCGGGCGGCAAGCAATCCGGTGGGCAACAGGGTGGCGGACAAAGCGGAGACTCTGGCGAAGCAACCGAGGGGCAACCCTCGGATAGCTCCGATTCGTCCCAACAGCCCGACGGCCAAAATCAAAGCAATCCCTCCGGTTCCGGCGGCGACTCCCAAGGTGACTCACAATCCAGCAACTCCGGCTCAGGCGGCGGGCAATCCAGTTCTGACGCCGGCGGCCAAAATCCACCTCAGTCGCAGCAACAAACCGACCCGCAAGATCCAAACGAATCGGGCAAAGCCACCGGCAGCCAAGATCCCGGTGGCAATCCTGCCGATGGCACACCGTCTGATGGCAGCCCCTCGGATGGTCAAACCCCAGCCAATTCGGATCCAACAGGCGGTCCGCCCAAACACGACGGCGAAGCATTCGAACGGATCAAGGACTATTTAGAAAAGCATCCGCCGGAGGAGAATCGCGAGGGTGGAGGTGGCAATGAATCCGGCAGCAAAGAATCC
>NZ_JAMYFE010000047.1 GCF_024129865.1 Stieleria tagensis | reverse complement strand
GCTGGCGGGGACCCAAACGCTGGTGGGTTTGGGGATTTTGAAGTGGCGCTTCGATGGTAACCCGACGCGTCAGTTTTGAAGTTGCGCTTTTATGGTAACCCGACCGGGCTGTTGATTTAATTAGCCGGTCGCTAGTTGGTGTGGAGGATTTATCCGACCGGCTTTATTCTTCGCAGAAAACCCTCACCCGAGTCGGATAAATCCTCCACACCAGCGCCGTTGAAGTGATGCGTCGGGTTACCGTAATAGCGCAACTTCAAAACTCACGCTTCGGGCTGTGATGAAAACGTCGCTCCCTAGGATCCGGACCATGGCGTCGCAGGCAGGTCGCGAACCTGTTGCTGCAGGCGTTTGAGGTCGATTTGCTGGCCCGGCTGTGGATACGGATTGGGTAGCAAATGCCAGACCTCGGTGAACGATGCCGACTGACCCGGTGCCAATGTTTCGCCTGGACCGATCGGTTCAATTTCAATCGTCTCTCCTGTTTCTGGGGTCCATGTGGCTAGGGTCAGCCCGGCGACTTCCAGATAGGGTCGATCAGGAAAAGTGGGGAACTGTTTAATGAACATCAGGTCGGAACGCTGCTGATGCGCCACCCAGCCCGCCATGGTTTCCATCCCCAGTTTTGGACTGAGCGGTGGTCCGGTGATCTGCAGGAATCCGTCGCGGACCTCCACCGCGGGGTCGTCCGGTTTCAGTTGCAATGCGCCCTGTTCATAGCGAACATAGTGCCGCGGGAAACGTTGAAATCCCTGCAGTGGGATCAGACAAATTCCGGCGCCGTTGGCCAGTGTTCGGCTCCAGTGGCAACAGGTCAGTGTGCCGTCGGAAAGGTTCAAGATCGATTGTTTGCAAGTCAGTCGTGACGAGTTTGCATCAAGGGTGAAGTCGCGGACCAGTCGCACCCCGATCGCCGCGTCGGGGCTAGTCAATCGGACCGAGAGTGGGCTCATTCGCTGGGCGGTCCATTTACCCAAGAACAATTCAGGTCGCTTTCCAGTGACCATTTCGGGGCCGATATCAAAACGCCCCCCTGAAGGGTCTTTTTTCCACTGCAGACGGTTGCCGGGATCGTCGCTGCGGCCCGAGTCGGCAGTACCCAAGTCGTACGCCGAGACGAACAGGGCATTCTTGCCGTTCAAGGAATACTCCAGAATTCGTCCGCCGCTTTGCGGACACACTACGACTCGGGTCGAATCATTTTCGATGACCGGACAATTCTGATAGCGACCGAAGTCTTGTTGTTTGGGCTGCGGCGTTGATTTTGGCGGTACCATTAAGAACGCCAGCAGGTCAGCCACTTCTTGGGGCGTCATCGTGGCCAACAGCCCAGCGGGCATCAACGATGTTTCGCTGGGCCGTTGCATTTCGATTTGATCGTCCTTGATCTGGACCGTTCGGCTATCGGGCAACTGCAGGGTCAACGCGGACGATTCGCGATCCATCACGCGACCGGTGAGGATTTGTCCGTCAGTGGTCACCACAGTCGTCGCGCGCCATTGGGGAGCAATCGTATGACTGGGGAAAATCAACTGTTGAAGTAATGCGCGTTTGTCGCGTTTGATGTCAGGGGAATCCAATGCCGGGCCGGTCGCTGTGCCAATGCCACTGTGGCGGTGACACTCTCTACATTGAGATGCGGCGGATTGGAAAAACCATTGTCGCCCCCGTTCTGCATCGCCGGCTTGCATCAGCAGTTGTTCGATATCCGGCGTGTCGCCGACCACGTGAGTCCGCTTGCTGGGGGCAATCCAGGGCTGCAGTAGTCCGGCGACGACGGGGTCAGTTGTACGGTTGACCAGCTGGCTGACCTGCGCGGCTGCTTGTGTCGGTGGCAGATCCAAGCGTTCCCGCCAAGCCAGCATGGCGTCGGAGGTTGGCGTTGCATTGGCGGGGGGCTCGCCGGATGGTTCCATCGCGGCGATCCAGTCCCACAGCAACTTGGCGCCTTCGAGGTCCGGTTCCTGGCATCCCAATCGTGGCATACTGCCCGGGCCGGCGGTGGCCAATCGATACAGCAGCACCGAGAGTTCCGGATGCCCCGGCGCGATCAACTTTGCTGCGGCGCCGATCCCAAAGTCTCCTTGGGAGGGAACAACATCCAGTGCGGACATCTGTTCGTTGGAATCGCTACGGCGAAGGTGCAATCCGGATGATGCGCCGCCGGCCGGGCGGTGGCAATGTCCGCAGTTCATCGCCAGGTAGGACCGGGCGCGCTCATTCAGGTTGTATTGAGGGTCCGTTGGATCAACCAGCCGCTGCCGCGCCGGTGATCGAGCTGGTGTGACGTATCCTGATTCGACCAACGCACCCCAAGAACGAAACTGGTGAAGTGGATCTGGATGGGCTGGCGAGGGTGGCGTCCCCTGTTCGGAGCGAGACAGGTTTTCCGGTGTTAGCGACATGCCGCCCTGGTTGAAGACGTGGTGGCAGGTTGAGCATTGGTCGCGGGCAGCAAACCTGTGTTGAATAGTGCGAACGCCGAAACGCGGGTCGTCGAGACGCAATTCACGTCGGGCACCGGACGCAGGCACCAGTTCGGCGTCGGACTGTGATTCATTCCAGCGGTAGGTGTAGGGATTCCAGTTCAGGCCATCGAACAACAGTACCTGTGTCTCGATGCGCTCCTGTCGTTTCCGGCCCGAGAGGTCAACCACTTGGCGTGAGAGTGTGTTGGCAAACACCGTTCCAACCGGGTACTGGTTTTTGGCCGGATCAACCGGTTGGTCCGTCGGCACCGCGACGATTCGGTCGCCCTGCAATCCGTCACGGAACATTGTCGCAGTCGGTTGGTAGCGAACCACACCTGGTGCAGGCGTCAGCCGGTCGAGATCACGAAACAACCCGGTTCGACTTAGCAATCGCGGGAACGATTCGTCATAGGTCGCCCGATCGTTTGCGACCAGGCGGTAGATTCCTCCACCCATGTCAACGACGAAGACCTGTGTTTCGCCGTGGTGATCGCTGGTGAAGAAGTCGATGATCCGTAGGCCAGTGCTGGCAATCTTGCGAGGTGCCGGCGGCGTGTCGCTGTGAACGTCGACCGACCAGACGTTGCCGTTCATGTAGCAACCATACAGGTAGTGTCCTGCAGCGGGCATTTGTCGGGTTTGATCGACACTATCGGTCCAGCAAACGCCGTTGGGCACAAACACTCCACCGGTGATGGATTGCGCTTCGCTGCGTGGGATCACGATTGCCGCTTCAATCCGAGGGCCGGGGCCGGCCGTTTGATTTGGATCCACCGGGTGCGGACCTTCATACAGACTCCAGCCATGGTTGCCGCCCTTGACGATCTGATGAACCAGCTCACATCGTTCCCAGCCGACATCAGCAACCCACATCGCATCGGTTTGCGGATCGAAAGCGGCGCGAAAGCCGTTGCGTAAACCGAACGCATAGATCTCGCCGCGAGCACCCGGTCGATCGACAAAGGGGTTGTCCGTTGGAATCCTATACGGTTGATCTTTCACCGCGCCGGCGACATCGATCCGCAGCACGCTGCCGCGCAAGTCCGATAGATCCTGAGCCGTTTTCATTGCGTCAGGTGGAAAGGGTCGGGCCCCGTCGCCGGTGGTGACATACAGCATGCCATCGGGACCAAAATTCAACGAGGCGCCGACATGATCGCCCGAGGGATAGGTGATCAGATCGAGTCGCGATTGCGGATCGATGGTGGGTGGGTTCGCGCGGTCGAGGGTGAATCGAGAGACGCGCGTGCCGCCAGAAATCTCCAACGGCCGAATGCCCCAGACCACGTAAACATGCCGATTGGATTTGAAATCGGGATCGAGAGTCGCGTCACGAGCCGCAGCGATTTTTTCGCCCGCTGTCGTCTCTGCAAGGGCGCCGATGTCTAGCGCCAGTTGGGCGGTTTGCACATCATCGTTGCGAACGAACGTTAGCAGTTTGCCGTCGCGTTGAAGCACCAGACGACGATCGCAGCCCGGTAAATCCATCACCGTGACGGGAGAATCGAGCTGTAGATGGGGGTGCACTCGCTGCACGCGGATCGGCAGCGGCGGCTCAGGCGAACCCTTGAGACGCGATTCGGTCCAGGCGGTGTGTGACTTGGCCGTGGCGGGCTGTGGTGGTTGCCCGCTGATCGACGAAGTGATCGCCGTCACCAACACCCCTACCACGACCCAACGCACACACCCCACCCAGATCTTTGGCAAACACCTATTGGGCGAGAGCACTGAGGCACCTTCCATTTGGAATGATCGTTCGTTCGGTTTAACAAGCCCTCGCACTAGAGTTCTTCTTGAATGACTTCGCCGTTGGCGCGTGTCCCCAAGGCTCCCCACAAACCGTACGGACTTGCTTGGCCGGCAACGACGCGCTGTGTGGCTCGCGAGTCGCCTGCTTCGATCGAATCACTAATGAACTTCACTGCGCCGTCGGTCAGCAGGATATGGACCCCGCCTTGGTGCCGGCTACTCGCCGACCAGTTGCCCTCGGTCCACTCGTTGTTGTTGGAAAGACAGAGTTCCGAGTTCGGCGGCAGAATGGTATTGAACGCGGTGTGAATGTGTGCCACCGCCGCCCAGTTAAATCCACGTCCCAATCCGTCCCGCAACGGGCCGGTGTAAATCGCCGGGTTGGGATCTTGGGCCGGAAACGTCGCCGGTGCCCAGAATCGAGGTCGTTCGGGATCCATTTGACCGTTGTCAAAGCAGAATTTGGCGTTATCGATCACGCTGCCGCCATTGGAGTAGGAGCCGCGTGTGCGGATGTCACGGTCGCCCAAATCCGTCGCAATTTCTGCGCACAGTATGGTATTGCTGGTGCCATCCAAGAAGTCGCGAAACTTCATTGATTTGCGAGGCACAAAGGCGCCGCGCAGAAACCGTGCCACACCGTTGGCGCGGCCGGTCGGCACGGGACCGCCGGTGTTGCTGACCAATCCGGCAAACGAGTTCAGGTTCGAATCACCATAGTTGGCGGCATAATTGGTTCGCCCCATCGCCGGCAAGCCGACACCGGGGTCGCTGGGACAGCGAAAACCGGGGATTTCCGTGACATGGGGCGTGTACTCGTAGTGGCCGGTTCCCGGTTTTGGCCCCATCGGTTCCCACGACGGGGTTGGGCCGAGGCCCGAGTCGTTCAGCAGCGGATTGGAGATCTGTTGCCACAATCCTTGCTGTTCGATGAAGGGCAGCACGCCGACCAAGTAGCTCAAGTGCAGTTGGCTGGTGATCCGCGAGTCTTCAAAGATGTTCGTCGTCGCCCGGTCCCAACCGGTTCCGCTGCCTTGGATCGGCAACTGTTTGTAGGCGGAGTGGTAATTATGAACCGCCAGACCGATCTGTTTGAAATTGTTGCTGCAGCTCATGCGGCGAGCCGCTTCGCGGGCCGCCTGGACTGCCGGCAACAACAGCCCCACCAAAATTCCGATGATTGCGATCACGACCAACAGTTCCACCAACGTGAAACCGGACCTGTTTTTAGAGTTCATTCGATTAACCTAACGCGAATAGAAAAGACGAAAAACGTGAAAAGAATTTACGAGCGCGCGATCGAGTGTCCGCGGTTGTTTGCAATCGGCTATTGCGCCGACTGTCCGCTGAGAGAGTCGTCGAGTGCTTGCTGTTGTTCGGGAGTGATCTGGTATGGGTTTTCGCTTGGGGGAGGCATGTCGATGACGCCTCCTTGGTTGCCGCCACAACCAGTCAAGTTGAACCCGGCAATGCAGAGCAGGGCCATGGCAAGCGAGGGTCTGACGAAGGATTTGATCGGGGGCATCACTGCGGGCCTGCTCTGGGACGGGGGAAGGAAAACGGGCGGGGAAGCTCGCCTCTAGGGAGTTCATCCCCTACAAAAATGTCTCGTACGGGCTTTTGAAGGCCTTACCAGAAAAAGTTGAAAAATGTTTCAAGAACCTTCTCGGTAACATCTCGGCTAGCCGTACGAATTCCCTGGTAGAGGGTGTTGTCCACACTGCTTTCCCCCCGGATAAATGAAGATGAATGAGCCAATGGAACCGACCGATTGCTACGAGTTGTTCCTTCAGCTATTTAATCAAAACCGCAGTCGTCTCTTTGCCTATATCCGTTCGCTGTTACCCAACAACGCAGACGCCGAAGATGTCTTTCAACGCTGTAGCGTGCTGCTATGGCGAAAGATTCATCAATTCGATCAACAGCGAGACTTTTTCCCCTGGGCCTGTGGTGTGGCATACTACGAGGTGCAAAATTTCCTGCGTGTCTCCGGTCGCAGCCGGCTACAGTTTGACGATGCCCTGATCAATCAACTGTCGGAGCGACGTTTAGAAACCGCTGACGACCTGGGGACCCGTTTGGATGCGCTACGATTGTGTGTCCAGCAGTTGCCCGGTCACGATCGATCAATGGTCGAAGCGGCGTACCATGAAGGCGAGACCTTGGTCGATTACGCCAAGCGATCGGGACGCTCATTGAGGACCCTCTACAACCGGATGAGCTTAATACGTCGACAGTTGTCAAGCTGTGTCGAACGAAAGCTGTCGGTGTCCGAGAATCAAGTGATTAATCAGGGAGCTGCATCATGAGCGATTCTGCGGCACAGGAACGCGTGCGTCAGTTGGTCGATCGCTTGTTGGATGAAACCATCACCCCCGAACAGCATCAAGAATTGCAGTCGCTATTAAAAGCGGATCAGGGGTTGCAGGATTTTTACTTGCGGCAAATTGAAATCGATAGCGCCATGCGAGAGTGTCTCTCGCTGGCACAATCCGATCCCGAGCCCCCGTTGATTTCGCCACGGGGCGATGCGAAATGGATGCAAAGCGAAGATCATTCCGAAAGTGACAGCGCCGGTGGGCGGCCGACTCTGGCTTGGACGATCGCCGCGATTGCCACCAGTCTGTTGATCGGGATGTGGCTGTTCTCCTTCGACGACGAGAATCCGGGAGCTAGGAATCCGGGTGGCTCTGCGAGTGATCCGCTGCAGCCCGGTGCGCTATCGCAGCGGCAGGCGGTGTCGGTGGCAACGCTGATGATGAGCGAGGGTTGCCGCTGGGATCGGCGTGCGCTGCCTGGTCAACGATCCGCTTGGCCGACTGGTCAGACGTCCGTTCGCAACGGCACGCCGCTACAACCCGGCCGCCTGCGACTACTGGAGGGGACCGCGGTCGTCCGCTTTCAAAGCGGTGCCGCAGTGGTACTGGACCAAAACTGTGATCTGGAATTGGTTTCACGCGGATTGGCACGTGTCCATCATGGGCAGATGACAGTTCATGTTCCTGATGAGGCAATTGGATTCACTTTGTTGACTCCCACCGGGGAAGTGGAAGACCGAGGCACCGAATTTCGACTCGATGTCAAGTCTTCGGGGGCAACCGAAGTCCATGTCTTGGACGGTGAGGTGTTGGCTCGTTTTCCCCAGGCCTCGGCCGATTCAAAAACGCTGGTCAAGGGCCAGTCGATCCGCGTCGATACGGTGGGGTTGTCGACGGTCAATTCGGTCCCCGTCAAAGGCGAAAGTTTTGTTGATCAAGTTCACCAAGCGATCGATCAAGACCCCGGCAGTGTTGTCTTGTATGAAAGTTTTGACACCCTTAGACCTCCGGCTGACATCTCGCAGGGTGCAGCACCCGACGCTGTGTCATTGCGGTCGAAGAAGAGCGGCCCCAGCAGTTTCGGCTGGAGCGGACAATGGCAATACCCGGGCAATATGCACAATGGTCTAGCCAAGACTTCGACCATCGGCAAAATCGAAGTCCGCCGCGCCGATGCCGCTGATTCGAATTCATCTCGGGCGCATCCCTTCGGGACGCTGCATCCATCGGACGATGCAAAAGCGTCTTACCTGCGATTTTCTCAGGGGCGCAATCTGATGATTCGTGAAATGGTTCGCCCCATTGATTTTCGATCCGATCAAGAGTTATTCGTTAGTTTTGTGATTCGGCGAGGGGGATTGGCTTCTGCAGCCAGCCCGCCTCCGCAGGAAGACGACGTCTGGAAGAAAAAAATTCATGAATCGTTGCGGGTCACCTTTCGTTCGCAAGACAATTACTGGGGGCCCTCGGTCTCGTTGAACTTCAGCTCCAGCGGACGGCCATTGATCGGACTCGGGAATAATGACTCGTTCGCTTCGGCCGCCAGATTCGTACGCAATGGGCCGTTGTTGTGGGTCACCAAAATCCAGACACGCGACCAACAATCCGACAAAGTCTGGGCGCGTGTCTACGAAGCCGATGAACCGATCCATTTGATCGAGCCCACGGTTTGGACTTGCATGACCGAGGATTTCTGGTCGGACGCGATTCTTGATCTGGCGATCATCACGGGCAGTGGTCCGCAGGAACAATTTTTTGATGAGCTGCGGGTTGGCACCAGTTGGCCTAGCGTGCTGCCGTCGATCCCGGTTCGGCAGTAGTGATGCGTCACCGCGAATTGGTAGGATGATCCCCGTGTCCGATCAATCGCGTCTCCCATCGTTTTGCGTTCGACAGATTTCGAGAGAGAGAGCCCACTTAGAACTGCAGCTCGCCGCCCAGATTCAATCCGTGTGCGATGTAGTCTGACTGGATCCATTGGACCTGCGGGCGGAGCGCACCGGTCAGCGGATCACTTTCCTCGGGAATCAGTCCGGGGTTGATGTCTGTGTCAATTTGCTCGCCGGCACGGATGACGTTTGGCAGATAGAGCGCCGAGTAGCCAATCGTGAAATGGAAGCGGTCTGTCACTCGCAGACCCAATCGCAGCCTGAGTTCAGGAACGAACACGAACTGGTCTCGTGTGAACGAGCCGCTGTTTGTGCGCTGGGCGTACAGTCCGCCAGGATAAGTGTCGGTCACACCGGATTCGGTGTAGGTGGTGTTGCCGTTGATGTTGAGTGTTTGTTTGTTGTTGCCCAGTGCCACGCGCAGTGCCGATTCGAACCAGCCTCGCTGTAAGGGTTCAACATGAATCACACCCAGTTGCAAACCGTTGAATTGGTTCTTGGTGCGGAAGTTGTCGGTCAGGGCGACCGATCCGGGAGCCGACGTCAATTCAGATTGAAGACTCTCGTTGATTTGCAGGGAGTCTTCGAGTTTCAGGTATCGATAGCCGATCAGCCAATCGGTCCGCTCACGCGCCCCACAGGGCTGGCAGCAAGTTCCGGTGGGCGGGCACAGTGCGAACCGTCCGCTTAGCAGATAGGACATCAGTTCGGAATCCGATTGCACGTTCACGCTGCCGCTGACGATGTCCGGATAGGAAAGCAGTTGCGCGGTTTCTTGGCCGGAATCGATATCGAAAAAGGGGCGTGCCAAAATCACCGAACCGTCGCTGTATCCGGTGTAGCCATCGTCCTGTCCGCCGACCCAAAAGAATTCACTTTCGAGTGATGCCCGTTGTTCTTTGGTGAACCACATTCCGCTGCGAGTCATGAATCCGCTGGTCGCGCCACCATTGATTTTTCCGCCACCGAACAGGACCGAGGTTCCGGGTTCGCCCAACACACCCGCAATGTCTTGGGGCGTCCCAGCGGGACTGGTCGTGACCAGCGGGGGAGTTCCCATGCCGGAAGTGTCCCACAACAAGTATTCGGCTCGGAAATAAAATCGCGAGTCCAGGCGTTGGCCAAGATTGCCCATGAACGAACCGCCAAGCATTCCAGATTGCATGGTCGGCGGCATGTCGACGATTGGAGCATTCAATCCTGGCGGCTGAGCGTTTCCCAAATAGTAGGGGTCGTCCACGATATAGGGGGCGGTCGCAGTGTACCCTTGCGAACCACCGAAAATGGGCCCGTTCAAAAATCCACCGTTGCCAAAGATTCCAACCGCCGGTGCCACACCTGCGTTTGCCGCAGAATTCAGTTGATAGGGATCACCCCAAGCGGGGATGGAGGCCGGGGGCGAGGTGACGAAGGGTTGTGGCGGGGCTGACTGTGCCGCAGCGATGCCGCCTGCGAACAAGCCGGCCCCGATTAGCAGGCCAACCAGTACCAATCGCGCAATGAAATGCCTGCAAACGACAAAAAAGTCGCGGCAAACTGCTGCAGCTGGATTCGGTGCGAGGGACGGCAAGCGGTACAACGAGCAGGTCTCCGGGCGAAAAACCGCCTAAAAAGAGGAAGCACGCAGGAATTTGTTCAAGTTTTCGGCGTTTGCAGCCGAGCTGACCGGGAAACTGCGATAATTGACCACTCCGCGTCAAGATGAAACGATAGCGGCAGCTACGAAAGCAGCCGGAACGGTCGTTTTTCAGTCGCCCTTTCTGCCCACATTACCTGTCCCACCGATTTAAGGATTTTCTCGATGCGTTCGCTTGCTTATGCCGTCGCCATTTTGGCCGCCGCTGGAATCATGTACTTCATCACCGTCAGTCCGGATGCGTCGAGCGACGCGCAGCCGGCCGCCAGTGAATCCGTCGCGTCCGAGTCGGTCGCGTCGATCACCCCACAGACCGATGTCAACACAGCATCGCTGACGCTGAACGTGCCGGAAATGCATTGTCCGTTTGCCTGCTATCCCAGTGTGAAAAAGAGCCTGGAGCAGCGTGACGATGTGGTGGCGGTCGAACTGGCACCCCAAAAAGAAGAGGGTGTGATCGACAATCGCCAAGTGATCGTGACCTATCGCGAAGGGTTCGATCCGCAGCAAGCGATTGCGTCGCTGAAGTCCGACGGATTTGACGGATCGTCGGTCGCGACGACACCGTAAATCAAGCACGGTGAATCAAGCACGGTGAATTCCACATCGTGAGTCCAACCACAGCGTAAGGAACTAGGCATCGCAAGTACGTGTAAGGTGGCAGAACAACCAGACGGCATCTTGCTGATCGGACATGGGACACGTGACGCCGAGGGGACGCGTGAGTTTTTTCAACTCGCCGATCTGCTGGCCAAGTGCCTGTACCCGCATCCGGTGGCAGGTTGCCTGTTGGAATTTCAACAGCCGACGATCGCCGAGGGCTGGCGGAGCCTGGTGGACCAGGGCGTGCGTCATGTCCGTGTCGCGCCGCTGTTGTTATTTGCCGCCGGTCATGCGCGGCAGGATATTCCGCGAGCCATTGTCGCGTGTGCCGCCGAAACGCCGGGTGTGACACACAGCCAGTCGGGGCCGTTGTCTCGCGCCCCGTCGATCATACGCTTGTTGGGAGATCGAATCGAACAGGCCGCTGCGGAGTCCGACATGTCATTGGGCCGTGAGACCGCGTTGGTCGCCGTCGGACGTGGCAGTTATGATCCCTGCGCCCAGGCCGACATGCAGGTGTTGGGGCAGGTGGTTGCGCGACGTGCGGGTTTGATCCATCACGCGGTCGGATTTTATGCGATGGCCCAACCGCGATTGCCCGACGTATTGGACCGCGTGGCATCACGACCGGAAGTTCGCCAGGTGATCGTTCAGCCACACCTGTTGTTCCAAGGCCGACTGTACGATGCGATCGTTCAGCAAGTCGACCAGGCGGCGCAGCGACACCGACAGGTTCGATTTGTCGTCGGTCGCTATTTGGGGCCCAATGAAGCCGTGGCCCAGGCCGTTGCACGCCGCGTCTTGGTGGGCCCTGAACCGGTTGTGGTTTCGTGAGTCGCAAAAAAGCTTTTGTATCCACCCGTCGCCGCTCGGCATCTACAGTGTCTGCGGCAGCGCTGCCAAAGTCCCCGCAGACCTCCGGCGATTCGGTTTGGGAACATTTCGCGGTCCAGCTAGCGGCGATTTGTGCGTTGGGGTTGCTGTTGCGGTTGGTGCATCTGTTTCAGACCCAGACGGTGCCATCGACGCTGCATTTGATTGGTGACGCCAAGGGCTATTTTCAGTGGGCAGAGCGGATTGTCGGGGGCGAATGGTACGGCCGTGAAACGTTCTACCAGGCTCCACTGTATCCCTACTTCATTGCCGTCATTTTAAAGTGCTTTGGCAGTGGTGTGACGGCGGTTCGCATCGTTCAGGTGATCTTGGGAACCGTGTCGATCGGGTTGATTGGGGCGACCACCAAATCGCTGTTTGATCGACGCAGTGGATTGATCGCGGCGGTGATGTTGGCGGTTTTTCCGGCTGCGATCTACTACGACGGATTGATTCAGAAAACGTCGTTGGCGTCGTTCCTATTGTGTTTGTTCTTGTATTGGTTGACGCCGTTGATGGGGCGGCCGGGCGGCAGCCCAGAGGAAGTCAAAACCGATCAACCAACCGGCGGCACAAGGCCCTCGGGAGATGTGGCGGGCTGGAAAGTGATCGCCTGTGGGATCACGCTGGGCTGCTTGATGTTGGTGCGTGAGAACACATTGTTGTGGTTGCCATTGCCACTGATTTGGATTTGGCTGGGGCGCCGTGATAGCGTCAGCCGATCGCAGGGGGACGACTGGGATGGCCGGACACGGACGCTGTTTTCGGCGTTGTACTGCGCCGGGTTGTTGTTGGTGCTGTTTCCCGTTGCGGCGCGCAACGCCTCACTGGGCGGCGAGTGGTCGCCGACGACGTTCCAGGCCGGACCGAACTTTTATATCGGCAACAATCGATTGGCAAACGGAGTCTATTCGCCCTTGGTTCCTGGTCATGAGACGCCACTTCATGAGCGCAGTGATGCGGTGCGATTGGCCGAACAAGCAAGCGGTCGCGAATTGTCTGCACGAGAGGTTTCGCGTTTCTATTTTCAAAAGACTTGGCAGGACATCCGCAGCGCGCCGGCCGATTGGTTGACGCTGCTGGGGATTAAGTCATTGATGGTGGTCAATTATTTTGAAGTGCCCGACGTAGAAAGCATGGTTGTCTATCGGGATTACTCGGTGGTCCTGTTGATGTTCGACCGTCTTTGGCATTTCGGAGTGCTGGTGGCGCTGGCGTCGGCTGGGCTGGTGTTGACGATCGACCAATGGCGACGATTGTGGTTGTGGTATTTATTGATTGTGGTGTTGATCGTGGCGATCGTTGGCTTCTTTGTCTTGGGCCGCTATCGATACCCGTTGGTCGCGTTGATGATTCCGTTTGCCGCAGCGGGAATCAGCAGGACGATCCAAGCTGTTCGCTCGGGCCAAACGGGGCGGTTGATTGCCGCCGCCACGGCGGCGCTGCTGACCGCAGTGGTCTGTCACCTTCCGGTTCATGACACCGGGCGATTTGCCGCCAGTTCATTTGCCAATTTGGGTGCTGCGTCGGCGGAGAGCGGTGACATGCAGCAGGCGCTCTCGCTGTTCCGCCGCGCGGCCAGCGAAGCGCCGTCGATGCCCGAGGTGCATGTCAATTTAGGGCGGGCGCTGTTGGCGACCGGCCAACCGGTCAACGCTGTCAGCGAGCTGCGATTGGCGCTGGCCTTGGAACCGAACTTGGCGGATGTCGACTATTTTCTAGCCACTGCACTGGAGCGGACGGGGGACCGGCAAACGG
Source organism: Stieleria tagensis (assembly GCF_024129865.1). Classification (GTDB taxonomy): domain Bacteria; phylum Planctomycetota; class Planctomycetia; order Pirellulales; family Pirellulaceae; genus Stieleria; species Stieleria tagensis. Next base: position 83,250 of record NZ_JAMYFE010000047.1, on the reverse strand, counting down.
CGCTACTGCATTATCGGCGTGCGGTGGCGTTGGATCCCAGCAACCAGCGGGCTGCGGCAGCGCTCCGTCGATTGGGGGGCTGAATCATCGTTTCCGGCACTCGCGAATTCTGCCGTCGGGGTTTATCATTCACGCTCGTTTGAACCTTGTCGACCAATTTTCTTAGTACAGACATGTCCACTGCTGCTGAACCTGAAGTCAAAGATCCCTATTTCCAATCGTTGTTCGCTGATCGCATCGGTGGTGCGGGGTACGGAAAAAGCACCGAGATCTACAAGTTCGAAAAAATCAAACGCGCCAAGCGAACGGCGTTGGAAACACACCCCGATCGGCAATTGCTGGATTTCGGGATCGGTGAAAATGACTCGATGGCCGACGAATCAGTCCGTCGAGTGATGGCCGACGAGATCAATCAGCCCGCCAACCGAGGCTATGCGGACAACGGCGTGGCCGAATACAAGCAGGCAGCGGCGCGATTCATGCAACGCCATTTTGGCGTCACGCTCGACCCACAGTCGCAGATCAACCACTGCATCGGCAGCAAGCCGGCTTATGCGATGCTGCCGGCCTGTTTCATCAATCCCGGTGACGTGACGATGATGACCGTTCCGGGCTATCCGGTCGCCGGGACGCACACGCGCTACTACGGTGGCGAGGTCTATCGTTTGCCATTGTTGGCGGAGAATGATTTTCTGCCCGATTTGGACAGTGTGCCTGACGATATTTTCCGCCGCACCAAGATGATGGTGTTGAACTACCCGAACTCGCCGACCGGTCGCTTGGCGACGAGAGAGTTCTTTGAAAAGGTCGTGGCACTGGCCAAGGACAAAGAGTTCATCGTGGTCCACGACGCGGCACACATCATGCTGACGTTCGATGGCAAACCGATGAGTTTCCTGGAGACACCCGGGGCGATGGATGTCGGCGTCGAAGTGCATTCGATGAGCAAGGGATACGACATGATTGGCTGGCGGATGGGATTCGTGGCCGGTCACCAGCGGATCGTGTCGGCGTTTGCCGATGTCAAAGACAACAGCGATAGCGGTCAATTCATCGCCACCCAAAAAGCCGCCGCGGCGGCCTTGGACGACGATTCGATTCCCGCCCGGATCCACGCCAAATACAAACGGCGGATGGAGAAACTGGTCGCCGTGTTGACTGACTGTGGGTTCGATTGCGAGATGCCCGGCGGGACCTATTTCCTGTACACGCCGTCTCCCTCAGGCACCGAGAGCGGCGAAGTGTTTGCCAAGGCCGAAGACGCCACGCGGTTTTTGATCGAGCAATTGGGAGTCGTCACCGTGCCGTGGGATGATGCCGGGGCGTTTCTGCGATTCAGCGTCACCTATGTTGCAGAGACCGAAGCGGAAGAAGACGCCTTGATGGCCGAAACCAAACGCCGCTTGAGCGACGCCAAGTTCACACGCGCCTAAAATAGAGACGCAGTGGCGAAGTCCACTATTGGCAGTGAGCCACCCCGGTCGTCGGGGCAAATGGCCGAGGCGAAGAGTCGGATTTTACAGGCATTTGGGCATGTCAAGTGAGTTTTGGCGATCGAAATGCGAGCCGTCACAAAAGCGTCTCGACCAATCTGAAACGACGGTTGAAAATGTCCAACGCGGTGATGTGCTGGCGACGTCGTCCGCGCTGATGCAACTGGCTTTGGAGAACACAGTCGATGCCGTGGTCACGCTCCGGGCCGATGGGCGAATCGACTTTCTGAACCAAGCCGCGCAACGCATCAGCGGTTGGTCCCAGGCACAGGCCGTCGGTCAACCCTTCGAATCGCTGTTTCGCTGGGTTTGCGAATTGACAGGGCGCCCGATCGACAACTTGCTACAGCGGTGCATGCGTGATACCGATGCCGCAGGCGACATCAATCCTGTCCCAGATCAATTGCTATTGGTTGCTGGTGATGGCACGCGGCGCCCGGTCGATTTAAACACCGATCTCCTGCGTGATGAACAGGGCAATCAGGTCGGAATGGCGTTGGTTTTCCGTGACCTCACCGAGCAACGTCGAAACGACTTGGCGGTTCGCGAGGTTCAATCACGACTCAATTCGACATTGGCTGCTGGTGAAATCGGAACATGGGAGTTCGATTTAGTCGATAACATCGTGCATGCCGATCCCAACCTAAAGCAATTGTTTGGCGTCAGTGATCAAGCCGCTTGTGGAGGAGAGTTGCAGGATTACATCGCGGCCATCCACCCGGACGACCGCGCATCGGTTGTCCGGTCGATCGAACAGGCGATTGAGTCTGGCGATACCTATGAAGCGACCTACCGTGTACAGCCCAACGGCCAAGAAATTCGCTGGGTGATTGCTCGCGGTCGAGTCGAACGCAATTTGGCCGGGCATGCAGTTCGGTTGCCGGGGGTGGTGGTCGATATCAGTGCTCAGCGGCGGGCCGAACGGGAACTGCGAGACGCCGAAGCAAGATGGCGATTGGCATTGGAATCCGCCGAAATGGGCGCTTGGAATATCAATCCGGACACCAACACGCTGACATCTGATGAGCGTTTTCGTGTGATTTTCAGCGGCTCGACAGACCCGCTGACCTACGAACAGGCATTCGCCGCCATTCATCCTGACGACCGGCAACACATTCGAGACGGTGTGGCTGCGGCAACGCGTCCCGAAGATCCCCAGCCCTATGCGGCAGACTATCGAGTGGTGCATCCTGACGGAACCATTCGCTGGGTGTTTGCAAAAGGGCGGGCGAATTTTGAAGATCGCGGCGGGCGTCGCCAACTGGTTAGTTTTGACGGCACCGCAGTTGATATTACTGATCGCGTTCGCGTCGATGAAACATTGCGTGAAAGCGAAACGCATTTTCGGCAGTTGGCCGATGCGATTCCGCAATTGGCGTGGAGTGCCCAGCCCGACGGTCAAATCGACTGGTTCAATAATCGTTGGTACGAGTATACCGGCACGACTTTGGAACAGATGCTCCATGGTGGATGGCAAACCGTGCACGACGAACGTACGTTGCCACAGGTATTGGATCGTTGGCAGGCGTCACTCGATAACGGCGTACCGTTCAATATGGAGTTTCCGCTGCGTGGTGCTGATGGAGTCTTTCGCACGTTTCTGACCAAGGTGATGCCGCTCCGCGATGCCAGGGGGGACATCAGGCGATGGTTCGGAACCAACACTGACATTAGCGAACAACACCAGATGCAGGAAGAACTGCGGCGGGTTGCTGCAGAGTTATCGGATTCGGATCGGCGCAAAGACGAGTTTTTGGCGACACTCGCACACGAGCTTCGCAATCCTCTCTCGCCGATCAAGGCAGCGACCCATTTGATGCAGATGGTCGAAGATGATCCCGATGAGTTCCGGGAGCTGAGCCAGTTGATCGATCGTCATGTGGATCAAATGGTGCGATTGATTGACGACTTGCTGGATGTCTCACGCATCAGCCGTGGGAAAATCGAGTTGCAAACCAAACCCTGTGATTTGCGTGATGTGGTTCGCAACGCGATGGAATCGACGCAGCCATTGATCGACCAACGCTCTCACACGCTGCACGTGCATACCAGTGACCGACCACTGATGTTGATCGGTGATGCAACCCGGTTGTCGCAGGTATTGGTCAATTTGTTGAACAACGCTGCCAAATACACCGAACCCAACGGACAGATTTGGTTGTCAGTCACAGCCGACGACCAGGAAGCATTGATCGAAGTCCGAGACAACGGTATTGGCATCGCGGCGGCGGATTTGATGTCGGTGTTTGAGATGTTTCACCAATTGCACGCCGAAAAGCAGCAGGGTCAAGGCGGGCTGGGGATTGGGTTGTCGTTGGTTCATTCGTTGATTGCACTGCACGGAGGATCGATTGAAGTAGAAAGTCAGGGGCTCGGCCAGGGATGCAAATTTAGTGTGCGGTTGCCGTTGATGCGTGAGCCCATGGCGCAGGCCGATGAAGCGAAATCGATTGCACCGAAACGCTCGCCACGACGCAGTTTTCGGGTCTTGGTGGTCGAGGACACACGGGCGAATCGTGTGCTGATGGTGCGGCTGTTGCAGCGAATGGGGCATGTGGTGGAGCAGGCAAGTGACGGTGCAGAAGGATTGGAACAGGCTCGTGCGTTCGCCCCCGAGATCATTTTTTCCGATATTTCAATGCCCGTCATGAACGGCTACGAAATGGTGCACCAGCTAAGAACATTTGACGACCAATCCTATGTCGTGGCCCTCAGCGGCTATGGGCAAGAGAGTGACCGCCAGCGCGCAATCAACGCCGGATTCAACAGTTACATGGTCAAACCAGTGCGTTTCACGGCACTGGTTGAGTTATTTGACGAACTGGCAACCAAGGCTTAGAGCGATCGCCCAGGCCTCCTCGGTCGGCAGAGTCGCTGGCCGTTCCGATCGGCCATGGTTTGCCGATCTCAGTGCGAAGAATGGCTATTGTCCATGTCCAGCCAGCGCCATCGGCACTCGTAGCGATAGTCGCTTTCGGGGTTGATCAGTTCAAACGTCGCGATCGAGCCGATGGGCAGTTCGACCGTCATCGTTGCTTGAACCAGTTCGACCTGTTCGGGGTGATCGATCGGGTAGCGATTGAGTGCGAACTGGTCGTGATCACGGCCTTCGGGTAGCAACACCCAAATCCGTGCCAATCCGGTTTTGGCCGCGATCGTGAATCGGAACTTGGCGATGCCGTTTTTCTGGTCCGCCATGGTGTCCGACAGCACTTGATTGACCATCAACGAGGTGTCGGTGCCAATGGGGACGTGCGAAAAATCCAGTGCCGTTTCAAACAGGTACTGCTCTGGCCCCAGTTTCAGGCGAGTGTGAGTGGGTTGCAGATTCTTGGGCAGAAACTCGACGCGCATCGACGGATCGGAGGTTGGCAATTGAATCCGTAGATGGGAGCGATCCAGCGCTTCGGGCGTGCGGCGGAATCGAAACCGGGCGTGCATCCGTGCCGGATGCTCGATTTGCTCGTGTTCGGTCCAGCCGCGCAAGTCATAGATCCGGTCGTCGGTGATGACGTCGTATCCGGTGAAATCCAAGGGTTTGACCGAATCAACTTCTTCAAACGGGATCACCGGCATCGCCGGTTTCCGTCCGTTGTGCAGCAGATCGAGAACGTCGCGATAGATCGGGCTGGTTTCGGCGACCGCCGTCAACACATAACCCTGGCGAACGCTGGTTCGATGGGCTGTGTACATTACGTAGGGCAGTGTCAACGTGACAAAGGCCAATAGCGGGATCCACAGATAGGTCGGCCAGTCGTGAAAATCGAACAGTGTGCTGACCGTTCGTCGCGACGATGAACGTTGCAGTTTTCTAGCCGCCGGTAACACTTGCTGGTGTTCCGATAGGGATTGGGCCGCGCCGCCCAAATCGTATCGATTCCCCAAGGGGTCCCAGGGGGCATTGTCGGGCACGTTGTCAGAGAGTTTGGTTCCGCTTTCGCGAAACACTTGGCGGGCGACACAGTAGCCGTGTTGGACCAGAGATGAAATTTCCAGGTCTGAAAATTTATCCATGTCGGTCCGGATCAAAGCGGCCTGGCGTTGGATTTCCGGATGCGGTGCCGTGGGGTCTTGGTTTTGCCGGACTTGGCGTGTGATCGGAAAGAACAGCGCGCCTGCGGTATCGGCAAACGATTCGGTTTCCAGTTGGTTGACACGATCCATCAGAATGTCGGTCGAACGCAGCGCGGTGCTCAGCAGGCCGCCGGCGCGTCCACCCGAACGGATTTTGAAACTGGCTCCCGCATCACTGACCAGCACTCCGTCCAATTGATTGGGGCCGGATTTGATGCAGGGACGACCGCCGATATGTCGCAGCGCCGCTGACGCCAGTTCACAGTTCAACCAGATCCGATCACCGATGTCCGGCTCCTGACCGCTGGAGACGATTCGATGGAGTTTCGCCTGGGCTTGCTGGTCGGATAGCGGCAACGATTGGAAGGCAGGAATTCGATACAGTTCTTCGGTCCGCGAGACTTCGGAGAGTCCGACGAGTAGCGAATTAATCTGCTGGGCGCCATCGACACGAACCGATTGGTCCGACGAGCGAGCGCTATTGCGGAGGATGCGATCGGTCAATTCGCGTTGGGCGGATCCGGCGGGCATGCTGGCACCCGACATCACGGATTCTGCAAAGGCTTCCTGATCGAGCACGTCCACCGTCGCATCGGCTTCGGCACGGCGGGGGGCGTTCTGTTGGAGGTGGTGAAACATTCGCAACCCAATGTTGTCATAGATTCCACCGTCGGTAAACGAATGCCGATCGAATTCGCCCGACTTGGCACCAACGTCTCTGCCACAGAGTTCCAGCGGGGGGAAAAAACCGGGAAAGGCGGACGATGCGGCGACCGCCATCGGCACCGTCGCCAGCCCCATTTCAACCTCTTCAAAATGAACTTGTTTGCCGCACCGCGATCGTCGTTGCAGCAACAGCCCCTCGCGATAAAACGCACACAACGAGCCTTCGCTCAGGTTGGTGGCCAAGATATACAGCCGCGGCGATTCGGGCAGATTGAATAATCCGGTATCGCCGTACAAGAAATTTTCATAGTGCTGTTCCAGCAATCCGGCCCGTGTCAATTGTCGACGGGTGGACAACCGTAAAGCTCGGCGGGTGGTATTGACCATGGACGCCAGCGGAAATCGGCGGACGATTCGATTGCGAACATCCAGTTGCAAGAACGCCAGCAACTCGCCTGAAACCTGGTCGAATTCTTCGTCGCTACCACAGTAGCGGTCCCAATTGAGTACCAAGTGCGCGCCGATCACGCTGCCGCCGGAAACGGAGGTGATATCGGTGACATTGGCCAGCGTGTTTGCGTCACGCAGGAAGCGGATCACACCGAGATGATAGAGAGCTGCGCGAAATCCGCCTCCGGAAAGGGCGAGTCCGAATCGTCGGTCGGAGGCGTTCGTGTTCACTTGGAATCCATCCCAATGGTTGAACGAGCGGGGAACTGTCGATGACAAATTAGTCAAAATGACGTTTCCGCCGCTACCCAGTTTTTCTATCCATCCGCAGCGGCTTGTTTGTGCTCCATCAGCCGCTGGTTGTAGGCCGCGATAGCTTCCTTACGTCGCAGCATCCCGAGCAGCGTGCCTGGGTTTTCCGGATCGATCACTGGCAATTCGTCCAGGTTGGTCGATGTGAAGCGTTTTAGGGCGGAGTTCAAGTCGTCATTGGGGGAAACGCTGACCACACGACTGGACATCACATCGCTGGCAACCGCCAGCGACCAGATCGAATCATTGAACAGATAGGACCGTACGTCGTCGTCTGAAAAGATCCCGACCATTCGGTGTTGCTGGTCCACCACTGGGAAATAGTGCTGATTGTGCTCGGCCAGGCGATGCACGATCTCGTCCAGCGTCATCGCTTCGGGGATCATCACGATGGACTGATCTTTGGGATAAACGTCGCTGACTTTGAGACCTTCCAGCACGTCGATGATAAAATCACCGCGATGGGCTTTTGAATCCATTCGGGTGGGGACCTGTTCCCGATACAGTCGCCAACGACTGCATGCGACGAACGTGAGTGTGGTAACCAGCATGGTCGGAACCAACAACCCAAAGTCGCCGGTCAATGCACGGACCATGATGATCGTGGAGATCGGCGCGCGGGCGACGCCGGCAAAGAAACCGGCCATGCCAACGACCGCGTAGGCTTCCGGTTCGACCACGACGGTCGGCCACAGGTCATGAAAGAACAACCCGATGGATGCACCCAGACAGCCGCCGATGATCATCGAGGGTCCGAACACGCCGCCGGATCCTCCTGATCCGATTGACAACGAAGTGGTGGCAATTTTCGTGAGAGCAATGGCCACCAACAGTGGGATACCAAGCGACGCGGATTCGGTCAGCACGCCTTGCAGTGTTCCATAGCCCGTTCCCAACACCGCCAAGGCGCGTTTGTCACCGGAGAATAAATACAGCACCGCAATTCCCAATAGTCCCGCCAGCGCGGCTCCGATCGCAGGGCGAACGTGTGGCCAAATCGGTAGCCGGCGGAACCAGTTGCCGGTTTTTTCAAAGGTCGTCACGTAGGCGATCCCGGCAAAAATCATCAGTAGCGCCAGCACCGTGTAAGGAATTAGCTCGACCGGTGATGTAAACGAGTGCTGCAGTTGGCGACCGAACAGCGGCATGAACCGAGTCTCGCTAGGCAGGACTTGGCTGAAAACACTGTAGGCCACGATCGATGACGTTGCCGCCGGGACAATCACGTCGGCTTCCAAATCGGAGTCGCTGTACAGGATTTCGCCGGCAAAAATGGCTCCGGCCAAGGGGGCCCGGAAAATGGCCCCCACGCCGGCCCCCATTCCAGCGGCCAGCAAGATCCGTCGGTCGCGATGGGATAGTCCGAGACGAGTTCCCAAATAGGAACCCATTCCTGCGCCGATCAATGCAATCGGGCCTTCTTGGCCACCCGATCCACCGGTCCCCAGTGTGATCGCCGAAGCCACCATTTTGATCAGTGGCACCCGCGGACGAATGATGCCACGTTTGTTGTGGAACGCGTCGATGACGGTGTTCCCCCCCGCCCCATCGGCTTCGGGCGCCCAGCGATACACAATCATCCCAGAAACCAGGCCACCGATTGTCATCACGACCACAATCATCCAGGGGCGGAAGACTGTCGTGGAGACCTCAAACAAGCCTCGCTCGCCGGTCGGTGAGGGAGGGATATAACCGGCGAATTCACCCAGCGTGTAACGCACCACAAGCTGGCCGAGAATATAGAACGCGATCGCACCGATCCCTACGGCCACGCCAACAATCATCGACAGCACGAACCAGCGCCCCGACACATGAAGGTCGAAGGTGTGCATGATTTGGCGGAGAATTTTCACGTGATCGTCACTGGCCGGTCAGAATGTGGGAGCCCTCTAGGGTGAACCGTTTTAAGTGTCTTGGCAATCCGGTGAACGGTCAGCCACGCGGTGGTGGTGCGTGTTACAATTTGTCCCTGGAATAAACACTGTCGTTGTCGCCTCATCATGTACCCATTGAACCAAACGAATCATGACCAGCAGTCCCGACCTGTCTACAGGTAAGTTGAACGTTTTCCAAGGCCGCAAGAATGGCAAATCAGCTGAATGGGTCTTGGTCAAAGCGTCGACCGAGGGTGGCAAGGTTGCCTACCCCGCCCAGCCACCGACGTTTGAAGGTCAGGTCGTCGCCGTGCCGGTAGCCGAACATTCCCGTTAGTGATGCGTCAAACCGGCCAAATGGCCTGGGTTTCTTAAGGGGCTGAATCAAACCGATGGCGGCTGTTGAACAATGCCCCTACCGATCCGGTGTGCAAGTCGATGCGGAGGGTTCTGAGTCGGCGGTGTGTGGATTGGTCAGCCAAATCGTGGCGGCTCCCCAGCAAGTGCTACCGGTTGCCGTTTCTCGCCAGGCCTGTGAGGCCTGTGTCAGTGGCATTTCCGCGACCCGGGAACGTCTGAACCCGGTGGTGGCATCGTTTCTGTTTACGACCGCGACGGAGTTAATGGCTCGGGGCGGTGTCCCCGGATGTGATCTGGATCGGGCGACCGAGTTGCAACAGTGGGCGCAAGCATCGATTGCCGTCGAATATCGCAGCCGCGGTGGGGAAATCAAACAACGCAGTTACCGTGAATGTTGCCACCTTGGCGAGATCATCGGTTTTCGGTCTCAGCCCGCGCCGGAGGGTTGGATCCGAACACCGGTCTTTGCATGCGAGCATCCGGATCACGTTCAAACGACGGCCTCAGAATGTGGTCGCTGTCGTGATTGGACTCGCGATGGATCGAGCCGGCTATCGAGTCTGTCCGAGGTTCTGCCACGCCCGGAATCGTGGTCCGGTGATTCTGCGGTGCAGTGGGCCGTCGGTGTCACCACATCCCCGCGACGCAAGCCAACGTTGTCGATCTCTCTGGATCATTTGCACCGTGCGGGCTGGGACCAGGTCTACCTGGCAATGGATGGATCATCAACGCTTCCGCCAAATACTTCGCCCGGGGAATTCGCATTGCGATCACCCGCTTTGGGAGCTTGGCCAAACTACTACCTGACTCTGCTAGAGTTGATCCTCAAGGCACCACAGGCCGACGCGATCTTGATGATTCAGGACGACGTCCAGTTTTATGATCGTGAAAATCTGCGTGCCTACTTGGAATCAATCCTCTGGCCGGCCGATCGCAAGGGGTTGGTGTCGCTGTATTGTTCGGCAGCGTACACGCGTTCGGAATTTGGCTGGAGCGTGGCGGATCAGGTTTGGGGATGGGGCGCTTTGGCGTTTGTGTTTCCGATGCAGTTGGCAAAGCAGTTTGTCTGTGACCCACAAGTCATTCGGCATCGCTGGACCAACCGCGGATTGAAATACATTGACGATGTGATCGGCAGTTGGGCCGATCGGAATTCAATCCCGATCTGGTATCCCACGCCCAGTTTGACCCAGCATATCGGCGAGACCAGCACGATGTGGCCGGGAGCATCCAGCGCGGGGTCACGACACGCCGACACCTTCGCCGGTGACGCATAGACCTCAGGCCACCAAGGCACGGAGGTCAGGGCGTGGTGAGTTGTGCGACGAGGGCGTTGAAAAGTTGCTGGTCGATCTGGTCCACTTTCGCCATGAGTTTCGTCCACTTTCGCAACGATCCATTGTTGTTAATTGATCTCTTGTCTTTCTCTGTGCCTTCGTGCCTTTGTGAGAGACCACCACGCGGCCTTGGTAAACAACGTACTTTCCAAGCCACGAATCGCTTAATGATCTCAACTGACGTGCTATAGCCACCAGCGAGGTTCGGCCGGAGTGTGCTAGTCTTCGGCATCGGCCAAGATCTGATGCAGTCGCTGTTGGGCTTCTTGCTGTAGTTGGTCACGCTCGATTTTTAATCGTTTGAAACTGCTGCGGTGCAGGTGCGTTGCATAGGCATTCAACACCACGCGGACTTGGCGTCCGAAACGGCGGACACGAAAGCACCATTCGTCGTCGGCAGCGAGTCCCGAAGCAAACTGTTCGTCCAGTCCACCATAGCGATCAATGGCGCTGCGTCGCAGCAAGGCGCAATAGAATGACAGCACCGGCTGATCCAGCGAGCGCAAGCGTTGATTCAAGCACAAGGCGGTGTGGACCGGATCGTCCAACTGCTCCAATACGGAGGCAGGTTGGCCGGTCATTTCACGGATCAGTGGCTGTTTCAACGACTGTTTGCCGTCGTCGCCGGTGATCGGACCCACGGCAGCCGCGGGCTGATTGAACTGCAGCTCGCGGGCAAGGTTTTCGACACAGTTGGGGCCGACAAAGCAATCGTTGTTCAGCAGCAAGACATCTTGATGGGCACAGGCGTTGATGCCTTGGTTGATCGCAACTGTGAAACCACGGTTGGTTTGATTGCGGACGACTCGTAACATCAGATTGGCCGCATCCGCAGCTTGCGCGACCGCATCGATGGTTGTCAGCGGCGAACCGTTGTCGACGTAGACAATGTCCAATGGGACGCCTGAGTAGTCACCGAGGTGGGCGATGCACTGAGCGGTCAGGTCTTCACTGCCGCATCCGGGAATCACGACTGCAATCGGAGCGTCTAAGCCGACCAATCCGGCGAATTCGCGGCGGACCGCTGCGACGTCGCGTGAGCGGCCTTGCGGGTTCGACATCGAACGTCCTGTTTTGCCTGCCGATCGGACATGTTTGATGAACAGTTTTTCCGGCACCCACGCGCCCGTCCAACCCGACCGCGCCAACATCAGCCAAAGTCGCCAGTCGTCAAAGGGGCGAAACCCCTCGGGCAATCCGCCCGGCGGAATTGCTGAGCGGCGGACGACGCTGGACATGTCAATGTAATTGCCATACCACAGCAAATCGATGTCCCAGACAGCAGCCGGGTTGGTCGTGCGGGTTCCGTCGGCCGACAGTTTGGTGTAACCGCAATAGGCCAGCGCCGCCGAGCGGTCTGCCAAAAGTGCTGCCAACAGTTTTTCCAGCCAACTTGCATCGTAGACATTGTCCGCGTCGGCAAAGGCAATGTAGTTGCCCGCTGCAGCTGCGATCGCGGTGTTCCGAGCGGCGTTGGCGCCGCGACGATTGGCGTGCCGAATCACTGTGATTTGATTCTTGAAACTCGCCAACACGCCCGAGGTTTGGTCACTCGATGCGTCGTCAACCACAATCACCTCGGCGGCGACCGATTGCCCCAACAGAGAATCAATACAATCCGCCAGATAATCCGCACAGTTCCAGGTCGGCACGACAATCGAAACGTCTACCGCATGAATTTTCAATCGATCGGCTGCCGTCGCATCGACCACCATCGGTTGCTGAAGGGTTCGACAGGTTGGCGTGACGGTGCGGACATCGGCACCTGCACGGCGGACCGAATCGAGCAACCGTTCTCCGAATGCAGTGTCGTTGCTGGCGGTCTGTGACTGTCGATTCAGTGCATCCAGATCGGACAGATAGGCTTGGCCCCAGCGCAGCGGCAGACCGATCAGATTGGGGGCTTGTTCACAGTCGACATAGACGTCCAAGCAACTGGGATCAACACTGTTTGCGACCAGGTCTTTGACGCTGTGAATCCAGTCGCCCACAGTCTTGGTGACGTCTGGTTGCGGCAGCACGAAAAAGTACAGCGTTGCAGCCGGCTGACGCAGAAGGCATTCGGCAACGATCAATTGTTCCACCGCTGCACATCGTAGGGAAGGATCGACCAATGTAAGTGGTAAATCGATACATGCGGGCGGCACGATACAGTCCTGGCCGAGGAACAATCGCGGAGAGTCGCTGCCACAGGATTTGATCACAGCAGTGATCTGTAGCAAGTCGTCGCGGTGATGTGGACCGACGAGTGCGAAAGAGTATTCGGCGGATTGGGAGTGACAGGCCATTTCAGCAGGAAACAGGGCAACCGTGAACGGAGGCGGTGGGGTCAGTCGGTGTGAGCGGTCGTGACCGGATAGAAACGCTGCACGGTTTCCCATTCGGATGCGATCACGGGCTCGATCAAATCGACAGGATAGATGGCGGGATGTTGGCCGTATTGGGACTGATTGATCGGCGGTGTCTCGCGAAGGGTTGCCGGATTGAATGGCTCGCCCGCCATTTGCAGGGCAGTGATCAAGTCATCCACCAGCGTTTCAAATCGACCTATGAAATCAATTTCGTCGCCGACCTGTCCGACATAGCGCCGCAGCATTTTGCTGTAATAGCCCGGCGTCAAATCGAGGGCTGTTTCCAGAAAGTCACCAAAACAGTCGCTTTTCACCCGTTGGTCCCAGTCGTTTTTGGGATCCCATCCCTTGCGTTGTTTGTAACTGAAATAGGATTGGTACCACGAGAGCGGATGGCGTACAAAGGCAAACGTAAACGCCTGGGGGTCAGCAGCCGATTTGCGAGTGGTGTGAATCTTTGGCGTCCGCCGAGCATCGGGGAATTCACGCAGCAAAACATGACTGACCCAATTCCCGCCGGTTTTGGGGACATGCAAAAACAAGCTGTGACGGAGTCTCAATCCTGGCATCGGCTATGAGTTAGGCGCGGTATTCACCGGCCCCTCGCCGAATGAATTGATCGATTTGTGACTCATGCACGGCAAGCGCCCGGAATCGCTTGCGGATACTCACGTTGTGGATTCGATCGGCCGGACAACACAGCACGGGGGGCATGACGATCGTGCACAGGACTTCGCCGTCAGCATCGATGGCGTCCAGTTTATGGACCCACCGATGACGACGTGTGAAGTTCCTGACTTTGTAGGACAGCGTCCAACGGTTTTTGTTGTCCTTGGAAAAACTGATGCCGGTCACCTGCATCAAGGCTCGACCGGTGTGTAGGTCCGACCAGTTTTCGTCTTCGGTCCATTGCACAGCGTCACTCGAAATGGTTGAACTGGTGACTTTCGTCATATCTTTGGGAGTGAAGATGTTTGTGCTTTTGCGTTTTTTAATCATGGTTTTTTCTCTGTTAGTGAAAGCCATTTGAAGTGAAAACGGAAAATGGAAAACAGATCAATCTGGGCAGGCTAATCGCTGAGTGTCCGGACGATTCGAAAGCCGACATTGTGATTTCGATTGTGTTCCGTATCGAGGAAATCACGCTGGGCGGATCGCAATGCGGCGGCGCGAGTGTTCATGCTGCCGCCGCGCAGTACATGTCCTTTGGTACCCACCAATTTTGGTGCGTCAACGTAATGCTGGCCGGGGCCGCGTGTTGGTAGCGATCCGTGGCGATCGATGCACCATTCCCAGGCGTTTCCATAGACATCGAATAGGCCGTAGTCATTCGGTTTCAGTAACCCGACTCGATAGGCAAAGTCGTTTGAATTAGCAATGTGCCAGCCGTACTCATTGATGCTTTTCTCGCAGCAACCAAAAAAGCGAATGGTCGTCGTTCCGGCTCGGCAGACGCACTCCCATTCGCCTTCGGTCGGCAACCGATATCCGGTACGTTGCAATAGGTCATCGGGCAATTGCATGTTGACGTTGATTTCGTCCAATGGTGGGAAACACATCTGGTCCTCGGCAATGCCCTCTTGTTCGCTTAGCCAACGACAATACATCGCGGATTGAACCCAATCCACACTCAATGCGGGACCTTTCGGGTCGGGGCCGTAGTCGATGGGGTGTTCGTATTCGATTTGATCGACGGCGTCGCTGAACTGTTGGAATTGTTCCCAAGTCACTTCGGTGGTTGCCACGGCAATTTTTCGATCGATTTTTCGCAGATGTTGCCGATCGGATTTGGTGCGCATCGGTTCGTTGGCTGGTGCCCCCATCCTAAAAACCGGCGGATGGTCGACGATGATCATGGTGTTACCGACAGAATTGACGAACCATTGCCGAGTGGGAACGATTTCGTGGAAGGCGGGCTCGTTATCCATCCGATCGACCAGTTCATTTTCGTCCCACCTGTGCAACAGCCAAGCGACCGCAGAATGAATGCCCGCGTCCGCATCACTGCGATACCATTGTGCTAATTCGGGGCGAACGACGTTTTTCAATTCGTCGCTCACTCCACGATACTGGCCCAACGCCAGGATCAACGCGCGGCGTGCCGAAGCGTCGGATTCTTTGTCGAGTTGATCGATGATGATCTCGGGCGGCAGTTGTAGTTCGGCGCAGCGATGCACCAGGAAGGTTCGCAGCGTCGGATCAGGTGAATGGCTGAACAATGCCCACACGCCGCGCGGATCCTGGCCCAGATACAAACGCGCCACCGCCGCGGTAGCTTTACGCGACAGCCACTCAGTTGAATTGTCGTCAATTCCCGGGACCGGGGCGGTTGTCGCCAGCACGCTTTCGAAATGAGCAATCGCGTGGTCGGTGTGTTGATTGACGCTTTGCAGCAATACCTTGAACGGGTCACCGCTCAGTCGCATCAGGACGTCGCACAGTTGTTGGGGGTCATCGATCAGGTATTCCCCCAAAATCGACGTCGCCGTGTAACGTTCATTGTCGCCGGGTTGATCTTTGAATAAATAATCACGCAGTGCTGGTGAAAGATTTGCCTGAACCGAGCGGAATGCCGCGACCAAGATTTGGTAGTGGTCGGGAAATCTGGAAGTCTGGTAAACCAGATTTTCGGCAGTGAACGGGGCGAGCTCCTGCCAGTCGGTCTGCGACGATTGCGGCATTAAGCCTTCGATCAGCGCCAACATAAATATTGACCGAAATCGTTGAGAATCATCTAGGGTTGGATTGCGCGCCGATTCGCTGAGCGCGGGTGTTGGCAGCGCACCGGATCTGGACAGCAGTTTGATACCCAGGGAAAGTTCCGGGAAATCCAACGAGGGATCAAACAGCAGTTGATGCGTGATGGGCGCGGCGTAGTCCGGATTTTCACCGACCAGTGCCAGCCGAACTCGAAATCGATCTGACGGGGGCAAGTCGTCAGACTTCGCCAGCATTTTCAATTCTGGATCGGTCCATTGACGAAATTCGTCAAGCCCGTCGATGGCCGGAAGTACCGCCGCTGGTTCTGCCTCGCGGATCAATCGGATCTGCGTTTTGGCGTGCCGACGTTGGCTGGCCAAGGCCCGTTGCCATTGCCATGTCACCCCGGAAATGCCCGCCACCGTGGCCAAGAAAACGAGTGCATACAACGACGCGACCAGCGGTTTTCGGACGCACCATTTGCCAATTCTTTCCAGGCTGTTGGTGGGACGCGCATGGATCGGTTGATGATCGAGGAAACGCTGCAAATCGTCTCGCAGTTCGTCGGCCGACTGATAGCGTGACGAGGGATGTTTCTGCAGACACTTCAGACAGATGGTTTCCAAATCACGTGGCACGCTCCCGTTCAAGCGGCGTGGATAGATCGGATCCTCTTCGATCACCTTTTGAAGCACCCGGTTTCGGCTGCCACGAAACGGGCGGGTGCCGGTCAGTAGTTCAAACAGCAACACGCCGAGCGAATAGATGTCGGTACGGCAATCGACCCGTTCACCGAGTGCTTGTTCGGGCGACATGTAAGATGGTGTGCCCACAATTCGTTGGTCTACCGTCATCGCGGTGTCGCCAAATTGTCGCTGGGCCAATCCAAAATCGGTCACATAAGGAATCTGATCCGTATCGATCAGAATGTTGCCCGGTTTGATGTCGCGGTGGATGATTCCGGCGGCATGGGCGTGTTGCAGTGCATCGGCGATTGTGATGCATAGCTTGGCAGCCTGGCGTATTTCCGGTTCATTTTCATGCATCCACTTATATAGCGTCGTTCCGTCGATAAAGTCGCTGACGATATAAATGCCATCGGCGGTGCGTCCGACTTCGTGGACGCTGACGATGTTCGGGTGATGCAGCTGCGCGGCCGCTTGGGCCTCGCGGATGAATTGATTGGATTTGTCCGGTGCGATGCTGCCGGGCCGAGGCGTTTTGATCGCGACGAACCGATCGAGCTGCGTGTCTTCGGCTTTCCAGACCACCCCAAAGCCGCCCTTACCGACTTGGGCGATCAAGCGAAACTGACCAATTTCCGGGAACGAATCCGGCGGGTCAGTCGTCGATTCCTCTTCGACGAATAGATTGATTTTTTCCCCGCAACCAGTACACAGCAACTCCGAGAGGTTTTCGGATTCCGAAGCCTCGATTGACGTATCGCATTTCGGGCAGCGAACGTACATAGCGGAAACAAACTTGATGGGTGGCACAGGTGTATTGGTCGGCAGAGTTGCCATCGGCGCCGTTGGCAGTTGTAGCCCGATGCGGCGCGCCCAGTGGCAAACGGTCAGCCGTCAATACGATACCCTAGCGAGCGAGACCGGTGGGGGGGACTCGGTTAATCATTTAATTGTTCCCTAATCCAGTTGACCATTTGGCGATCAAATCGACACCGAAACGCCCCCTGGACGCTGCTACGGACCATTGCTGGTGTCTGTGGCCGAGCTGTCTGGAGCCGTGCCGACAGCACGTCGCGGTCGATAGATCAAGACGCCCAAGAACAACAGGGCGCAAATTCGGGCCGGCCAATCGGCCAACGTCATCACCAAACTGATGCGACGGTCAATACGGGGCCGGGCGATCACGCTGCCCGCGCCGCCCTGTTGCAGTTCCTTCACCACCCTGCCGTTGCTGTCGATCCAGACGGTGGGACCATTGTTGGCTGCCGACAGGACCGGCCGGCGACAGGCTATGGCAACAAATTGGGCACAGCGTTTGTGATGCTGGACGACACTTGAGTCATCGAACCAAGCATCATTGGTGACGGTGACGATCGCATTGGGCATTCCCCCTTCGCCGCCCGACGGAGCGCCGCTGGACTGAGCCCTCAACTGCCGCATGTGATTGATCGCAACCCGTTCGACCGCCGTTTCGATACAGACGTTTGGGCACAATTTGGTTGGACCGACTTGGAACTCACGGGTGCCGTCGCCGGCGGTCAGCCCCAGGCCGGCTGGGATCCAATCACGTATGATCGGTATGCTTTTGACCAGTGGAATGTATTCGCCAAACATCACCAAATGCATTTTGCCATACCATTGTTGGACCGTCGCATCACGATCCAGGTGGACGATGCCGTTGTAGAATGCAGGCTGCTTGCCATATCGGATGACGCCGCAGCCGACAATCAATTCTGGTTTGACGTTTTCGGTCCCGTTGGATTTGGCCAGCAGCGATTGCAGTGATCCGGCGCGAAATTGGAACGCGCGGCGACGTTCATCGATAAACGATTGCACTTCTTCCACGGTCAGATCGTTTTCCTGGGCGATCTCCGCGTCGGCCTGTCCGATCACCCATGGCAGCGTTCCGGTGAACATCGATTCGGGCCACACCACAGCATCGACCGTCACAGCGCTTGATTCGACCGCGGCGATTGATTGGCGTGTGTAAGCGTCAAACAGTTCTAGCTCACGCGCCTGATCTTGGTTGTATTCGACAGGTTCATTGCGGCCGACCAGTGCAAACGTGGTCGATGATTCCTCCGTCGGTTGGTTCAATCGATACTGGCCATACAGCAACGTGCCGACCAGCAGGCCAGCGGCAACCGATCCGTCGATGATCAAGGACTTGATTGACACTTTTTGGCGGCGACCAAAACACCAGTGGGCCAGTGTGAATCCGGCAACGTTGACAGCGACAATGACTAGTGAAACGGCGTAGGAACCGCCCAGATCAGCGATCTGAATCATCAGCGGAACATCGGCCATCGTGTGACCCAACATCGCAGCGCTGATCCCGGTCAGCATGTAGTTGCGCACACATTCCATTCCCACCCATGCCAGGGGGGTTGCGGTCATCAGCGGGATTCCCCAGCGGATCGTGCGGCGCAGCACAATCACGAACAGGATCGGATAGACCGCCAGGTACGCGGCCAATGCGATCCAGCACGGATAGATCAATGGGTTGGCGTGTCGCAAACCTTGCAGCGTCAAAGCCCAGTAGACGCAACCAGCCAAGTACAGCACCAGGTACTGTTTTCGTGTGACCACCGCCGGCAATGTCGCGACCAGCCAAGGAATCACCGCCACAAAGGCGATCGGCCACCAGCCCAGTGGCGGCCCACTGATCCACAACAGCATCGCCGAGGATACGGACAGAATCCACCAGTCGCGACCAATCGTTGGCGCCGGCGTGGTGGGGCGGGCAGGCGTGTGGTTGGGGGCCGTGTGTGTCATGCGGCAGATCGTAGAGCAACGGCGTGGTCGGCGGAATTCGGGTTTCCCCCGCTGCGGCACCGATCATCCATGATTTTCACGGCCGCGACAACGCAGCTGGCACCCCATCGGCAGGATCTACAAAATCCACCGCAAAAAAACAATCTGTTGCTGACAGGTTGCGAAGTGTTGCCGGTGGAGTTGTTAAAGTAGGAGGTTGTCATCGGCGATGGCGTTTGCCCCCTGTTTCGACTTCTCTATTGACTTTCGTTTGCTATGAAGCCACCTGAATTTTTGGGCCCCTATCGAATCGGCCAAACCATCGGCCGCGGCGGAATGGGGACGGTTTTCAAAGCGACACATGAGAAAACGGGGCAACAGGTTGCGGTCAAACTGATCGCCACGCAGATGTCCGACGAGATGCGATTTCGGCGCCGTTTTCATGCCGAAATCGAAACGCTGAAGATGTTAAAGCATCCCAACATTGTGCGTTTGATCGGCTATGGCGAAGAACAGGGGATGCTGTTTTATTCGATGGAATATGTCGCCGGCGACACGCTGCAGGAGATCATTCGACGGGAAAAGAAACTGTCTTGGGAAGCCGTTCTGGATATCTCGATTCAGGTTTGTGCGGCGCTCAAACATGCGCATGATTTTGGCGTGATTCACCGTGATCTGAAGCCGGCGAATTTGATCATCCAAGACGACGGGACCGTCAAACTGGTCGATTTTGGGATCAGCAAGATCTTTGGCCACGACCAAACGGCGGTCGGATCGATCATGGGCACGGCCGATTTTATGTCGCCCGAACAGGCGTCTGAGTCGGGGATCACACCACGCACGGATTTATTTTCGCTGGGCTGTGTGATGTACGCGATGTTGTGTGGGCGGCCTCCATTTCGCGGCAAAAATGTCACCGAAGTCATCGCGGCCGTGAAGCACAAAGAATTCATTCCGCTGGACATGATCGATCCACACCTGCCTGACGATGTGGTGCAAATCGTGGCCGAGTTGTTGGAGAAACTGCCCGAGAATCGCCCCCCCACGGCGCTGGCGGTGATGAATCGATTGAAAGCCATGCGGACGGGATTGCAGCGGATGCAAACGATGGTCGATCGCGATGCCCAGCCCGAACCCGAGCCCTCCGGCAGTGGTTCGTCCGGCGGTGGATCGTCCGGCGGTGCACTGGATCCGTTGGATTCCCAAGCCGACAAGCTGACCGGCAGTGGTCTGCTGGGGAGTGACACGGCCGCTGCCGCCCCTGCGGCTGGGACGGGCGGTGCGGTGGGGCAACCGGACGGTGGCGTCGATCCGAGTGACAAGACAAGGCTGGGATCTGAATTGACGCGGCGCAACGACACCGTCGAAAACGTAAACGCATCCAACGGCACTCCAACGGCGAAGGGTCAGGTTGATCCAGCAGCCGCTACGGTGCATACCGAGGGACGCAGCGGTGACCGTGGAACCGTGCTGGGAACCGGGGTCACGGCGCTGGCTGATGGTGTGCCCAGCGCGCTGCCCATGGAAACGGATTCCGGCACCGAGCCGTCGATCAGTGAGAGCGGTCAAACTCACTTTCAAACAGTCAGCGATGGTGAACTCCGAGACGGTTACTTTGCAACGGCGTTGGATCGTCAGGAGCGGCCGCTATTGCAAACGTTGTCGATCGCCGCGCTCGCGATCGCTCTGCTGGTCGGCGTCGGGTTCTTGATCGTTTCGCTGCGTGGTCCGACGGCGGCGGACCTGCTGGCCGAGATCGAACTGCAAGATGCCAGCGGCCAGTCCTTTGAAGCCGACAATGCGGTCGAACGGTTTTTGAAGTTGTATCCCGAACATCCTCAGGCCGACTCGCTACGAGAACGCCAGATGACCCAGCGCGTTCAAGCTGCGGTGCGGCGATTGAAACTGAAGTCCAAGTTGCGGACCTCCGAGGGCCCCTTGTTCGAACAATCCTTCCTTGATGCGATGGCGCTACAATCGACCGATCCGGATGCGGCGCAACAACGGCTTCAGCATTGGTTGGACGTGTTTCATGACTCAACGCTGCAAGACGCCGACGAGTCCGATGAACGCTCGGAATTGGCCGAGTTGGCTCAATTCGAGGTCGATCGCTTGGCTGCACTTTCGGGCCAATCCGATGCGTCGGTTCAGGATCCCAAGCTACAGGAATTGATGCTGCGGATTGATCGTGCCCAACAACTACCCGATGATCAGCGGCGAAAGATGTTGCAAGGTATTGTCAACCTTTATGACGGTCAAAACTGGGCGGCGGAAGCACGCGAGCGGGCGCAGCGGTTGCTTGATGCCAATCGTGAATGATGGGAGGGTGAGATCGAATGAATGCCAAAGTCGATGAGTACCTGGGAAATGCCAAGCGGTGGCAGCCAGAACTAAGAGAACTGCGACGGATCGTGCTTGGTCGTCAGTTGGTCGAAGATTTCAAGTGGCGTCACCCCTGTTACACCTTCCAGGGCAGCAACGTTGTCATCCTGGGGGAATTCAAGGATTGTTGCACGCTGTCCTTTTTCAAAGGCGCCCTGTTGAAAGATCCCAATCAGGTTCTCGACAAACCAGGGCCGAACACGCGTGCGGCGCGATTGATTCGGTTCTCCAGTGTTCAGGAGATCATTGAGATGGAACCGATTTTGAAATCCTATCTCGATGAAGCCAAGCAAGTGGAAACGGCCGGATTGAAACTGGATTTCAGCGCCGATCGTGAGTTGGATTATCCAGCGGAACTTCAACTAAAAATGGACCAAGATTCAGACTTGAAAACCGCTTTTGCCGCGTTGACTCCGGGGCGACAACGAGCCTATGTGATGCACTTCGCGGCGGCGAAACAGTCCAAGACTCGGGTGTCACGGATTGAAAAATACCGAGACAGAATCCTGGACGGCAAAGGATTGAACGATTGTGTATGTGGTTTGTCAAAGAAGATGCCCGGTTGCGATGGGTCGCACAAAACACTGGATTCAAAGTGACAATCGGCCGGCGCGGCCAGCTGCCCATTGCTGCAATCCCTTCAGTCGTTGTTTGCCGCGGGCGTAGTAGGTTTCGTCGAGTGTCTTGAGGTGCTCGCGCGCTTCATGCTGATAGTCCGTTTCAGCCGACTCGGTTGCCTCGATTCGAAACACTCCGATCAGTTCCCGCGCCAACCGGGCGGCAATGTCTTGGTGGCCGCTGATGGTGGGATGGACGTGATCGACGAACTGTTGTGGATCGGGGATTCCGTCGGGCAGTGGCCGGCCTTGCGCATCGGTGCGGTCCAACAGCGGCACGATCGGTATCGCGACCAACCCGTGTTCCGCTGTGACGGATTCGATTTTTTGCAGGATCGGTGTGGTCGCGCGCAGCGGGCAGACATCGTTGTCCCGTGCGGCGACCAGGTAGGGGCGCGCTCGGTCGCTGCGGTTGTGATTCCAATGCAATTTGCCAGCGATGAACTGGGCGCCACAATGCTGTGGATCGATCCGTAAACAGTTTTCACAGGCTTCGATGCGTTGCTCATCGTCACGGTCGGCGTCACAGGCAAGCTGCCAGTTTTCGTCAAACACCGAGCGAGTCGTCTTGTCCATTTCGATGCTTAAGATCTTCATCGGTGGTGTTGCCACGACATCGCTTGCCGGTGAGCAAACGATTAGCGGGATCTGCTGCTGCTGACAGGCGCGGATCATTCGATCTAGGCTAGTCGCAAAGTGTTCGGCAACGGCGCGGCGCCAGGCGTCGTCACGAACATAACGTTCCATCCCGTTGATCAAATCCAGCCGAGTTTCCACCTCCGCCGACAGGACTTGGCGGTCGGTCGCCGGTGTGCCGCGGGATTGGCCAGTGGTTGCCGGCCGGATCCAGCGGCCAATGGTTTGCACGAGCGCCGATCGTTTCAACACCCGCTGGGCCGCCCCAGGCAGCGTGCCACTGTGATCGGGCAGCGTCGCGTAACTCCGTTCCTCTAAAAATTCGTTGTGTCCGGTGTACAGCACAATGGCATCCGGTGCGTAACCCAGCACTTCGTCCAGGATCATCGCAACACGGTAGCTGGCGTAGGACACACCGCCGCAATTGATGACTTCATAGTTGTGAGTCGGGTCGGCGGTCTGTAGTCGCAGTTGCAACCACTGGGGGAACGCAGTCTCGGTTTCGTAGGGTCGGCCTTGGACCGTGGATCCGCCGAGTACAAAGATTCGTCGCAGTCGCGGCGGCTTATTGGCAACAAACGACGCCGGACGAAAGAAATTCATTCGTGATTGGGGAATCCGATGGCGGTCGCCGCTGGGGTCACGAACGAACAGGGGCGTTTGTTGATGGGTGTCAAAGATCGGGTCGATGGCCAAGTCCCCCGAGTCGACTTGTGTGGTCGCGCGCAGGTACAGTTCAGCGATGCCGAACGGCAGCAAGCCCAGGGCAACGCAGGCGAAGCGAAAAAGCCAAACGCGTCGTTGAGGTGGCGTAGTGCGATCGATAGCAGTGTTAGCGGTGGCAGGCACGGATCGGGCAGGCGAGCGTTGAAGTCAGTTGTGAGTGGAACTGGCGGCGGTTTATTAGACAGGCGAATCGAGAATGACAAAACGAATTTACTTGACCGGTTACCGAGGCACAGGAAAAACGACCGTCGGCCAATTGATTTCTAACCGGTTGTCGATGGGCCCAGAGGATTTCGATTGCGTCGATCTGGACCAGGTGATCGAGCAGGCCGCTGGAAAGTCGATCGCAGAGTTATTCGCCGAGGGCGGCGAGGAACTGTTTCGCGATTGGGAGTCGCGATGTTTGAACGAATTGGACGCAATGCCGACGCCGCCACGGGTCGTTTCGCTGGGCGGCGGTGCGATTCTGAGAACGCAAAATCGCCAATTCATTCGCGACTCGGGCGTCTGCATCTGGCTGACGGCGACGCCGGCAAATATTGCCAGCCGAATCACCGCCGATGCTACCAGCGGGACGCGCCGTCCCTCGTTAACCGGCCTGTCGCCGACCGAGGAAATTGCATCGGTGTTGGCCAGTCGCGAATCGCTGTATCGCGACGCCGCAGATTATGTGGTTGCGACCGATGGCCGCACGCCGGCCGAGGTGGCCGCTGAGATCCTGGCTTGGCTGGACCGTTCCTAGCAACCGAAACCGCGCGGGTTGTGATGAAAACGCATCTTCAGAACCGTTGAGCGACGCAGGGCGACGAATGAACTCGCCGGCGGTGTCGGCTCCTGGTCTAGGGTTGGCTTTGCCTGCACAGCGGTTGGGAAAAATCGGTCTTTTGCCCAGATCCCCAAAGTCGTTACGCTTGCCCAAAATAGCTTGACGAAAATGGGTTGATGCATCAATCATTTTCCCACTCCGCAGTTTAGCTGCGACCATACTCACAGACGTTGATTTGAAAGGATACCCCCGTGTTCATCGCTGCATCTACCGAATGTTACCCCGATCTCGAACTGCTCAGCGCGATCGAACTGCTGTCTGATTTGGAGTTCACTGCGGTTGAAATCGCGCTCCACGAATCGGGAAATGTCAAACCGTCTGAAGTGCTCGAGGACATGGATCGTGCGATCCAAATGTTGCGGCACACACACCGATTGGACATTTCCGGCTATAGCGTGCAATTGGCATCCACTGGAGCCGAGCATTATGAACAGTTCGCCAAGCTCAGTTGGTTGGCCAAAACGACCAAAGTCGTGACGATCACCGTGCCGTCGGCCGAGCAGGGCACGCCATTCAACGAAGAGGTCGAGCACCTGCAGAAATTGGTCGAAATCGGCGAAGCCGAGGGCGTTCGGGTTTCCGTCAAGAGCCAGTTGGGGTGTTTGAGTGAGGACCCCGACACGCTGATGGTGTTGTGCAACAACGTGGACGGATTGGGGATCACGTTGGACCCGAGTGTTTACATCACCGGATCGGCCAAAGGAAAAAGCCTGGACAACATCTTAAAATTTGTCTGCAACGTGCATTTGCGTGACACGCGGCCGGAGGCGTTCCAGGTCAGCGTCGGTCAGGGCGAGGTGGACTATGGCAAATTGATGACTCAGTTGGAGCGGGAGAAATACGATCGCGCTTTGACGGTTCACATGGGGCCGATGGAAAACTTGGACCACCGCGTTGAGCTGCGGAAGTTACGTCGGTTGCTGGAAACATTGATTTAATCTGAATTGGAACATTTCTTGGCTGCAAAAACACTCGCCGCTAACTCAGCTTCCCTCGAGCGTTCGGTCGGTCTATCCCTCGGGGATGCCGGATCTGGGCGTTCCGAGCCAGGGCTTTCGCTACAGCAACTGGGGCGTGCCGTGAAACCGGTGCTGTCCAAGCGTCAGGTTCGACGGGGACAGCGGTCGGGACAGCAGCGTCCGGTGCGGCTCAGTCCACGACTGGCCTATGGCCGGCATCGCGGTCCGGCACGGTTGGATGCCCGGCGTGCGGCGGTGATCGTTGTCATCTATCCGCATCGCCGTAGCGGGCAATTGTGTTTGACACTGACCCGTCGTCCGAGCAGTTTGTCGCATCACGGCGGTCAAGTTTGTTTGCCCGGTGGTAAGATCGAGGCCGGTGAAACCGCGTTGCAAGCGGCGCTGCGCGAGTACCGCGAGGAACTCGGCGTGGACGTCGCGGTGGTCGAACAGCTGGGATGTTTACCGCCGATTTACGTGTTTGCGAGTGATAATTTGGTCGACACCTGGGTGGTCACGGCTGACACGCCGTGCGGGGATTGGCAGCCTGATCCGGTCGAGGTCGATGAAGTCATCGAAATGCCCTTGGAGAGTCTGCTGCAGTTAGCCGCGCCTGGTGAGCGATTGGCCAGCAGAAAAAAAATGCGGACCGGTAAGAGCCAGGCCGATGGCGAGGTATTTCAATACGGTTTCCGGCATCGTTCCCTCGAATTCGTCGATTGTGATGGTCGACCGAAGGAGCTTTGGGGAGCAACTGCGATGCTTCTGGACGATTTGGCGCACGTTTTGCGTGCTGCGTTACTCCGTGATTGAGTCTGCCAAAGGCGACCGATACAGTGACTGCGAACTTGCCGACCGAGAACCGGGTCCTACAATCCAGTTTTCCTGCGTCTGACAACGTTCGCGGACAAACCCATTTCCGACTTAGTTCCCTTCTCAAGGATCAGTAACATGGCTGCAGATGCCGTGGTTGAATTCACCGACGACAACTTTGACACTGAAGTTCTTCAGGCCGACGGCGCCGTGCTGGTCGATTTTTGGGCGCCCTGGTGTGGTCCTTGCCGGGCGATTGCCCCGATGATCGATCAACTGGCCGAAGAAAATGGCAATGCCAAGATCGGCAAATTGAACATCGACGATGCTCCCGGTGTGGCTCAGAAGTTCGGCATCACCGGAATTCCGACGCTTTTGCTGTTCAAAAACGGCGAAGTCGAGCATAGTTTCCGTGGCGGTAACACGACCAAAGCCGCGTTGCAGGAAGCGATCGACGCGTCGGTCTAAGTCGCGGTTTCGAGCTGAAATTTCATGACGGCACGCATCTTGTTTTCTCGATGCGTGCCTTCTTGTATGTTTGGCGGATGTGATCGGCTGGCCGTTCGCCGTTGCTATCCTTCCCCACCCCTTCGACCGACACGCCGATGTGCGTGCAAATTGGACTTCAAATGTTGCAATACCTGCGTTTGCTGGAAGAGATTTTGGAGTCCGGATCGGACCGTGGTGATCGCACCGGGATCGGCACCCGCAGTCTGTTCGGTCGACAGATGCGATTTGATCTGTCCGAGGGATTTCCGCTGCTGACGACGAAGAAACTGCATCTGCGTTCGATCATTTATGAACTGCTGTGGTTTCTGCGTGGTGACACCAACATCGCTTGGTTGAACGAAAATGGGGTTCGCATCTGGGACGAATGGGCCGATGAAAACGGTGATTTGGGGCCGGTTTACGGTCACCAATGGCGTTCCTGGCCGGCTCCCGATGGGCAAACGATCGACCAGATCGCTTGGGTGGAGAATGAAATTCGCGTCAATCCGTTGTCGCGCCGCTTGATCGTTTCGGCATGGAATGTCAGCGAAGTCGGTTCGATGGCGTTGCCGCCCTGTCACACGCTGTTTCAGTTTTATGTGTCCGACGGGCGATTGTCCTGTCAGTTGTATCAACGCAGCGCCGACGTGTTTTTGGGCGTGCCCTTCAACATCGCCAGCTACGCGCTGTTGACGATGATGATGGCCAAAGTGACCGGGCTTCAGCCGGGCGCGTTCGTACACACCCTGGGCGATGTGCACCTGTATCAAAACCATTTCGAACAGGCCCGCGAGCAGTTGGCACGAGAGCCGAAACCGCTGCCACAGCTGGCCATTCAGTCCACGCCCGAATCGATCGACGGTTTTCAGTTCGATGATTTTTCGGTGGTCGACTATCACCCGCATCCGCACATCAAGGCACCGGTGGCGGTTTAGGCATTCATCTCCGCTGGCGCGACGCGGTCGGGTGAGGAAAACCAATCTCGCGCGCTAGAACGCCACGAACGACAACACTTGAACACGGCATGACCTGCTAGAGAGGGGGCGATAGCGCGAGATGACGACAACCGATTCGGTGGGGCTGACGGCAGTGGTGGCGATGACGCCTGATGGAGTGATTGGCCGTGATGGTGACATGCCCTGGCGGTTGCGCCAAGATTTGCAGCGTTTCAAGAAGATGACGATGGGCGGCGTGTTGTTGATGGGCCGCAAGACGTTCGAATCAATTGGTCGGCCGTTGCCCGGGCGCCGGACGATTGTGATCACTCGCAATGCCAACTGGAATTTTGACGGGGTTGATGTCGCTTCTTCCCCTGAACAGGCGGTTCAAATGGCGCGTCAGGGTGCGGCGTATGTGGTCGGCGGTGCAGAAATTTACAAACAATTGCTGCCCAGTTGCGACCAGATTCTGCTGACACGGGTGTTGGCCGACATCGAGGGCGACACGCATCTGGAGCTCGATTTGTCTGATTTCAGCGTGATTGAGCGGTTTTCGGTGCCTGCCGGGCCGCAGGATGACGTGCCGACCGAGTTCGTTCGGCTGGTCCGCCGGGGCTCTCAGTAAAAATACTGAAAAAGGCGAGGAAGTGGCCATTGAGCAAAAAGGGGGCCATTCGCTATAGTCCGGGATTCTTGGCCAACACTTTTCTCGCCTTTCAGGAATGACGTCGTGATCGACGCTTCCGGAAGTGGCTTGGGGTCTCCCTGTCCCCGTGGTGTTGCGCTTTTGCATTTTCAGCACGATGATTTATCAGGAGCATCGCCATGCCCCGTTTGTTGGGCGTCGACATCCCGAACGACAAACAGATCCAGTACTCGTTGACATACCTATACGGTGTCGGCCTCTATACCGCACGTGAAGCGTGCGAGAAGCTGGGCATTGACCCGGTTCGAGCCGCAAGCGAACTAGGTGAAGACGAGTTGGGTCAGATTGCCGCGTTGCTCGAGCGTGATTATACGGTCGAAGGTCCTTTGCGTCGTTTGACAACGCAAAACATCAGCCGGTTGCGCGAAATTCGGTCCTACCGTGGTATGCGTCACCGAGTCGGGTTGCCGGTTCGTGGTCAGCGTACAAAGACCAACTCGCGGACCCGCAAGGGCCCCAAGAAGACCGTCGCCGGAAAGAAGGGCGTCAAGGATCTGCGCTAGCCGATTGGCGGCGTTTGTCGGACCGCTGTGGCGGCTGCCAGATTTTGGCGCCTCCGCCACAGCACTCCATCGGGTTGTTTGCCGCCACTGGCGGTCGACGACAGAATACACATTTTTTTGCCTGATCGGATCAGATGGTGACTGTGGGTCGCCCGGATCGGGTCACCCAGGCAGTCGAACATTAACCGTCTTGAATCGTTAGGACTTTGCAGTGGCAAAGAGCAATAAGAAGAAACGCGTACGGCGTAACGTGACCAATGGGATTGCCCATATTCACGCCACGTTCAATAACACGACCGTGACGATCACCGATGTCAAAGGTGACACGTTGTGTTGGGCGAGTGCTGGCACCAGTGGTTTCAAAGGAAGCCGAAAAAGCACGCCGTTTGCCGGCCAATGTGCCGCTCAGCAGGCTGCCGAAAAAGCTGCCAAGTTCGGGATGCGTGACTGTGAAGTCCGAGTCAAAGGACCCGGTTCGGGTCGTGAAAGTGCGATCACCGCGCTGCAGGCTGCCGGCTTGAAAGTCAAGCTGATCGAAGACGTGACCCCAATCCCGCACAACGGATGCCGGCCGCGTAAAAAGCGACGCGTTTAACCCGCTGTCGTAATCGGGCGTTGCTGTCATGCCGCGCCGCTGTGTCCTTCGACCCTTTCATTCACACTTTCACTCGCAAGCGTACTTACAATCGACAGGCTCACCACGATGCATATCCGTTGGCGTGGAATGGAACTTCCCAGCACCCTGGAAGTTGACCGCGATTCACTCTCGCAAACCTACGGCAAGTTTTCGGCCGAACCCTTCGAACGTGGCTTTGGCACGAGCGTTGGCAACAGTCTGCGCCGGGTCTTGTTGAGCAGTTTGATGGGCAGCGCCGTCACGCAAATCAAGATCCGTGGCGCTCAGCACGAGTTCACGAACATCCCCGGCGTGCTGGAAGATGTGACTGAAATCGTCCTGAACGTGAAAACGTTGGTCGTTCGCAATCACAGCGAAGCGACTCGGGTGATCACCATCGAAGCTGACAAGGCAGGTGAATTGCGTGCCGGTGACATCCAAACCGATTCGGATGTCGAAATCATCAACAAAGACTTGGTGTTGGCCACGCTGACCGAAGACACACCATTCATGATGGAAATGGTTGTCGAAAACGGACGCGGCTATGTGCCGTCGACCGAGCACAGCAGTGTCGACCACGAAATCGGCATCATTCCTGTCGACGCGGTCTACAGCCCGATCACGCGAGTTCGCTACGAAGTCGAAGAGACCCGTGTGGGTCAAAAGACAAACTACGACAAACTGAACTTGGAAATCTGGACCGACGGCAGCGTGAACCCAGAACTGGCACTCGTCGAAGCTGCCAAGATTCTGCGTAAACACCTGAATCCGTTCGTGCAGTATCGCGAGTTGGGACCGAGTATTTTCTCGGCCGCACGTGGTGGTGCCGGATCGCCCGAAGCTCAGCTCGAAGCCAAGTTGAATATGACGTTGGCCGACATGCGATTGTCGGTTCGCGCCAATAACTGTCTGGAAAGCGAGAACATTCAAACGGTTCGCGATCTGGTTCAGCGCAACGAAGACCAATTGTTGGAAGTGCGGAACTTCGGTGACACCACACTGAACGAAGTCCGTGAAAAATTAGCTCAATACGGATTGCACCTCGGCATGCGAGTGCCGGCCCAGCCGATGTTCTAGGTCGCAGTCGCGTTTGCACTGTCGACCCTGGGCTTTTGCCCGGCACAATCCACGCATAGAAACCATTTAACCCTACCAATACGTTATGCGACACAGACGACGTGGCCGCACGTTGGGACGCAGTCCCAGCCACCGAAAGGCCCTGCTGAAAAACCTTGTCAGCGCTTTGTTCCTGACCGAACGAGACGCCGAATTCGACGACAACGCTCCGAAAGTTGCCGGCCGGATTACCACCACGCTGCACAAGGCCAAAGAAGTCCGACCATTGGTCGAAAAGTGCATCACCATCGCCAAAAAATCCATTCCCTTCGCTGAAGAAGCGGAGAAGTTCGCCTGCACCGCCGATCGTGGTAGCGACGAATACAAGAAATGGCGCACCAGCGATGACTGGCAAAAGTGGTCCGCCGCTCGCGCTCCCGTGGTTGCCGCACAGCGACGAATCGTTCAGTTGATCGGTGACAAGCAAGCCACCGCGATCTTGTTCGACACGATTGCACAGCGCTACGTCGATCGACCAGGCGGATACACCCGCGTCGTTCGCTTGGCCGTTCCCCGTTTGGGCGACGCCGGAACCCGTGCAATTCTCGAATTGGTCGGCAAGAACGATCGTGTCACCCGCAAGGCCGAAAAGCCATCGTTTGCCGATTCAGGCAATGATGACGCTCAAGCCGAACCGGTTGCTGCCGCTGATACCGATGCGAACGAAGGCGAAGGCGAAACCGAAAAGGCATAAGCCAAACGGTTCTCGTTCCAAAACCCACAAGAATCGCGACAGGTTTTCCTGTCGCGATTTTTTGTTGCGCGGTTTGCTCCGTTGGAACGCGCCGAGTTGGCAGCGCGTGCGTTCTTGATGACGCCCCGCCGGACTGGATCAGCTGATCAAGCTTCGCAGGCCGCCGCGTCCACAAACCAGCGCGTCGGTTGGATCCGCTGCGAGGGGTACTGGGCCGGATCGGAATTGCCGAACAGGACTTGTTTGAGTGCTTGTTGTTTGGCTTGGCCGGTGATGATGAACCAAATGTTGCTGCCCGACGCGATGGCAGGATAGGTCATCGTGTAACGATAGGCGTCAAATTTTGGCACCCAGTTTTCAACGAACCAGCGTTGTTGTTCATCGAGTGCTTTTGTTTCTGGGAACAGCGAGGCGGTGTGCGCGTCGTCGCCCATGCCCAGCAGCACCAAGTCCCAAACCGGACGTTCGCCGGTGAAGTGTTCGCGCAGTGTGGTTTCGTAGCGCAGCGCTGTTTGTTCAGGGGATTCGACGTCGACGGGAACACCGTGAATGTTTTCCGCTGGGACGGGAACCTTGCTCAGGAGCGCTGTGTTGACCATGCGGAAATTACTTTCGTCGTGATCCTGCGGCACGTTGCGTTCGTCGCCCCAGAACCAGTGGATTTTGTCCCAGGGCAGATCGCGCTGCGACAGCATTTCGTAGACGCATCGCGGCGTCGACCCTCCGGACAGCGAGACACGAAACACATCGTTTTCGGCAACAACGCGCTGTACCAATTCGCAAAACGAATCCGTCACCGTTTGCTGCAGTGTTGGAATATCGGTGAAGGGTTCAAATGGATAATTCATATCGGTGGATGCGAAGGGGGGGGCAGGGCATGCGAAACGGTACAGGTTGCAAGCGAGATTTCTAAACGAGATCGTCAGCGAGCGTTCACAAAGCTTACTGATCAATCACCGCTTGAAAACATCCCCGCAACCGTTGGTCGTTCCACTTGGTTTTCGGAGAGTGGATCTTGTTAAAGATCCTTCCGCTGAGGATCTTTAACGAGATCCACTACGGCTGAACCCAGTCCGTCCCCGTTGCAAACCATGAGAACGCTTGTGAGTCCATCTTCATCAGACCCTTCGCCAAATCCGTTCACCGAGCAATCATCCGGTGAGGTGTCCTCGCTGCGGCGGACACTGGAACCTGAATCGATGGACAGCCAGTTAGAGGTGGACGAATACTTGGCGATGGGGCACGACCAGGTCAACCAAGCCTTTGTCAGCGATCTAATCGGTGGCGGACCCGTTGGTCCCCGGGTGATTGATTTGGGGTGTGGCACGGCGGCGATACCGGTGTTGCTGTGCCAGCAGGATTCTGATGCGCACGTAACGGGAATCGATTCATCGATCGAAATGTTGGAGGCGGCGCGGATCGAAATCGAGCTCGGCGGGGTCACCGGGCGCATTCACTTGGAACATGCCGACTGCAAGACCTTGGACGGGTATGGGGCTGGAATTGCCGACACCGTGATCAGCAACACCGTGCTGCATCACTTGGCCGAGCCGCAGCAAATGATCGCGGCGGCGATCCGAATCTTGCGTCCCGGTGGTCGATTGTTCCTGAGGGATCTGTTTCGCCCAAAAAATTCGGAGGCGATTGAACAGTTGGTTGACTCCCACGCTCGGGCGGAATCCGACTACGCCAAGCAGCTGTTGCGACAATCGTTGCACGCCGCGCTGACGGCGCATGAAATTCGGGAAATCCTGGCCTCATTCGAGGTTCCCGGCGATGCTGTCCAGCTGACCAGTGACCGCCACTGGACGATCGATTGGACTCTGCCGGTTTAATCAGTCGGGGGGGGCGTGGGGCGGGACCTGAACAAAATTCGAGCGATCGCACTGTTGTTAGTGGCTATCCGGTTCCCTCGAATTTAGACTAGCGGCGGAATTTGCCGGTGACTTTTGCCTTAGCGAGCCCCAAAGCGCCTTTCCAGGACTTTGGCCGCAGTTGAGTGCAATGAATTTTTGTCGCGGCGAATTTTTTGCTGTCGCTCTTCATTCGCCCGTGTCTCGGTTGGATCGGAATTCCGAACGCCCTGATTCGAGCGGTTTTATTGGCATTACGGTTTCTTTTCGTAGTCTGCTTTATGACCAATCGATCTATTTTGCGTCGCTCACGTTTTTCTATTCTTTCCCGGTCGGATCGGCCATCGGAATCGACGGGGCCGCAATCGCGGATCAAATCCCGCGGGACCCGATTGGAAACGCTTGAGAAGCGAGAATTGTTGGCGGCGGAGGTGGGGCATGCCATCTTTGCACCGGGCACGCCCGACAACGTCGTCAGCGAATGGGAGTCGCGAATTGCACCGCGCGGCATCAATCAATTGGTGGATCCGATCTTGGCGGGTTCACGTTGGCAAACCAGCGCGCTCGACACATCACCCAATTCAGGCGACCCGATCACGTTGACATGGGGAATTGTCCCCGATGGCACCGACATCTTGGATCCCAACACTGGGCAATCCGAGGGAACCAGCGATGTCGTTTCGTTCTTCGATGGAATTTACGGGGGTTCCACAGAACCGATCATTGCCAACAAGCCTTGGTTCCCGATTTTCGAAAACATCTATGGGATGTGGGCCGATCAGACCGGTCTGGAATTTGCCTACGAACCCTTCGACGATGGAGCGGCCCTGGCGTCGGCAGACACCAATCTCGCTGGTGTCGCAGGAGTCCGCGCGGACATGCGAATTGGCGGTCGATTCATCGAC
Source organism: Stieleria tagensis (assembly GCF_024129865.1). Classification (GTDB taxonomy): domain Bacteria; phylum Planctomycetota; class Planctomycetia; order Pirellulales; family Pirellulaceae; genus Stieleria; species Stieleria tagensis. The sequence continues at coordinate 49,414 of NZ_JAMYFE010000047.1, read as the reverse complement.
GGCAATTCCAATGTGTTGGCGTTCAACTATTACCCATCGGCCAGCGGTAACGCCGGCTTTGATGGCGACATGGTGATCGACACGGGTGACAATTTTTACCAGTTGAACAACGACGGGCCGAGCGGCCGCAACGTCGGGTTGACCAATGTGCTAGCCCACGAGGTCGGGCATGGACTGGGGATAGCGCACGCTGAACCGGTCAATCAAACCAAGTTGATGGAACCGTTTGTCAACTTTGCGTTCTACGGTCCGCAGGAAGATGATTTCTTCAACGCGAACACGTTGTACGGTGACGCCAACGAACCCAATGATTCGATCGCCACCGCGACAGACATCGGCACGCTGCGCAACGAAGTGGCCTCGTTGACCAACCTGTCCATCGACGAAAACAACGATTCGGACTTGTATCGCTTTGACACGTTGGTTGCGACACGATTGTCGATCGATCTGAAGCCGACCGGTACGCGCTACGACGTCGGGCCACAGGGTGGCGCATCGTCGCCGGTCGACCGGCGCTCGGAAGCGAACCTGGGGTTCCGCATCTTGGATGCCTCCGGAGTCGAATTGGCGATTGTCGAGAACACCGCTGCAGGGCAAGACGAAACGATCACGGAATTGAGTCTGGACCAGGCCGGCACGCACTACATTGAAGTGTTCGGTGCGCCCGGGGGCACGCAACATTACGACATGGACGTGCGTGTCGGACGGACATTTAGTTTTCAGCCGGATGACGGACGATTGCGACTGCAAAGCGTCAATCCCAACGCCGGCGATCTGTTTGATCCCAACGAACTGAACTTGGAACTGACCGCACCAACGGAATTGAAGTTCCGGTTCACCGGTGATTCGTCAATCGATCCCGCTTCCTTGGCCGACGGCATTCGGATCACTTCGGTGGGACGTGACGGGGTCAGTGGGACGCCGGATGATGTGGTGATCTCCCCTGGCTATTTGGGATTTGATGAAAACGACCACGTGGTTGTCGCCAGGTTTGCCGAACCACTTGTCGATGGTCGCTATCGCATCGAAGTCTTCGGTGCCGGTGTGCCGGCCAGCGATGGTTCGCCGCTGTTGGCGGTCGACGGAAATCCATTTGTGCCTGTGGAAAATGGGACCGATCGTGACATCTATGATTTCGAATTGGAATTGGGTGCCAAGGTCTTGGCCGTGGTGCCACAGCCTGTGGTCCGTGCCGCTGACGGTTCACTGGATCCACAGCGCAACAAGATCGAAGTTTACTTTGATGACTTGGATCTATTTAAATCGGAAGACCCCAATAATCCGGGCACGGAAACTCTGAAACGGCCCGAGTTTTATCAGCTGATCCGCACCGCCGACACGGTCAGTCCAGGCGATGATTTGGTGACCCTGCCCGATTCGATCGAGGTCCAGGAGTTCGAAAAGCGATTGGTGCCGGATCCACAGAGTCCGGGGAACCAAATCGAGATCCAAGTCCGTGTTAATCGTGTGGTGTTGACCTTTGCGACACCCGATCTGGCGGATCTGCCCGGTGAAGGTGCGTTCCGCTTGAAAGTCGGCAGCAGTGCGCCGGTGCGGATGCAAGGCGATGCGAATCGTGTGACCGAATTGAACCTCAATGGGACCGGTGACACCGTCGCGTCGGCGTACAATCTGGCGTTGTTCGGTGGCACGACCGTCGAGGGGACTCCGTATTCGGTCAACATCTCCAGTCGGATCGTCGGTTCCGGGTCGCCGTTCGATTATCCAGGCGCTGATGGCGAACCTGGGGGCCGAGATATCGGTGAGCAACAACATTTCTTGGGCGCCGGAGCTGATGGAACCAGCGGGATCGAAAGACGTTATTTCAATTTTGCGTTGAATCGTCCCTACGGCACGCTGGATGACGGTCGTCAATTATTTACGACGATCAATGAAGAACAGATGCAACGAGTGCGTGAAATTTTTGCGCTCTACAGTGACCAATTTGGTGTCACATTCGTTGAATCGGTCGACCAGGGAACGACGGTCGTTGTCGGTGACTTGGCGGTCAATGGTGGCGTCAGCGGACCTGGTGGGACGTTGGGAATCGCCGGTCGGGCGCTGGCGATCATGGATGCCGCCGAACCTTGGTACAACGGATTTGGTACCGGCCCGAACCCCAATTTTTCGTTCTTCGAAGTCGGGATGCATGAACTGGGCCACTCGATCGGTTTTGGCCACGAATATGAATTGGATTCCGGTGCGATCATGGCCGGTCCGGGAACCGTGGACGATTTTGTTTACCCGGGTAAGCACGACGTCGTGCATGGGCAGTACCTGTTTCGCCCTGACAATACCGACGCCGATTTTTATTCGTTCACCGTCCCCGCCGGTGAAACCGGGCTGGTCAACGCCGCCACCTTTGCCGAGCGACTAGAAACGGGAAGTTTGCTGGACACGAATCTGGCGCTCTACAAGCGAGTCGGCTCGGAAATTGTGCTGTTGTCTTCCAACGATGATTCGTTCGGGACGGATTCGGCGCTCGAGTTCCAAGTCAACGAGGGCGAGTACTTTATCGCCGTGACGAGTACCGGCAATCAGGATCTGGATCCGACGATTTCAGGTTCGGGTGGCGGTGGCAACACGCAAGGTGACTATGAGTTGCGTCTGAAGTTCACGCCTAACTCGCGGACCATCGTTGATGCCGCGGGAACGCCGATCGACGGAGACGCAGATGGAACTCCCGGCGGTGCATTTGATTTCTGGTTCCAGGCCGATGACTTGGCCGACACAATCTATGTTGATGCCGTCGCACCGCTGGGCGGTGATGGGTCGCCTGCCAATCCGGTTCGCGAAATCGACACCGCATTGGCAATGGCAACCGCCGGGCAAACGATTCGAATTGTGGGCAATGCCGGGGCGGACAATCAGATCGGCGAACCGAGCGATAATTTTGCCGGTGCAAACGATAACTTGGCGTATGAGATCGGACGAATCGCCTCGCTCGGCCGGACACTCGATGACGGTCGGGATCTGATCGTCCCGGCCGGCGTCAATGTAATGCTTGATGCCGGTGCGATCTTTAAAATGCTGTCCAGCCGAATCGCGGTTGGCAGTAACAACAGCGGAACGGATGCGTCGGAAGGTTCGCTGCAGGTTCTCGGCACGCCGCACCTGCCGGTCTTCTTCACCAGTTACAACGACCCCGGAGTCGGGCTCGAACGCAGTGAACTGCAAATCGATCCGTCACCCGGTGATTGGGGCGGGATCGAGATTCGCAACGACGTTGATCGCGCCGAAGGCCGTGTCGAACTGGAACGACAGGGCATCTTCACCAATTCGATCACAGGCGCGGACATACGATTTGGCGGTGGAGTGGTCAGCGTCAACGGCGGTCTGACATCGGTGGCACCGATTCAATTGAACGCCGCCCGTCCATCGTTGATCAACAACCGTATCACTGAATCCGGGTCGGCTGCGATCTCGGCGGATCCGGCGAGTTTCGAAGAAACCAATTTCACCACACCGTTCTATCAACGCGGTGATCTGTTCACCCCTGATTACTCACGGATCGGGCCGGTGATGTACGGCAATTTTGTTGACGAAAACGCAGTCAACGGAGTATTGATTCGGATCGATACCGAAGCCGGTGGTGAAAAAGAGTCGCTGCTCGTTTCCGCCCGTTTCGATGACACCGAACTGGTTCACGTTCTCGGTGATGACTTGATCATCAACGGCAATCCCAGTGGCGCTCGGAATCAACAGCAAGCGACCAATCCGCAGCTGACCGTCTTGGCAGCGGTGGCGGCACCGGCCGGGGAACCTGGACTGGCAGCGGGAACCTATGAATACGCACTCAGTTTCATTGACCTGTATGGCAATGAAACGCTGGTCTCCAATGCCACCCGCAGTGTTGTGGTTGCCGCCGGGTTGGCGGTGCAATTGCAGGGGCTGCCGTCGGCAACATCAAACTATGTTTCGCGACGATTGTACCGCCGTGTTGCCGGAACACCGACGTTTGGACTGGTCGCTGAACTTGATCGCACGTCGCCAAACTATCTGGACGCGCTTGATACACCGACGATCCCAGCGCTGACGTCGGGAGACTACATTTCCGAACCGGATGCACGGCTGCGGGTGGATCCGGGAGTCATCATCAAAAGTGATGGTGTGCGAATTGAAACCGGATTCGGTGGCGACCTGATCGCCGAAGGAACCCTGGGGACACCAATCATTTTCACCAGCCGTAGCGACGATCGCTATGGTACCGGTGGTACCTTTGACACCAGCGCTGATGGTGTCACCGAAGGGGCTAGCGGTGATTGGGCCGGCCTTTACATCGGGCCGACATCATTGGTCAGTCTCGATCATGCACGCCTGGCGTTTGGTGGTGGTCGATCGACCATCGACGGAACCAGCAGCGGATTCAATGCGTTGCAAATCTATCAGGCGGAAGCTCGCGTGGCCAACACCGTGTTCGAAGCGTCGGCGTCGGGTGTCGCCGGAACGGACGCACAGCGCGCCGGGCGGGGCCCCAACACGCCGGCGGTGGTTTATGTCAACGGCGCTGAACCCATTTTGGTTGGTAACCGGTTTATCGGCACCACCGGTGGCAACACCGCTGCGATCAGTTTTAACGTCAATGATTTGAACGGCACGATCGTCGAAGACACCGGTCGGCAAACCGGTTCCGTTGATCTGTTTAGCTCCGACGGTGGCAATCACGGCCCATTGGTTCGCGGCAACACACTCGAAGCGGCCGGTTTGGCCGGGATGGTGGTTCGCGGTGACCTTATGGCGACCGCTGGGATTTGGGATGACACCGATATTGTTCACATCGTTGACGGATCAGTGACCGACAGCAACCAGCACCACTACGGTGGTCTGCGATTGCAAAGTCGAATTGATGAAAGTTTGGTCGTCAAATTTCTGGATGCCGGCGGCACATTGACGGCGACTGGAAAAAACTTGGATATCCAAACACGTGTCGGCGGCACGCTGCAGGTGATCGGCCAGCCTGATTACCCCGTGGTGCTGACGACAATCGATGACGATACCGTGGGCGCCGGGTTCGATATCAACGGAGCTCCGCTGACGGACAATGGCGGCGATGGCGATTCGGTTCCGACCTCGGGGTCTTGGAAAGGCATCGAATTGTTGGAACTGGCGAATGATCGCAACGTCGAAACGATCACCGAAGCCGAGGCGCTGGTCAGTGTCGGCGGTGACCTAAACGGCACCCCGGCATCGGCAGATGTGATCGGGCAACTCGCGACGGGAGAAAAAGCGAGTGACGAAAACTTGCGTCTTGGATTCACCATCCATGGCGCTATTTCCACCGATCTGGACCAAGACGTTTACTCCTTCCGTGCCACCGCTGGGACGGAAATCTGGTTGGACATCGACCGCACTTCGGCAACACTCGATTCCGTGGTCGAACTGGTCGGACTTGATGGAACCGTGTTGGCGGCGAGTGACAATAGCGTCACCGAAACCACTTCGGTGTCCTTCGGCGGTGGCATTGCCTTGCCGATGCGTGAATCATTATTCGCACCGCTGAACTCCAACGGCAGCTACCAGGATCTGTATTCAACGAATCCGTTGGATGCCGGAATGCGATTGACACTGCCGGGCAATCTCGGTGCCTCGCGTGAATACTTTGTGCGGGTGCGTGGCGCGCGGGGAAGTGTGGGTTTGTATGAGTTGCAGATCCGTCTGCGCGAAGCGGATGAATTTGCCGGGTCGACGGTTCGGCACAGTGAGATTCGCTATGCTCAAACCGGTATCGAAACGCGTGGTCTGCCCTACCACTCGCTGTTAACCGGTGAAGGTGGCACGGCCGGACCGGCGATTGATCTGGGCAACATCGGTGCGACCGACCGCGGCACGATCAGTGTTTCCGGTGACCTGGCAAATCCCAATTCGACCAATCGTTATCGGTTCACCGTTGCCAGAAAGAACATTCAATCCGGCGGTAATGCCGTTTCGCTATCGGCAACCTTTGATTTGGATTATGCCGACGGGCTGGGCCGTCCGGATACGACGTTGTTGTTGTATTCGATGGAAACCAATCCACCGACATTGGTGATGATGGCCCAAGATTCCAACGTGGTTTCCGATCAGGCTTCACCGCTGCAGGGGACCGACTTGGACGATCTCAGTCGCGGATCTGCCGGCACACAGGATCCGTTCCTGGGGACGGTGGAGCTAGCCGCCGGAGACTATGAAATTGTGGTGGTCAACAATGCTCGGATGCCGTCGCAACTGAACCAACTCGTCAACGGTGCGCCGAGCAATCCTGACATCCGTGTCGAGCCGGTCAATTCGGTGTTGCGAATCGCCGAGGACCGTTTTGACACTCGGACTCCTTTGGTGACCGCCGCCGCGCCGGTGCAAACGGTCGTTTCGGGCAATGCCAATGTCGTTCCGTTCTCGTTGGGTGACGTCGACCTGATGGTGCTGGAGAGCGACGCCAACAGTGCCAATCAGACACAGTTGGAATCGATCAATGCGGCGACCGGCAATTCGAACGGTCTGTATCACGAAAACAATCTGTTATTGGGCGAGATCATTTCACGTCCAAACGGCAGTTTGTTGGCGTTCACCGGCGCCCAGGCTGGGAACGAAACGGATGCCAACACCGGTGCGACTTATTTCGTCGATCCGGCGACTGGAACCCGTACCGCAGCAGGTACGTTGGGGTTGACGACGTTTACCGCAGGGGTCGACGCCAACGGAAACATTGTTGTCAACCAAGCGATCACCAGCGGCACGACCAATGCCAACGGCAACGGGATGTTGGTGACCGCGGTCGTCGAACAGGTCAACAGTCCCACCGACAGCGACATGTTCATCGTGGCCAAACGCGGAAATGGAGCGAACCCGTTTGTTGGTCTCTCCAGCGGTGCGCTTGCGGTTCACCCGGGCAACAACTACGTCTACCGCGTTGACCCGGATAGTGGGGCGGTGGTCAATGCGAATCAAGGGGCCCAGGATCGAGTCAACAATGCCCGCGGAAATGGTGCGGGAACACAGAAAATCGAAGTGGGTCGCATCGATACACCCAACGGTGAGGACATCGTCGGCACGGCGATCATCGGCAATACGCTGTATGCGTTTTCCGAAGATGGCTTTGTCGCCGAGATTCCTCGGAATAACCTCAACAGCAACCCGTCGTCAAACACCTTGCGTGTGTTGACGCCATCGTCGACCACCGATATCGGAGTCACCAATTTCGTCTCGGCCACACCGGCTCCCGCCGAGGTGCCGGGCTACGAGAATATCGTGTTATTGATCACCGGTGGCGGGGACCTGTATGCCTATGATGTGATCGCGCGAGACTTGGTCGGCGTGCTGTCTCGCAGTAGCGAAATGGTGGCATCGGATGCTTCGTCCGTGCGTTCGATCACGTTCAGCCGCACCCAGGAAAACCTGTGGCATGTGACCAACCGCACCGCGAACCTCGCTGCAGACGATCCGGCGAATAAAGTAGGAAGCAGTCTGTATTTTGGCTACGAAGACGGACCCAATGAGGGCACCTACAACACCGGTTCGCATGCCCACGGTCAATTCGAAAGCGACGGATTCGATTTGTCGGAATATGATTCGGCTGACCAGCCGATGTTGTATTTTGACTACTTTCTGGACACGGAAGATCTGGAAGCATTCATGTTGCGAAACAACGTCGCACGCGACTCGCTGCGAGTGTTTGTTTCCAGCGAAGAATCTCGTGATTGGACGCTGGTAGCGACCAACAACGGCAGTCAAGCCGGAACGTTCAACGACCCCAATTTGCCCGGCGGATCGACACAGAACTACGACGAATTTGACGTCGCGATCAACGGCTATCGCGATGAGAACGGCAAAGGATACGTGGCCCGCGAACTGTATGACGCAACCGATTGGCGACAGGCTCGCGTCCCGCTTGCGCCTTGGGCGGGACACCGCGATGTCCGCATCCGGTTTGATTTCAATAGTGCCGGTGAATCAGAACGCTATGTCGCCGACCTGCGTGCGGTCGAAGCCAAAGTGATTTTGAAGGCTGCCGGCAACCGCGAATTTGAACTGCGTCACGATCCCAGTGGCGATACTGAAACGTTTGAATTTGATTTCGGCACGGTGCTGCAAGCCCCGGCCGGATCGGCAATCAGTGACGGCGATCAATTCACCGTCGATGGCACCACGTTCACGTTCCTACAGGGGACGAGCGTTGGCACTTTGATCAACTATTCGTCCAGCATGACCGCCGATCAGGTTGCAAATCAAATCCGAATTCGGCTTGGCGGGAACGGTTTCATCACCCGAGCAGACCCGAGTCACGCGTCTCGCTTTTCCGTCAATGCGACGACATTTTCCGCGGCTCAGGCTTCCTTGCAGGCGTTCATGTCCGTCGAGCAAGCGGGCGTTGCTGCGGGGAACATTCCGGTGCCGATCGCCATTGACGCATCGATCGCAGAAATTCAGTCGGCGATGCAATTAGCCATCGCTGAAGGATTCAACCAAGGTGCCAGCCCCGCCAACTTGACGCCTTACCAACTGTACCGTGATTCGGTGCGGATGTATGGATTCACGGTGCTCAATCCGGGCGTCTTAGGGTTCTTCCAGAATGACATCACGACGGCAAACGTGAATTCACCGCCGGGGCAAGACGCCGGTGTTTATCCGCGTGGGAACGAGTTCAGCTATCTGGCGAACAATACAGCGCGTGAGTTGCAAGAAGGACAGCGTGCCGACAACAACAATTTCCGTGGTGTGTTTATCGATGACATTGTGATCGGCTTTGCCGAACGCGGTGAAGCGGTCAGTAATGCCGCGCCCAGTATTGATCTGCAAGACAACCCGTATCACGAAGCCACGACGGGAACGTTGGGGAACGCGGTCGATCAGATCGATGCGGGGGAATTCCAACTCGGCATCCGATTGTCGGCTGAATACGAAGAAGTGACGACCGAGGGCGGGGACATTGATGCGGTCAGGACTTTCGACACCAATGATGTCATCGGCCAATCGGTGGGGCTGCAGTTCGGAACCGCTGCCAATCCGCTCTCCGGTGCAGAGATCCCGGACGGAGCTTTCGTCCAAATTTCCGATTCAGTGAAAGTCTTGCGGTTCGAATTTGACAACGTCGATTTGGGCATCAGCAATGATGTGACGCCTGGCAATATCGCCGTTGCCTACACCAGCGACATGACGGCGACCGAGATCGCGACGGCACTGCGTGACGCGATCAATGATCCGGCAGTGCAAGCCGATTTCAAAGTCTTTGCAACCTCGACCGACGGCACGGTCAAGAGCAACAGTGCGACCATGGTCCATCTGCAAGGACCTGCGGCGTCGAACTTGCTAGGCGGTAGCAATTTTGCACCCTCGCTGAGCCGGTTGAGCGTGGTTCGGTTTGGAACCGAATTCACTTTTCAAGGCACACCGTTTGGTTTCGACGGCGGGGATGTCAACAGTTTCCGCGACCAAGGCCAAATTGTATTGCAGAACAATGTGATCCTGGACAGCCAAAACTATGGGATCGACATCGATGCCGGTCCGCGGCGGAGTGATCTGCCATCGCCTGGTTCCTCGCAGGCGTTCACCACAGACAACCCGGACGATCTGATCCCGGGGGTTGTTGTGATGAACAGTGTCTTTGTCGATAACCGCACTGCCGGTATCCGATTGGGCGGCGACACCCAAGCCAACTCGGATGCGGCGAATCAATTCGCCCGCCTGATCAACAACACGATCGTTGGTGGCAACGTCGGGATCATTGTCACCGAGAATGCTTCGCCGACCTTGATCAACAATGCAATCGCTAACACCGGCACAGGCATCGACGCCAGTGGTGCCGGATCGATTGAATTGTTTGCGACGCTGTTCCTGAACAATTCACGCAACGCACAACCCAATAATTTGAACTTGGGTGCTTTCCCGGTCCTCGCTGGTTCAACGGATGTGGTGTTCACCGATTTGAACAACCGTGATCTCTACCCTGCGGCCCTTTCGCTGTTGATCGATAATTCGGTCGGTGCGGTCAATGACCGGCCCGGATTGTTGGCGCTGAAAAACTCATTGGGCATTTCGGGGTCGCCGATCATTGCCCCGGTTCGCGATATTTCCGGTCAACCGCGGGCGGCGGCACCGAACAACAACGGTGGCGGTACCGGCAACAATATCTTCATCGACATCGGTGCCTTTGATCGCAGTGATTTGATTGGCCCGTTTGCTTCGCTGCTGGATCCGTTGGACAACGGGCCGGTGGATTCGGACGTGGCCGATAGCTTTGTACGAGTCATCTCTGGGACCTTGGATCGCTTCGAGATCCAGATTTTGGATCAAGACGGCGCGGGGCTGGATGATGCATCGGTCAGTTCTGAAAAACTGAATCTGACCCAAGATGGTCGGCTATTGGTCGCGGGGGTCGATTACACGTTCGGCTATTCCGAAACCAACAATACGATCCTGTTGACGCCGGCCAGTGGGATTTGGAATCCCAGTTCTGCCTATGAAATCACGTTGAACAACCGCAGTCGAACGATCGGCAGTGCCCCCAGTGGCATTCAGGTTCTCGACGGCGAACAGTTCAGTATTCAAGACGTCGGTGGTACCACTGCGGTCTTTGAATTTGATTCCGGTTTCATCCTTGATTTCACCGCGAATCCGATCGCTGATGGCGACACCTTGATCTATCGATCAGGTAATTCCGCGTTGCAGATCGAATTTAACGACATCGATTTACCGCCGGGGCCGACCGATCCCGCGACCACCACAGTGATCGATTTTTCCGTCACGGATCCGCCGGAACAGTTGGCATTCGAGATCGGTGAAGCGTTCCGCAACGCCGCGTTCTTGGACCTTGCCAACGCCCGCGAATTTGATGAGACACGTGTTTATGTCGGTGGCGCAGCCGGCGATAGTTTGACCATCAATTCCACCGGTCTGATGCTTAGCGGCAGCGCAGGGGTCTCTGCCGGTGCGATCCCGGTGGCGTTCATTCCGAGCTCTGCGTTCACCGCCGAAACGATGGCCGGGCAAATCATCGGCGAAGTATTCGCCAGTCCATTGAATGTCCCCGCGTTCACTCCGGGCGGCGGGCTGCTGTACTTTGAAAACATTGCTCGGATCAATGGCCAAGCCGCTCTGTCGGGATTGCCCAATGCAGACATCGAACCGATTCTCGATATCGCCGGCAATCGGCTGGAACCGAACCGTAGCAATCGTGAAACACAGTTCACGATCTTGATGCCTGACGTGCGTTTGGATTTTGGCGATGCAATCTTGGCAGGATCGAGCACCTATCCGACCACGCTGGCACAGAACGGTGCGCGGCATACCGTCAGCGATTCGTTCTCGCCGCTGTTGGGCAGCGTGATTGATACTGAATTGGATTTTGCCGGCAGCGATGACGTGATCGTCAGCCCGATCACGGCCTCAGGCACGGGAGGACTGTTGGGAACCGTAACGGGCAATGTGGCATCGATCTCGGTCAATGGACCGGCATCGGGCGACACACTGACAGTGGATGTCGGCGGTACATCGCGTACCTATGAACTTGTTTTGGCGACTCAGCCAGCGGCCGCCGGCAATATCGCTGTGTTGTATGTCCCGGGAGCCCCCGATGCGATCACCGCACAACGTCTTGCAGCGGTGATTGTGGACGACATGGCGGTGGTCAATCCGCTGATTGACATCGTTTATGAACGTGGGTCCACGGCGTTTGACATTCAATCGGTTGATGATGAAGACGGTGTGTTAGTCGGGTCGGTGATGGTCAACGGCAATCAAGTCGACGGGCTGTTCCTGGATACCGACGGATCGCCGCTCGGGTTCTTGAACCCCTCCTCACCGACCGGTACGCAGGTCATCGTGAACACCACGGGCAACGGGTTGCTGGACGCTTGGGTCGACTTCAATGGCGACGGCGACTTCACGGATCCGGGTGAACAGGTGTTGCGAAACCAGGCGATGCTGGATGGCCAAAATCGAATCACCATCAACACGCCTTCGGATCCGGCAATCTTGGCATCGGTGGATTCCGCAGAGACTTGGATTCGATTCCGTTTGAGTAACGCCGGCAACACCACCAGCGACGGCGTCGTGGTGGGCGGTGAGGTCGAGGACTACAAGGTCTTGATTGCGGACGTGGTTTTGCCGGAACCCAAGGATGATTTTGCCGGTGCCACACTGGAAGACACGGCGATCGAAATCGTTGGCGCCGACCTGCTGGCCAACGACGCGGCCAATGGTGTTTCGCCGTTGACAATCAATCTCGAACGCGACGTGCTCAACGGTGAATTGGTATTCAATAATGATCCCATCGACCCGCGTTGGACCTACACGCCGGAGCTGGATTTCTATGGCACCGAAACGTTCATCTACAGTCTCGGTGGGACGGCCGTTGTAAACGGCCAGACGTTACCGGTGCGCAGCAGTTCGGTGGCCACCGTGACGATCACCGTCACACCGGTCAACGACGCGCCGACCGCCAGTGATCACAATCAATTCGAAGTCTTGGAACCGGTCGACTCGGCTGGCACATCGATTCAGCTGACCAACCAAGACCTGCTTGCCGGCGCGCTTCCCAAAGCGGTGCTGACGCCGGCCCAGGCACTCGATCCAGGATCCGCGTTGTTGCCCCCGTGGGATGAATCCGAACAGTCGCTGTCGGTGATCCAAATTTCGGTGGTCGCCGCCGACGGATCGCTGCAACCGGTCGTCTCCAATGGCACGGATATTTATGATTTGGTCGACGGAACCTTTACCGCTGACACTCATTTGCCCGACGGCGCCGGCGGTTTTTTGACCACTGGCAGTGTGACGGTCACCGTTAGCGGAAACGAAATCGTCGATGTGTCGTTCGCACCGCATTGGAACTACAACGAAGACAACCCGGTCGTCCCGGCGGCTGACGATTTTACGTTCGTCTATACGATTGCAGATGATGCCGCGACGACGTTGCCCGATGGTTCGCCGGCCAGCCCATTACCGTCACGCGAAACCGCCCAGGCCACGGTCAGTATCCGAGTGGTGCCGCAAAATGATTCGCCGGTGACCAGTCCTGACCTGATCACTCAGGTCGGCGGCACGCGTTTGGACGAAGACGTGGTCGGGTTCCGCATTGATTCGGGATTGATACTGGCGAACGATTTGCCCGCGCTCCCCTCGACGGTTTCACCGTTCTTCTTTGGTGCTGACGACGAAATCAATGGTTTGAATCAACAAACGGTCGAACTTGTGACCATGCAGGGCGCGACTGCAACGGTCGCCTTGGGTTCGGTCGGTGGCGGAATCGCGGTTCATGAGAACGCGACCGGCACCGGTTACATTTTGCACAGCCCGCAATCCGTGTTCACGCGGTTTGCGTCCAGCCCACCGCCGACGTTGCCCAGTGGGACCGCCAGCGACCAGATGGTGGCCGTGCGCTACGCTGGTAATTCGTGGCAGTACAGTGACGACACGACCTGGGTGAACTTTGCTCCGGTCAGTGGTGATCGCTTGCTGGCGGCCGTTGATTTTGACCAAAACGAAATCACTAGTTTGCAGTACACCGGCGGGCAGGTGAATGGAATCCCGCAAGGCTTTATCACCGATTCGTCGACCGGACCGCTGACATTCACCGCCAACGAGTTTGGCGGTGTCTTTGATCTAAATGAATTCACCGTCAGTGGGACTGAATTCAAGGTCTCCACCGATCCTGATTTCCCGGCGGAATTCCGTGGTTATGATTCGCGGCCGACCGAAATGGGCGGCACGCTGACCTATGACAGTTCGACCGGCGAATTGGTTTACACGCCGGCGACCGACTTCTACGGAACCGATTCGTTCACCTATGTGATTCGTGACGTTCCAGTCAATCCATCGCAACCGCATCACACGTTGTACGCTGTGGGCACGGTGACGTTGGAAGTCTATCCGGTCAACGACGCGCCGCTGGCACAAGATCGGGTGTTGGACGAATCGACCAGTCCGGCAGATGATCGTCGTTTGAAAGTCCGTGAGAGTGAGTTGTTAACTGTCACCGCCGCGGACTTGTTGCAAGGTGCAATCCCGCACGCCGGACGCCCAACCATCGGAACGCCACAGGATGAATCCGGTCAAGTTCTCAATGTGGTTTCGCTGACCGTCAGCGATCTACAAGGGGCAACCACGGTGATCACCAGCGATGGCGTCTACCAAACACCGCGTGGAACCATCCACGACGTACGGTTTGATGCCAACGGATTCTTGATCGACTTCATCTACGAAGCCGGCGTCGATTTCAACGCCGATAATCCGCTGACCGCCGGCGACCGAACGGAAGACTGGTTCGAATTCACCATCCAGGACAGCGACCAAGCCGATTGGCCGCAGGGTGGCACCCGCCCGGTTCAGCCGCTGCAAAGTAGCGCGACCGCGACGATTCTGGTCACCCCGCAGAACGATGCACCGGCTGTCGGTGATGATCGAATCTCGGCCGATCCCGGATCGGACTGGACGATTTACTTTGGCAACAATCCAGCCCCCGTGCCGACCGAAGGCTCCGCGAATCAAATGATGATCCCGCTGGCCTTCTTGACCCAAAACGATCTGCCCGGACCGCTCACCGCTGGCGATGAGAATGCCGCCGGTGGTTACCTGAACGACTCAGCGGCGCTGCTGCTGTCGCTGCCGACACAAACGACGTCGCTGGGCGGTACGGTCGAGATTCTCGATCAAAACGGCAACCTGTTTGTGCTCTACACACCGCCGGAAGACGCCTTTGGTGTTGACACGTTCCTATACACCGCGACCGATAGCGGAATCGACGAAGACACCGACGGAACACGAGTCGATGCGCCACTATCGAGCGACGCATTGGTGTCTATCTTGGTCACCCCCAGCAATGACGTGCCGGTCTCCTTTGATCGTGTCGTGCAGGGGATCGAAGATGAAACAACCGCCTTCACCGCGGATGACTTGCTAGGGATTGGTAGCGCCCAGCCAACGTTGCCGATTGTCGCCGATCCGAACCGCGATCCGCTGTTCAACGAAAGCGAACAGATTCCGAATCTACGAGTGGTTGCGATCACGGTGGGTGATCAAGAGTTCCGCAGCAGTACAGCGCCCGGCAGCCCGATTCAACTTTCTTACGGTACCTTGGAATTGACGTTTGCCGGGGACGCGTTTGTCAGCGGTCTGTACACGCCGACGTCGCCGGACAACAACGAATTGATCGGTGTGGATGAATTCAATTACATCGTCGCCGATGACGGAACGGTTGCGATCCCCGACAGTGGCACCTTCTTTGGTGAACCGAACGACCGCATGGTCACACTCCCCACCGTCGAAGGCCAGCCGCGACGCGTTACGTTGCCACAGACCCCGGTCAATGACGACCCGGTCTTTGTTGAACCGCCGCTGAATATCCTTGAACGCGATGACATCGGTGTTCCCACCGTGTTCCAGTGGGCGACCAATATCATGGGCGGGCCGGTCACCGCGCAGGATGAACAATCCCAAGTGGTTCATTTCCAAATGATCAGCTTCAGTGATCCGCTGAATCTATTCTATCAACCGCCGGTTTTGGATCGATTCGACGGAACCGTGGACTTGTATCCCGATGTGGACCAGTTCGGCCAAGCGACGATGATCGTGGCTGTAAACGATTCGGAGTATCTGCCCAACGACCCATCGTTTCAGAATCCGCAGGTGCTGCGAACGATCACGATCAATTTGCAACCGGTCAACGATCCGCCGCGGATCAATCCGGACGCGGTCAACGTGGCTGCAGCGAATCCGCTCGCCCCCACCGATGACGCCTACGGTGTCGCCGCTGACGGATCGATTCGGTACGTATTGAAAGAAAACAATGTTGACAACAACGGAGTCGGATCGCCGTACGTGATTCCGGTTTCAAACCCGGACTTCCTGTCGTCGATCACCTCCGGGGACTACCAGCGGCCAGGGTTGTTGGATGTGTTCATTGCCGGTCCGGACAATGAAATCTCCGGCGCAGTGGACAATGCCAACGGCGGATCCCAATCCCTGTCACTGGTTGATTTGTTTGCCGGTGCGAGCAGCTTGACCACGGACAAGAACGGCACGCTGGAGGCAGTTCGCGACGGGCAAGGCGAAATCACCGCATTGTTGTACACGCCGTCGGCCGAATTCAACAAAGACATCGGCGGTCTGGACTCGTTCCGCTACAGTGTGACCGACGATGGCGTGTCGTTTGTCAACGGCAACCTGGTCCCCGATCCACGGACGATCTCGGGACGGGTGTCGCTGAGCATCGAACCGGTCAACAGCAAGCCGATCTTCACGATCGCCGCCAACCCGGCGGAAGTCTTGGAAGATTCTGGTGTGAAGAATGTCTCCGGTTTTGCATCGAATATTTCGCCCGGGCCGCTGACGGCGACCGACGAGGTTGGACAGGATGTTGAATTCCATGTGACGCCGACTTCGTTTGATCCGGCTGACATCGACACGCTGTTTGTTCAACGGCCAACGATCACACGCGACGGCACGCTGATTTATCAGACCGCCGCGAACGTTTATGGCATCTTTGAATTCCAAGTTCATCTTTGTGACAGCGGTTTGACCGACAGTTTGGACGCACCTTGTGTGATCGGGACCGTCGGTGCCAATGACCGTGGGGATAGCAATCAATCAGAACCCGCCACGTTTACGCTAAGCGTGTTGCCGGTCAACGATGTGCCAACAACCATCGACGGAAACGCTCCGCCAGCGGTGGTCGTTGTCGAAGACGGTTCGATCCTGTTGTCGATCGGCAGCAGCAGCGGTTACGACCTGTTGGGTGCGTACCATGCCGGACCGGAAAACGAAACCACGCCGACCGTGTTCGGTGGGCAAACGTTGCGTGGGCAAACGGTTTCGTTGGATCAATCCCAGTTCCCAACCAGCACGCAATTGGGTGTGCCGTTGGAACCGGTGTTGGATCAAAGCAATCAGCTGATCGGCTACCGATACCAGCCGCCGGCCAACTATGCCGGCGGGGATCAATTGGTGTATGCGATCCGAGACAACGGCCAGTCGGTTCAGATCGGTGCCGGATTGGTACCGTTTGACGATTCACGCGTTTCCGTGGTGACCGTTCCAATCCAAGTCACTCCGGTCAACGATCCACCGGTTTCCGGTGCGGACGACAACCCGGATGGATTGAATGTTTTCATCACCGAAGGCGATGGTGCCTATAGCAACGCTGGGTGGATGCTCGGTGTCGCTGTGTCGCCGTTTGATGCCGTCGATGAAATTCGTGACCAGAAAATGTTGCCACCAACACTCACCGAGATCAGCAACCAGATTGATTTCACCAGTCCGCCGCAAGTTCAACTGAGCGGTGACAGAGTGTCATTGCAATTCGAAGCCGAAGAAAACGGATTCGGGCTGGGGGTCTATGTGGTCACTCTGTCTGACGATGGCGGGACCCCGGGTGATTTGACGGATGATGCGACCACCGATTACACGTTCACGATCTCGGTGGAAGGTGTCAATGATCCGCCGACCTTTGACGGTTTAGATCGAGTGGATATCCAGGAAGACAGCCCCGCGTACTCCGGGCAATATGCGTCTAATATCGATGTCGGCCCAGGTGAAACGAGCCAGACGATCACACGATTTGACGTCACGGTGCCAGCGGGAATGGAATCGTTGTTCAGTGTCCAACCGACGGTTTCCGCTGCCGGATTGCTGACCTTTACTCCGGCGCCCGATGCGGCGGGTGAAGTGGTGTTGAGTATCACCGCGGTGGATTCAGAAGACGGTCACAGCACACCGCATGATCTGATCATTTTCATTCAAGACATCAACGATGCACCGGTGGCCAATGATGATCCCATCACCGTCGATGAAGATGAAGTCATGACATTGGATGTGTCGGATCTGTTGAGCAACGACACCGATCCGGACTTGAACAACCGACCGCCATTTGACACTGAAGTGTTGACGATTCAGATGGCAACGGACTTCTTCAGCTCGCAAGGCGCTCGGGTTCGTTTCGATAGCAGCACCGGCGAAATCGTTTATGACCCGACCACGTCGGCTGTGCTCGATGCACTGATGCCCGGTCAATCGATCGTGGATACGTTCAGTTACACGTTGACCGATGGTGAATTGACGGACACCGGCATGGTCTCGTTGACCGTCACCGGAACCAATGACGCACCTCGTTTAGGTGACGACACGTTCAATATCCTGCCGGGGACCGCAACCGAGCTACCGGTGCTGGGCAATGATGTGGATGTCGACAGTGCGATCAATCCATCAAGCATCATTATCACCACCCAACCGACGCAGGGGGCATTGGAGGTCGCCGCAAATGGTCGTTTGATCTACACCCCACTCCAAGGTTATCGCGGGCCGGATGAGTTCCGCTACACCGTGGCCGATACGTTGGGACAACAGAGCAAACAAGCCACGGTGTCATTGCGAGTCGGTTTGGCTCCGGCAACCATGACGGTTAACACCGGCACCTCCATCAACGTGCCGATCGACATCGATGCGTTGGATGGAGTCGCGGGGCAACCCGATCCGGCAACCATGACAATTGTTTCCGGACCGCAAAATGGTTCGGCCGTCGTCTTGGCATCGGGTGAGATTCGATACACGCCGGATACCGACTACTTGGGAGCCGACGTGATTGTGTTCACCGTTGCAGACCCGAGTGGGTTTGTCAGCGACGAAACGACCATCAATATCAACGTTGTCGAAAGCAGTTTGCAGAACCCGGTTCACGCCAGCGACGTCAACGCCAGCGGCACAGTGACGCCGCTCGATGCGTTGTTGGTGATCAATCGCCTTGCCATCGCCGATTCCAGTGGCAGCATTCCGGTGCTGCCCACCGACCATGGTCCGAACTACTATGACCAGAACGGTGACTTGGCGATCACATCACGTGATGCGTTGGCGGTGATCAACGAATTGGCGCTGCAGAGAGGTTCTGGATCGGGTGAAGGATTCGACGCCCCGACGGCAGTGCTCGCGTCGCCACTGAGTGACGTGATCGCCGCGGTGCCGAGTTCGCAACCGACAACACGCGGCAACGACGATCAGCCGATGGCAACCGAAAACGCGGTCGACAAAATCGTGTCCAGCGAAGTGTTGACGCCGGTCGATGCAGGGCTGATCGATTTGATCAGTGTCGAAGACGAAGACGATGATTCGGCTGCATCAGCGATCGATGAAGCGTTGGTCGATCTGCTGAGCTAACCGGTTTGTCCGGCGAGGGGACTCTCTCGAAGGTGTCGGGTTGCTCGATTTGAACTGCGGTAGAGTACGAGCGACCGAAGCAACGACAGGAGGTCGTTGCAATCTTCGAGCATGCTGACCCGATCGAAGGTCTTGGCGCTGGTCGGGGCGTCTTTACGCCAACGGCGTAGAGCAACACCCCGGGCGGTTGGCCAAATAACTCGCTGAATCGTGTGCACTCCAGCGTTGGATGGCGCGTGCAGATTTGCGAGTCTGGCTGGTGTCGAGGGAGGATTAGTTCTCGTACTCGACGATCTTTAGGTTCTCGTTTTGGTCTTCCAGGGCACCCAAACCACTCGATCCGATTTGCGTGTTGGCGACGTTAATGGTTTTCAGATTGGGAAGTTTTCCCAGCTCGGCAAAACCGTCGTCGGTCAATTGGTAGATCCCGCCAACGTTTAGGTTTTCCAGTTTTTGGAACTTCAAAAGCGTTGGGATCGATTCGTCGCTGATGTTGGTCGCTTTGAGATCCAATTCCACCAGGTTGACCAAGCCGCCCAAGGCGTTCAGGGCGTCGTCATCCAGTTTGGTTTCCCAGAAACCCAGGTAGGTCAATCCGGTCGCGGCGCCCAGTTGCTTGATGCCGTCGGGGGAAATCAGGCGGCATTCGCCCAAGTCCAGGTAGGTCAGTTTCGGGAACTTGGCGATGACGGCCAGCCCTTCGTCGTCGATCGAAGTGTCGCGCAGTTCCATGCGAGCCATTTCGTTGGCACCGGCCAGATGCTTGATGCCTTCGCCAGTCACATCACAACCGCGGATACGAAGCCGTTTTAGTTTCTTCAGGTTCGCCAGCGAGGGCATGCCCTCGTCGCTGATCTTGGTGTAATCCAGTTGGATTTGTTCCAGGGTCGGGATCTTCGCAAACACTTCCAGGGTCGCATCGCTGAGCGAGGTGCAGTAATTGGCATTGAATGACTTCAGCGGCAATCCGGCCAATTCTTTGACGCCTGCATCGGTGACCTTGGATTTTTCCAGTTGAGCGTCTTGCAGCGATTTCAGTTTCGCAATCGCCTTCATGCCTCCGTTGCCGATGTTGGTGTTGCGCAAATCGATGGCACGCAGTTTTTGCAGCGGGCTCAATTTTTCCAATCCTTCATCGGTCACGCCGACGCGGCGCAGTGACAGCACTTGCAGTCCCGGGAGCTTAGCCACGACGTCCAGAGTCTTGTCCGTGATTGCCGAATCGGTGAAATCCAAGCGTTGCAATTGTTTCAGCTCGCTCAGGATTTCCAGTCCTTTGTCGTCGATGCCGGGGCCGGTGAAGCGGGCTTGGGTCACCGAGGGAACACCGGCCAGGTGGCGATAGGTCTCGCTGACATCGGCGTCGCTGGCGATGGCGACCGAGGTGACGGTGCCGTCAGCGGATTTTTCGATCAAGTAACCGGCGTCTTCCAGCGCGGCGACCGCGGTGGCGTCGTCTTTGGGTGCCGCCGGCGGGGCCGGCTGTTTGACAGGTGCACTGGATTCGGCCGTTGCGTCGGCAGGCGGGGCGGGGCGTTTGAAATCACAACCACCCAGACCGGCGCACAACGTCGATGCGGCCAGGGAGTGAACAGCGAATTGGCGAACGGTCAATTTCATGAATCTAATGGCCGGCGGTAGGGTTTGCAGGGAATTCAATGCACAGAGGCTTTCAACACAACAATGTGACAAACGACGGCCGAATTGACAACAAAGCCGTCGCAACGTCGACAAAACGCAGCCGCTGGATTCCGGGGCGCGTCGGAAACCGTGTTCGCCCCAACCGCCCGGATCGAGTGGGCGGTTTCTTGGCCACCCCTCTGAGAGCCGGTTTTTGTGGATTTCACGTCGATTGTTGTTGCCTAGTGGACTAGCGGTTATCCTTAGGGGCCCGCTAAGTCTCTTAAAATGCGCATTCGGCAAGGTCGGTGAGAATAGATTTCACCGCTCGGATGTCGCTATCGGGCCTCCGAATCCTTCCAGTCCTACTACTTCCGCGTAAGGAAATCATTGCATGAGTAAACAGACCACCCGTCGTAGTTTTTTGGGTCGTAGTGCAGCAGCCGGTGCTGTCGGCGTCGGCTATTGGGCTGGTACCAGTCCCGTCTTGAAAGCTCAAGAATCGGCACTGCAGGGTCTGAGCGCAGCCTGTATCGGTGTCGGTGGAAAGGGCGGCAGCGACACCAGCCACATCGCCGAACAAGGCGTCAACATCGTTGGCCTGTGCGATTGTGATGGCGACACGTTGAACAAGAAAAGCCGCGAATTCAAAAGCGCCGAAAAGTTCGACGACTATCGCGAGATGCTGGACAAGATCGCTGACAAAGTCGACATCGTCACCGTCAGCACGCCCGATCACAATCACGCCGCAGCCGCCGTTCGCGCGATGCGGATGAAGAAGCACATCTATTGTCAAAAACCGTTGACTTGGTCGATCAGTGAAGCGCGGCTGATGCGCGAGACCGCCGAGGAAATGGGCGTTGTCACCCAGATGGGCAACCAAGGTACCAGCGAAGATGGGCTGCGTACCGCCGTCGAAATCATTCAAAGTGGTGCGATCGGCGACGTCGCAGAAGTCCACGTTTGGTCCAACCGCCCGGTCTGGCCACAAGGCCAAGGTCGTCCCGAGGGCAGCGATCCGATTCCCGACGGATTGAACTGGGACGCCTGGATCGGCCCGGCACCGATGCGCCCGTTCAAGAAAGGCGTCTACCACTCGTTCAATTGGCGCGGCTGGGTGGATTTCGGTACCGGAGCCCTGGGCGACATGGCATGCCATACCACCAACATGCCGGTGATGGCGCTGAAACTGTGGGACCCGATTGCGGTCACCGCGATCAAGAACCCCGGTATCTTCGAAGGCGAAACCTTCCCCGCCAGTAGCTCGCTGTTGTTCGAATTCCCCGAGCGAGAAGGATTGCCGGCTTGCAAGTTCCATTGGTACGACGGCGGTGAACTGCCACGCGAAGACCTGATCGCACAGTTGCCCAAATCGTTCCAAGAAAACATTGCCAAGCAGCGCAGTGGCGGTCGCAAGACCAGCGGTGCCTTGGTGGTCGGCAGCAAAGGCCTGTTGTTCTCGGAAAATGATTACGGCGCCAAGTTCGTGTTGTTGCCCGAAGAGAACTACAAGGATTACCAAAATCCGGAACAGACTCTGCCACGAATCCCGTTCAAGTCTGGTGGCGATCAACGACAAAAATGGGAATTCGTCAGCACCGTCAAAGGTGAATACGAGCCCGGCACGATGTCAAACTTTGGCTACGCCGGCCGTCTGACCGAAACCATCTTGGTCGGCAACTTGGCGCTGCGTGCGGGTGAAGGTCAACGGATCGAGTGGGACGCCAAGAAGCTGTCCAGCCCGAACGTTCCCGCCGTCAACGAGTTCGTCTCCCGCGAATACCGCAGCGGTTGGGAACTGTAGTCCGACCCAGCGGAACACGTTGACTCGCCGGGTTCGATGAGCCCGGCGATCTGCTGGTGAGCGTTGAATGAATCATCCCGTAGCTGATCCCACCAGGGTTCAGTCGGTCGATGCAGTAGGGGAGTCTGAACCGTGGCCGGTCCAGCTACGGTTGCGGGGCGCGTGTCGTAGCTGATCCCGCCAGGGTTCAGTCGGTCGATGGAAATAGGGGAGTCTGAACCGTGGCCGGTCCAGCTACGGTTGCGGGGCGCGTGTCGTAGCTGATCCCGCCAGGGTTCAGTCGGTTGATGGAGCAGGGGCGTCTGAACCGTGGCCGGTCCAGCTACGGTTGCGGGGCAAGTGTCGTAGCTGATCCCGCCAGGGTTCAGTCGGTCGATGGAGATAGGGGCGTCTGAACCGTGGCCGGTCCAGCTACGGTTGCGGGGCAAGTGTCGTAGCTGATCCCGCCAGGGTTCAGTCGGTTGATGGAGATAAGGGCGTCTGAACCGTGGCCGGTCCAGCTACGGTTACGGGGCAAGTGTCGTAGCTGATCCCGCCAGGGTTCAGTCGGTCGATGGAGATAGGGGCGTCTGAACCGTGGCCGGTCCAGCTACGGTTGCGGGGCGCGTTAGCGGATTCTTGAATCGGATACTGCGCGGGCGGCGGTTTCGCCGTTGCGGGCGACGATTTCTTTGATCATCGGCACCGCGACGCCTCGTTTGGCCGCTTCGACACGCAGCGCGCGCTCGAACACTGGCAAGGGGAAATAGGGGCTTTTACGCCTGGCATAGCGTTCCAGCGCGATCAATAACCGTCGCTCCAACTTGCCTTCTTCGACCAATTTGACAATCTCGGCGACGTAGCTGCGTTGATCGGTGCTGGTCGCTCGCAAACGGTTGACCAGGTATTCGGCCAGCGAAGGCTGTTTGGACTGCGCCGCGGTCGGGGACAGCGCGACGGGGATTTGCGCCCTGACAAACTGGCGGACTCCGGCTAGTGGTAGCAACACGGCGAACGCGAAGACGGTCAATCGAAAGGTCTGGCTCATCATCTTGGCAAGGGGCTGTGAGGAAGCATCGGAGTCTCCATGCGGTACCAACTTTGCGGCCACCGCGACAATCCCGGTTTCGTTGAGACCCGTTGCTAGCAACGGTTGGGTAATTTGCGGAGTCTGTTCAGCCACGAATTCAAAACCCTTGTATCGGTCGCACTGATTGTGTGTACCGAATCAATCAGGGCGCCGATGGTAAGCGTGTGCCAGTTATTCCCG
The DNA here is from genome assembly GCF_024129865.1 of Stieleria tagensis. Lineage (GTDB taxonomy): Bacteria > Planctomycetota > Planctomycetia > Pirellulales > Pirellulaceae > Stieleria > Stieleria tagensis. The sequence continues at coordinate 25,628 of NZ_JAMYFE010000047.1, read as the reverse complement.
CTATCGGGTTTCACGGTCTGATCGTTCGACGAATGCGTCGTGACGGTTTCGAGTCCGCAATTCTGGTCAAACAATTCAGTGAACGATGCCCAAAAGGATTCGGCGATGAACCGTTGGTTATGGATAGGATCGTTAGCCGGTTTGCTGGTCGTCAGCACCGGATGTCTGCGTCATCAAACGCGTGGCAATTGCTCGACAGGCACCTGTAATTCAGGCGCCTGCAATAGTGGGACCTGCCAGTCCGGAGCCTGCGGCGACGCAAGCTGTGGCGGTGGCAAGGGATTGCTGGGCAAGATGAACGTCGGTGGCTGCAATTCCTGCGGCGGCGGCTGTCGTAAAGGTTGTGTCGCCGGTCCGATCGGCTGGCAGCAAGGCGGCCACGACTACAGTTCGCACCTCGGCCCAGGTTTCATGGGGCACAATGCCGGCGCGGCATTGAATGCACGGCCGGTCAATCCCGGTCCGCCAACCGGCCAAGTGGCTTACCCTTACTACACCGTTCGCGGCCCGCGTGATTTCCTGTTGAATGATCCGCCGTCGATCGGACGCTAAAGGTCGCGCATCGTCGATGACGATCGGTTGCCGGCAATCTGTCGCCGGCCTCGGTGAGGCCGGAGAGATTGATGGACCGGGCTCGAAGAGCCCGGCTACAGGTGCCGTCGTTGACCTTTGTGAGACCTGGCGAATCGCTTCACCGGCTAGCCAGGTCTTGGCGGCACGATAGGATGAGTGAGACATTTGGAAGCCAGAAACCGTCTTTCCCCGACGCACGCGAGAATTTGTTGTGGCATCTGACGTTCGCTTGAAAGAGCAATTGCCGCGGCTAACCGACCGCATCGTGGCGACTTACACGGCTGACGACGCAATCAACCATTTGGGGCATTGCGCGTTGCCGAGCTACGAAGCGATCATTGAGATCCTGTTGGATCTGAAAGACATTTTGTATCCCGGCTATCGTCGCAAGGTCGGGTTGCATGCCGGTAACATTGCCTATCATGTGGGCAGCACGGTGGATTCGCTGCACGATCAGCTGACCACCCAAATCGCTCGTGCCCTGCGTCACGAAGACCGGGTGCGGAACAATCACAACGATTGCGAAAGCGACACAGATTTCGAGGCCAAGGGCCAGGCGATGGCGATCGAATTGCTCGAACGCGTCCCCCAGTTGCGGCGGACGTTGGCCACCGATGTGCAAGCGGCCTACGATGGCGATCCGGCCTGCCAAACGACCGACGAAGTCGTGTTCTGTTATCCGGGAATCGAAGCGATCACGGTCTATCGGATCGCTCACGAGTTGGTCCGGTTGGAGGTGCCCTTCATCCCCAGGATGATGTGTGAATGGGCGCACAAACAGACAGGGATCGACATTCATCCCGGCGCCACAATCGGTGACTACTTTTTCATCGACCACGGCACGGGGGTGGTGATCGGCGAGACCTGCCAGATCGGTGCTCATGTCAAGCTTTACCAAGGTGTCACGCTGGGCGCATTGAGTTTCAAAACCGATGACAGCGGGGCACTGATCCGTGGCCAGAAACGGCACCCGACGATCGAAGACCGGGTGGTGGTTTACGCCAACGCGACCATTTTGGGCGGCAGGACCGTGATCGGCCACGATTCGGTGATCGGATCAAGTGTTTGGATCACAAAAAGCGTTTCGCCGCTGACAACGGTGGTGCTGGAGCAACCGTCGCTGCGAGTCCGCGATGGCAAGGGCGACGCTCCGTTGGTCGAGCATTCAAATTATCAGATTTAGCGTTGGCGGCTGAGCGGTACAAAACGCCATCTTCCAATGGGCCAAGGATTGCCGATCGGCTAAAATGATCGGCTCCGCTTGGCCACGCCTCCGCCCGCCCCGTAACCGCCCGGTTGCTTCTATCGATGCCCACATTGTCACCGTTTGATGCTGTCAGCCGCACACGAATCGTTTTCGGCGACGGCGTGTTTGCCCGCCTGGGCGAACTCGCCAGCTCGTTTCGCCCACGCTGTGTGTTGGTGGTCAGTGACGCCGGATTGATCGATGCCGGTCATTTCGGCGCCGCGTCGGACATTTTGCAGGCTGCCGGATTGCACGTCGAATCGTTCCACGATTTTGCCGAAAATCCGACTTCGGCCATGGTCGACGCCGGTGTCACCAAAGCAGCGGAGGTCCAGCCGGACCTATTGATTGGACTCGGCGGCGGTAGCAGCATGGATTGCTGCAAAGGGATCAATTTCGTCTACAGCGGCGGCGGGACGATCCACGACTATCACGGCGTCGGCAAAGCGACTGCGGAGATGTTGCCGATGATTGCTGTTCCCACGACCAGCGGCACCGGCAGCGAGACTCAGTCGTTTGCGTTGATCAGCGATGCCGAGACGCACGTCAAAATGGCCTGCGGTGACCCCAAGGCGGCTTGCAAGATCGCGTTGTTGGATCCGCAACTGACACTGACCCAGCCGAGACGCGTCACTGCGTTGACCGGGATCGACGCGATTTCACACGCGATCGAAACCTATGTCAGTAATCGCCGCAACCCGATGTCGACCACCTACAGCCGCCGCGCCTTCGGAATGCTGGCCGCCGGATTCTCGCGCGTGTTGGCGGCACCGGATGACGTTGATGCCCGCGGTCAAATGCAGTTGGGCGCCTGTTTCGCTGGGATGGCGATCGAAACATCCATGTTGGGCGCCGCCCATGCCACCGCAAATCCATTGACCGCGCGGCACGACATCACGCATGGCCAAGCCGTCGGATTGATGCTGCCCGCGGTGATTCGTTTAAATGGTCAACGCCATGCCGATTGGTATGCCGAACTCTTGCGCGAAGTCGATCCGAGCGTGACCGAATCGGACGCTCCCGAGCGGTTGGCGTGCATGGTCACGCATTGGTTGGAGGAGGCCGGGCTGGCGACCAGTTTGAACGCCTTGTCCATTCCTGCGAGCGGCATCGAGAGTTTTGTCGAAGAAGCGCTGCAACAATGGACCGGAACCTTTAATCCGGTACCGTTGGACAAAACCAACGCCGAGATGCTGTATCGTTCGGTCGCCTAAAACTGTCGGGCCCAGGCGGTTACAATCCGTGCACGTTGATCGCGAGAACGTGCGCGGTCCTGTGATTTTTGACCTGTCGATTTCTGTTCTGGGCGACTGCGGATGTTTTCTCAACGAATGAGTCTCTCAGCTGCAGCGGGATTTTCACGGCGAATGGGGACCGGGCTGCGCGCCGGCGCCGACATCCTGAGATTGCTGAAATCTGAATCCAAGTATGGTTCAAACCAGCAGCGCGAGGCCATTTCGCATCTGTTGACCAGCATCAACGAAGGGTTCTCGTTGACCGATGCGATGAAGCAGCGGCCCAAGTTCTTTCCGGGATTGATGATCTCGTTGACCCGCGTCGGCGAGGACACCGGAAAACTCGAACGCACCTTTCTGACGCTTGCCGAACATTACGAACAGCAGGTGCAACTGCGGCGGCAATTTATGTCCTCGATCAGTTGGCCAGCCATTCAAATGTTTTTGGGGTTGGGCGTGATCTCGTTGTTTATCTACCTGCTGGGCATTCTGCAACCGGCCAGTGGCGGGCAGATGGCCGACATGTTGGGGTTCGGGCTGCGGGGCGGAACAGGCGTCTTGATCTTTTGGTCATACATCGCCGCCGTGGCAGCGATTTTCGTTGCGCTGTACGTGGCCTATCAGCGAAACCTGGGCGGAGTGCAGAATTTGATCCCGCTGCTGTATTTGATTCCCAAGTTCGGTCCGGCGCTGCAAACGATCACGCTGTCCCGATTCACGCGCACGCTGGCGTTGTCCTTGGGGGCCGGACTGGATCCGATTCGCAGCGTCAAACTCAGTTTGGACAGTACCGATAGCGAGTATTATCGCAGCGGGGGTGAAATCTTTGAAACCGCGATTCGCGACCGCGGAGACACCTTGGCGGGCGGACTAAGGTCGACTTCGTTGTTTCCGGAAACCTTTTTACAACTGGTCGAAGTCGCCGAGCTATCCGGTACCGAAAGCGAATCGATTGATCACCTGTGCACGGAGTACGAAGAGCGGGCGAAAATGGCAATGCGGACATTGTCGGGCATCGCGACATCGGTCGTCTGGTTGATCACTGCGGGAACATTGGTGTTCCTAATCATTCGCATGGCGATGAATATCTTTGGTGCCTACGGGCTGGCGGCGTCACCGATTTAACTTTTGAAGCCAGCGATTTTCATCACAACCCGACGCGTGAGCGAGGGATTTTGGGTGTTGACGGGATCCCTCGCTGACGCTTCGGGTTACCAAAAAACAATGCCCCACGCGCAAACGCAACTTCAATAGTTTTCACTCGGGTGAACGGATCCGCTGGCCAGTTGTTGATCGACGTCTGCGGTCAACCCATCGAGCGCGCTGCGCAGGTGTTCTGCGTCGTTGCTGGCGAAACTGCCATAGCGCTGTTGTTGGAAGGCCGTGGTCAATTCTGCCAGGATGGGATAGCTGGATTCAGCGCGGCGGCACAGTTCAGCGGGCGTTTCATCCGCTTGCCGCTCGATGCCGACCCGTTCGAGTTGGCGCAGGGTTTCTCGGTAGAAATCCAGCGTCGGTTGTTGGCGGACGAGTTTCGTGTGTGGTGTGCGCGCGAATGAAAACCACTTGCGGAAACGGATCTGTGACAACAGGACCAGAACCAGGATTCCACCGATCACCGCGGCAATCATTCTGAGCGGCAATTGATCACGCAGACTCATGCTGCCGCCGCCGAGTCGCCCCGAGCGGATTTCAGCGAGTTTCTGTTCCAAACGCTCAAAGAGACTTCGATAGGAGGTTTGGACATCGCCCAGTCCGGTCGCTTGGACCAGTTCTTCGGATTGGCGTTCGGCGTCCATTTCAACGACATAGTCTTCCCAGATGTTGTTGGCCATGTCCATCAATCCATCGACACCGGTGTTGTTGCCGTCGTCCAATTCGCTGACGCCGGGCGTCGGATCCAACCGTATCCAATAGCGATCGGACGGGCGCTGGCCGGCGACCACCGAACGGTCGGGTAATTCACGGGCGTCGATCAGGGCTTCGACCCAGGAATGGGCATGTTGCTGGCGAGCGATGTAGTAGCCACCGATTCGGTTAAATTCCTCGGTCCGATAGCCAACGACCAGACGGCACGGAATTCCGACGCTACGTAACATCAACGCCAGCGCTGATGCAAAGTACTGGCAGTGACCGCGGTGATCGACAGCCAAAAATTGTTCAATCGGATCCACGTTATCGATCGGCGTGGCATCCAACTTCAACGTGTAATGGAACCGGGGATCGGTTGCCAGAAAGGATTCCATTGCACGTGCGATTTTCACCGGCGATCGCTGTTTGAGCCCCAAATCATCGAGCACTTGCTCGGCCAACCGCGCCGCGGTCGGCACCCGCAGGCGATCGAATTGCAGCAAGTCCTGCATGTAGTTTGGCCGCAGCGCCGTCGGGGGCGGTGCGAAGAACGACCGCAGGTTCATCCCGTTGGGACTGGACATTCGCCGCATTTCCGGTTGATGCGCGATCCATCCTGTTTGCACGCCTCGGTGAAAGGCATGAGTCCCAAATTCATATCGCAGTTTGGGAAAGGGAGGGGCGCTAGATGCCCTGGCCAAGGTCCAGTCACCGGCCGCATGAATGACATCGAACGCGTCGCCGGATGCGTAGTAGGGCGCGATCGAAAACAACGCCGGGCGACTCATCGATTCGCATGTCAATTTCACATGTACATCGTCATACGAATTCAAATGCGACGAACGACGTGGTTGATAGGCGGGGGGCAGTGGTCGCTGGCGCTGATTGAGCGACGGGCGATCCAGGGAGACCCATCTGGCGACCGGCCGATGGCCTGCGAAATTGACTTCGTAGTGTTCCAGGACTTTGCCGCGCAGGTACAGGCTGTCGGCGATTTGATAGGGCTGGCCGGTGGACGCGTCGGTCAATTCGACTTTCAATGCCGTTTTGGGATTCTGCATCACTTGGCCCAACTGCTCGAGCTGGATTTTGTCATCAAATCCCACGAGTGCCGGCCCGCCCGAGCGACCTCGTGCGGCGTCGACTTTACGCGGCAGGACGTAAAAGAAAGCTGTGGCGACCAACAGAACCGCCGGCGTGAGCGTCAACACGGCAAACCGTGACCATGGCCGAGCCGATCGGTAAAGTGCAAGCGCTGATTCGGGAGATGTCATCCGAACCATTCCCTGCTGCTGCAGGTCTTGGTCGGTTTGTCCGGCCAGCATCCGCAACAACCGACCGATCCGGGTGGTCGGTGTCGCAGCGACCTGCGGGGCATCTGTCACATTGATGTGTTCCATGATCGCCACCAATCCCAACAGGCTGAGCGCGCTGCCGCCGATGAGCGCAATCGGGATCATCAGCAAGCCGAAATTGATCGCATCGTTGAAGATTGCTGCGACGACCAATTCCAGCAAGCAGAACACCGCCAGCTGTTCCAAGATTCGCCGTGATTTGTGCTGCATCATCAACACGCCTTGCACCAACACCAACAGCAGCGCGACGGAAATCATCTGAGGTTCGCCACGCATCTGCAGCCCCCAGAAATCACGCACACAGTACGCGGCGGCGCCGCCCATCGCCAAATATGCACCAATCGGTGGCAATTCAAAAACTCGTAACCAATCGACGAACACGAACCCAAACGCAGCCATGAAGATCGCCAACAACGCGATGCCTTCGGTGCCCTGGCCGGATGCCAACACCATTCCTCCGGCCGCTGAGAGCAACGCGAATTGGAATTCCAGTCGCAGTCGCACCGCCGGCAGACGCATCAATTCGGATTCCACCGATTGGGAGCGGGGAGCGGTAGATGATTCAGTGACTGACACGCGTGGCCTCAGCAATGTCCCGATGATCGATCGGCCGAACGTCCTCGTCGTGCAGAAAACGTTGTACCAGCGGCGAATTCAGATTCAACCAAGCCAAGCGATTGGCCCGATGGAAATGACGCCAAAAGGCGCGTCCCTGTTGTTCGATGGAAGCGATGCCGCTGCGGCCACTGGCATTGAGACCGGGTTTCATCCCCTGTCCGACGACATCAGCGAATGGACGACAACTGACGACTACCAAATCGTAGCGTCGCAGACGCGCAGCAGATTCAACGACCGCTGTCGACAGTGAATCCGCTGAATCATCATCCGACGACGAAGGAACAATCGTCAAACGTTCCAATAACCCGGAGACATCATTGCCCTGGGACTGGCCGGCCCAGGTGTCACGCCGGCCGTCGGCCACCAACAATGCCACCGAATGGGTTTGGGTAGAAAGTTCACACAACACCGTGGTGGCAAATTCGAGGACCGATTCAAGATCGCGTCTGCCGGCGCCATTTGCGCCGCAATAGGCATCGACCACGACACAGATCTGATGACGATTGCGCTGTTCGAACTGACGCACCGCGGGACCGCCGATTCGGGCCGAGGTCCGCCAATGAATGTGTTTGACATGATCACCGGATTGCCAAGGACGCAGTCCGAAAAATTCACCATCCTGGCTGTTTCCACCGGTCGAACGGTTGCCGTCGCCGCCCCGCCGTGGCGGCAGCAGCGTTTGCCAACCGCGTCGCAGTTCCAACCGTCGCGGGTAAATGTAAACCCGGTCCGACCCATTAGGCGACAACCGTTCGCAGCTAAGCAGACTGAATGGAAACGAGGTGGATGCGATCAGGGGCCCCAACTGGTAGACCCCTCGTTGGCTGAATCGGCAAATGATCGATGTGCCAGCAATCTGACCGGCCGGGACACTGCCCACGCTGGCAATCATCGGCACCTGTTGGTGTGACGCGGTTGATGTTGTCAGCGGCAACACGTTGGTCACACTGTCTTCGACGCGAATCATCCACAATGGCAACCAGCGGCTCGCATTGCGTATTTCATAGCGGATCGACAACGGGTGTCCGGCAAAGGTCCCGCCGCTGGGCAGACGTCGCAACCGAGTTCTGCGAATCGCCGATCGCCCCTGCCGCCACTGGACGATGACCACACCCACCAATAATCCAGCCAATACCAGCAACAGATTGAATCCACGCAGCGATCCACCGATCATTGCGAACAGGGCGACAAACAGAAAGTGAAACCCCAACCGTGTCAGCCGATAGCGATACAGAGGTTTGGATTGACGTGCAGCCATCGGTGCTTTTCTAGAAGAGGTTTATCCGCAACTATAGTACCACAACCACGCTGCAATTCGTGGTGTTCGTCCACCATTGTGCTCCGCCCCATTTTTGTTCTCCACCAAAATCACGATGCCGCAATCCTCCGATCATGCCGACCTGATCATCGTCGGCGGCGGAATCGTCGGACTGGCAACCGCCTGGCGGTTCCAGCAACGGATGCCGGACTGCTCGGTCGCGGTGGTGGAGGCGGAAAAGCAGGTCGCCCGCCACCAGAGTGGTCACAATTCCGGTGTGTTGCACAGCGGAATCTACTACAAACCAGGGTCACAAAAGGCGATCAATTGTCGAACCGGCAAAGCCGCGATGGAAGCGTTTTGTGACGAGCACCAAATTCCCTGGCAACGTTGTGGCAAAGTGGTGGTGGCAACGGACCACAGGGAACTGGACTCATTGGATCGCATCGCCGACCGCGCCAACCAAAACGGCGTGCAGGTCCAGCGACTGGACAGCGATCAATTGCGACAGCGAGAACCCAACGCTGCTGGGATCGCCGCATTGTTGGTGCCGGAAACCGGGATCGTCGATTACGCGGTGGTTTGCCAGCGACTGGCGCAGCGGATCACCGATGGAGGCGGCAAAATGCATTTCGGTGCGCGGATCACCTCCATCGAGTCCCGGCCGCAATCGATCCGATTGCAATCGCGCGACGGCCAAGTCTTTCACGGCGGCAAAATGATCAATTGCGGTGGTTTGCACAGTGACCGTTTATGCCGGATGAGCGGGGTCACACCCGACGTGCAAATTGTGCCGTTTCGTGGTGAGTACTACGAACTCGCGCCGCAGCGGCAATCCTTGGTCAAACACTTGATTTATCCGGTACCCGATCCATCGTTTCCGTTTCTGGGAGTGCATTTCACTCGGATGATCGGTGGCGGTGTTGAATGTGGCCCCAACGCGGTGCTGGCATTCGCCCGCGAGGGATACGATTGGAAAACGATTCGTTTGAAAGATGTCGCGCAAACCTTTCGCTATGGTGGGTTCCGCAGACTGGCGCTGCGGCATTGGAAAGCCGGCTTGGGGGAAATGCATCGCTCGCTGCGCAAGCCCGCGTTTGTCAAAGCGTTACAAAAGCTTCTGCCGACGCTACAAGAATCTGATTTGGTGCCCGGCCGAGCGGGCGTCCGTGCTCAAGCAGTGTCCAATAACGGGACCTTGATCGACGATTTTTTAATCCAGTCCAGTCAATCGGCGATTCACGTTCTAAATGCACCTTCGCCGGCGGCAACCGCTTCGTTGGCGATTGCCGACACCATCATTGATCAAATCGAGCGATAGTCGTTGAGCGAATCTAGCCCCAGCCCGTCATCGCTTGCAGCGTCCATCGAGTGCCGTGACGTGACCGTTGCGTTCGATGCCGACGAACCTGCCGTTGATGCAGTCAACTTGACCGTTGGTAGCGGTGAAATCGTCTCGTTGATCGGGCCGAGCGGCTGTGGCAAGACGACGTTGTTGCGGGCGATCGGTGGGCTGCAAAAGATGTATCAAGGTAGCGTTTTGATGTCGCCGCCAATGGTTGCCAATAGCGGGCAGATCGGATTTGTGTTTCAACAACCCGCCCTGCTGCCGTGGGCGACGACGCTACAAAATGTGATGTTGCCATTGGAACTGATCGGCCATGGAAATCGACTGGATCGATTGGATGCGGCTTCCGAATCACTGGCCGCGGTCCAGTTGTCTGCGGCGCATCACAAGTACCCCCACGAATTGTCGGGCGGGATGCAGATGCGGGCGTCGATCGCCCGCGCGCTGGTGACCAATCCCGGGATTTTGCTATTGGATGAACCGTTCGCAGCCCTGGACGATATGTTGCGTAGCGATTTGGGACGGTTGCTACTGGATCTGTGGCAGCAACGCAGATTCACTGCGGTGATGGTGACTCACAACATCAGTGAATCGATTTTTCTGTCGCGACGAATCGTGGTCATGCGTCATGGCAAGTTGGAGCAATCGATTGACAATCCGCTGGCCTGGCCACGTGATCCGTCGCTGATGCGAACGGCTGAATTTGCATCGTTCTTCGGAGTCGTCAGCGATGCGCTGCGTGGTGAAGAAACAACAGTGGACACGACGCGCAGCGGGGCATCGCGATGAATTCAATCTCGCCAAACCCTCGCACAGTGGTCCATCGGCTGGTGCAGTGGTCCAGTCAATGGATTCCGGCATTGCTGGTGGCGTTGGTTGCATTGGTGATCTGGCACTTGGTCGCCTGGGGATTTGATCTGCCGCGCGCCTTGTTGCCAAAGCCAGTGGAGGTTTGGCAGGCGGCGGTTGCCAATCGCAGCGCACTGTTGGCCGCACTTTATTCGACCGGTTTAGCAGCCCTGGTCGGTTTGGTCGTCGCGATATGTATCGGCTCGTTGATCAGCGTTGTGTTTTCACAGTCACGGCGGGTGCGTCTGGCATTTTTCCCCTACGTGATTTTTCTGCAAACGGTACCCATCGTCGCCATTGCGCCGTTGCTGATCATATGGAGCGGCTATCAATTTCGTACCGTGGTGATTGTCACGGTGATCGTTTGTCTGTTCCCGATCGTCAACAGTGTCACTGCTGGCCTCACCGCCGTTGATCGTCAATGGTCGGATTTGTTCACACTGTACGGGGCCGGCAGGATGAAACGATTGTGTCGATTGCAGGTTCCGGCGGCGGTGCCTTATTTGGTATTGGGCGCAAAGACAAGCAGCGGACTGGCGGTGATCGGAGCGATCGTTGCCGAATTTTTTGTCGGCAATGGAACCGAGTACGACGGGTTGGGGACGTTGATGACTCACTGGCAGGGGTTTGTCCGCACCGACGCGCTAATCGCAGCCGTATTCACGTCAACGCTGCTCGGTTTGGCTCTCTTCGGTCTGGTGCATTTGCTCGCCCACTCAGTCCTCCGCCGCTGGATGACTTTGGTTTAGCAGTTGCGCTTTGATGGTAACCCGACGCGCGAGCGAGGGATTTAGCCAGATAACGGGATCCCTCGCTGACGCTTCGGTTGCCAATAACCATCGCCGGATGATCCGGCTTGCGTGGCAGTTGAAGTGTGGATTTATACCGGCAGTCAAGAAAAGCTGTTGCGCGGGACATTGTTTTGTCGATTGGGGACGATGCGAACAGTTGGGGTTGTTGATCGACACACCGCCCCCGGGGTGATCAAGACCATCTGAGTGTCTTGATCTCACAGACCACAATCATCGTGAGCGATCGTGACGACGTTTAAAATCTTTGCAAACCAGTCCGCTCCCCAACCGGCACTGCGCATCGGCGCAAGGCTGGGAAAGTACCGGATTCAAAAACGCTTGGGGGAAGGCGGTTTTGCAACGGTCTACACTGCGATGGACACGATCGAAGGCCGTCAGGTCGCGATCAAAATTCCCGATGATCGCTACATCACCAACACGCAGTCGTTGGATGATCTGCACCGCGAAGTTCGGATCATGGCGAAACTGGATCACCCCGGCGTACTGCAGCTAAAGAACGCACAGTTTGTTGATGATCGGTTCTTGATGGTGTTTCCGCTCGGCGAAGAATCGTTGGCCGATCGTTTGTGCCGCCGCATGTCGCGTGTGTTGGTGGTCGACTACCTAGTGCAAATGGTCGACGCCGTTGCCTATGCACATGAAAACCGGGTGCTGCATCGTGACATCAAACCAGAAAACTTCATTCTATTTCCCGACCGCGAAATTCGCTTGACCGATTTCGGATTGGCGCGGTTCCAGATCGGTTCGTTTGATGTTTCCGCTTCGGGCACACTCGGCTACATGGCGCCCGAGCAGGCGATGGGGCATCCCAGCTATCGCACCGACGTGTTCTCGCTGGGCTTGGTGCTGTACCGGATGCTCTCGGGTGAACTGCCGGAGTATCCCTTTGAAGCTCCGCTGCCCGGCTACAATCGGCTCCGCCGTGGAATTTCTGCGGACTTGGTGGCGTTGATTCGCAAGGCCATCGATCCCGCGCCGCGAAAGCGATTTCGTGATGGCGTAGCGATGAGCAACGCGTTGGCAAAAATCCGTTATCCATTGGCCGACCGCAGCGTCGTGCAGCGGCACCCGGTCACCCGAGCCACCGGTCGCACCACCCGCCACGTGGCCTAGCCGGACGGCGACAGAGTCGCGACTGGCGAGAGTTACTGACAGGGATTGGTCAGCGTTCCCACACCGTCAATGATCACGCTGCAGTGGTCGCCCGGTTTCAGATACACCGGCGGATCTTTGGCGTCACCGACCCCCGGTGGTGTTCCGGTGAAGATCAAATCGCCCGGCGCCAACGTGATGAACTTCGACAGGTGCGCGATCGTCGTCGGAATGTCAAAGATCAACTGTGCCGTCGTGCTGTCTTGCACGACTTCTCCGTTGAGTTTCATTCGCACGCGGACGTCCGCGGGATCGGGAAGTTCGTCGCGGGTGACAATGCAGGGACCCACCGGGGCAAACGTGTCAAATGATTTGCCCAACAGCCACTGTCCGCCCGGTCGACCCTTTTGCCAATCGCGGGCTGAGACGTCATGTCCGCAGGTGTAACCAAATACGTACTCCAGTGCTTCGTCAGCCGAAATGTTCTTGGCTTGACGACCGATCACTACGACCAATTCCGCTTCATAGTCAACCTTGGACGAAATCGATGGCAACTGAATCGATTGCCCATGTCCGATTAACGCCGTGTTGAATTTGCTGAACACGACCGGTTCGCTGGGGATCGGCGAATTGGTTTCGATTGCATGGTCGCGGTAATTCAACCCGATACAGAAGACTTTTTCGGGTTTGGGAACCGGTGGTAACAGCACGTCGGGTGCGGCAGACCACAGGCCCGGTTGCACCGTCGAGACATCTGGCAAACCGCCTGCTGCGGCAAGTTCGAACAGGTTGAAGTCGTCCGCTAGATCCTGGATCACGTTTCGCAACGGACAGATCTGTCCGTCGCGATAGAGCGCGTATTGGGGGCGACCGTCCGGACCGTTGATGCAACAAACAGACATGGTGTACTAGCCGATGAAGAATGAAGTGAATTGTGTAGCGGCGTTCATCGTGCGCCCCGCTCGCCAACTTGCCAACCCTACGAATTGAATCCGTAGCGTCATCGCAGTCGATTCAACGTTGGCGGTCAATCGATCTCGCAATTCGATCCGTTCGGTGACACCAGAATTTGTTCACCGATCCCTACTTTTTCGGCTCATCCATTCGAATCATGGTCCATTGTTGGGTTTCACCGTTGCCGAAATGCATCAATGCATCCGCTTCATTTTCACTCAGGTTATAAATCCCGGTTTCCATGATCGGCCAGTCTTTGTCGACCGGTCCCCACGCGGCCCGCTGGGTCTCGCGATCAACGGTGCCTTCGACTTCAAACGATTCATCGGTCGCGGTGTTTTGGAACGTGCCCGCGATGATGCCCTCTTTGCTGATCGCAAGCTGCACGAACAACGTCGAGTCTTCGGAAGAATCGTCGGCGCTGGACGACAGGGCAAACACGCCCAGCGGCAGCCATTCGACATCCTCGGGTTTCACCTCGGGGACGTTGGCGGCGATCTGTTGTGCCTGTTCGGCATACTCAGCGGCGCTACAGACCGGTTCGTTGTTGTAGTAGACCGTCTGCTCGTCGTAGTACAACGTGTTGCCGTAATCGTAATAGATCGGTTGAGAATCGAATCCGCCGATGATCCAGCCGGTCACGGCGCCCGCGGTTGCCCAGGCCCACCAGTTATTCGGATAGCGTCCCCATCCCCAACGCCAGTTGGGGTAGCGGTTCCAGTAGCCGGGGCCATAGCCGGGTAGGTGTCCCGGTGGTGGCGGTCGGAATCCGGGAGGTCGATAGCCCGGGGGCCGTTGTCCGGGAGGCCGATAGCCAGGTGGTCGTGTACCCGGAGGGCGATGTCCAGGGTAATGTCCCGGCGGTCGCACGCCCGGTGGTCGTGTGCCGGGTCCGCCGCCTGGTGGACGTGTTCCCGGTGGTCGCGTGCCGGGGCCGCCGCCTGGTGGGCGAGTTCCCGGTGGACGTGTGTCGGGTCCGCCACCTGGTGGGCGAGTTCCCGGTGGTCGTGTGTCGGGTCCGCCGCCTGGTGGACGAGTTCCCGGTGGACGTGTGTCGGGTCCGCCACCTGGTGGACGAGTTCCCGGTGGTCGTGTGTCGGGTCCGCCACCTGGTGGACGAGTTCCCGGTGGACGTGTTCCAGGAGTGGCCGGCAGCGTGGTCGGACGGTCACCGCCGCCGGGTCTGTTGCCTGGTGTTGCCGGCAGCGTGGTGGGTCGATCGCCGGGTGTGGGACGGTTCCCCGTTCCGGGTCGGTTTCCTGGTGTTGCCGGCAGCGTGGTCGGGCGATCGCCGGGTGTGGGACGGTTCCCCGCTCCGGGTCGGTTGCCTGGTGTTGCCGGTAACGTGGTGGGTCGATTTCCGGTTCCCGGCCGATTGCCTTGAGCGGGCCGACTGCCCGGGCTGACCGGGGCAGGACGTGTCGAGGGACGGTGTTGTAAAAAATCGCCTGCAGCACCACCACCGCTCGGTCGCGATCCGGACGAGGGGCGATTGAGGTTCAGAAAGTCGTTCAATTGGCCCTGGGACGGACGGTTAAACGAGGGGCTACCGATCGAAGGGCGACTGCCAACGTTGGGGCGACTCGTTCCCGGACGGTTGATCGAAGGTGACGACCCGGGGCGGCTGATCGGAGAACTCGGTCGGCTGATCGATGATCCGGGACGACTGATTGGCGAGCTCGGTCGGCTGATCGATGATCCGGGACGATTGATTGGCGAGCTCGGTCGGCTGAACGATGAACTCGGTCGATTAAACGACGAACTGGGACGACTGCTGGGACGACTGATCGATGGGCTGGGACGACTGAACGAGTGACTCGGTCGGCTGATCGAGGGGCTGGGACGACTCATGCCGCCACCACGCATGCCGCCTCCACCGCGCATGCCGCCTCCACCACCTCGGCTGAAGCCACCCCGGCCGCGTGCTTGGGTGCTTTGGCAACACCAGCTGCCGGCCAGTGCCAGTACCAGCAGCCAAGCGGCGACGTTCAAAGAACGTTTCATGCGGTTCGTTTGGTTCATGCGAATCGCCCTGCGATCAGGGGTGTTTTGGGAAGATGTGGCGGTCTGGCTTGTTTTGCTGCACCATTCAATTCGAGATACAGCTAGTTTCGATACACCGTGACGGCATCCAAATTGGGCAGCACTTCGCCGTCGACGACGCGATTGATTTTTTGCCAGGAGTAGCTGTTGTCGTCGATCGGATCGATCAAACTGGTGGACGAACCTTGGGTACCATCAGCGAGCGTCGCTACCGATTGCACCATCCAGCCCTGGTCATGACGCGTCCATTCGCCGCTGACGAATCCGCCATCGGAGTCGAATAGCCAGCTGCGAATCTGTTTTTGTTTGGCATCCCAGCCGATGATTTGAATGCCCGAGGATTCTACACCGGCTTCGTCGATGATCTTGTATTCTCGGCTGATGTAGTTGCGGTGGCTGGTCCAGTCGCAATCAAACTCCACCGCCCAGCCTTCGCCCTGGCAGCTCCATTGCCCGACCATCCACTCGAGTGCTTGCAGTTGTTCAAAGTGACTGGGTGCCGATTCCACGCTCTGTTCACTGACGCGATCGAGAATCCAGTTGCCATTTTGTTTGATGTAAACGGCGCTGTATTGGGTTTGGTCATCCGCGGTTGCCGGTTGTCCGTCGCGGTGTAGCGTGGCAGTTCCCTGTTCGACAGCGACGTTGGGCGAAAGGAACTCGATCGAATCCGATTCCACACTCAATTGGGGCACCGACTCCGCCGTCAGGATCGCTGTGAATTCGCTCCGCAGTGCGGCTTGCCCGGCGATTTGTTCGCCTTGCGTTTGGCTCGCGTAAACCCCGTCGGCCGACCACAACGCGATCAGTTTATCGACGTCTTTGCTGTTGAACGCATCCACATAAGCAGCAACGGCGGCCTGGATCTTGGCGATCTCGGGGGCGATCGGGTCGACGGAGGGGGCCTCTGCGCCGTCACCGATCGCGTCATCGTCCGTCTCGGCTTGCTGGGCGGTTTCCTCAGCGGCTTGCTGGGTTTCCTCAGCGGGTTGCTGGGCGGTGCTGATTAGCGGGTGAAATCCGATCGTCCCGGCCATCAGAATCAGCCATATCAATCGCCACATGAATCAGTTCTCCGGTGGTTTGGTCAGACGGGCGGCACAGGTCAGTCTAGCTTGGTCGGTTCGGATTTGCATCCAACCGTCGGTGCGTCGATCGTGGTAATCTGCCGCATCAGTTGATTGTAATTTCTGACGCATGGATTGCCGCCGGATGAAAGGTTTTGCATTTAGTTTTTTGATCGTGTGGCTGTTTTGGTCGACGCCAGCAGCCATCGCTGATCAGCCCGCCGACCCCTCCGCGGTCGCTGCGTTTCGGTTGGATTGGCACCCGCTGCCAGCGATTCCCGATCCACTGGGGCTGGCGGGACCGTTTGTCGGGGTCCAGTCGGCTGGCGATCCATCCGCGGTTCTATTGGTCGCCGGCGGAGCAAATTTTCCCGTTCCGGTTTGGGAAACCAACAAGCGATGGCGGGACACTATTTTTGTCGGTCGCCAGCCCCGCCAGCAGCAGGCCGGTGGCCACCCGGTGGGCGACATCCGTTGGCACGATGCCGGCACACTCGATCGCCCGCTTGCCTATGGAGCGTCGGTCTCGCTGCCCGATGGCGTCTTGTGTATCGGGGGCAGCGACGACCAATCGGTCTTTGATCGGTGTTTTCTAATGTCCTGGGATTCGGCGACCGAATCGGTTCAAACAACGCCGTTCCCCACGCTGCCCAAGCCCTGCGCATTTGGTGCGGCGACCCGAATCGGCGACCAGGTTTATCTGGCCGGTGGCCAATCCGGATTGTCACTCGATTCGGCAATGAACCAACTATGGGTGCTTGATCTTTCTGAGCGGGGGAACCCGTCGGCGTTCGGTTGGCAGTCGTTGCCGGAATGCCCGGGCCCGCCCAGGGCATTGAATGTGACCGTGCACCAGCACAACGGGTTCGAGGACTGTGTGTATCTGATCAGCGGCCGCCGCCAGGCGGGTGACGAAGTCCGTTTTCTGCGTGACGTTTGGGAATACTCGCCCAGCAAACGCAGTTGGCGGCAACGCAGCGATGCGCCACGCTGTGTGATGGCCGCCGCGGCGATCGACTATGGGCAAAGCCACGTGTTTGTACTCGGTGGCGACGATGGGTCGCTATTCACTCAAGCCGGCACGTTAAAAGACGATCATCCCGGTTTCGTCAAACAGGCCTTGGCCTACCACACGATCACCGACACTTGGACTAGTGCGGGCACGATGCCGGCCAGTCCGGTCACCACCACTGCGGTTCACTGGGACGATGCGATCCTCGTGGCCAGCGGCGAAATCCGACCGCGTGTCCGCACGTCGGATGTCTATTTGATTCGCCCACAGCCGGCGCCACGACAATTCGGTGTGGTCAACTACACCGTGCTGTTCGGCTATCTGTTAGCGATGGTTGGTGTCGGCGTTTACTTTGCCAACAAGAACAAAAACACAGACGATTTCTTTCGCGGCGGAAAACAGATTCCCTGGTGGGCGGCCGGGTGCAGCATCTTTGCGACCATGCTTAGCTCGTTGACCTTCACCGGGATTCCATCCAAATCCTATGCCCAGGATTGGGTTTACTCACTGGGAAACTTCATGATTCCGGTGGTCGCGGTGGTGGCCGTGTATGTCGCCCTGCCGTTCTTTCGACGAATCGATGCGACCAGTGCCTACGAGTACTTGGAAAAGCGATTCAGCCGTCCGGTGCGGTTGTTGGGCAGCGCCAGTTTTACGCTATTTCACCTGTTTCGGATGGCCGTTGTGATGTCGCTGACGGGGTTTGCGTTGGCGGTTGCCACGCCGTTGACACCGACCGAGTCGGTGTTGTTGATGGGCGTGCTGAGCATTTTGTATTGCACGCTGGGCGGTGTCGAAGCAGTGATCTGGACCGACACGATTCAAACCGTCGTGCTAATGGGCGGCGCTTTGCTGGCGATCATTCTGTTGGTGATGGGCTGTGATGGCGGTGTCGAAGGATTTTTTCACAGTGCGACTCAGGCCGACAAGTTTCACATCGCAAATTTGCACTTCGACGCCAGTTCCAAACAGATCGCATTGTGGGTCATTATCGTCGGTGCGATCGGCCAAAACCTGTCGTCTTACACCGCCGACCAGGCCGTCGTTCAACGCTACATGACAACGGAAAACCAGCGTCTCGCGGCGCGTTCGATCTGGACCAATGCGGTGCTCACGATCCCCGCGACGCTGTTGTTTTTCGGCATCGGGACCGCACTTTTCGCGTACTATCGGTCGCATCCGGATAAACTGGATCCGACCATCACGACCGATCAAGTGTTTCCGTATTTTATCGCCAGTGAGATGCCGATCGGGTTGGCCGGATTGATTGTTGCAGGGGTGTTTGCCGCAGCCCAATCGACCGTGTCGACGAGTATGAATTCGACCGCCACAACGATCGTGACGGATTTCTTGCGGCCGCTCAACGTGTGCCGCAGCGAGCGCGGTTATTTGACCGCCGCGCGTTGGTTGACGTTCCTGATGGGAGTCGCCGGAACGTTGCTGGGGTTCGTTTTTGTCGACCCCGAAATCAAATCGCTATTCGACACCTTTATCGCCGTGATCGGATTGTTCATGGGCGTTCTAGGAGGCCTGTTTATCCTTGGGGCGCTCAGTACCCGGGCCAATGCCACAGGCGCCCTGATCGGTGCCCTGATCGGGGCGGGCGTGATGTTCACGATGTGGCGCTACACACCGATCAACGGTTACCTGTACACCAGCGTTGGGATTACGACCTGTGTCGTCGTCGGCCTGATGGCCAGCCTGCTGTTTCCAGCGACGACAAACGATCTAAGCGGGCTGACCATCCACACGCTTGAGCCTCGCGAGGTCTAACGCCTGCGCGAAACTGACTTGCCAAGCGTGTCAGGCGGCTGCCGGTGCATGCGGATGCCAGGGTTTACTTCAGCATCTTGTCCAATTCGGCGTCCAGTTCATCGCTGCGAACATTGTGTCGGACGACGACGCCGTTCTTGTCGATCAACATCATCGTCGGCAGTGTTTGCACACCAAAGGCCTGTGCCAATCGACTTGATTCCAGTCCGCCTTCTTCGAACAGCTGTGTCCAGGGCAGTCGAGTTTCTTGGATGTACTTTTCGGCATCGCTGCGGAGGGCATCGACGTTGATTCCGATCAATGTCAGGCCGGCTTGCTTGTAGCGCGCTTGCAATCGATTCAGCAGTTTCATGTCCTGTTTGCAGGGCTCGCACCAGGTCGCCCAGTAGTGCACGATCACCGGCCGCCCACGCAGGCTCGACAATTGGAACGTCTTGCCGTCAATGGATTTGCCAGCCAGTTCAATCTTGCGTCCAACGGATTCAAGCCGGTTAACAGCGCCGGCCGCTTTGGCGCCGGGATCGCTGTCTTTGAATCCGTCACGGACTCGCTTGTACAGCACCAACGCCTCTTCTTCGTTCTCCTCGAATTCTTTGCTGAGTGCCAGTTGCAACATCGCTTGAGCCGATTGTTCGGTGCGAGGATGGGCGTCGACAAAGTCAGCGAGCGTCGTCAGGTACCATTCTTGAACTTCTTCAAAGTCGGCGTCGGGTGTTTGGCGAACCACATATTCCGCTTGAATCGCTTGGTAATCCGCATAAGCCGCGAGCGCGCGGTTTTGACGCGCGTATTTGCCGGCGGCCGCTTTCAATCGTTCCAATCCGTCGGGGTATTGCCGACTTTGCACCGCCACACTGACGGTGTCGATCAATTGCCGTGTCCAGGTCGTGCGGTCTTCGACACTGCCCGAGGCGGCGATCAGTTTTTCCAGCAAATCAGCTCGCTGGGAATGCAATTGTGGCAACGCCGACTCTGCGGCAGACTGCAATTTTTCGTCGATCGATTCCAGTTGCGTGACCAGCGTTTGTAGCCCCGCATCGGCGATCGGTGAACTGGATCCTCCGTTGGCGGCGCCGGGCGTAAAGAATAGTCCGGCCGATTGCGTCAATGCGCTGCCATCGGAATCGATGTTCGGCAGTCCGACCATCCGCCAGCGATCGTCGACCTGAACCAGAGTCCCGACCATCAGTTGGCCGCTTTTGCCCTCGTTCTCGTACATCGCCACGACGTTTTCATAAACCACTACGTCTTGGCTGGATCCGGCGGTGCCCGCCGGCACCAATCCCGGGGCGGGGGCGGCGAACTGAATCCACTCGGCCGTTTGACCGATGGCTTGTTGTTGTTTTGCGATGGTTGCGAATTCGCTGGCGGCGCGTTTCGCTTTGGCTTCGATTTCCACCGTCTTGGCTTCGCCCAATCCCAGCGATCGAATTTCGCTAGGCGTTGCCAGCAGGCGGGCGAACCGTCGCGGATCGGCATCGCGTACCGCAGCGACCACTTCGGCGCTGACTTCTTCCGCCGAAATTCGTTTCCACGAATCGATTTGGCCGTCTTCGTCGCGGTCGATTCCCCAGCGGGTGCCGGTGTTGCCAAGCCAGCGATACTGGTCGGCTTTGCCGTTAAAATCAGCGTCGATATCGCGATAGGCCTCGACGCCAAAATTGAAATAGGACCACACGTCAATGCGTTTATCACTGTTGGTGTCCAGGAAGCGTCGCAGCACGGTGCCGTCCGGGCCGGTCACCTCCCAGCCGCTCACACCGTCGCTGTCGATGTCCGTGACCGTGCACTTGGCGATTAGTTCCGACGGCACCAGTTCATAGACGGCGTCGCGCTGCAGCGGTTTCAGTGAGAGTGCGTCGCTCGCCGATGGGGTTGCGGCGGCGGTCCCGGCCAGCATCGTTGCCAGTCCCCCGGTTGCCAAGCAGCGGCCCAGCCAACGACCGAGCCAGCGACGTGGCGCGGCGCCGGGGATGCGGTCCTGACGCAACGGTGGGGATGGGATTTGGGGATCGGCGGCGGTCGGTTGCCTGGGGAAGCGGTCCATCATCTTCAGCAGTGTCCATGAAAAAGGTGAAAACAGTTCAACAGATATTTTGCCCGAACCTGGTCATTCGGGGGAATGTCGATTTAAGTGAAATGCCGGAACTGCCGAAAAAACTGGTCCACCGGTGATGAAACGCCTGGAAGGTGTGGTTTGTGAGAATGTTTTTGCCAGAGTTTGGCCAGTAGGCTTTGACAGCCAATTTGGTTTGCGTACACTTCTCGCTCGCCTGCCGGAACTTGCCGTGTGGGACAGTTCACTTGAACAGGGCGACGATCGGGTTTAACTTGGTCGTCCGTCACACGTTTAAGCGAACAACACGGGCGTGTAGCTCAGTTGGTTAGAGCGCGTCGCTGATAACGACGAGGTCCCAGATTCGAGTTCTGGCACGCCCACTTGGATTGCAATGTGTTTCGCTTTGCGATCTAAATTTGAATTAGCACTTGAGTGATCCGGTGTTAGTCGGCATCCTGGAAGGGATGCAAACCCGAAGGGGGTATAGCTCAGTTGGGAGAGCGCCTGCTTTGCACGCAGGAGGTCGTCGGTTCAAGCCCGTCTACCTCCACTTTGGGTGGTGTTGGGATGTGAGGTGTGATTTTTGGTCTGGGTAAAGTGCCCGGGCAAGTTTCATGCCGAACTGACCTGGGAAGTTGGTTTTAAATCCAAGAAAAGGGTTTGATCTCGGTTGACCCTGGTGGGAAAGCCTGTATCTTCCCGCTCCCTCGCCAAGGGAAACACCGCGAAGTGTGGTGTTTTTGCGGTGGGAGAAGTCGCAGTAGGCTGCGGCGGAGAGGTTCAAGAAGTTATCTTGAAATTCTCTTGAAGAACGGTTGACGCCACTGGTTGTCGGCTCTATCTTCCCGCTCCGCTTTGCGAGTGACCGCCGGCCGCACACCGAAACGTGCGTCCAGCGGCTGTTCCCACAGCGTCCTTCGGGCCTGGCTGAGAAAGCTTGGCTGGAAGAATTGATAATTGACAATTTGGTTGTTTGGTAATTGGCATCAGTAATCTGCCAGTTGGTTTCCGCAAGGGAATTGATTGGCGGCTACAAATAGTTCTTCGGAACAAGCGTCGCCAGCGGGAGTTTGGTGGGTTCCTTAACCCCGCCAAGTTTGTTGCTGGCTAAGAAGCGAATCTGATAGGATTCTGTGCGAGTACTGAGTTTGAGAAGATTGTGGCATCGCCTTGTTGTGGTGTTGTGATCGGATCGAGTCCAGTCATGTGATATCGTTATGGTGATGAATCAGCGGTGATCACGATTCTTGGGTGTTGGTCTGATCTGGCTTCGGCCGTTTTGGATCAGTGACTTGAGTTCGGGATTTCGTTGGCCAATCTACCAAGGGCACATGGGGGATGCCTTGGCGTTAAGAGTGTGGGCGTGGAAGTCTGCGAAATGCCTGGGGGAGTTGACAAACAAGCGATGATCCCGGGATACCCAATCCAACCTGGTGAACTGAAACATCTAAGTAACCAGAGGAAGAGAAAGAAAAATCGATTCCGTCAGTAGCGGCGAGCGAAAGCGGAATAGCCCAAACCGGAAGGGTTTCCCTTCCGGGGTTGTAGGACTCCAACATCGAATTGTGTGTTTTTAGTGGAAGAAGAAGGAAAGCTTCGCCACAGAGGGTGACAGTCCCGTACACGAAAATAAACACACATCGTAGGAGCACCTGAGTAGGTCCAGTCACGTGAAACCTGGACTGAATCCGCGGGGACCATCCCGCAAGGCTAAATACTCCTTAACGACCGATAGCTAACCAGTAGCGTGAGTGAACGGTGAGAAGAACCCCTGTAAGGGGAGGACAGTGAACCTGAAACCATGTGCCTACAAGCGGTCGGAGCCCGATTTGAACGGGTGACGGCGTGCCTTTTGCATAATGATCCGGCGAGTTGTGGTATGCGGCTTGGTTAAGTTCCTCCGGAACGAAGCCCAAGGGAAACCGAGTCTGAATAGGGCGAATATTGTCGTATGCTGCAGACGCGAAAGCTGTGTGATCTACCCATGGGCAGGTTGAAGCGTGGGTTAAACTGCGTGGAGGACCGAACCCACTTAGGTTGAAAACTGAGGGGATGACCTGTGGGGAGGACTGAAAGTGTAATCAAACCAGCAGATAGCTCGTTCTCTCCGAAATATCTTGAGGGATAGCGTCGAGCCACTATTTACCGGGGGTAGAGAGACTGAATCGGATGGGGGCCCTTCCCGGGGTACCTCACCGAACCAAACTCCGAATACCGGTAAAATTATCTCGGCAGTCAGTCCCTGGGGGATAAGCTCCAGGGTCGAGAGGGAAACAACCCAGATCGCCTGCTAAGGTCCCTAAGTAATACTTAGTCACTAAGGAAGTTGAAGTGCCGTGACAGCTGGGATGTTGGCTTAGAAGCAGCCACCATTTAAAAAGTGCGTAACAGCTTACCAGTCGAGCATTTCTGCGCCGATAATGAACGGGAGTAAGTATTACACCGAAGCAGCGGATTCTAGATTTATCTAGAGTGGTAGGAGAGCGTCCGTGACCAGATACGAGCCATACGGTAACGAGTGGTGTCGGGGTCATGGAGCGATTATGCCGGAATGAGTAACGATAAAACAGGTGAGAATCCTGTTCGCCGAAAGCCTAAGGTTTCCTGGGGAAGGTAATTCCGCCCAGGGTTAGCCGGTCCCTTAGTCCAGGCCGAAAGGCGTAGACGATGGATAGAAGGTCAACATTCCTTCGCCGGTTGTGTATTCGATGCAGGGACGGCGTCCAGAAAGTGAGCGGTACGAATAGAAATGTCCGTAGCGAAGGCTGAGTTGGTGGGGATTAAATCACCCGCATAATACAAGGCATAGCTCGAGAGCGTTTAAGTTCTCGAAGTCATTGGAAGGACGTCCAAGAAAAGCTGCTAGGTTAAGCAACTGACCG
The DNA here is from genome assembly GCF_024129865.1 of Stieleria tagensis. Lineage (GTDB taxonomy): Bacteria > Planctomycetota > Planctomycetia > Pirellulales > Pirellulaceae > Stieleria > Stieleria tagensis. Next base: position 1,601 of record NZ_JAMYFE010000047.1, on the reverse strand, counting down.
TACTAAAACTGACACAGGTAGGCGAGATGAGTATTCTAAGGCGCTCGGGAGAACGGTGGTTAAGGAACTCTGCAAAATGGCCCCGTAAGTTCGCGATAAGGGGCGCCCTCGATGGTTCACGCTGTTGAGGGCCACAGAAAATCGGCTGTAACGACTGTTTATCAAAAACACAGGTCTCTGCTAACACGCAAGTGGATGTATAGAGACTGACGCCTGCCCGGTGTTGGTAGGTTAAGGAAGATTGTTAGCTAACGCGAAGCAAGCGACCGAAGCCCCAATAAACGGCGGCCCTAACTATGAGGGTCCTAAGGTAGCGAAGTTCCTTGTCGGGTAAGTTCCGACCTGCATGAAAGGCGTAACGATTTCAGCACTGTCTCAACCACCGACCCGGTGAAATTGTAGTCGTGGTGAAGATGCCACGTACCCGCGGTTAGACGGAAAGACCCCGTGAACCTTTACTGTAGGCTGATATTGGGTTGAGATATGTCTTGTGTAGGATAGCTGGGAGGCTTTGATCTCCGCACGCCAGTGTGGAAGGAGCCGTTGTTGAAATACCAGCCTGGTCATATTTTAATTCTAACTTTGATCCCCTGAATCGGGGCAAAGGACAGTGTCAGTCGGGCAGTTTGACTGGGGCGGTCTCCTCCCAAAGAGTAACGGAGGAGTGCAAAGGTACACTCAGCCTGGTCGGCAATCAGGCGTAGAGCGTAAAGGTAGAAGTGTGCTTGACTGCGAGAGCCATAACTCGAGCAGGAACGAAAGTTGGCCTTAGTGATCCGGTAATCCCGAATGGAAGGGTTATCGCTCATCAGATAAAAGGTACTCCGGGGATAACAGGCTTATCGCATCCGAGCGTCCACAGCGGCGATGCGGTTTGGCACCTCGATGTCGGCTCATCACATCCTGGGGGTGTAGAAGCTCCCAAGGGTTTGGCTGTTCGCCAATGAAAGTGGTACGTGAGCTGGGTTCAGACCGTCGTGAGACAGGTCGGTCCCTATCTGCCGTGGGCGTTCGAATCTTGATGGGGTTCAACTTTAGTACGAGAGGATTTAGTTGGACGAAGCTCTGGTGTACCAGTTGTCGCGCTAGCGGCACGGCTGGATAGCTAACTTCGGAAAGGATAAACGCTGAAAGCATCTAAGCGTGAAGCCCTCCCAGAGATAAGGATTCGTAGACAACTGTCGAAAGCCCCCTGGAAGACGACCAGGTTGATAGGCTGGATGTGTAAGCATGGTAACGTGCTCAGCTAACCAGTACTAACGGGCGAAGGGTTGGCCATCGATATCCCGCACTCATGATTCTGTCATGTGCTGCTTCGGATCACTCGCTTGTGCCGAACGAACTGCTGATTACCAAACAACTGGCCGTGTGCTGGGCGAAACATCCCTCACACGGTCCTTTTGGCGACCATATCGGAAAGGTCCCACCTGTTCCCATCCCGAACACAGTAGTTAAGCTTTCCGAGCCGATGATAGTGCCCACCAGCGTGAAAGTAGGTATCGCCATTTTTTTAAAAGCCCCAAGCAATCTTGCTTGGGGCTTTTTTTATGCGCCCAGGGGTGATTCTACACCCGTAGGCCAGGTGCAACCTGGCGCTGCCT
>NZ_JAMYFE010000046.1 GCF_024129865.1 Stieleria tagensis | reverse complement strand
AACGCCGTTGGCGTAGAGATGAGATTGAGTGCATGCGACTCTCCCAATGGGTGGCACGCGAAGCTGCACGACCTCCCCGCGGGAGAGTAAAGAGATCGAAGTGGCAATTTGCCGAGTCATTTGAGTTGAACAAGCTGTTTAGCGCTGGCTTCAAAATGCGTTTGCGATAAAAACGCAGACTCCCAACACGTGCGGGAGGATTTACACGACCAGCCAGCATTCTTTGAAAACACGCACCGGTCGACTAAAGTCTGCACACCAACCTGCTCCGTCCGGGGCCTGTTGCTCTGACGCTCCACTTTCACGACTTTAGGTTGCCCCATGCTTCGTCGTCATTTCACCCTCGCTCTGTGCGCCCTGTCTTTGGCCTGTGCCCTGTCGGCGTCCACCCACGCGGCCGACCCGGAACCCAAACCGCTGAACATCCTGCTGATCACCAGTGGATGCTGCCACGACTACGACTTTCAAACCAAATCGTTGCAATTGGCGTTTGAAAAGGCAGGCGTGCCGGCCAACTGGACGGTGGTCAACGAAGGCGGAACGGGGACCGACGCCGAAATCGATTTCTACGGCGAAACCGACTGGGCCAAAGGGTTTGACGTTTGCATTCACAACGAATGTTTCGCATCCACAACCGACGCGGAATACATCCGCAGTATCACCGGCCCACACTTCAATGGCCTGCCGGCGGTCGTGATCCACTGTGCCATGCACACCTACCGGGACGCAAAGATCGATGACTGGCGAAAACTGTTGGGCGTGACCAGCAAAAGGCATGACCACCAGAGTTCTTACAAAGTCGACGTGGTCGCCACCGACCATCCGATCATGAAGTCCTTTCCGGATGGACATGTGATCGAACTGGACGAACTCTACGTGATCGAAAAACTTTGGCCGAGCGCCACGTCGCTGGCAACCAGCACCAGCGAGAAAACGAACAAGAAGCACCCGGTGATTTGGACCAACCAATTCGGCAAGGCGCGCGTGTTCGGCACGACCTACGGACACTCCAACAAAACCTTCGAAGACCCAGTTTTTCTGAACCTGATCGTCAACGGAACCGTCTGGGCGACCAGCAAGTAGCCGGCATCGATTGCCCTGCGCAACAGGAAAGCCGGACCGCGGTCGATCAACCGCGGTCCGGCTTTTTTTAATTGACCCGACGTCGAACCCGAGGGACTAAATTTCCTGGTCGATCGTCTCGCGAAGTGCTCGGGTGCCCAAGGCGCCCCACAGACCGTAGGGACTGGGGTTGCCGGGAGCACGCACTCCGGTGCCATTCCACCAAATATTACCCGCGGTTTGGTCACCCGACTCAATTGAATCGGTGATGAATCGCACCGCACCATCACCCATCAAAATATGCACGCCGCCTTGATGCCGACTGCTGGGACCGTAAATGCCAGGCTGCCACGTGCTGGCGCCGGTGCTACAAAGCGGCGAGTTGGGAGGTGTGATCGTGGTGATCGTCGAAAACACCGGGAATCCGCAGGCCCATTTCAATCCACGCTGAATCTCCGCTCCACCCGCAAACGCCGATGAAGATGCCAACCAGAACGAGGGTCGCGTCGGATCAATTTCCGCCGCGTTGGTGCAACCCGACGGATCATTGATGATGGTATTGGCAAAGGAAGCGTCATCGATGACCTGGGTCGTCACATTTCGATCCCCCAGGTCGGTATTCATCTCGCCGGCCATGATGGTGTTGGACAGCCCGTCCAAAACGTCACGGAACGCCATCTTCACGCGAGATCGAAACATGCCACGACAAGCACTCGTAGCACGCGGATATTCCGTTGCATTGGGCAGTCCGTTCTCTTGAACTCCACCAGTGTTCTGCTGCCCCAACGCATCGCCAATGCAAACGCCATAGTTGGTTCGCCCTTGCGCTGGAAGTCCCACGCCAGGGTCACTCGGGCAACGCAACATCGGCACGTCTGTCATCCAGGGATCATAACGGGCAGTGGCATGAGCCGCCAAACCCATCTCAGGATTGGGACCCATCGCGCTGTAGAACAGCCCTGTACCCGCCGGGTCAGTCACTGCCAACGGATTGCTGACCTGCTCCCAAAGCCCCTGCTGCTCGACAAACGGCAACATCGGCACCAAGGCACTCAAGTTGTGTCGATTGTTGCCTCCGTAGGGGCCGTTCTGCGGCCGCGGTTGACCGGCCTGAGCAATGCTGCCGTAAACTCGCGATGTTCCCCCACGACTTTTCGGCAATTGCTTGTAGGCCGAATGATAGTTGTGCATTCCTAGCCCCAATTGCTTGAAATTATTGCTGCAACTCATTCGGCGGGCTGCTTCGCGTGCCGCTTGCACGGCGGGGAGTAATAACCCCACCAAAATTCCAATGATGGCAATCACAACGAGTAATTCCACCAATGTGAAACCTCGCTTCGGCGTGTCTAATTTCATTCCTGCTGCTCACTTATGAATTAAAAGAAATCTATAGGAAGATGATTTGATTCAGATTGATGCGTTTGCATCACGCAATGAATCAAAATCATGCTAAACGTCCACATCAGTCCGCCGTGATGGGACTGAATGTTGATCGTGATCAACGTGCCAAGGAGGGAAGCCGACTCACTTCAATGGAGATCGGCGCGAAGGCACTGTCGGCCCGAAGGCATTGGGGGGGGTGGGGGTCAACAACCGTTCGTCAAAACACTTTGCAAATGGCACAACGGCCAGATGGCACCATGAAATCAACACGTGCAGTTGGAACCGAAGGATGGGTTCAATGCCCCGGTTTGTTAACACCACTGACGACAAATGAGTGCCGTTATTGCACGCCTCGATCTGAAACTATCATTTGCAGATCAACCGTCTCCCGCGGCAAATTCACTGGCTTCATCCACAGGGCTACTGTCGGGCCCATCGACCTTGTCCGGATTGGCGTCGATGTACGATTGAATGTCATTGGTATCGGCCGTTGGTTTTGCTGATTCGCTACCACAACCGACCAGTAAACCCGCAACCAAAACAATAGCCGCGCTCGCAACCGGCAGACGCTGACAAAAATGCATTGCACTTATCCCATAAGATTCAAAACGGTTAATTGCCCCTCACAAAGTCGGGGAAGCTTATCGTGAACATTGCTCATGATCAGTACTTAAAAACCTTATGGCATCGGATCCAACATCAGGCAAGCGTTTAGGGTGACGGCCACCGCCTCCGATTTCAGCGACATCGATTGACTCCACTTGCGTCTTGCAGCGCATCCTCTCGGGGGGCATCAGCTGTGGGGCAATGGGTGCCTAATTGCGATTTAATGGTGCTGCCTGGCTTGCGTGATTTCTTGCCTGGCGCGCCAACGTTGGAACTCGCTGAAGTCGCGTGGCGAAAGTTGCTCCCAACTCTGCTCAGCGACCTCGGTGCCGGGAACATAGGTCGCGTAGGGCAACTGCCGCATCGCCACAACCGCTGTGGCGATCAACAGCCCCAACACCAACGTCAGCGGCAAGCCGACTCGGTAGGTCAGTGGTTTGACAAAGGGTTTGAACACCGCAGCAAACACCGATGGGACACCCCAGTGGAACGCCAGCAAGACGAGCCAGCAGAGCGACGTCACGATCACGATCACGGAACTGATTTGCACCCAATCCCGCAGCCATCCCACACGTCCGATGTCGCGGGGGTCACCATAGACTTCGAGCCAGCCGGCAAAGGCAGCCAACATCGGTCCGATCAACAATGGCGCAGCAATCAGCAAGCACAAACAGGCCAGTACAAACCGAGTGATGAAAAGAGGTTCGTGATCACCGGGCTCCTGCTCGCGCTGCAGCGCCACGCGAGCGAGCACAAAGGCCGTCACACACGTGATTAGAAATCCCATCAGGCCCGCCGCCTCGCCCTGAGGCTGATTGGCGATCAACAGCGAAAACATCGAGCCGCACAACAAAATGGCGAGTGACAAATACGAGGGGATTTCAACACGTGAATCATGCAACCAGCGGTTGCGCGCACCGGCCAAGAATTCTTCGCCTGCCTCAAATCCGGACGCGGCAATTCCACTCGCTGTCTCACCCACGCGGTGAATCGTCTCGCGAAATTGGCGGCGTTGTTTTTCAGGAAAGATCCTGACTGCTGCCGACGTTGGTGTGTCTTTCTCGATCGAATCGATATCGTCCATCAACTCGGATGCCGACGCGTACCGCTTTTCCGGTTGTTTCTCCAATGCCCGCAGCACCACTTCGTCCAACCGCACATCGATCAGTAGTTTGGTCAGCCCGTCGGATGTCGGTTGGCCCATTCGCTGACTCGGCGCGTCGAAACGTCCGATCGGCAATTCACCGGTCAACATCTCGTAGAACACCACACCCAACGCATAGATGTCCGCACGATGATCCACCGATTTTGGATTCTCCAGTTGTTCCGGAGCCATGTAGTGCACCGTTCCGACAACGCCTTGGGTGGGATCCGGTATCGGGGACGACTGTTCGTTATCCTGCGGATCGGCGTTGCCATCTGATTTCGGCAGCAACAATTTCGCCAGCCCAAAATCGGTGATTTTTAATCGCCCGCGGCTATCGAACAACAGGTTTTCGGGTTTGATGTCCCGATGCACCACACCTTCTTCGTGCGCATAGGACAGCGCGTCACACAACTGAGGAATGATCTCCAAGGCTTCGGTCGGTGATAACCTGCCTTGCGCCAACACCTCGCGCAAGTTGGCCCCTTCAACCAACTCCATCACTAACATGGCATACGGACCGGCTTGGCCGAAATCATGTACCGAAACGATATTGGGATGGTTTAGTTTCGCCAGTGCCCGCCCCTCTTGAGCAAACCGTTCTCGAAACCCTTTGCGTTCGGCAATTTGAGGTGGCAGAATTTTAATGGCGACCGGTCGGTCGAGTGATTTCTGACGTCCCAAGTAGACCGCGCCCATGCCGCCTTGGCCGATCAGGGCTTCGACATCATAGCCGACAATGTGCGGCGCAAGTTCTTCGATCGATGGCGGTAAAAAACTTTGCCCGGGGCCCAACGTAATCGCCACCGGAATGGGCTTGTCCCAGGGCGGGCGCAACAGACATCGCGGACATTGCAGTTCCAATTCGCTATCCGACGTCTGCGTCGGAATCGGCGTTTTGCAGCGGGGACATAAATTTTCTGACATCACTGAATCGGTGGCAGGAGGGACTCGGCAGATTTGGGCTCTGTCATCTCCTACACATGTTTTCGAGCTCGGTTACATCGTTTCGAAAAAAGTTTTTGAAATGGAGCTTTGCGAGGAGCCCATCCCCCAAGAAATCCACAACCCGAAATGTGAGTATTGAAGCCAGCGTTTTTCATCACAACCCGACGCGTGAGCGAGAGATTTAGGGCGTTAACGGGATCCCTCGCTGACGCGTCGGGTTTCCAAAAACAATGCCCCACGCAAAAGCGCTGGCTTCAAAACTAACGCGTCGAGTTACCAAACACCAATCCCTGATGCGAAAACGTAACTTCAAACACCTGAGCAGCCTTTTAGTATCTTCCAAATCAATACCCGGACAACCGAGTCTCAGATTGGTTCGGGGCCGCACCGGCGCCAATAATGATGGTGGACACAGCCCGATCATGCGGCGATGATGATCGGGAACATGCCCATTGATGGTGGGAATCAGGGAATTGGGAATCTGTGCCATGATCAGCTTGCTGAAATCAATGCTGCAACGATGGAATGATTGGTGCGGCGATCGCGAGATGGAGTTGGAAATCCGTAAGCACTTGTCGGCCAATGGGTACTATGGCAACACCGCACAGCTGAAGAATGTGCGTTTGATCGCGGTCCAACGTCCGGGGTGGTTGCAAGTGTTTCGATTCGAAGTGGTCGCTCGCGTCCAAGCCGCCGAAACCGAGGGTCCCGAACCGGAAGCGGTCTATGAACAATTGTTCGGATTGGTGCGCGAAGACATCCGACACAAAATGACTCGGGTCAGAGTGTTTCGTGACCCGAGGGAACGAAAACAGCTGTTTTCGCGCTGGGGCGACGGCTTGATCCAACTGCGCGGCGCCCACGGATTGGGGTAAACTGGATTGCCGACAGCCTGCCGTTTCTTTCCCACCTTTGAGAGTCCCATGAGACAGTTTGTATTTGCTTGGATGTTCACCGCCGCGACGTTCTGCGTAGCGACTGGCTCGATTGCACAGGAGGCTGCAGACTCCGTGGCGGTTGCGACCGAATTTTCGCCTGAGAAAGAACAGGAGTTCATTACCAATCCGCGGCAAATCACATTCGAAGGCTTGCGTGGCGGCGAAGGTTATTTCAGCAGCGACGCGTCGCAAATGGTGTTTCAAAGCGAACGGGATCCGGTCAATCCGTTCTATCAAATCTATTTGATGGACATGAACACGGGGGACATTGAAAAAGTTTCTCCCGGGTCAGGCAAAACGACCTGTGCATGGATCCACCCCGATGGTAGTCGAGTGTTGTTCTCCAGCACCCATCACGACGATCAATCGGTTGCCAAGCAGAACGAATTGCTGGAACTGCGGCGGACCGGCAAACAGCCTCGCTATGCCTGGGACTATGACCCTGAATTCGAGATCTACCAGCGAATGGAAGGCGGCGACTATCAGCGGTTGACCGACGCTCGTGGCTACGACGCGGAAGCCAGCTACAGCCCCGACGGCAGCCAGATCGTGTTCGCGTCGAACCGCGCCGCCTATTCGCGTGAACTGTCGGAAAAGGAAGCGGAACTGCTAAAGATCGACAAGTCGTACTTCATTGATCTGTACATCATGAACGCAGACGGCTCCAACATTCGCCAGCTGACGGACGTGGCCGGCTATGACGGCGGACCGTTTTTTTCACATGACGGCAAACGAATTTGTTGGCGACGTTTTTCCGAGGACGGCACGACGGCGGAAATCTACACGATGAATGTCGATGGAGACGACGTCAAACGATTGACCGAAATCGGAGCAATGAGCTGGGCGCCGTACTTTCATCCCAGTGGCGACTACCTGGTCTTCACGACCAACAAACACGGATTCAGCAATTTCGAATTGTATTGCGTCCGCGCCGATGGCCAGGGTGAACCGGTTCGAGTGACCTACACCGATGGGTTTGATGGGCTGCCGGTCTTTCTGCCAGACGGCGATCGATTGTCATGGACCAGCAATCGAACTCCACAGAAACGTTCGCAGATTTTTCTGGGCGACTGGAATGACAATGCGATTCGCCAACGGCTGGGATTAACCGGACCGGCGAGCGTTGACCGTGAAGCTGCCTTGCGCGCTGCGGAGGATTCGACACCGGAATTCACTCCTGCAGACATCGCCCGGCACGTCGACTATCTGACCCGCCCCGAACTGGAGGGTCGCTTGACCGGAACCGAAGGCGAACGGCGAGCGACGGCCTATGTGGCCGCGTATCTGGAGAGTCTAGGGTTTGTACCGGCCGGCGAATCGGGAACGTTCTTTGATGAGTTTGAGTTTCCGGCGGGCTGTTCCATCACCGACAACAACCAGTTGACCATCGGCGACAAGATCGGCGAGATCAACAAGGATTGGCGTCCGCTCGCGTTTTCCGCTGACGGGCGAATCGATCCCAGCGAAGTCGTGTTTGCCGGTTACGGACTACAGGTGCCTGGTACGGATGACGTGCAGGAATACGATAGTTACGTTCATTTGAATGTCGCCGATCGCTGGGTACTGGTGTTGCGTGACCTGCCACAGGACATCACCCCCGAACGCCGCCAGCAACTTGCCCGTTTCAGTTCCCCACGCCGCAAAGCCAGCTTTGCACGCGACCTGGGCGCCAAAGGAATCATCTTTGCATCCGGCCCCAACAGCCTGTTTCGCAACGAGTTGATCGGGTTCGATTCAGCCGCCTCGGCCAGTGGCGTCAGCATTGCAGCAATCTCGGTCAGCAATGAAATGGCCGCTGCGTTGTTCGCCGAATCGGACGGCGATCTCAAGGAACAGCAAACGCAATTGGACGACGGATCGTTGGCGATGGGATACATTCTGGAAGGATCCAAAGTCGCTACGACGATTGAAATTGAGCGCAAGACAGGCGTCGGACGAAACGTCGTCGCACGGTTGCCGACCGCCCCAGACAAACAACCGGTTTACCCACTGGTCATCGTCGGCGCGCACATCGATCACCTGGGTCGTGGCGCTGGCAGCAATTCACTGGCCAAAGACGATGAACTGGATCAAATCCACCAAGGCGCCGATGATAACGCTTCGGGCGTCGCTGCGATGTTGGAAATCGCGCAGTACCTAGCCGGCCAACAACGGTCGGGAAACTTGAACGCCAAACGTGACCTGGTCGTTGCCGCATGGAGCGGTGAGGAACTGGGCCTGTTCGGATCCCAGGCCTTTGTCGAATCGTTTGCGACGCTGTTCCCCGATGCGCCACAGGCCACCGTGGATCCTGAAGCCCAGCGGATGGCACTGGCGCATGGAATGGCCACTGACGCCGCACCGTTGACGCCGGCAATCGCCGCCTACCTGAACTTGGACATGGTCGGTCGCTTGCGAGAGAAACTGGTGATTCAGGGCATCGGATCATCGCCGAACTTTGAAACCGTGGTCAATCGCCGCAACGTGCCCATCGGGTTGCCATTGGCGCTCGACAAAACCAGCACTCGATTGCCCACCGACGCGTCGGCGTTCGTCGCCCGTGACGTGCCCATTTTGTCGGCCTTCACCGGCGCGCACGAGGACTACCACACGCCACGTGACACCAAGGAGAAATTGAATTACGAGGGCGCGTCAAAGACCGCGAACCTGCTGGCCTTGATCGCGCGGGGGATACTGACCGACGATGCGGTGCCGGAGTTCAAATTGGACGAAGGCGAGCAGCAACAGAAAGATGCCCCGCGAGCTCAATTGCGTGCATTCCTGGGGACCGTTCCCGATTATGCCGCTGGGAAAATCAAAGGATTGAAACTAAGTGGTGTTGCCGGCGATGGCCCGGCGGCCAAAGCAGGCGTGCAAGGCGGCGATGTCATCATCGAACTGGCCGGTCGCAAGATCGAGGACATCTATGACTACACCTACGCCATCGAAGCACTCAAGATCGGCCAAGAAACCGACATCACGGTGCGTCGCAACGACAAGGAAGTGAAACTGAAGATCACGCCCACGTCGCGAGATTAACGATCGGCTTCCAGAGCCGTCGTGGCTTGATCGATCACATCCAACGCGGATGCAAGGACCTGCTGTCGCCACTGGGGCGACCGCGGGCAAAAGCATTCCAGTAGTTCGCCCTGAATCGCTTGTTTTTGCGAATCGGATTTGTATCCATAGTGATAGCCACGGTTTTCCGCCCGCAGGGCCTTGAGCACTCGAAACGGAGAATACGTGCCGAATTCGGCGACCATGAATCGATAGTCCCGATCGTGGAAATGATGCTGCATCCAACTGCCGAATTGCCCCAGTATTTCAAAGGCCACCCGATCGGCATCTAGATCCGATCCTGCAGCCGGTTCAATCGAATCGGCACCGAATGTGGTTTCATACCAATCCAATGCATCGGCATCGGTGGCGTCACATAGTAGTAACTTGTAGGTCGCAAACGGCCCCAAAGCGGTGTGCAGATCCAGGTGCACGATGGTGTCGGTTTTGCCGATCCATTGGTCGCAGTGTCGCTGCACGATTTGTGCGGACTCGGCGGGGCCACTGCCGCCATAAAACAATCCCTGCGGGTACTCGAATTGGCCGCAGGAAATCGCATGTTGCACGGCGGTCGGCGTCAGTCGCCATCGATACCAAAGGGCTTTAGGAACAAACAGATCGATGCCGCCGGGCGGTGACAGGGGATTAATCAATGAATCCAGTTGCCGATACGCCGAATGCACGCCGCGGTAGGGATCCGGCGGGGTTTTGAAATTGCGATTCAAATCCACATTGTCTTCGGTGAATCGCCGGAGCTGATCGAAACCAAACGGATTGATGCCGTGAACCAAAACGTATCTCAGGCCCTCGATAGGCGGCGACGACGTAAACCGTTCGAGCAAGGCAAGCTGGACCGCCGATCCGAAAAATCCTTCGATGCCATGCACGGCTGACGTGAGAACCAGCGCGGGCGCATCATCAGGACCAAGCGTTGCCACATCAATCGCCAATGACGACGGAGACCGCTGGGAATCGATCGCATAGGAAGTGATTGTGGCATCCAGTGCACCAGCAGCGTTCAAAAACCGCTTCCGTGCATCAGAGTACGTCGGTGAAAAACAGCTCTGGAGCTCGTTCATGTACCTTTCCCGATGCTCCCTTGGAGAATTTCTGTTGTACCGCCGACCCGTTGAATCGCCAGCATGTTAGGCTGTCATTGATCCCTGATAACCCTTCACCGTAATAGTCCCCATGCAACACAACTATTTGCGCGCCATGATTCTAATCGTCTTCGCGATTGGTTCGGCGGTGATGAGCAGCGAGGCTGATTCTGCAGCAAAAACACAGCCCAACGTGCTACTGTTGGTGACCGACGAGCATAACTTTAGGACGCTAGGATGTTATCGCGATCTGTTACCGCAGGAACAGGCCGAAATGTGGGGACCCGGGGCCGTGGTGCCGACGCCACACTTGGATAGCCTGGCCAAACAGGGCGTGATTTGTACACGTGCCTATGCCACTGCACCGGTCTGTTCACCTTGTCGCGCGGCGATGATCACCGGTCGCTATCCACACAACACCGGCGTACCGACCAACAACAAAGTCCTGGACGGCAAGATTCCGACGCTGGCCGATCGCTTGAACGACGCCGGCTATCGGACCGCTTTTATTGGCAAGTGGCATTTGGGCGGTTCCGGCAAACCGGAATGGGCTCCCAAAGTCGACGGTGGGTTTCAATTTACGAAATTCATGTTCAATCGCGGTCACTGGAAAAAGTTCGTGTTGGAAAACGGCACACCGGCAGTCGGATCGACACGTAATGGCGAACCGACTTATGACGTTGGCGATGCCGATGAAAAAACATTTGCAACCGACTGGTTGACGGATCGTGCGATTGACTACATCACCGATCCCGTTCAAACGAAACCCTTTTTCACGGTGGTCAGTTACCCGGACCCGCACGGTCCGAATTCCGTTCGTGCACCCTACGATCATCGCTTTGACGATTTGCGATTCATCGCTCCTCGCACCTACGAAAGCGGTGTTCCGGCACCCAAGTGGTTGGGTGGTGGCAAGAACCATCCCATCTTTCGTGGCCAAGACATGTCACGCTATTTTGGAATGGTGCAGTGCATCGATGACAACATCGGGCGGTTGATTGAACAAATGAAATCGGTTGGATGTTTGGACAACACGCTGATCATCATGACCAGTGACCATGGTGATTTGTGCTACGAACATGATCGCCAAAACAAAGGCAATCCCTATGAAGGTTCCGCGCGGGTGCCGATGATTTGGCGACTGCCCGGCCAGATCGCTGCCGAACAGGTTTATACCGATCCGGTTGGCACCGTCGATGTGACACCCACGGTCATCGGAATGTTGGGGCTGGCGGCCGATCCAGACGACCAAGGAAGAGACCTGTCGAGCGTTTTGTCAGACGTCGCCAGTGCAGCGTCGACACCACAACCGAAACCGCTGACGTTCTTGCGCAATTCGGGAACCACCGCCCAGTGGGTGGCTGCGGTCGATGATCGATACAAGTTGATTTTATCAGTCAACGATGAACCGTGGTTGTTTGACGCCCAGCAAGACCCCGACGAACTATTGAATTTCTACATGCGTCCAGGTTCCCAAGGCGTCGCCGAACGATTGGGACGGGCACTGCGTCAGTACAGCATCGACAATCACGACCCTTATTTTCAAAACCCAAACATCGCGGCGTCACTCGACCAGGTGATCGGTACCGCCGCGGACAAACAATAATCGGAACGGAAGCCTTGCCAAACGAATTGAGAAAACGGTGGAGTCTAGATCCTGAACTTGATTTTCTAAACCATGGGTCATTTGGTGCGACTCCAACCGCTGTGCTGGATGAACAGCGCCGGCTGATCTTGCAACTGGAGGCTGACCCGATTCGTTTTTTGGCGCCCGAACGGGAGCTATTGCCAAAATTGGATCATGTCCGCCAGGTGATTGCGCGATTGGTTGGCGCAGCGGCCCGAGACATTGTTTTTGTTCGCAACACGACCGAAGGTGTCAGCGCGGTGGTGCGATCGTTTCCATTTCGCCGCGGAGACGAAGTCCTAATCACCAATCATGGCTACAACGCCTGCAATAACGCCGTTCGCTATGCGGCCCAGCGCAGCGGTGCCGACGTGGTGGTCGCCGAGGTTCCCTTTCCGATTCAATCAGCCGACCAGGTAATCGAAGCCATCGAGGATCGGTTGACCGATCGGACACGGTTGTTGATGGTCGATCATGTGACCAGCCCGACCGGATTGATCTTTCCAGTGACAGAGATCGTTGCCGCGGCGCGACAGCGCGGTGTGCGTGTGCTGATCGATGGATCACACGCGCCGGGCATGCTGGCGGTTGATTTGAACGAGATTCAACCGGACTATTACGTCGCCAACCATCACAAGTGGTTGTGTGGCCCCAAGACGTCAGCGTTCTTGTTTGCCCGCGGGGAACTTCAACCCGAAGTCCGAGCGACGGCGATCAGTCACGGGCCCAACCGCCCGGATTATGGGGAAACCAAGTTCCAAGCCGACTTCAGTTGGCCCGGAACGTTTGATCCAACGCCCCTTTTGGTGATGCCGTTTACACTGGACTTTTTAGGCAAATTGCATGACGGTGGGATAGATACACTGATGGCCGCCAATCGGCAGCTCGCCCTCGCAGGCCGACGTCGATTGTTGAACCGGTTGGAAATCGACGATCCTGCACCGGAGCAGATGATCGGCAGCTTGGCAACGATTCCGATTTCACAATCGACCGCGATTGGTGCCGACCAAGTTGCCGCGTTGCAACGACAGTTTGCCGAAAAAGATCGTATCGAGGTCCCCTTGTTTGGCTTTGATCAACATTCGGTCTGTGTCCGAATTTCGGCGCAAGCCTACAACCATTTGGACCAATTTGAACGGCTGGGTGACTTACTACAGCGAACGTTCCGATGCGGATCCTGATTCGGATGTTTCAGGAACGGCTGTTGACGTCCAAACGGAACCAGTGGTGTGTTAAATTGATGGCAGATGCTTTCGATGCTGTCGACTGCGCTCAGTGGAACAGCGACAATCGAGGCGAATCCAATCGGGGCATGGAGATCACGACGGTGCTGTCATGAACGATCCGCAAAACAAGACGCATCAAATTCTATCGGGTAGCCATAGTCATGCCGCAGCGTCAGACGAAACGCGCGAGCTGACGCTTGATCAACAGGGTGCATCGGATGCTTTGGAACCCCAGCCGATTCCCGATTCGATTGGGCGTTACCAGATCGAATCGATTCTAGGTCACGGCGGCTATGGCGCAGTGTATCTGGCCAAAGATGACGAATTACAACGCTACGTCACGGTCAAGGTGCCACATCGTCGGCGAATCCAAACACAGTTGGACATCAGCCTGTTTTTGGTCGAAGCACGTACGTTGGCGAAACTGGAGCATCCCAATATTGTTCCGGTGCACGATGTCGGCCATACGCTAGACGGGGTTTGTTACATCGTTTCACGATACATCGACGGTTGCGACCTGCGCGTCAAAGTCAAATCGTCGACGGGTTCGGCGCCCTTTTCGATCGGCGATGCGACGGAATTGATCACCACACTGGCCGAGGCGTTGCACTATGTGCATTCCTGCGGCGTGGTCCACCGCGACATCAAACCGAGCAACATCTTGCTGGACCAGCGAGGCGTGCCCTATCTGGCGGATTTTGGGCTGGCGCTGCTGGAGAATGACGCGGCAAAGTCCCGCATGGTTGTCGGCACGCCGGCCTACATGAGCCCGGAACAGGCGCGGGGTGAAAACCATTTGGTCCGTGGCACCTCAGATATTTTTAGCCTGGGAATCGTATTGTACGAACTGGTCGGCGGCCAGCGAGTTTTCCCCGGCAGTGATCCTCATGCTGTGCTGGAATTGGTGCAACATCAGGAGGTCCGGTCGCTACGTGACATCAATCGCGATGTTCCGGCGGAACTGGATCGTATCTGTATGAAAGCGATTTCCAAACGAGCATCCGATCGGCATCAAACGGCAATCGATTTTGCCGACGACTTAAAACATTTCCTGGCCCAAAACCGTGGACTTCAAGTCACCGCCGGGCCCAACGCCACTGTCCACAGCCCACTCAGTTCTAGTGAATCCGGATCGCTCAGTGCAAACGTGCGCCCGAACGTCATTCCCCGCGGATTGCGTTCATTTGGCGACGAAGACGCTGGATTCTATTTGGAATTGTTGCCAGCGCCTTATGACCGTGATGGGATCCCCGAATCGGTTCTGTTTTGGAAACGCCGTATCGAGCAACTTGATCCGGCCGACAGTTTTCGGGTGGGGCTGATTTACGGGCCCTCGGGTTGCGGAAAAAGCTCGTTTGTTCGAGCCGGTGTGATTCCAATCCTGTCCTCTAACATCATCCCAGTGCTGGTCGAAGCGGCACCCGACGCGACCGAAAACCGCTTGCTCAATCGGTTGCGCCGATGTTGTCCCTATCTCAGCACGGACTTGGGGCTGCGTGAATCGGTCGCCAGTTTCCGCCATGGACAGTTGATGGGCAGTGGCAAGAAAGTGTTGATCGTGATCGATCAGTTTGAACAATGGTTGTATTCGGTCGACCAACCCGAACACAGTGAACTGGCCAATGCCTTGCGGCAATGCGATGGCGAACACGTGCAATGCATCTTACTGGTGCGCGATGATTTTTGGTTGGCTCTCAGCCGGTTCATGGACCATCTGGAGGTCGAGCTGCGACAAGGCCAAAACATGACACTGGTCGATTTGTTTGACACCTCACATGCCAAAGGGGTGTTGACGGCGTTCGGCAGAGCGTTCGGCCAACTACCCGCACGAGCATCGGAAATGTCGCGCGAGCAACGTGGCTTTATTTCGCAGGCAGTCGATGACTTGTCCGAAAACGGCAAAGTCGTACCGGTGCGGTTGGCCCTGTTTGCTGAAATGTTCAAAGGCAAGCCGTGGACGTCGTCGACGTTGAAAAAAATTGGTGGCACCGAAGGCGTTGGCGTCAAATTCCTGAACGAAAACTTTAGCTCGGACAACGCACCGGCTGACTATCGTGTCCACCAAAAGGCTGCTTACGCGATCCTGGTCGCACTGTTGCCACAGCCTGGTGCGGACCTCAAGGGGCACATGAAATCGCGAGATGAATTGTTGGAGGCTTCCGGGTACTCCGATCGACCGAAGATGTTCCAATCGCTGATTCGCACACTTGATTCGGAATTGCACCTGATCACCCGCACCGATCCCGAAGGCCACGGTGACGATGCCACCGCCAGCTACTCGGGCGACCTGCTATCCAAGCATAGTTATTACCAACTGGCACATGACTATTTGGTACCGGCGATTCGGAAGTGGCAGTCCCAGATGCAGCATTCGACGCGTCAGGGGCGCGCGGAAATACGCCTGACCGAACGATCCGAGATTTGGAAGGCGCGGCCCGACACGCGACACCTGCCCAGCGTTTCGGAATGGGCTTCGATTTCAGCCTTGACCCGGCACGCTGACTGGGACGATGGCGAAACGCGGATGATGAAGGCCGCCACCCGGCGCTATTCCAAAAGCTGTCTGATCACGCTGTTTCTAGTCGC
This sequence comes from Stieleria tagensis, assembly GCF_024129865.1. Classification (GTDB taxonomy): domain Bacteria; phylum Planctomycetota; class Planctomycetia; order Pirellulales; family Pirellulaceae; genus Stieleria; species Stieleria tagensis. Next base: position 88,955 of record NZ_JAMYFE010000046.1, on the reverse strand, counting down.
CGCATTGGCGTTGACGTCGTATCAGTTTTTGCATTGGAACCGAGCGGTTGCCTATGCGGATCAACTGAGTACGGCAGGCGTCGGCCAGGTCCCTGCGTTGTTGGATCAGATGCAGGGCTATGAGCGATGGACGATTCCACGACTGAACGAAATTCAACAACAACACACACCTGGTAGCCCGCCACACCTGTTCGCTGGTCTGGCGCTGTTGCGAGCCGGACAGGGCCGTGTGCAAGACATCCAGCCCTATCTGTTGACGGCGGATCCAGATCGGCTGTCGCTGTTGTGCGACGAACTGCGCCCCTATCGCAGCCAGATCACGGCAGACCTTTGGCGACGTCTGCGGGATGAATCTCCCGCCGATGACATGGATCCCGATGGACGTCCTTCCAACAGTCGCTTTAATGCCGCATTGGCACTGGCCAGTTTTGAACCACCGGCGGCAGGGGCTGCAGCAGATGACTGGGAAGACCGGGCGGTGACGAATCCATCGCGCTGGTCAGCCCATCAAGACTTCATCGCTGATCGGTTGATCCATTTTGCGATTGTCGATCGACAATTTTATCCCACTCTGGTCAAGCTGATCGCTCCGCTAACCCCAGTCGTGTCGCGTCGGTTGTCAGAGGCGATGGTGGATTTAGACGAAACCGAATCGCGACGCGAGACCGCTCAAACGCTGTTGATGGATCTGTTTCGTGACAACCCGGTCGAATTGACGGATCACTTTTTGATCGCTAGCCCTGCACAACTCGAACCATCATTGAAATTGATCGATAACAATCAAGCGATGATCCGACCGTTGTTGGATCGCGTTGTCTGTCAGCCACTCTCGATTGACGCCCCAAACTGGGAACGCACTGCGGTACGTCAAGCGACAGCAGCCGCGTTATTGTTGCGGCACCACGCATCAAACGAGTCGATTTGGTCGGTGTTTCGGCACCATGGACTGTCCGACGCACGGACTCAATTGATCCAGCGAGTGTCACCGTTGCAGGTCGATGCCGACATGATCGCCCAGCGATTGCAAGGCGAATCCGATGCCCTGGCCCAATGTGGTTTGATCCAGGCGCTCGGTGAATACACACCGGATCAATTATCCGATGATTTGCGGGACCGCACGCTGACCTTGGTCAAAGGCTGGTTCATCCGTGCCCCTCAAGCCAGTTTAAGATCCAATTCGCTGTGGTTATTGCGTCGCTGGGGAATGTCCGATTGGATCCAGCCCCAGCTTTGGGAGGCCGTCGCGCCATCCAACGAACGTGATTGGTATGTCGACGCCCGCGGCAACACGATGGTTCAATTGCCGGCCCGATCCAGTGATGATCACTATCGGATTGAGGCCTGTATTTCAGAAACCACGGTTGCTCAAATGCTGCAATTTGACCCGGATTATCACTGGTCCCCCAAACACTCTCCCAGCCAAGATTGTGCGGTGACCATGCCCACCTTTCATCAGGCGGCCGCCTACTGCAATTCACTGACGCGAGAATTGGGACTGGGCGAATCACAGGTTTGCTATCCCGATCGTACGGACGACGCCGCGCCGGCGGTGCAACTGTATCCTGACTATCGCAGCAGGACGGGGTATCGTTTGCCGACTTCCGACGAATGGTTTTACATTCGCGACATCGGCGTACAGACCAAGTATCCTTTCGGAAACAACAAAGACCTGGTCACAGGATACGCGATCTTCAATGACACCGAGGGATTTGAAGGCGAACGGTGTTGGCCACTTGGCACATCCAAGCCCAACGACAAAGGTTTTTTTGATCTGATCACGGGAACACGTGAATGGGTTTCGGATGTGGATCCCGATAAACCGAACCGCCGCGGATTGTGCGGTAATAGTTTTGTCTACGATCACTTTCGGAACTATGGTGAAGTGAAACCAGAATCGCTGAGTTTCGATGTGCCCAATTTGGCGCACTCGTACATCGGATTTCGTGTCGTCCGCTCGATTCCGATTGAGCTCGCGTCGGCGGATTGATGTCCCTGGCGGTCTTTCGATTTATTCGAGTCGCTTCGTGACACCATGGTGCATCTTCAGCGCACCAAAGGAGCGTGGGTCAAACGGCGTTTGCGCGTACAGTTGACGTCGGCGACGACATTCTGCCATCGCCCGGGCGCGGCTGGGGGAACCAAATCCAGAATCGGTGCGGCGCGTTGCTGCTTGGCGATGAACGCGATATTGCGTGACGACCCGTCGTGAAATGCAGAATCGGACTCCGGCAAAGTAGGCGCGTGTCATCAATTCCGAATCCATCCCATTTCGCGTGCTCGGCCCGTACTGGGCATAGCCACCTAAACTGCGGAACATCGACACGTTAAAGCAGGACGTCGGGTTCATGGCGAAATAGGTTGTTTCCGATCGTCGCGGATAAAATGATTCTCGCTGCTGGCGGTCGCCAAATGCCGCTTGGATCACGTCCTGGTCGCCGAACATCGTCATCGCAGCAGCAAAATAATCGGCTTGTGACAATCGCAACAGATTCACACTGTCGTGCAGTCGATGCGGCATACTGATGTCGTCACCGTCCTGCACCGCAACGGTGTCGGTTTCAAAGTACTCCGAGACGTTGTTGAAGGACGCATACTGGCCGATGTTTTCTTGGTTGCGATACAACCTGATCCGCGGATGCGAGCCCCAATAACGGAATAGTTCATCCGTGGATTGGGGACTTTGGTCATCGATAAGATGGACGACGGTCTCGGCCCCCTGCTGATCGATCACGCTTTCGATCGATGCTTGGGCGTATTCCAATTGCCCATAGATCGGAAGCACGACATCGCAGGCAACTGAATGGAGCGGGAATCCAATCGCGTGATGCGAATACGAACCTTCGCGCGGCTGATACCGGGGCAACGCCCCCAATGCAGGTTTCTCCCAGCGGACATGGCAGTGCACTGACGCTTGGGAGCCGACTACTGTTTGGGCACCGGCACTTGCGGCACGAAAGAGCAACTCTTCGACAACGTCGGTCGAACGATCCGCGAAACCACCCAAATCGACAAAGGTCGATCGGCGAAAGACCAGGGTCGGCCAGGGAAGCGAATGACGATATTTCGATGCGTCTGGTTTCTCGGCCGAGACGCGTTGATTCAACGCGGTCATCGGAGCCCCGGCAAAATCAGCGCCCTCGGACTGCAGCGACTGCACGGCCGAAGCGATGCGACGTGGCCGAGAAATACAATCGGTGGCTTGTAAAGCGATGAATTCTGAAGCCGCCAGAGGTGCAAGTTGCTGAATGGCGCGGGGCAAATCGATCGGTGATTCAAAGCGGTGAATCTGGACGCCAAGTTGATCGGCGAATTCATTGACCAACGATTCCGCCGCTGCCCCCGTGATCACCAGATGCAAGCGGATCTCCGCGTTCTCCTGATTCAACACGCTGCGAATCGCCTGGCGTGTTTGATCCGAATCGTCGCTACAGCAGACGAAAACGTCACAACAGACAATCGCGCTGCGCAGAAAAAATGAATCATCGACGATCGCCCGCTCAGTCGACTCGATCAGTTCTGCGACGCGAACGCGACAGTTGGAATTGTCAACCGACTGGTCGTCGATCTCAATGGCCTGCAACCAGTGGGCGCCAGCCTGGTTCAATAGCGATGGGAAGACATCGTTTTGGAACGTGGTGCCGCTAAACGTCGCCTCCACGCAGGCCTGGCAGGCGTGCCGATCAACGTCACAGTGTTCTGTCGATGTGGTCTGCAGAATTTGCTGGATCAAACCGCAGGTTGCAACCTGCGAACCGGCGACCTGTCGTTCGTTGTAGCGGAAGGGACAGGGGATCGAATGCATCGTATCCGCAGGCATTAAATTCGGGTCAATGGAGGCCTCGGCTGTGAAAAAGAAATGCCGGGCGGGTGCTTTTTGTACACCTGTTTATCGGAGGGTCATGGGACCCTACGCTGGACACAGTGTACGTGAACGAATGCGTACGTAACAACATTCACTTGGCGCAAAGGAAAACAAAGATGTTAGTTGCCCAGCAACCCATCGCGAGGGGCTCACGAGAGCCTGGCAGCAGCGGTTCTCACGCACTCGGTTATACGCTTTGGATGTATGACGGTGAATCGTGGAAATTGAAGAAGGACTGTTCCAGCGAAGGCGCTAGTATCGGCCAACCGCCGGTCAGTCCCGGTAAATTTCGTGGCCAAATTCGCGCGACCTCGTGTGTGGCCGACTGAGTCAGATGTCAGCGGATCCCACAGCGGTGCCGGCCCAGCGGCGAACTGCACAGACGTGTTTGTATCGCGTTGATGTTCGCCCCGATGGGCCCGATGGATCTGACGAAGCAGCGACCTGTGCGTTGCTTCGGCAGATCTCCGGCGTTGTCGATCCTGATTTAGTGACCGTTTGCCGCGCTGCTTGTGATGCATGCTGCGAATCATACGATCCGACCATCGACGATTTGAACCCGATTGTCGCCTCGCAGCTATACAGTTTGACAGAACACGTCATTTCGCTTGGCGGTGTCGACCAGTGTGATGTTGCCAAAGCGCGCCGCTTGCAGAACTGGGCCGAACGTTCGTTGCCCGCGGTGGCACCGGATGAAGACGACGCGATCGATTTGGGTCGCCAGGTTCGGCGTGATTATTCACAGGTAAACATCGATTCGATCGTGGCCCACTTACCACGTCCAAAAGAGGAAGTCGCTCAGCCGGTCAAACAATGGATGGTGGGCATGACCACGGCACCGCGGCGAATGTCGACGTTGCAGCAGAGTCTGGAGAGTGTGATCGGCGGCGGTTGGGAGTCCCCGACATTGTTTGTCGATGGTCCGGTGAATCTTCCCGATTCTGCCGCACCGCTGCAGTCATGTGTTCGCAATCCCGCCGTCGGCGCGTTCCCGAATTACATTCTGTCGCTCAGCGAAATGTTCATGCGTGACCCCAATGCAGATGCCTATCTGTTGGTTCAAGACGATGCGATGCTGTTGTCGAGCCCCGCAACGCGAGCCTATTTAGAAAGCGTGTTGTGGCCGATCGACGGCCCCTGCATTGCATCGCTTTATTGCAGCGCACAATACACCCAAGCAGCGCCTGGTTGGTACCGATTTCAAGGCAACTGGATTTGGGGGGCCGTGGCGTTTGTGTTCTCGCCGGAAGCGTTGAAGCAAGTCCTGAACTCACGCCAGGTCTTGGAACATCGCCAACAGCCAGACGACCAGGGACTGTCTCTGATCGATGTCGTGATCGGACGTATCGCCCAAGAGTGCGAGATCCCGATCTATTACCCCAGTCCCAGCCTGGTGCAGCACATTGGCACCATCAGCACCATTTGGAAAACCGGTCGAGCCGTCAATCAACGCCGCGCCGATCAATTCCTAGGCGACCAGATCGAGTGAATTTTGATCGCGGCTCGTAAAACGTAGCTGGGCCCGCCAGGGCTGGCGATTCCCCACCAATGGTAACCCGACGCGTGAGCGAGGGATTTAGGGTGTTAACGGGATCCCTCGCTCACGCTTCGGGTTACCAAGAAACAATGCCCCACGCGAAAGCGCTGGCTTCTAAACGCGTCAGCGAGGGATTTCACGGGTGATCGAACAAAACTTTTGGGTAATCGCCAGCCCGCCAGGGTTCAGTCGAACTGAAATGCAGGAAATCTGAACCGTGGCCGGTCCAGCTACGTTTCAAACGAAACGGATGTGCCGACGGCCTCGCTGACAGTGCGATACCCGTCTTGGGCCAACAAGGCAGCGAGTTCCCGATTGATCCGCTGCACAACGCGGGGCCCCCGGTAGATCAGCGCCGTGAACAACTGCACCAATGATGCGCCGCTGCGTATTTTCTGATAGGCATCGGCGCCACTACAAACGCCGCCGGCCGCAATGATCCGATACCGAGTCTTGTCCATTTGGCGATACAGATTGGCGATTCGTTGATCCATCCAGTGTCGCGTCGGAACACCTGAAATTGCCCCCGGATAGTCCTGCCACTCTGCCGGCGGTGTCGAAAGTCCATCGCGACGGACTGGGGACAGATTGAACATGAACCCGCCGACGCGATCAAACGAATCGCAAATCGCCAGGATGCGATCGATCGACGCATCATTTGTCTCGGGTGCAATTTTCAAGAACAGCGGCACGGCAATCGGCAGTGCCGAGATCCGTTCGAGCAATCGATTCAGCGAATCGGTGTCACCAAAAAAGTCACGGCCATCGGCGGTGTTGGGACAGCTGAGGTTCAGCATCAGGTAGGCCGCAAATGGGGAGAGCAGTGACGCGGAACGAACATAGTCGTCGATGATTTGATCGGCCGAACTTGGTACGGCGTCAGGTCCAAAATTGGTGTTCACCAAATTGATGCCGACGGGCACGGCAAACGATTGGCCCTGCAATCGCACTGCGATGCGCTGGGCACCCTGATTGGGCAATCCGTAGTGGACACACAGCGCTTCGTCGCGCGGCAAACGCCACAGCCGTGGGCGAGGATTGCCCGCCGATGGTGATGCGGAGATGGAACCGATTTCGATGTGACCGAATCCCAATCCCGACAGGGCGCTGATCGCACGTCCCGATTTGTCATAACCGGCCGCCAGTCCGACGGGGTTTTCAAACTCGATTCCCGCCACGGTGGTCCGCAAACAAGGTTGTTGTGAACGAACTAGTCGTCTGAGAACGGTGGTCGCACCGGGGACACGCCCGAACAGTTCCGCCACCGCGATGGATCGATCGTGCGTCCATTCGGGATCGCAGCGAAACAGCAGTGGTCGGATCAGCCGTTGATACACCGGTGGTTCAACCGAAGGGTTTTCTAGCTTTGGCACGACTGGCGTCGCGATAGCGTCCCGGTGTTTGTTTGACTTCGCGTTTGAACACAACGCTGAAGTACTCGGCGTGTTTGAAACCGGTTAAGCGTGAGATCTGGACCAAACTGAGTTCGGTGTCACGCAATAACTGGCAGGCGCGTTTGATTTGCACACGACGGATTTCGGCTTGTGGCGAACGCCCCAGGTATTGCCGGAACCGGCGTTCCAGCGAACTACGCGCGATCGGGACTTCGGCCAAGATCTCAGTCACGGTCAGTCCTTCACAGGCGCGAAAGCGGATCATTTGAATCGCCGCCGCAACGTCTTCATCGTCGATCGCCATCACGTCGGTCGACAACCGTTCGGCAATTCCCAGCGGCGCAATCTGGACGTGCAACGGGTCGGGTGTTTCGCGATGCATCAATGCATCGAGCATCACCGCGGCTTGATAACCGATCCGTTCCGCAGCCGGGATCACACTGGAGAGCGGCGGGTCACAAAAGTCGCACAGCACATGATCGTTATCAACCCCCAACACCGCGACTTCATCGGGGACCGAAACCTTGGCCGTCTGACACGCCTCCAGTACATGTTGGCCGCGGAAATCGTTGCAGGCAAAAATGCCGATGGGACGTGGCAGTTGTTTGACCCAGGCGACGATCTGGTCCTGTTGCTGTTGCCATCCACTTTGACTGGCCGATGTCCATTCGGATTGATGAACATGCAGATGGTCAGCATCTTCGATCCCCCGATCGCGAAGCCCTGCGACGAAACCATTCAATCGCTGGGAGGACCAGTGATGGTCGCTGAAACCAGCAAATGCAAAATGCTCGATGCCTTTGTCCGCCAAGTGCGTTGCGGCAAGTCGGCCGATCGAGCTGTGATCATTGATCACTGATGGCAACGTCTGGTCGTCGTGGATGTCACCCAGATTGACCGTCGGAATTCCGGTCTCGCGAATGATTTCGATCATTTCCGGGGTCGTGTCGCGGGTGATGATTCCCTCGCCGTCCCAGGATCGAAACCACGCCGGCGGACCAGCCATCAAATCGCGCAGATCCAATTGCACCGACCAGGGCTGTTTCTCAATCCGATAGCGACTGATCCCTTCCAAAACACTGCGTCCGAACGCCATGGTTGTTTCCACCAGCAACAGAACTTTGGGTCTGCGTTGGGGCGCCGCGGAGGAGTGAGTGGTGGGAGTCACAGAAAGATTTAGATCAACGTGGAAGCGGAATCCTGCGCGGCCAACCGACGAATTGGGTTTCGTGTGGGTTGCCGGAAAACTGGAATATCTCTCAATTTAGGATTCATTGCAATCACAGGACCGCTTCTGTTCAACCCGTGGCGCTCGCATTTTGCAGCACCCCATGCGATCGAGAGCGTTTTAACCGTTGGGAACAATTCTTTCGTCGCATGCCGCCGCCGAATCCTGCGGTCGCGTGATGGCTGCGAATTGACGACGGGCGGTTTTTCCAATCCACAGGGTAACCGGATGCTGGCCGCAGTCGCGGTAGCGTTTTTCAAGAACATTGGGGTTCTGTGCAACACCGCGGGTCTTGATCCGAACGGGATACACATCCAACGAACGCAGCGTCTTGCGCAACTTGCGATCGTCACAGGCGCCGTTCCAAATCACCGGTTCACAGATTGCCATGTCGCCGCGGGCCGATTCGGGTCCGGTCAAAAATCCAGCCGGACCGCCAAGTGCGGCGAGCGAGTTTGTCGTGGCAAATTCGGCGGTCAATCCTGCCGCTCTGATGGCAGCATCGGGGTCAACCATCCAAGCCAACGGTTTATCCGCCCACTCGACCGAATCATTTGCTGACCGCCCCCCGAAAGCACCGTTTGCGGAATCGGCGTGGTAGGGATGGTCGCTGGAAAACACCGCGGGCCGACCCTGGTGATCAATCGCGATCGCAGACCGACTGCCCGGTTTGAGTGCCTGGCTGACAACCTCGCCGGCTTGATCGATCGCACGTGCGACCAACAGAGATTGCTCACGAACGCTTCCAGAGAGTGATATCCAAACGCGGTGATGATCCGGATGGTCGTCGATTTCAGCGGCCGGAGCCAATTTGACGAGTCCCGCAAAACAACCTTCCAGGGACTTCTGGACGATCGGCCAGGGCGGCGCATAGTCCTGGGGGCGTGTCTTGCGACCGCAATCATCGCGGCGATCGGGGTCGATTTGAATCGATGACTGCGACGGGATTCCCAGCGACTCAATCGCCGCGCATTTCAGTTCGCAGCGATTGTCAATTGAATGATCACTCTCCAAATTCAGCCGCAAATTCTCGGTGGCCATCGCAACCATCATCGGATCCAGATCGACACCCACGACCGGCGTTGCGGACGAGGCCGTCGCGCGAGCGATCGAAACGGTATCGCCGCCGATACCACAACACAGATCATAGACCGGTGCACCGGCGATCCATTCGGCTTTCAGATCAGCGACCTGGCGGGCGGTGGACTGTTGCAACGATCGCTCGGTGCACCACCAGATGCCCGGCCCGAGTTTTTGCTGGGCTTTGGGGTGCAGTTTCGCGGTCGCCAGCACCAGTGCGGCCGCAGTTTCGCCCACCATCGAACGCAGTTTCGCCGTGATCGCCGTGTCCCAAACGCCATACTCAATGGCCAGACGCAATGCGTCTTCACAACGGGCAAGATCGGCAGAATCGAATCCGGATGACATGGATCGCTTGGCTAGGAAAGCACACGTTGAAGGAATTGTCGCAGCGCCGGCTTGGCGGCTTGGCCGAGACGATTGATGGCCAGCGTGGTCGATTCCTCACCGCCTGAGACCAGAATTTTTGCATCCCCCAACGCATCGACTTCCCCCGGATCAATCGGTTCAGAGGTGACGATTTTGACCGCGTCCAGATCACGCGTGCGAATGGAGAGTTTGACATCGCCATTGGAGTTCACCACATCGACACGATTCGACGCTGACATCCGCAAACAATCCTCGCCGGCAATCTTTTCGATTTGATCGAACAATCGACCAGGCAATTTCAGCGGCCACTGCGGCGCCGCATTTCCCTCGAAACCTTTGGGCATTGAATGCCATTTTCGACCGAGCACCTTCCAGACTTCATCGTTAGCATGCCCATTGGATTTGACCGTCGCCGGCTCGGCTGTCAACGATTCATCGGTTGATTCAGCGACCGATGCCGCTTTGGCTTCGGTTGGCTCCTCCGGTGGCAGTTGCTCGGGCGGTTGGTTCGGAATGAAATCCGCGTCGGTTTCCCGCAACGCATCGGCAACAAACGATGCGGTAACACTGACGATGGGATCCCCCTTTTTTCGTCGCTTGGTTGCGGTCGCTGCCAGTTGTTCCGGGGTGCCTTCGAACACGATCGTGCCTCCATCGACACCAGCCCCCGGTCCCATGTCGATCACCCAGTCGGCGCATTTAACGACGTCCAGATTGTGCTCGATCACGACACAGGTATTCCCCAGATCGACCAACCGCTGAATCACATCCAATAGTTTGGCGATGTCTTCGAAATGCAGACCCGTTGTCGGTTCGTCCAACAGATACAGTGTTTGACCGGTCCCCGGGCGAGCCAGTTCCGATGCCAGTTTCACCCGTTGCGCTTCGCCGCCGGAGAGTGTGGGCGCGGATTGCCCCAACGTGACATAGTCCAGTCCGACGTCACAGAGCGTTTGCAACACGCGCACGATTCGTGGTTCACTGGCAAACAACTCCACCGCTTCGCCGCAGGGCATTGCCAACACATCGGCGATCGATCGGCTGTGGTATTGAATCTCCAACACATCATCGTTGTATCGTTTGCCATGACACTCTTCACACTCGACCCAGACGTCTGGCAAAAAATGCATTTCGATCCGCCGCTGACCGCTGCCTTCACAGGTCTCGCAGCGACCACCGGGCACGTTGAAGCTAAATGTTCGAGCGGTGAACTTGCGTTCGGCGGCTTCGGGGATCAAGGCAAATAACTGGCGAATCAAATCGAACACGCCGGTGTAGGTCGCAGGGTTGCTGCTGGGGGTGTTCCCCAGCGGCGACTGATCGACACGAATCACTTTGTCGATATGACGCAGACCTTCGATCTTTTCGTGCCGTCCAGGTTTCGTACCCAATCGGTGCAGTCGCTTGCCCAAAATGGGATACAGCGTGCCTTCGATCAGTGTGCTCTTGCCGCTGCCGCTCGGCCCGGTCACAACCGTCATCACGCCCAGCGGCAACTTCAAGTCGACGTTTTGAAGATTGTGTTCCGAGGCACCGATCAGTGTGATGAACTCGACCAGCGGCTGGCCGGCGTCGGTGAACACCGGGCGGCGCACGGCCGGCAAGGGGATGTGTTGGGTGCCATTGATGTAGCCGGCGGTCACCGATTGGTCGACCGGCACGACCTGGGTGGGAGGCCCCTGGGCGACGATGCGGCCGCCGTACCGACCGGCTTGAGGCCCAAAATCACACAGGTAGTCGCTGCCGGCGATCACGTCACGATCATGCTCAACGACCAGCAACGTGTTGCCAAGATCACGCAGGCGATGCAGTGCCGATAGCAATCGCAGGTTATCGCGGGGGTGCAGCCCGATCGTCGGTTCGTCCAGAACATACAATACGCCACACAACCCACTGCCCAATTGTGCGGCCAACCGAATCCGCTGGGCTTCACCGCCGGAGAGTGTCGCGGCGCCGCGGTGCAATGTCAGATAATTCAGACCGACATCCAACAAGAAACGAACACGCGATTTGATCTCGCGGATCAGTTCGCCAGCGATTTTCTTTTCCCGACGATCCAAACTCCAATCGGCGATCAATCTGTCCAATCGGTCCAATGGCATGTGGACCAGATCGGCGATCGTGGCGCCACGAAATTGACAGGCCGCAGCTTCCTCGCGCAACCGTGATCCGTCGCAGGCGCTGCAATTGATTTCGTCAACAAACAGTTCCAACTTGCCTCGCAAACCAGGCGTCAACTTCGAAGCCTGCTCCAGTGCCGGATAGAACCCTTTGAACTGGTAGCGAAACAAACGGCCGGTTGATTTCGAGTCCGGTTTGGCATCGTTTTGTCGGACTTCGATCCATCGTTCTCCCAGACCGTGAAACAACATTCGGCGGTGTGCCGCGCTGAGTTCTTCGAACGGTGCTTCGATCGGGATCCCTGTTTGTCGTGCGAGCGCACGCAACATCCACCGCGAGACCTCTTGGTCGACACTGGGCCACAACAACGCCACTCCGTCAGCCAGCGTTTGTCGTGGCGGTCCCAGCAAGGCGGCGGGGTTGGTTCCGGTCTGTTTCCCCAGACCTTCGCATTGTGGACACCAACCGACCGCACTGTTGAATGAAAAATGGTGCGGCGAAAGCGTGGGGAACGAACGGCCACAATCGCCACACACCAAATGCTGGCTGTGGGTGGTCGTTTCCCAGTGTTTTTCGTCGCGGTCCGGATCCGCGATGGCGACTTCAATTACACCAATGCCCAACGACAGCCCCTGTTCGACGCTATCGCTGATCCGCGTCCGATCGGCAGGGTCGATCGCGACTCGGTCGACCACGACCTGGACCGTTTGTCGTTTCCGCGGATCCAGCGCCGGGGCCTCGTCCAAGGACGTGGTGTGACCGTCGATCCGCACCCGTTGATAGCCTTGGCTGCGCAGCGACTGCCATGTGTCTTTGGATGCTTCGCCGGCGACGACTTCGATCGGCGCCAATAGCAATGCACGCGTCCCCTCCGGCAAAGCCAACACTTTCTCTGCAATTTGTTCCGGGGTTTGCGTTCCCACCTCGACGCCACAATCGGGACAGTGCCGGATCCCCAATCGAGCCATCAAGATTCGCAGGTAGTCAAACACTTCGGTGACCGTTCCGACCGTGCTGCGGGGCGAATGGCCCAAGTTCTTTTGCTCCAGCGCGACGGCCGGCGACAGACCTTCGATGCGCTCGACTTTTGGCTTTTGCACCTGGCCGATGAATTGCCGCGCATAGGATGACAGAGATTCGACGTAACGACGTTGTCCTTCGGCGTAGATGGTGTCCATCGCCAGCGAGCTTTTGCCGCTGCCGCTGGGGCCGCAAAACACCGTCATCGCGTCGCGAGGGATTTCAGCCGAGACTGATTTCAGGTTGTGTTCGCTGGCCGCCTCGACGATCAAATGGGTGCGAGATCGTTCGGAGGGGGGTGCCAGTGAAGCCTTGCGGGCATCATCCTTTTTGGCCAGTGCCGATTCATTGCGTTTGACACCCATCGCTTTCGCAAGCGCCACACCGGTGTAGCTATTGAGATTGTTGGCGACGTCAATCGGGCGACCGGCGGCTACGATTTGACCGCCGCCCGCGCCCCCTTCAGGCCCTAGATCGATGGCATAATCGGCGGTCTTGATCACATCCATGTTGTGTTCCACGATCACTACGGTATTGCCTCGGTCGGCCAACCCTTGGATCACGCGCAACAATAATTCGATGTCGGCAAAGTGTAATCCGGTGGTCGGTTCATCCAGCACATACAGCGTGCGGCCGGTTTCTCGCTTGCTCAGTTCCCGCGACAGTTTGATCCGCTGGGCTTCACCGCCGGAGAGTGTCGGTGAGGGTTGTCCTAGTTTCAGATACTCTAAACCGACGTCGACCAGGGTTTGCAGTTTCTCGGCGACTTTGGGAACGTTTTCAAACAGTTTCAACGCCTGTGAAATATCCATTTCCAAAACGTCTGCGATCGAAGCACCTTTGAACTGAACCGACAGCGTTTCGCGGTTGTAGCGTTTGCCGGCACAGACCGGGCAGGTGACCCAGATGTCGGCCAAGAAATCCATTTCCAATTTCGATGCGCCATTGCCATCACAGGCGGCGCAGCGTCCGCCGTCGACATTAAAACTGAACCGACTGGCGGTGTAGCCGCGCGTTTTGGCCTCGGTCAATTTGGCATACAGATTCCGGATCTCGTCAAACACCTTGATGTAGGTCGCCGGGTTGCTGCGTGGCGTACGCCCGATCGGTGATTGATCAATCGCGATGGTCTTGTCCAGAAACTCCAGACCGCTGATCGAATCGTGATCGCCGGGTTCTGTTTCGGCGCCATTGAGATCTCTGCGCAACGCGGGTTCCAAGATCCCACCGATCAATGAACTTTTGCCGCTGCCGGAGACCCCGGTCACACAAATCACGGTGCCCAGTGGTAGGGTCGCATCGACATTTTTCAGGTTGTGAAAACGTGCGCCGTGGATCGTCAATTGGGCTTCGCCGTCGATCGGTCGCAGTTTGTCTGGAATGGCGATTTCGCGTGTACCGGACAGAAACTGACCGGTCACACTTTTCGCGTTGGCGCCCAATTCGCTGGCGTCGCCGATACCGACGATTTTGCCACCACGAACACCCGGCCCGGGACCGAAATCCACGATCCGGTCGGCCGCCCGCATCGTGTCTTCATCGTGTTCAACGACGATCAGTGTGTTGCCGGCATCACGCAGCCGCACCAGTGTTTCGATCAACCGATCGTTATCGCGAGCGTGCAGCCCGATCGACGGTTCGTCCAAGATATACAGAACGCCGACCAATCCGCTGCCGATCTGGCCGGCCAATCGAATCCGTTGTGATTCACCACCGGACAACGTCGGGGCGGTCCGTCCGAGTGTTAAATAGTCCAGTCCCACGCCCAGCAAAAATCCCAAGCGTGTGCGGATCTCTTTGAGCGCTTCGGCGGCGATTTTGGTATCGGTCGGACCGAGTTGCAGGTCGGTGAAAAACTCGCTCAGCCGCTCGATCGACAGTTCGCATAACTGGGGCAGCGACAATGCCGCCGGCGCGGTGGCGGATTCGCCAAATCCCGGTGCGAGTGTGGTCACGGTCGATGCGCTGGCCTGGCGATTGAGCCGCTTGCCGTTGCAATCAACGCAGCCAATCGTGTTCATGAATTTTTCCAGATGCCGCAACTGCATCTTGTTTTTCGTCGTCCGATAACGCTCCAGTAGTTCAGGAATAAAACCACCAAACGAACCGCTGTACTTTCGGCTCGTGCGGCCACCCCGCCATGTCATTTGGTAGGTCGACTCGCTGCCCCACAACCAGATCTCGCGTGCTTGTTCGCTCAGGTCACTCCACTTGGTTTCCAGCATCGTGCCGGGTTCCAGTTCCAGCATCTTGTCCATCGCATCGGCGAACCCTTTGTAGATGTGTCGTCGATAGCGTCCGATGTCGCCCCATTTTCCCAACAGTGTGATCGCGCCTTTGCGGATCGATTTGGAAGTGTCGGGGATGATCAAATCAGGGACGAAGGTGAACAACTGACCCAATCCGTCACAGGCTTGGCACATCCCTTGGGGGCTATTGAATGAAAACAACTGTGGTGTCGGTGGCCGAAAACTTTCCCCACAGGACGCGCAAGAATAGCGAGATGAAAACAGGATGTCCGCTTTGGCGTGGTCGGCGGTTTCGCTGTTGGGGTCTGAGAGTGAAACGATGACAGAGGAATCACCTAGTTTGAGTGCCAGCGCGACGGCTTCGTTGATACGCCCGCGATCTCGATCATCGATGCCGATGCGATCGACCACGACTTCCACATCATGGCGGTGTTGGCGGTCCAGCGGTGGTGGATCCGCCAGGCGAACGGTTTCATTGTCGACGCGGGCTCGTGTGAAGCCCTGTTTGCGCAGATCTTCAAACAGATCTTTGAATTCACCTTTCTGGGCACGCACCAAAGGCGCCAACACCCAGATCGTTTGCTCGGGATCCAGGTCAATGATTCGCGAGGTGATTGCATCGGCGGGTTGGGCCGCGATGGGGAGTTGGCAATTGGGGCAATTTGGCGTACCCACGCGGGCATACAGCACTCGCAGAAAGTCGTAGATCTCGGTGATCGTGCCGACGGTGCTGCGGGGATTATTGCCGGTGGATTTTTGCGCGATCGAAATCGATGGGCTTAGGCCGCTGACCAGATCGACATCTGGTTTGGGCATCTGCCCCATGAACTGGCGGGCATAGTTGGACAGCGATTCGACATACCGCCGTTGGCCTTCGGCGTACAGCGTGTCGAAGGCCAGCGAGGATTTTCCGCTTCCTGAAACGCCCGAGAAACAGACAAGCTCGCCGCGAGGCAGGGTCAAATTGACATCTCGGAGGTTGTGCTCGCGGGCACCCTTGACCTTGATTTCGGTCGTCGACATTCAGACTCAATTTGGGGCAGGAGAGAACAATTGTTGGCCGGCGAGTGCTTTGTCTGCAATTTGGGACGCCGGGCGTCCTAGTTTACCGGTCATGTCCAGTCCACGGAATGAGAGTCGATTCAACAGAGGGGAGCATCAACCGTCGCCGATGATGTAGGATATTGGCAATGTGTCGTGTTGCCTCGCACGTGCAAAATCAGCTCCTTCGCTTCCGCCGAAATCGTGTCGCAACCCGGCACCGGCGGCAACATTTCCCTCACAGGCACCGCATTATGTTGGCGCGACCCGCGCGGTCTAACCGCTCTCTGGCACTTCTGTTTCGATCCACTTCGCCACGCATTGCAATCATTCAAAAATGTTTTTTTAACAGTCTGCTTGTTTGCGGCATGATCTTCAGCGTGGTAGGGCCGGTGGGGACACCGGTCCACGGCCAGGGGGCCGGATTAGGGGGTAGTTTGGGACGCGAACCGACCGGGGTCAGTTACCCCTCGCCGGCCTATTATGCCGCGCTGGAAGTGTATCGCACGGCCGAATTGGATCGCGCGATGGACGCGTTCGAGATAGCGATCAGCCGTACACGCCGTGACGCCAATGGACATTGGATCGACGCGATTCCGGTGTTTGCGATGATGGCCGAGTGCCAATATCGCCAAGGCGACCTGGAAGGCGCGATGCAGAGTCTGGACATGGTGCTGAAAATTGCGATCCGGCGTGCGCGCTGGCTGTCGCGCCCGGTTTGGGCGGAGGTGATGAAGACGCCATTTCAGTACTCGCCCAAACAGTATTTGTGGGACGAAGCCAATGCGGTCAATCGTTTACCGCTCTCGCGCGCCATCAAATTCTACTCTGGCGAACAGATCACCGAAGCTCGATTGGCCCAAGGCGGCACCATGGAAGAGCTAAACATCAAGACGGTCGACGTCGTCGAAATCATGCGTGGACTGGCGATCGCCAGCTACCGGCGGCGGATCATTTTGGGACCGTTGGCCGAAGCCGATCCGTTGGCGGTGCAGGCTCTGGACAGTACCAAATATCCGGCCGGATTGGATTTGCCGTTGGCTCGAAATCTGATCGGCGCCATGCGCGCCGCTGAGCGGTTTGGTGCGATGCAGGATGAGCGTGCGATTGCCGATGCCAATTCAAACACGACATTCAATCAGGGTGTGCACCCGTTGTCACCGATCACGGCGTTGTGTGCCGCATCAGCACTGGCCGGAACCGACAAATCCCCTGCCGCGGTTGGCGTGTGTTTGGCAGCCGCCAATCAAGCCGCTTCGATGGATCAATTCGAATGGATCGGCGAATCATTGCAGTTGGCTGCTGGGTGCGCCGACGCAAAACAGGCTGCCGTTGTCCAACAGGCCGGACGGGTCGCCGCGTCGAAGTTGTTGCGTCAATCCAGGTTGGCTGCGCTGCACTGCTTAATTGCGGCGGCCGATGCGTCGGTCACCGCGGGCGATTTGCAATCTGCCACCACGCTTTTGGCCGAGGCCAAATCGTTGTCGATGCGGCGCGATGTGCTGCAACCACGATTGCAGGCCTATGGCGCTTATGTGGCGGCACGACTGGCAACACGGTCGTCGACCACCAGCAATGACAATCATCCAGCCGCCGCGACGCCTTGGAGCGATGCCATGTCGCAGATGGTTGGATTCGCGACCGACAGCAAAATGCGCAAGCGAAACCTGATCTCGATGCCTCGCCTGTACCAATTGCAGCGAGTGCGATTGGCATTGGGACGCGATTTAGATGGTCAATCCGCCGACGCCCTGTTGTCGCTCTACACAGACGATCCGACGATCGACGTTTGGCGGCGTGATCCCGTGGATGCGATCTCGGGATGTATCGCGGATCGAGATTCGTTGCGACTGGCCCGGTTGCGCACCGCCGCGGCACGAGAAAGCGCACAGGACGTGTTGTTGCGGATCGAAGACATCCAATCCGGTCGGGTGCGACATCAATTGGCGCTGGGCGGGCGGGTGATGCAAACCCGATCGCTGGCGCGGATCCCCGATGAATTGACCGATCCCAAAGTCGTCGGATTTCGCAACGCGGCGGCCAAGCCGATTCGCGACTTGCGCGCCGCCGTGGTCGCTGCGGCGGGGGCTGGTCCGGCCGCCGATCCGAACTTGGAACAAGCCAAAATCAATCGCCTCGAGGCCGACGCCTGGTCGATCGCGCTGGACCGCTACGATTTGCCCTTCGTCATGCCCCACGAACTGGATTCCAAACAACCCACCGCTGAACTCCCAGGCGGAGTCGGATTGTTGGCATTTTTTCAAGATGAAAACCTGATCCACGTCGTTTTGTGCACGAAACAAAAATCAACCTACTGGTCGATCAAGGGTGCCAACCGCGTTGGCGGTGAAATTGCCAAAGTGATGCGTGGAATCGGCGCATCCGCCTCGCGTGGAATGCGATTGCCCGAAGACGACAGTTGGCGCTCCGACGCGGTCGCGCTGCGAGACCGGTTGGTGATGCCCGGGACGGGGCCATTGCTAGAGGGGCGTCTGGCCGAAATCGAACAGTTGGTCGTGATCCCTGATTCGCTGTTGTGGTATTTGCCGTTCGAAATTTTGCCGATCGGTGATCCAGATTCGGCATTGCTGGGCGATTCGATCAAATTGTCCTACGCCGCCACCCCGGCTCTGGCGATGTATCCCACCGCGTTGGCGGCAACCAATCCCGTCACCGCATTGGCCGCGGGCCCATTCTTTGCGCCACGGGAGATGGAGACCAACGCAGCGATGATTCAATCGATCGTCGATTCGATCGCCGGCGGTGCCGTGGTGCGATTACCTGAACAGGCCCTGATCTCCACCAGTCGCAGTGGTGAATTGGCCGGGCATTTGCTGATCGCCCAGCCCACGACTCCCAACCCCAAGTCCACCCTGGATAGCGCATTGGCCAGCTACGAAAGTTCGCTGCCAAACGGCCGATTGCGGTTCTGGGTGGGATTTCCAGGTGTGAAACCGGCCAGTGTGTTCCTGGCCGGATTTCGATCTCATTTGGACACCGGGCAAACGGTTTTGGGCAGCGAGATCATGCTGACCATTGCGGCACTGCAATATGGCGGCGTCCGTGATGTGGTGCTCAGCCGGTGGGCGGTGGGCGGACAGTCGACCGCAATCCTGATGCGTGAATACGTTCAAGAGCTTCCGTTTCTGGGACCCGTCGATGCACTGGCCCGAGCCGAGAGTGTGCTCCGTCGCAGCGAGCTGTCGCCGCTGGGTGAACCCACACTGACCGCGCGAGATCAAGACCGCGAAACGTTGACCGGCGACGAGCCCTTTTTCTGGTCGACGTATCTGCACGCGGCGCCGATCGAAAAGAAGTAGAATACGCGTCCCTCTGATTCAGCCCCACTTCCCTCCATCAAGTCGCATTGCATCGTGATTCATCGTCTGGCATTTCTACTCGGCATCGGACTGATGCCACTGGTTCCATCGATCTGTTCGGCCCAGCAGTCCGACTCGGCTAGTTGGAGTGTGATCGCGGGGACCGGACAAACCGATTCCCAGGTCGCAAACGAACCGTCTGATCCTCAAACGGTCGCACTGCGAAATGTGTACGGCATTGAGGTGACCGACGATGCGATCTATTTCAGCACCGTGGATGATCATTCGATTTGGAAATGTGATCGCCAGCTGACCAAGATGCAGCGATTCGCAGGGACCGGCCAGCAAGGTTACAGCGGTGACGGTGGGCCCGCGATCAAGGCCACGTTCAACGCGCCGCATGAGATTCGCGCCGACGCCGCCGGCAATTTGTTTGTCGCCGATACACGCAATCATTGCATCCGTCGTATCGATCACGCCACGGGCCAGATCGAAACTCTGGGTGGTGACGGGGTAGCCGGATTCCGCGGTGACGGTGGACCGGGCAAACAAGCAAGGTTTGATCAGCCGCACAGTATCGTGCTCGATGGTGATGGCGGAGTGCTGGTCGCGGACACCAAAAATCACCGCCTGCGGCGGATCGATCTGCAATCTGGAATCGTTTCAACGATTGCCGGTGATGGACGTCCTCAATTACCGACCGCAGGCAACACCGCTGACCAGGTTTCGGTTTTCGGCCCCCGGTCGCTGGCGATCGACGACAACGCGGTGTGGTTGGTGTTGCGTGAAGGGAACAGTGTGTGGCGGATCGATCGAGCGACGAACAAAATTCGCCGTGTCGCCGGTACCGGCGGCAAAGGCTACTCCGGCGATGGCGGTGATCCGTTGCTAGCGACCTTCCGCGGCCCCAAAGGCATTGCCGTTGATTCGGCCGGTAATCTGTTGGTGGTGGATACCGAAAACCAAGCCCTGCGGTACGTTGATCTAGAACAGAACCGGATCAGCACCCTGCCGATCGAGTTCGAGTTGAAACGACCGCACGGCGCGGCGGTGATCAAGCGCCACCGCGATGTCGATGTGTATTTGCTGTCTGATTCGGAAAACCATCGCGTATTGGCAAACCGTGTGTTGGCGACACAACAATGACGCTTGCCGGACGTCTGCCGACGACGCGTTGGAGTTTGGTGATTCGTGCCGGCGAGGCGTCGATCCCGGCGGTGGATCGACAATTGGCCCGCCAGTCGCTCGAGGAGCTCTGTCAGATGTATTGGCCGGCGTTATACGGCTATCTGCGCCGCCGTGGAAAGACCTGCCAAGACGCCGAGGATTTAATTCAAGGATTCTTTGCTGATCTATTGGAACGTGAATCGATCGGGGCGGCCGATGCTTCACGAGGCCGATTTCGAGCCTTTCTCTACGCGTCGCTTGATCACTTTGTCGCCAATCAACAGCGTCGTGAGAATGCCTTGGCACGCGGTGGCAACCAGGCGGTGATCTCGTTGGATCGCAGTTTGGTTGCCGGCGGAGAGCAAGCGTTTTCAGCGGAGGAACTTGCCGACGCCCAACAGGATCCGTCGGCAACATTTGATCGCGAGTGGGCGCGTTGCTTGATTCGCCAAACCCTGCGCACGCTTTCGCAAGAATACACCGCCAAAGGCAAAGGTGAATGGTTCAATCAACTCGCACCCATGTTGACTTCGACCGAAATCACCAGCAAACAGCGAGAAAAAATTGCAAAGCAACTGGGGTTATCAGCCACGGCGCTGAAGGTTGCGATCCACCGACTGCGAACAGCCTATCGCCAACGTTTGATCGATGCCGTCGCCCAAACGGTCGATCACCCGACCGACTGTGGGAAAGAGCGCCAATGGTTGTTCGAGGCACTGGGCAAACCGCAGTGATTGGAGCCCCATTTCAGGGGAACGCTTGCCGGGCGAATGGGTCTTGCGATTACAGCAGACTGGCCATGGACGCCTTCAGTCGTATCGGTTCCTACGACATTGCCGCTAGAAGCGTGGGGAGTTCGATCGTGGCGAACGTGGTGGCGTAGTCCGACATGGCATAGGGTATGACCAAGTGGTTTTGGTGCACAATCGCTCCGCAGGTGTAGACGACGTTGGGGACGTAACCTTCGCGTTCGACTTCGTTGGGGGTGATCAATGGTTCATGCAAACGGGCGAGGATGATCGAGGGATCGTTGATGTCCAACAGCATCGCCCCGATACAGTACTTTCGCATTGCGCCAACGCCATGGGTCAGCACCAGCCAACCGGCATCCGTTTCGATGGGCGAACCGCAATTGCCCATTTGCACGTATTCCCACGGGTTAGCGGGTTTCGTCAGCAGTTCGTAGGTGTGCCAGAAATAGATCATGTCGGAATACATGAGATACAAATGCTCGCCGTCTTGTCGCCCCAACATCGCGTAGTGGCCGTTGATCTTTCGCGGGAACAACGCCATCCCTTTGTTGGAAACGGCCGGTCCATTGAGAGTGTGCATTTTGAAACGAAGAAAATCCTTTGTTTCTAGCAACTGTGGCAACACCATCTGACCGTCATAGGCGCTATAGGTGGCATAGTAGCGACTGCTGCCGTCATCGTCGAAAAAGTGAACGAATCGCGCGTCTTCAATACCGTTGGTTTCGGTCGGGCTGAAGGGAAAGATCAGGCGTTCGGAAAGTTCGTGTTCCGGCGTGTATTGGATCTCGTAATTTGATTTCGCCAGCATGATGACTTTGTCCACCAGCGGCGCCAGTTCGTTGTGGTGGGATCGGCGTTCCCGCAGCGACGCCCGCAGACGCGTTTCGAGCCGCTCGAGTGTGAATTCTTCGGGCAGTTCCGCCAGCACTTCATAGGTAAACGGTGTTCCAAGATTCAACTCAATCAGTTTGCGCCGAAACAGATCATTTTCGTAGCAGGCGTCAAGCACGAATCGTGGTGTCGTGACGAAACGACTGGGTTCATCAATGGTGATCTGTAAGTCGCTGTGAATGGTTCCGCTGCGAAAAACGATCGATGAAATGTGTCCCTCACCGACCGACCGCAGACTCATCGCAAATCGCCGTGCCCCCTGCGGTAAATTGCGTTGGTCGGGATGCCACACCAGCGAAGGATTGAACAGAGCAGCGGATTCCAAGGCGTATTCTTGGGTGAAGTAGGCTCCCAGCAGCAGTCGACGGTTTTCGCTCAGTGGATTATCAGTGAACAGGTGGTGCCGAATGTCACGGTATCGCTGCTCGAAGAACGCCTTGGGTTTTTGATGACGCCCATGAAATTCTTCTAACACGTGAGCAAGCTGGTGGTCGACTTCTTGTTCCGAGAGCGTGCAGACGCGGCCGATCACTCGCATCACACGGTCATCTCCCGGCGGCTGAAACGGTCGCAATACGACACGTTGTTTATTGGGCGAAAGAACGATTCCGGTTCGTTGAATTTGCACGTGATGTCTAACTAGGGAGAGAATGAAATGACTCGCATGGCTGCGCTGAATCCGCGCATTTCCACAAGCGAGAGCAAGAAAGCGAGCGTCGACTCGGCACCCTGGTTTTCGTTGACTTGATTCTCCATCAAACCATCAAAACAACCACCTGTGGATGCGTCGTAGATCGGTTGGCCGAGATCATTTCGGCCAAGAAACCAATCGAATGCCAAGTGGGCTTGTTCGTTCCAAAACCGATCTTTGCTGGCGGCGAAGGCTTCGATCGCGGCTGACACCATTGCGTGAGCCTCGATCGCTTGTTGATCAAACTTTGCTGCCACACCGCCTTCGCGGCTGAAACCGTTGGAACCAATCGGACGAAATCGCCCCTGTGGTGAAAGCTGTATCTCACATAGCCATCGCAACGATTTCAAACCGATGTCCACCGCCCGCTGATCATCACACCAGCGGCCATGGGTGATCAGCGAATGGGATAGTTTTGCGTTGTTGTAAGTCGCGATATTCTCGAACCAGGGCCAATCGTCGGTCGCCGTTGCGACGTACATGTCGACCAACCGGTCGGCAAGTTGCTGGCTCATCAACGCGGCATCTCGATCACCACTGTAACGCCGCAAATACTCTTGGATTCCCATGATTCCCAGTGCCCACGTTCTTGGCGAGGTCGTTTTCTCACAGGCTGGCAATGCCCGATGGAATAACTCGCGAGCCCATGCAGCCAGACCTGCGCGTCGTGACCGACCGATACACGTCCCCAATGCCCACAGGGCTCGGCCCTGTGAATCGTCCGAACCATCCGCTTCCAACCACTTTCGATCAAAGCTCATGAAGTTGCGGAAGCGTCCTGTGTCGCGGTCAAATGCAAGGTTCAAGAACGCTGCATAGCGCGACGCGAGCGAGTGTACCTCCGGTGAATCCTTGCCTTGCTCTTCAAGCAAGACGGTCAAGATCAGCGCCCTGGCGTTGTCATCGGTGCAATAACCGTGCGTATGATCCGGAATCGTATAAATCGCATGCTGCACAACGCCTGTCGAATCACTGATGTGTTGCAGATGATCGAGTTGCATCTGGGGCAGCGCCAGCGGTTGTTCATCCAGAGTCCGAACCGCCAACGGTTTCAGCGGCGTGCTACGTTGCTCGCGTGCCCGATTGAACGAATTGACATACAGCTGGGAAACATGGTCCCAAGTCATGCTGCGCCCCAGCGTGTGGGCCTGAGCTCGCATCGCCAGACGCCGGCCGTCGTCAGCCAGCAGTCCGATGACTTCGCGTGCGATTGCAGACGAATCCGCAAAGGGGACCAACACGCCGCGACCGTCGGCAAGCAATTCTTCGGCGTGCCAATAAGGAGTCGAAATCACTGCCTGACCGCATCCGAACGCATAGGCCAGCGTACCGGACACCGCTTGCTGCACGTTTAGATAGGGCGTGATGTATAGATCAGCGGCGCCGATGAATTCCGTAAGTTCTTCCAGTTCCACGAATCGGTTGTAGAAGCTTACATGTTTGGTGATCCCCAGCTCTTTGGCAATGCGTTCCAAACTGATCCGATAACGTTCGCCTTGATCACGAATCAAACTGGGATGCGTCGCGCCGAGCACGAGATAGATAAAGTCCGGGAAACGGGCGACAATCTCTGGGATGGCTTTTAAAACGTGCTCGATTCCTTTGCCCGGCGACAGCAAGCCAAAGGTCAGCGCGACGGCTTTGTTTTCAACATTGAACTGCTCTTTCAAAACCCTCTGATCGATATCTGGAACATTCGGGATGCCATGCGCGATCACATCCACTTGTTCGCTATCGACCGAGTAAGTGTTCAACAGGGTCTCTCGACACCGCTCGGTCATCACGACCAGCCGCGTCGAAAGTCGAACCAACTGCGCCATCACGGCACGCTGGGTTTGATCGGGCTCGGACAACACGGTGTGCAGAGTGGTGACGACCGGCATTCGCAAGTCTTGCAAGAGTGCCAGGACGTGACTGCCACAGGGGCCGCCGAAGATGCCAAACTCGTGTTGCAGTGAAACAACATCGACATTGCTGAAATTCAGGAAGTCTGCCGCGGCGCGATACTCTTCCAGTTCTTGCTCTGCGACCTGAAATTTGACGTCATCGTCGTATGCATATCCATGGTCGATGTCATCCATGGCGACCACGATACACTCCGCGCCGGATGATCCAGCGACGGCGCCTCGCAAATCGTGGGTGAAGGTCGCGATACCACATTTGCGCGGCAAATAGTCACCGACAAAAGCGATTTTCAGTAGATCGGGAAGAGTCATGGTTTGAGGTCGCCTAATCGTTTTGTATCGAGCGAATCCAAGACAGATCGCTTTGAGAACCGTGTCACGGCGGCACAGGTGTCGGCAGCTCCGTAGAACACATGCAAATCATCACCGAAATCCAACATTGCGGTCGGGAAAATGACGTTGGGTACAAAACCGCTTGTCTCATAGTCGATCGTTGGCTGCATGATCGGCTCGCTCGACCGTGCGAGCACGCGACTGGGGTCATCGCGATCGAGCAAAACGGCCCCCGCAACGTAGCGGCCCACCGTGCCAGCAGTGGTCGATGACGCGCTGCCGTGGTAGAGCGTCAGCCAGCCATCGTCGATCAAAATCGGCGGTGTCCCACTTCCCACCCGGTCGCCTTCCCATGCGCACCTGCCACCCAACACCACCTCATGGCCGCCCCAGTGAATCAGGTCAGGCGAGCGAGCGATCCAAATTTGTGGCGAGCTAAATTGCGAATTCGGATTCGGACGATGCAGCGCGACATAGGCACCCGCGATGCGCTGGGGAAACAAGACGACGTCTTTATTTTCGCTCGCGAAAATGATTCCGTGCCGATGAAACGTGACGAAGTCTGTCGACGACATCAATGCGGTCGCCACGCCCGATCGGGAAACTGCGACATAAGTGATCCAGTAGGTGTCGTCGATTTTGGTAATGCGGGGATCTTCAATGCCGTATTCCTCCGCAGAACCTTCCGGTAACAACGCAGCGACGAATTCCCACGCGGCGTCGTCCAATTTCGATTTGCGAAACAGTTGAAAATGGGAAATCGACGTCAAACGGCGATCGCCGCTTTTTTTGAGCGCAACCACACGAGCATCGATTAGGTGTAAATCGTCATTACAAACCCAATCCACCGTTGTTTCTTGATTGGTGGTCCAACGAGGAAGTGGCGTCGATCCGAGACGTTTTTCGAGCGGGCGTTCGGCCACTCTCGCCAGCATGAACAAATCGTTGTTGACAGACGCAGCGGCAGGATTGAACACGCCGATGACTTCCGATTCGGTCTGGGAAGATTGGATCGCGTGAGGTTGCAGTAACAGGTCGCTGGACAATCGAGCAATCATAAA
Source organism: Stieleria tagensis (assembly GCF_024129865.1). GTDB lineage: Bacteria > Planctomycetota > Planctomycetia > Pirellulales > Pirellulaceae > Stieleria > Stieleria tagensis. The sequence continues at coordinate 62,935 of NZ_JAMYFE010000046.1, read as the reverse complement.
CTGGCCCCCGGCACAGGCGGCGACGAGTGCTGCCCTTGGTTTAAAAAGGGGGACCGGTCGGCGGCAGCCAACAATTGGCGAACCTCCTGTGGACTTCGACAAGCCAGAGCTCGCCTTGCCAACTCGCCGACAACCGCTAAATCGATCTTCCCAATCGCCGCGCGCAGTGCGATTGCTCGAGGTGGGCTGATACTCAGCTCGCGAATTCCCAGACCGATCAACAGCTCAGCAAACTCAGTTTCACTCGCTTCTTCCCCACAAACACAGACCGGACGATCCCACCGCTCGGCCGTCACGACAATTTGACGGATGGCTCGCAAGACGGCCGGATGCATTGCTGTGACAGGGTCTTTTTCAGCCGCCAACTCTCGGTCTGCCGCCAGCAGATACTGCGTAAGATCGTTTGTACCAATGGTGACAAAGTCGGCGAGTTCGAGAATCTCGTCCAAACAAAACAGAGCCGCGGGGGTCTCAATCATTGCACCAATCTGCGGCCGCCTGAATCCATCGCACTCCTTGACGGCTTCCTCGACCATCGCGATGGCTTGAGCGAAATCGTGTCCGCCAATCACCATCGGAAACAGAATCCTGACATCGGCCGATTGAGCGACTTGAACGATTGCCATCAATTGCTCGCGAAGCAGGTCGCGCTCGACGAGCGAAAATCGCAAACCGCGTAAATGCAGACTCGAGGGAGTGATGTGCGGGTCAAGCGATAAAAACGGTGGCAGCTTTTCTCCGCCAAGGTCGAACGTGCGGATGGTTAGCGGCCGATCGCCGATCGCATCCGCCATTTGAGAGTAAACGATTCGTTGCGCGGTTGCGTCCGGACGGACATGTGATTGCAAGTAAAGAAACTCGGTTCGAACGAGCCCCACGCCTGAGAGTCCACGGCGCAGCACTTGGTCGATATCGCTCAGCAATCCAACGTTGCCCAGCAGCGAAATCGCGGTGCCATCGGTTGTCTTACAGGGGCCAATGTCGATCACGTTTTTTTCATCCGCCTGGTCGATCAAGCGATTCATTCGGCCGGTGAATTCATCGAACTGGATCTCAGTTGGATCGGCGATGACCGTTCCGGATTCTCCGTCCACCAATAACGTCACACCACTCGCGATCCGCTCGGTGACATTGGAGATCCCGGAAACAGCAGGGATACCGAGTGACCGTGCGATGATTGCGGTGTGCCCGAGCGTGCCTCCGAATTCCGTTACGATCCCAACAGCGCCCGATTCAGCCAACGCGATAGCGTCCGATGGAATCAGTTCGCGTGCGACAACAATGGCCCCCACCGGAACGTCAACATCACTGTTTGGCGACACACCCAATAGATGTCGCATCATGCGTTGTCCGACGTCGCGAACATCCATTTCGTGTTCGCGAAGATACTCGCTGTCAATCTGCTGCAAGCGACTGGCCCATTGACTGATCACCGAAACCAATGCGTTTTCGACGCCGACAAGATCACTCGAAACGCGCTGTTTGACCGAAGCGGCAATCTCGCTAGCCATCGTCATGTGGGCCGAAAGCATCTCCACTGCCGCGGTGAGCGATGGTTTATCGCTAGCGATCGTGGCGAAAGCGTCTAAGTCTCGCTTCGAACGTTCCAACGCGAGATCCATTCGCTCACATTCGGCCTGGACATCGGTTTTCGTGATTAAGTCGGCTTCACCTGCGTTCGACGAAGAAAAAGTTCGCTGTAGCTCGTAGCTCAACTTGACTGCGACGCCACTGACCAACCCCGTCGAAAGCGCCATTCCTTCCATGCGTTCCATTCCATTCTCCTAATGCCAATGTCCGTCGAGCGGTCCGCCGACAAACTCGATCCACCGTTCAGCGTTAGAAGCGACGTGAAACATCGATCGCCTCCTTCGGCGAACGCAAGACCTGCTGCGATTTGTCTGACGAAGAGAGTCTTCGATGAATTCAAACAGCGAATTTCGAAACGTGGGGGTTTCATCGTAAGAAAGTTTCGACGAATCCCAGGCAATTGTTTCGAACAGGCCAACATTGCAAGTTACCACAAGTTCGATTCAACGCAATCACAAAGTCACCGAATCGGCACACACACCATCACTGTTCGGCCTTTCCCTAGGAGATTGGAGCTTTCACCAGATTCACAGTCAATGAAACGCTGTTGCGCCGATGTGGACAGGCCGATGGGTCAAAGAACTGTTCGGCGTCACAGCCGCTCCACTCATTTTGCAGTGGCAAATCGATTCGGCGGCAAAGGCTGTGCATGAATCACAACGGCCGATCGTCGCGGTTTCGATCGCCCCGGGAGACAGCGATCAAAGTGAGTTCACGCATCAATTTCATAAGACGTTCGAAATGACACCGGGTGATTTTCGTCTCCGCCCTAGCCGTCAAGATTGAATCGCCACATCGGCGGTTGATCGCGAGAGATCGGTTCGTCGAACAGTCGTGACTGCAACAACGCGATGGGCATCTGCCCCAGCCGCAGCACCGCATCATGAAACTGTTTTTTGGTCCCCCGTCCTTCTGCCGTCCAACGTTCTGCGAGTTGCCGAAACTGCATGGCGCCAAGCATGTAGGCGGCTTGATAGAGCGGTGGATAGTCGGGGCCAATGCTGCGGCGAACCTCAGCCGTTGCATTGCGACGATCAAACCCGACGTTGTCAATCAGGAACGCAACACACTGATCGGGTGTCAGTTTCCCCAAATGAAATTTCAGCGAGAACAAGATTCTTGCGTAGCGATGTGCCCGCCATACCAAGAATCCAAGTCGCTCTTCTGGCGTCCTGGCGAAACCTCCTTCATACAACACGAATTCCCAATACACCGCCCAACCCTCCAACCAAAACGGGGTTCCGAACGATCTTCGATGGGGCTGAAATCGAGAGCACTGGTAGTTTTGATAATGATGGCCTGGGATCAATTCGTGATGGACCGTGGCGCGCGCGAAAGCCGGATTGTTGCCTCGCAGACTTTGGCGTTTGTCGTCTTGCGTCATCTGACGTGTGGGAAATGAAACGCTGATGACTTCGCCACCGGTAAAGAATGGATTGACCCGTTGTCGCTGGGGGCTCATCATCTTCATCCGCCAAGTGAATTCGGCGAGTCGGTCGATCGAAAGGAGGTCGTGGTCGCGAATCCATTGGATGGATTGTTCGGCCGTCGTGCGGATCAGTTGTGGCTGCTCACCCGGCGCCACTGATTGATTCTTGATCTGTTCGACGGCAGATTGCCAGTCGTCTCCAAACCCCATCTGTTGTGCGGCCGCAATCATTTCTGCGCGACAGATCAGGTACTCCTGTTCCGCCAACTGGATCAGTTCTTGGGGTGTGTGATCGATAAACTCGCCACGCAATAGCGTTGCAAGTCGCTCGGGGCCGACAATCGTCCCGTCCAAATCGTCATCCTCGCGACTGATCGCGATCGCCGGTTCCGATTTGTCATCCAGAATCGACAGCCGCATTGCAATGTCTTGCTGCAATCGATGGAAATCAATTTGGTCATCACGACACCAGTCGGCAAACGGGTTACCAGCGATCTGGATTTCTCGCACAGCTTGCTGCCATGATCGCAAGACGGGTTCTGGGTCCTTGCGAGCAGCTCGGATGTCATCGCGAAACCGCAGCATCACCGCAGGCATCGCGGCTCCGGTCAAAAGCTCCGATACCGGTGGGTAGTCCGAATCCAAGATCACGGGAAACGACGATTCATCATGATCGACCAGCTGCTCGTCGGAACCTTCCGTAGCGGGCAGCTCTTGAGGGACGGTTTGGGCCCAGTTCGTTAAATGGTCGGCCAACTGATTCGACGAATCGCCCAGCCACCAATCGAAACGAGGGTTGTAGTCGGCATAAAATTGCATCCAGCTCTGGTAGGCATTGATCAATTCAACTGCGATCGGATTCAGTTCTGACTTCGGCAGCGGATTGTCAGCATCGGGTTTACAATCCAGTGAATCGGTTTGTTCCTGCAGGGATTGATCGATTTCGTCGATCTGCCGTGCCGCCTGGGCAAAGTCGATCGGCCGGCCTCGTTGATCCACGTCAACCAGTTTGATCAGTGGCTGGGCAAACGAATAAGTGGACAAAAAACCAATGCGTCGGTTCTGGTCGTCGCCCAGTTGTTTTTGATGTTCGTCGATCTGTGATCGCAGTTCGGCGATGGCGGTTTCGTCTTCCTCACCGCTGGGCTGCGCGACCACGAGCGCCGACTGCCAGGCGTCCAAGTAGCGATCCATTTGGATCAATCGCGCGGCTGAAATTCGAATCGGAAACCGTCGCATCAGCCGGTTGCGATCGACGTTGTAAAGGTCCTTGGCCAGCTGCCAACGCACCGTCCTTGGAAGCTGCTCTAACTCGGTCAGATCAAGTGGAGCCGGGGGAATCGCGTCCGGCGTGCTTTGCTTTGCCTCTGACGGTTCTGCAAGGCATGGTGTCTGGATCAGAGGGCAGGTGAGAGCAATCAGTCCGAGCAATCCAGACAAACAGGCTGGGCGATACATCGTGGATTCCGTCATTCAAAAAAGTACTGAAACAGCGAACCGTCGCAGTATGCCTAGGATTGTTCGACAAGCGGCGCCCCCAGAACGAAAATTGACCAAAACTAAAGCCAGCAGTGAGCAATTGGACAAACACGGGGTCAGTGGCGAGTGTTACATTGAATTTCAGTTTGCCGTGTTTTGACCCGTTTTGTACTTGTGAAACACGTCACTGTTGCCCATTTATTTTTGCATTAGGATCGCGTGTACGATGCGTTCGCACTCTCTGTGTCGGCTTGTTTGCCTCGTCGGTTTGATTGCCTCGTGTGGTGTCTTTTCTGGTTGTGATTCGTCATCGGAACCGAAAGGTCCGGAGCGAGGAGCGATTGAACAGTACCTGGAGGATCATCCGGAAGAGCGGTTGGAAAACGAAGACGCGGCGCAAAATGAGAGCGAAGAATTTGACGCGTCGGCGTCTTGATTTTGATGTGAGATAAATTGCAACAGCGAACAAGTGATCGCGGTCGAATCGCAAGCAAACACAATTCTTCAGTTCTTTTCTTATTGCGGAGATTGTGATGAAAACCAATCCGACAAGGAGTGGTTTCACTTTGGTGGAGTTGCTCGTGGTGATTGCGATTATTGGAATTCTGGTTGGCTTGCTACTGCCGGCGGTCCAGGCGGCTCGTGAGGCCGCTCGGCGAATGAGTTGCAGTAATAATTTCAAACAAATCGGACTAGCCGTCCACAACTATCATGCGACCTACAAGGCGTTGCCGACGATCCGCGGTGGTACGGCATTGGTTCACGGCAACAACAACCCACAGTCACGAGAACCCCGGACGATCGGAGGATCTTATGGCGGCAACAATCTGCACAACCTAAGTTCGCTAGTTCAGCTGACGCCATTTATCGAACAGCAGGCGCTCTGGGAATTGATCAGTCGGCCGTTTCGAGTTCGTGAACCGGCATCCGCCGCAGGCATGTATGAATTCAGTGCGATGGGCCCCAACGCTGACATTAGTTTGGCCCAACACGGTCAATTCCAATATGACCCCTGGCTGACTCAGGTCCCGATGTTGCGCTGTCCAAGTGATCCCGGTGAAGGTCTGCCCGCACAGGGGCGAACCAACTATGGCGTCTGTATCGGCGATGCCATTCAATTCCAAAACACCGGTTTTCGTCGCCAAGACGGTTCCGTCAACAACACCGCCGCGCCGCGTGCACGGTCGACTTGTCGAGGCATGTTTTTCCCACGCAATAACATGCGATTCCGTGACACGCTGGATGGTCTGTCCAACACGATCATGGCGGGTGAGATGAGTACGAATCTCGGTGACCGCAATGTGACGACGCAATCGGTCAATGCGGGCAACTTGGGCCAACTGCAGTCAAATCCAATGAAATGTGGCGACGAATCAGATCCTGAAAGACCACAGTTTTGGATCGCCGGCGCCGCGACCACCGGCGGCAACCAAAACCAACGTGGTTTCAAGTGGTCCAGCGGATACGCTGTGCACACCGGTATGACCACGATTCTGCCACCCAACAGTCCGATCTGCAGCAGTGGCGCCGGGACCTGGCGTCCAGGAATCTATGGTGCCAGCAGTCGGCACCAAGGCGGCGCGCACGTGCTGATGGGAGACGGGGCGGTGATCTTTCTGACGGATTCAATCGAAGCCGGCAGCCAATCGTCGGGCATGATCATCTGGAACGGATCTGACGAACGTGCCCCAGGCCGTGAAAGCCCCTTTGGACTATGGGGTGCGTTGGGCACACGGGCCAACGGCGAAGTGATCCAAGAGCAGCTGAATCAATAGCTGACAAACTTCGACTACAGTTCGTCACGAAGTCCTGGTAATTCCACTGTCGGAAATTTGCATAACAAACTTTCCGCTGTGATCGGTTGCAGCGGCTCGAAACCACGGGCCGCTAAGTCTTCGCGGCCCATCGCGCATGACTTTTCCAACAGGTAATAGTCGTTGAAGTCCCGGATGATCTGATTGATCGACGATCGATCAAGATGGTTCAGGTAACGGCACCAGTCCGAATTGAATCGCTGCACGCTTTGGTAGAACTGACGGAGGGACTTGGCAGGCTGCCCGCTCCACCTGTTGTAGCTGGCCCATGCGGGCGGCGGAGAGTCCGAGTCAAAGGTTTGGTGCAGCTGGCGCAGTCGTTTCCAGCTGTCGTCTGCAACCAGATGGGGTGATAGTCTGCGCCAGTCGCCGCCGATCGCGGATTCAAGTTGACGTAGCTGTAGACGCGGACCATACAGCATCTCGACTTGCTGCCGATGACACTCTTCAAAAAAGCAACTGACCGCGGAATCTGTTTTTCGCCGCCGGATCACAAAGGCCGGTTCCTCGCCGTTTTCAGCGAGTAGCCGCAAGAATTCTGCTCTCGAGCCTTCGTGATCTTCGTACAGCATGCTTCGACCTGCGATGCCTGGTTTGACCGAGTCCCTCTACTGCGCCGTTTCCAGTTCTGCAGCAGTCTCTGTCGGTTGATCTGACTCGACCGGGTCCCCTGAACCGGCAGCGTCATCGGCCTCGGCAGGGGGCGTCGACTGGGGTGTGCTGGCAGGCGCATCCTGGTCGTTCGGATCCTGGTCCCGTTTGACCCGCAACACAAATCGATTGTCTTCAATTCGAATGTCTTCGAACTGTCGCATGAATTTGGCATTCTCGGGTTTCGAATAAACATCCTTGGCCAAGTTTTCTTTGCGGAAACTTTCCAGGATGGCTTCAGGAATCGGTTCACCGTTCAGAGTCGCCTGGTCGACGGTCACAATCAAGACACCGCCATCCATCGAGACATCGAAGCTGGCCGCACCATTGAAGAAGCGTCCTTTGCCGCCCGGCAGCTTATCGATCGGGATACTGACGTCACCCTTGACCTGGTCGTCTTCGATCTTGACGAACACTTTGCCTTTCAAGTCCTTGTTCTTGCTGATCATCGCGTTGATGTCGTCCGCGGTCAGCACCAAGTCCTGTTCGGGGGTTTCGCCTTCGTTTAGTTTTTCGCGAAACGATTCGACACGAGAATCAAGTTCAGCCAATTGTTCGGCGCTGTATTCCACCGTCGGTAAATCGATTGGTGTTTCCGAGGTGTACTTGGTGATCTGGCTGGACAGGAACCAATAGCCACCCACGCCGGCACAAATTGCTGCACAAACGATGAATCCGCCGGCGAGCAGACAACCGATCAGGCAACCCTTGCCCGAACCGGATTGTTGTGGGATAGGATCAGTGCCGGGATGCTGAGGCTCGAACGCGTTCGTCATTGGAGTTTTTTTCGGAGTGTAGAATCAGATCGATCGTTACCATTGTTGCCCATAATTGGGTCGGCCGGGGCGCAAAAAGATTTGATTGACCCAGTAGACACCATGTCTTATGTTGGTGTTTGTTCATTGGACCGGTCGCATCGGCACAGCGGTTTGCCGCGCCGGACTGGTCCAGTTCCTGGAAATCATTTCGACGAGTGACCGATGCGAATTCTCTTGTTAATGTTGCTGGCGTTGCTTCCCTGCTGGAGTGCCGCGCAGGAGGCGGAGAAAGAGCAGACCGCACAAGCGATTCGCCTGGCTAAGATCGAAGCGGGGTTGTTGAAGATCCAGTTGGATTCAAAGCCGCTGACGTTAGTGGAAGAACCGGTCTTGCGCTGGTCCAACCCAATTTCCGGCCAGATTTTTGGCGATGTGTATGTTTGGACACTTGATGGACGACCGGAAGCGATCGCATCGATTTACAAATGGTTTTCGCCTCACACGCACCTGGGGACCGAACTGCAATCGCTAAGCGAATCGGGACTGCAGATGACGCGAGAGGGTGTGACGGCCTGGGATACCGGTCCGGGGATGGAGATGAAACCACTGACGGAAGTTTCCGACCCACATGCACAAGCGTTTCAACGGACGCGGCAGATGCGATCGATCGCCGAGCAGTTCAAAGCCAAGGCGGAGGACCGCAAAGATGCAGGATCCAGTTGGTTTCTACGGCCGCTGCCCAAACCCATTTTTCGCTACCAATCCCAGAATCGTGGAATCGTCGACGGTGCCATGTATGCCTACTGCCAAGGCAATACCAATAACCCCGAGGTGTTGCTGTTACTGGAGGCGCAACAACAGCCAGACGGCAAGACCAAGTGGTACTACGGATTGGGACGACAAAACAGTCTGCGTTTCACTGTCTATCGCAATGACCAATTGATCTGGGACGTTCCGAAACTGGCGCCGCCATGGCCGGCAGTGACATTGCCGGGAAACCCCTATCTGGTGATCAAAACCGAGCCCACCGGCTAGTGGTGATCGGCCAACAGGATCGTTTTCTTAGGCGTCTTGGGGCACGCTTGAGGGAGCGGTTGAAATCAGTTGCTGCAGGGCTTGCTGTCCGGTTGGCGGATCGGATTGCCAACTGACCAGGGCCAATCGGCTTGCCAGTTCCGAGGCGACTTCTTCGATAAACGGCAGCTCGCGTTGCCGTCGGCGTTGCAGCACCGGATCGCTGATTTCCAACGGCAGCAGGCTTTGGTTGATCACCCAGCCGAACGGTTCAATTTCGGCCCGCCGCAGGTCCGCTTGCAACGTGGCGGCTTCATGCACCGGCGTTGCCTCGGGCAAGGTGACCACCAAGATTCGGGTGAAGTCGGGGTCACGCAATCGCGGCAACAAATTGACGACCGACGCGGGGATCTCGCTGGTTTGCCGAGTCACCTCGCGATGGTAGGCCAGCGCCGAATCAAGCAATAGGATGGTGTGGCCGGTCGGTGCGGTGTCGAGCACCACAAATCCGTCCTTTCCCTGGTCGACCGCTTTGGCAAAGGCACGGAACACCGCGATTTCTTCGGTGCATGGCGATCGCAAATCCTCTTCCAACAGCGCCTTGCCCTGGGCGTCCAATTCGCTGCCGGCCGATTGCAAGACTTCTGCCTTGTAGTTTTCAGCCTCCTCGGCCGGATCAATACGACCGATACTTAGCCCCGGCAATTCCGCTCTGGTCAAGGTGCCAGCCAGATGCGCCGCCGGATCGGTGGTCGACAAGTGAACCGGAAAGCCACGCTGGGCCAGCGCGACGGCGACCGCAGCTGCAATCGTCGTCTTGCCCACACCGCCTTTGCCCATCGTCAGGATCACACCGTGACCGGTTTTCGCCAGATCATCGATCAGATCACTCAGGTTCTCGGTTTCGATCTCCAGCAAAGTCGAAGGCGAGTCCAGGCCTGATAAAACTGTGTCTTCCGAACTCTGCCGGCCGAGGCCGCGCAGTGAGTCCACGCCCATCAATCCTTCGGTCGCCAAGGGAATGATCGATCGTGGCAATTGAGCGATCGTCGCTGGCATGCCATCCAATGCGTCGCTGCCGCGTTGCTGCATGGCTGCAGCGATTAAATCGTCTGGGGTTTGGTTTTGAAACACGGCATTGACGATCAACTGCTGGTTGTTCACGCCCAGGGCCAGGAGTTCACCGCTGGTCCGCGCCGCTTCGTTCAACGTCGACGGTTCTGGACGTGTGACAAGAATCAGCGTCGTAGATTCACTGTCGGCCAGTGCTTGGACAGTTTGCTTGTAGATCAATTGCTGATCCTTCAATCCGGCCAGCGGTCCCAGACAGGAGGTGCCGGTGGAATTCATGTCGACAAATTGTGACCAAGCCGATGGCAATGTCAGCAGACGCAACGTGTGGCCAGTCGGCGCGGTGTCAAACACCACGTGATCAAACTCGCGCGTGGTCTCGGGATCGCCCAACAATTTTGCAAACTCGTCAAAGGCTGCGATCTCCATGGTGCAGGAACCCGAAAACTGTTCTTCCATGCTGGCGACAGCGGCATCCGGCAAAACGCCGCGGTAAGGGCCGACCATCCGTTCGCGGTACTCAGCTGCAGCGGCACCGGGATCGATGTTCATCGCCATCAAACCGGGCACCGATTCGACCGCCGTAGGCCGATTGGAAAGCTCGGTCCCCAAGACTTCATCCAAGTTAGATGCCGGGTCGGTGGAAACGAGCAGCACGCTGCGCCCGCGATCGGCCAATTGGATCGCTGATGCGCAGGCCATCGATGTTTTGCCCACACCTCCCTTGCCGGTGAAGAACAGGTTTCGCGTCGGCGTGTCTAGGAATTTCATCTCAGGGTGTGTCTCAGTTAATGGAAAGTGAAATAGCGCAGCGTCGGAACATTCACCGGTGCTGTTTGCCGTCGCTGGATCAGCCACGGATTTGGCCGGCTGATCCCTGGCGGGCCCAGTGTCCACCGGCGACGTTTCGCATAGTTCCTTAGCAACAACCGCTGCCGCCACAGCAGTCGCCTGAACTGGTGGTTGGTAACAAGGTCTTTGGCTTGACCCGGGTCTGGGTCCACAGGGCGAGGTTGTCGCGCGACGGGTATTCGCTGCGACTGACGACGCGTCCGTCCACGATCACCAAGGGCAAACATTCAACGCCTTCGTCAGCAAGCATTTGTTTGACGACCTCGTTGCTGGCGAACTCGACCGGGTCTTGGGCCAAATTCATTCGCCGCACCGTGTGCCCTTGCTCAGCCAGCCAATCCAGATCGGCGGCGAATCGGGGCAACACCGGATCGACTTGGGGGCCACAGACACCGGTCGAGCAGCACATCGCTTTGTCGTAAATTTGCACGTCAGACATGGCAGGGTTTCCTAAGCAAGGGAGTGTGATTCGCAACTTCCAGATTCGTTTATCGGCGATAAACGATTGAACGGTTAAAAAAAAAGTGTTACAGACCAGCGACCAGCGATTTGAGTTGTTTCAAGCGGACCGGATTGATGCAGTAACAAACTTTCGGCCCGTCCACTTCGCCTTGGATCAGGCCGGATTCTTTCAGTATTTTCAAGTGCTGCGAGACCGTCGACTGAGCCAGTGGCAATTGCTGGACGATTTCACCACACACACAGGCGTGGCGGCCGATCAAAAACCGCACAATTTGCACCCGTGCCGGATGGGCGATTGCCCACGCCAGTTTGGCGAAATCATCCGCCGTCGGATCCGGGTTTAATTTCACCGGCGACGGATCGCAGCGTTTAAGGGTTGGCGTCTTCTTTGCCATCGGTCTTTCTCATCGGCCATTCAGTTAATCGGCAATCTACGATAAACGATAGAGCCGCACTTGCGAAAAGTCAATGATTATTGGTTGAGTTCTTTGACGCGAACGTTTTTCCACAACACCGTGCCTTTGGCGCCCTTGTGGATCTGCAGCCCAAAGAAGCCTTTGGCGTAGGTCCCGTCGTCGACAAAGTGAGCGGCGGGGACACCATTGACCCACGTCTTAAACACGTTTCCGGTGGCTTGGATCGTCAATCGGTTCCAATCGTCTCGCTTCAGCGCCTCGCGAGCTGCTTGGTGTTCTTTCAGCCACAGTGGGTAGAAGTATCCGCCACAGCTTTGCCCATAAATACCACCGGACCAATACCGGTCGCCGGTGATGCCTTCCATTTCCGCTTGGGGGCCGAACACCAATTCGGATTTCCCTTTCGGTTTGGATTGGGCTCGAAACATCACACCGGAGTTTCCGTCGACTTCCCATTTCATATCACAGGTGAAGATGAAATCTTTGTAATCGTCTTTGTCGGTACACAGATAGGTGCTGTCGGAACCTTTTACACAGGTGCCGACCAGCAGGTCGTCTTTGATTTCGAAGGTGCAAGTGCCGCCTTTGGGAGTCCAACCCGTCAGATCCGAACCGCTGATCAAAGGGCGGAACCCCTCGTTGAGATCTGGTTCCGCATCGGTGTTCAGCAGCATCGCTGCCGGGTCGGGGGCATTTTCTTGCTTGTGATATTTTTCAAACCATTTCAGTTGCGCCGGATCGATCTCGCCGGCAAAGGCTGTGGCGCCGGTCGTTAGCGCGAGCGCAGCCAGGGTCAGCGCCCCGGTAACGCAGATGGAATAGATTGGGTGTCGAAACATTTGTATTCTCCGGTGGATTTGTTCGTTGTCCGTTTTGTCGTGACAGTTTGATCATCGTCGTCAGACGATTTCGGAGAGTGTATCACAACGCGTGCAGGGAATGATTCATGATAGGACGACTCTCTCTATGGCTGGTGATCTGGATGACTGCTTCAATTGTGCCCGTATCGAGTCAGGAATGGGCGATCGCGATCCACGGCGGTGCCGGCGGTCCCCCGGAAAAACTGACGCCGCCGCGGCGGCAGGCGCGGCGTGCCGGATTGGAGACGGCGCTTGGCATCGGACGCGACATCTTGGCCGCCGGCGGGACTTCGATGGACGCCGTCGAAGCGGTGATTCGCAGCATGGAGGATGATGCGAGTTTCAACGCCGGCCGGGGTGCGGTTCTGACCGGCGACGGCAAGGCGGAACTGGATGCGTCAATCATGGACGGCCGCGACCACCAATGCGGCGCGGTTGCCGGCGTCACAACGGTCAAGAATCCGATTTCGCTGGCTCGGATGGTCATGACCGAGACCAAGCATGTATTGTTGGCTGGGCCTGGTGCCGATGCCTTTGCCACATCGATGAAGCTGCCGCTGGTTGACCCCAGCTATTTCCTCAGTTCACGGACAGCCGAATCCACAGGCGACGAAGCGTCGGAACTACATCTGGGCACCGTGGGTTGCGTGGCGCGCGATCAAGCGGGCAATCTGGCGGCGGGCACCAGCACCGGCGGCACCACCCAAAAGTTACCGGGGCGCGTGGGGGATTCACCGATCATCGGCGCGGGCACTTTCGCGGACAATCAGACCTGTGCGGTGTCTGGAACCGGGATCGGTGAAGAGTACATTCGCTACGCCGTGGCCTATGACATTGCCGCTCAAATCCGCTATGCCGACCGTTCGCTGGAATCGGCAGTCACTGAAATCATGACCCAACGCCTCAAGCCCGGCGACGGTGGCGTGATTGCGATTTCCCATGACGGCACGCTGGTTCTGCAACACAACACGCCGGGAATGAATTGTGGGGCAGCCGATGCGAGGGGGCGATTCGAGATCTTTTTGGAACTCGAAAATGGCGGGCGTCGGCCCACGACCGCCCCTGACGCGACTGCGACTGTCCCGACATCCCGCCCTGATCCATCCCGCCCTGATCAGTGAGTCGTGCAGCGTCCCGTGCCACCCATTGGGAGAGAACCCCGGGTGAAAATGAAACCGTTTCCCCCCGCGGGAAAGTGAAAGATCGAAGCGGTAATTTGCCGAGTCATTTGAGTGAAAAAGGCTGTTTCACGCTGGCTTCAAAAGCCGTATCTGGAGGGGCGATTTGCAGTTGACCGGCCGACCAGAATGGCCAATAACGGCGGTGATTGCTTAGGATTTCTCAGTCAATGCCATCGATGTCAAAACCGGATCGACCGGATCTCTGGCGGGTCGGAAACGCAGAAACCGGTCGATTTCTGCGTTTTTTTCGGTCAGAACCGAAGCCGATCGGACGATCCAAGAAACTGGAGTCGAGCCGATTCGACGAGCTTGCGATTGGCCGATACACTAACACTCGCGCCCAAAGGGGTGGCTCAATCGATCGAATTTCGCGAAAATGAACGTCGACCCCACCCAATACTTATCTAACTCAATGCAAGAGTCCCGCTGGTGATATTTCGATCGCAAACACAAAACAACGAAGATTTGTGTTCAAGCATCGATCTGAATCGGGTCGTCGAGATGGGTGCTGGATCAGACACGATCCTCTTCCTGCATGGTTTGTTCGGAACGCCGGAACATTGGCAGGTGGTGATGGAACGTCTGTCGGACCGCTACCGCGTGATTGCGCCTCAATTGCCGATCGATCCCCAGCCGGGACGCCGTCGCGACGGAATGAAAACGATCGCCGATCTGAGCGATGTCGTGGCTCGGTTTATCGAAGACCGAAAGTTGGATTCAGTGGTGCTATGCGGCAACTCGCTGGGAGGTTTGGTTGCAATCGATCTGTGTGTGAAGCAACCCGGATTGGCCAAAGGATTGGTACTAGCTGGCAGTGCGGGATTGTTCGAGCGCAGCCCGATTCGTGGCTTACGTGCCAAACCCAGTCGCGAATTTGTCCGCACCACGGTCGCCGGCATCCTGCATGACCAAAGTCTGATCAGCGAAGATCTCGTTGACAATTGGCACGGTTCGCTGATGGATCGTGATTACGTGCGATTTCTGCTGCGTGTTTCTCGCGCCACGCGGGACCGTAGTGTCGAAAATGAACTGGCACAATTGGATCTGCCGACAATGATCATCTGGGGACGCAACGACGAAATCACTCCGCCCTCAACAGGCGAAGAATTTCAGCGTCGGATCAAGGGATCGCAACTGGAGTTCATTGAGGAATGCGGGCATGCCCCCAACTGGGAACGCCCCGAGAAGTTTGCCGAGTTGCTGACAGGTTTTCTGCCCGGATGCTTTGAGGGATGAATCGGATTCGCGGCCCCATGAATCCAAGATTCAGACTTTCTCCTGTCCAACGGACTCGCTATGCACGCGTCATCCTCGTGGTGATGGTGCTGGCAATCCCCTTGATCATCTGGGGAGCGCTGATGGCACTCCGCAGCACGTCCAACGATCCGCGGCAGTGGCTACCGCGATCGTTTGCCGCGACCGATACCTATGACTGGTTTCAACTGCATTTTGGTAGCGACGAAATAGCGGTGGTCAGCTGGCCCGGATGCACTTTGGATGACCCTCGCGTTGATCAGTTAGCGGCGGCATTGACCGCGACACCATTCTACGATCGTGCGCTCAGCGGCCCCGACGTCGTGCACGAGTTGATGCAACCGCCGCTGGAGTTCAGTCGCAATGCTGCGATCAGCCGATTGCGCGGCACCCTGGTCGACCCGGACACCGAAACCACCTGCCTGGTGCTGTCAACGTCAGCCGAAGGACGATCCGATCGCGTGCAAGCGGTCCAACAGATCAATGACTCGGCTAAACAAGAATGTGGTTTGGATGAAAGCGAACTGCGATTGGCCGGTCCGACGGTCGACGCCGCGGCAATTGATTTAGAAAGCCGGCGATTGCTGTTTCAATTGGCCGGGCTGTCGGCGTTGGTTTCATTCCTGATCGCTTCGATCCGCTTGCGCAGCGTTCGCTTGGCGACGATGGTTTTTGTGGTGGCGGTCTACAGCACTGCTGTGGCGTTGGCGGTGATGCATTTCACCGGCGGCACAATGAATTTGCTAATGACGATGTTGCCACCCCTGTTGTATGTGTTGAGCATTTCATCGGCGGTACACCTGGCCAATTACTACCGTGACGCAGTCGCCGATTCGGCATCGTCCGGATCGATGGGACCGTTGGCAACAACCGTCTCGCACGGCTGGTTGCCCTGTTCTTTGGCCGCGTTCACCACCGCGATCGGTTTAGCATCACTGCTGATGAGCAAGATCGAACCGATTCGAATGTTCGGTCTCTATTCGGCGATCGGAGTCGTCGTCAGCGTCGGGGTGCTGTTCTTGTTTTTGCCGGCCGCATTACACCTGTTTCCCCCCCGGCCCAAACCGGATGCGACCGAATCAGTTACCGGGCAAACCAGGGCGGCCGACCAGAGAGCAGACCAGGCCGCTGGGTTGAGCGGCACAATGATTCGTTGGATCTCGCGCCACCATCTGTTGCTGACCCTGGTCTGCGTGGCGGTCATGGTTTTTTGTGCTTGGGGACTGCCCCACATCAAATCGACCGTCCGCTTGCAGGATCGTTTCCTGCCGTCCAGTGATGCGATTCAAGACTACAAATGGCTGGAAGAAAACCTCGGCCCGATGGTGCCGCTGGAGGTCGTGGTTCACTTCGACCGCCAGGACCCTCGAGACACCATGCAGCGAATGCATGTGGTCGCGGAAGTCCAGAATCAAATTCATTCGATGGACGAAGCGGTGGCGACCATGTCGGCGGTCAATCTATCGCCCGGCCTGACGCGCGGACGCAGCGTCCGTGACGTCGTTCAGCGAACATTGGTCAACAGCGACCGTACGCACCAGCGGTTGGTCGGCGCCCATTTCTTGGCCGATACCGACGACGAACAATTGTGGCGAATCACGGTTCGAGCCAAGGCGATTGGCGACTTGGACTACGGCCAGTTTGCCGAATCATTGCGGCAGACGATTCGTCCCTTGCTGGAACAAAACAAGGTACGTGGGACCTACACCGGTGTGATCCCATTGATCTACAAAGCACAACGCCAGTTGTTACAGGACTTGTTCCGCAGTTTTCTGGCCGCGTTTGGTGTGATTGCGTTGGTCTTGATGGTCGTGCTTCGCAGCATCACGGCGGCATTGTTAGCGATGATCCCCAATCTGTTTCCCGCCATCGTGATTTTTGGTGGGCTGGAATGGATCAATATTCCAATTCAAATCGGGTCCGTGATGACCGCCAGTGCTGCGTTGGGAATCGCGGTCGACGACACCGTTCACTTTCTGACCTGGTTTCGCCGCGGCATCAGTAACGGCCTCTCACGCCGCGAAGCGTTGCAAGATGCCTTCGGTCGCTGCAGCGGAGCGATGGTTCACACGACGCTGATCTGCGCCGGTGGGTTGATCGTGTTCGCCGCCAGCTCGTTTGTTCCGATCCTGCACTTCGCCTGGCTGATGGTGTTTCTATTGCTCGCGGCGCTGGTCGGTGACCTGGTCCTGCTGCCGGCGATCCTGGCTGGACCGCTGGGACGCGGGTTTGTGCGGAAACGCGGAAGGGATTAGGCCGCGGCCCGTCGACTGGGGCTGAGCGCCGCCAAGCATTCGTAACAGGCATTGCGGACGGCGCGCTCACGAGGATCATCAAAGATCCGGAAGCCCATCTTGTTGGTCAGATAGGCAAATCCCATTTGGGCACTCGGATCGCCGATGCCAAGTGACCCGCCGGCGCCGGGGCAACCAAAGGATCCGCTGTCACTGCCGAATTGAAAATCGCGGCTGGGGCGTGAGAAACCGAAACCATAGTTGGTGTCGAGTTTCAGAATGGCGTCATAGGTCTGGCCGTGAGGGGCCACGGCCGGTGCAACGATCTCATGCCAGGTGTTCGCGGTAATGCCCAGTTCAGCGCCGCCACGTGCCAACACGTCATAAATCTTGGCGATCGCAACGGATTGTCCGATCCCGTTTGCCGATGGGATCTCGACTTCGCGGTAGGGTGATTCACCAATCTCTGCAGGGTTATTGACCGGCAGGGCTCGAATCGATTTGGAAACCAATGATCGCGGCCAGATTCCCGCCAGCACCATCATCGGTGGCAATTCGTTCAAATGCCCCAGCATCGCGACTCGGTGGAACCCTTGGATCGTACTGACGCGACTGGGGTCCACCGACGGGGGCAAACCGATATAAAATTCCACCTCCAACGGAGTGGCGATTTCGTCTTGGAAGAACGCCCCCAGGCTGCGGTGCTGGGGATCGACACGGCGGATCAATTCGTTTTGATACCAGCCCAGTGTGACCGTGTGATAGCCGTGTTTGCTGCCGGGGGACCACTGCGGTGTTTGCCGAGCCAGGATAGCGGACAGCCGATCATGATCGGCTAAGATCTCGGCATCCAGCGCCTGGTCGATCGTGATCAGTCCGGCCTGGTGGTCCAGCAATTGCCGAACGGTGATTTGATCTTTCCCGCGACAGCCAAATTCGGGCCAGTAGTCCGCGACGGCGCCATCCAAATGAAAGAGCCCGCGGCTATGGGCAACCGCCATCGCCGCTGCGGCCATGCCTTTGGTCACCGAAAACGACAGCGACAGTGTCTGCTGGTTCCAAGGTGTTCGGGTTTTCAGGCACTGGTAACCGCCCCACAGATCCACGACTTTTTCGCCGCGGTGAAATACGGTGACAGCCGCGCCTGTTTCACCGCGCTGTTGAAAATTTCGTTCGAACTCGCGACGGACATTTTCGAACGCTGGTGCTACCTGACCAGTGATCATCTGTCGGTCTATCAGGTCTGTATGTGCCATTGAATTTCCTACGACCAGCGACGAAGCCAGTGAATCCTGATTGGCCAAGCCGATAAACGTCATTTCCGGGGATTTCTCGTCCGATAAATGCTAGGAGGCCGGCAATGTGAAAGCAAGCTCAATGCAGGGCAGGCTCGGGCTGACGATTCGAAAATGGGTGAAGTTTTCGTGTCTTCGGGGGGGGCTCCGGGTGAAACGATTGAACTGAAATCGACATGGCAACCGTCGTGAAACTTTGCTAATGCCGCAACTCTATTCCCCTCTTTTCGCGATGAATGATGCCCGACCATCGCCCCCACACACATGCTGAGTGAGAAACTATGAACGCCTTGCAACGAACGTCTTTCTCATGGTTTGCGGTGATCGCGGCAATGGCTCCTGCGATGGCGTTGGCCCAACCGACCTCGCCAGCAGCCATGGTTCCGGTTTCATTCAAGCATCAAACCCCGCATCCGATTGATCCGGCACTCGAATTGGCAAAGGAATGCTTAGAGCATTCGCAAACGAACGTGGATGACTACAACGCCCTGTTCGTCAAGCGCTGTCGCGTGGAAGGTGTGATGCCAGAGCTGCAGTTCGCCAAACTAAAAATCCGCAATCGCAAGTTCGAAAGCGATGGCAGTCTTCGCGCGCCGATGTCGGTGTATCTGAACTACTTGAAGCCGTCCTCGTTGACCGGACGCGAAGTGATCTGGGTGGAAAATGCCAATGACGGAAACCTGATCGTACACGAATCCGGGTTCAAGGGTTTGGTCAACGTGACCTTGGATCCGCACGGTTATCTGGCCATGCGGAACCAACGTTATCCGATTACCGAAATCGGCATCGAACGATTGCTTGAGAAACTGATCGCGACGGCGCACCGAGATCGCCAACATGGCGAGTGTGAATTGAAATTTTTCGAGAGCGTCAAAGTCGGAAAGACGGATTGCAGAATGTTCGAAGTCAAGCATCCGGTCAAACGCGATCATTTCGATTTTTATCGCGCCCGAGTGTATTTTGACAAAGAACTGAATTTACCGATTCGTTACGAGTCATCGACCTGGCCGGAGACCCCCGGTGGCGAACCGGTACTGCAGGAGGAGTATGCGTATCTCATGCTGAAAACGAACGTCGGCATGAGCGACAACGATTTTGATATCGCCAACCCCGATTACGATTTTCGCTAGGCCACTTGCGCTAGACTGGTCTGGATCGTGTTAGACTTCAGGGGTGTAATCGATCGTTAGGACGGATTCTGATTTCGTTTTGACAAGCTCTCCCCCAGTGCCAATTGCGATGCAGCGTTTCCTTTTCCGATGGGCCACCGTTCATACGATCGTTTTCGCCGTCGGCTGTTTCATTGTCGGCTGTGACCGCGATCGGACGGTGGAAACTCCAGACGCCGAATTGTCGGTCGTCGGTGACAAGCCTGTCAACGCGCCACTTGACGACCTGGCGCTGGTCAAGCAACTGCAGCAGCAAGCGGATTACAAGTCCGCTACCGAAGTCGTCTACCGGGTCCTGTTGCAGGATCCGGAAAACTTAGAAGCCAAGCTGCTGGCGGCTCAAGTGGAAGCGGCACAAGAACGTCTGGAACCCGCCCTGGAGATTGTTTCCTCGATCCCCGCCGATTCCGCAATGGGATTGGCCGCCGTCGATCTACAGGTCAAAGCCTTGGTTCGGTTGGATCGAAAATCAGAGGCCGCCGATGTGTTGTTGGCCGCGATCAAGTTGCGACGTGATGTTCCGCCCTGGCGTCATGATGCCTGGCGACTGCTGAACCACATCGGCCGCCGCGACGAAGCCTGTGCTCAAGCCGGCATGTTGTGCCGGATGGGGCTGGCAACCGAGCAAGAACTGTTGTCACTGATCAGCCACTCGCTCAGCTACCCGACGCCGGAGATGTTGAAACACGCTGCGGTGGACAGCCCTACGGTGGACAACCCTGCTGCGGACACTCAATCCGAATACGATGCGGAAACCGTGGAAGAATTGTTCGCCGCGGGACTCGGTCGAGCCAGGTGGTACTTCAGTCTAGGCGACCACCAAGGTGGACTGGATGAATTAGCCGATCAAGCCAAGGGCGGCTTTGAAAACCCAGCCACGGACGCCTTCTATGGACGGCTGCTTGCTGAAAGCCAGCGTTGGGACGAACTGCGTCAATGGAACGTTCAATCGAGCGAATCGGCTAAACAGTTCAGCGACTACTGGGCCGCGGTGGGAACGTTCTTTATTGATAGTCGCCGCTATGAGGCCGCTGCGCGAGCGTTGCTAGAAGCGGTTCGCCGCAATCCCACCGACAGGGTCAGCTGCCAACGGCTGTCCAAAGTCTTTTTCTCGTTGGGACGCGCCGACGATGGGGAACAATTTCGCTATCGAGGCGTGGACATTGCCAACACCGAACGCGTCGCGCAAGAGCTGCACGACGCTCCGGGCGATGTGGAGAAAAGGAAACAGCTGGCACGCTATGTGATGGAGCTGGGACGGCCCTTTGAAACGCTTGCCTGGACACTCACGATCCTGCCGCCGGGGGCGCACCAAGCCCGCCAGGCCGTCGCGCATCAACGCGAAGATTTGTTGCGTGACAAGAGTGTCGCCGCGATGGCGACCGAGACGTCGCTGCTTTCGATCGATCCCGATCAGTTTGACTTGCGTCCGGCGTGGAGGGAACTGTTGGCGGGCAAAACAGATCCCGGATCGAAAACACCAAAATCAGCCGACGCGCGACCGATTGCCACCACGCCGCGGTTGGTCAACCGAGCCGACGAAGTTGGACTGCATTTCCAGTGGTACAAAGACGTCGAGATTGATCTGTCGACAATCCCGATCCATGAATCTTTGGGCGGCGGCATCGCGGTCCTGGACTACGACCTGGATGGTTGGCCAGACGTTTATCTCGCACAGGGATCGGGTGATCCGCCGACCGACCGTTGCACGCGATCCAACGAGTTGTTCCGCAATGTCACCGCAAAATTCATATCCGTGACCCAGCCGTCCAACAGTGCGGATCAGAATTATTCATCCGGTTTAACCGTTGGCGATGTCAACCAGGACGGCTTTCCTGATTTGTACCTGGGAGCGCTGGGACACAATCGCCTCCTGATCAACAACGGTGACGGAACGTTTCGAGATTCGACCGCAGGTCTGGGCGACGTTCTCGATCGTTTCAGCACATCACTGGCGGTGGCCGACATCAATGGCGATGCGCTACCGGATCTGTTCGAATCCAATTACATCGAAATGGAAGGCGGGTTCGCGTTGCCCAAAACCGGGCCGGATGGGCGATTGATTTCACCGACACCGTTGTCGCACTATGCCGATTCCGATCGCTGGTTTGAAAACCTGGGTGACGGTCGTTTTCAAGTCCATGAAATCACTCGTCAAATTGCCAAGCCCGGCACCGGTCTGGGAGTGGTGGTCACGGATTTCGAATCGGATGGCAAGAACGAAGTGTTTGTCGGCAATGATGTACGGCCCAATCATCTGTTGGTTCAGTCCGGCAACAACGAGTTCGCCAACGTGGCAGATTCCAAAGGGCTGGCCAATGGATTCAACGGTGTGGCCAACGGATGCATGGGCATTGCGACCGGTGATTTTAATCGCGATGGAAAGCTGGACTTCCAAATCGCCAACTATTCACAAGAACCCGCGAACTTGTTTCTACAGTCTTCGCTGGGCGACTTCACGGACTACTCCGTGCGCTACGGGTTGGCACCACCGACGCACGCCAACGTCGGATTTGGTACCAAGGCAGTCGACATTGATCGCAACGGGTTTCTGGATTTCATTGTCACCAATGGCCATATCTTTGACCTGCGTCATGAGGGCGAGGCGTATCAGATGCCACCTCAATTGTTGATGTCCGATGGTCGTGGCTTGCAACAGGTCAACGTCGAAGACGAATCCGGATATTGGATGCAAACGTATTTGGGCCGCTCGATTGCAACGCTGGATTACGACCGCGATGGTGCCTTGGATTTTTTAGTCGGACACCTTGATCAGCCGCTTGCCCTGTTGCACGACGAAACGAATGCCGCGGGCGGGTGGTTGCAGGTCGAACTGGTCGGCACCGTCAGTGAACGCGATGCAATCGGCGCCAAGTTGGTGCTGACCGTCGGACAATCCCAATACAGCCAATGGGTGACCGCTGGCGATGGCTACTTTTGCAACGACGAGTCCATGATTTCGTTCGCGTTGGATCAACCGCAAGCGACAGGGAATCTTCAAGTCCACTGGCCGTCGGGGGGGCAGCAAGTTTTTCCTGCGGTACCACTGGGACAGCGCTGCCTGGTCGTGGAAGGTGAGTCCGATGTCCAACCCCGCCCATCTCCCTGACCGCCTTTGATTTTGGGTCCCTAGGATTGCCACTGCTCCCGGCGCATTGCAGTCCTGCTATAATTTCCTGTTACATGATCGCGATGTGGCGTTGGGGCAGATCATTGTGCAATGTTCCCTGTTTTCCTTTTTAGATCGATACCGATGAAAAAACTCCTGATTCTGACCGTCCTGTTTGGTTTTTCGGCTGCTGTGTTGCCTGGCTGCGGAAGCGAACCCACCGTGATCGAACCAGCAACTCAAGACGACAGCGGAATGACCGCAGAACAACAAGCGAAATACGAAGCCGACATGCGATCCGGCGCAGGGTCCTCGAGCAAACGACCTGGTAATTAGGTCCAGTTCGCAGTGCGGGGCCGCCGCTGGGTTCGATTCATTCCGCCTGCGTCTACTTTGGTTTGCTGCCCCGATGGATGCCCCGTTTGATGTCGTTTCAATTTTCTCGCGCCGCCATTGCCGCGGCGTTGGTTTGGTTCGGATGTCTAATTGGCGGATGTGGGGCATCCTCCAAACCAAACGTTGCCGCGGATCCGGAATCCGAATCCACAGCTGAACCGGCGGTGGCGTCCGAACCGCTGAACACGCCGTCTGTGTCACGGCAAGAGTCACTAGACCGAGTCGATCAATTGGTCGATGCAGGTCAAATTGGCCCAGCGGCCGAGCTGCTGTATGAGCGGTTGATCGTAGAGCCCGAAGACGTCGAAGTGGTTTTTCGGTTGGCCAATTTGCGCGCCGCCCAGAACGACTTGGACGCAGCGGTCGAGTTGCTCGATACGATTCCAATCGATCACCCAGAAGCGGGACTCCCCGCTTTGGGCCAAGCCGCCGATTGGTGCTTTGAACTCGGTCGTTACGACCAGGCGGAACAAAAATTCTTAAGTGTCTTGGAACGCGTTCCCGATGCGGTGCGGGCCCGCCGCCAATTGGCGTGGCTGTTGAATCGTCAAGGCCGGCGACACGAAGCGGCGGTGCATGTTCGAGAGCTCTGTCGGCTGGGCAACGTTCGCCAAGATGAATTGCATTCGTTGATTGTGCTCAGCGATGCCATGGTCAGTGAACCGGACGCAGCCGATCCTAGTGCGGTCGTGTACGAACCGATCGGTGCCTCTGGCAAGGCACGCCAATTGTTTACCGAGCGACGTTACGCGGAAGCCGCTGCGCTGCTGCGAGAAACAATCGCCAACGGAGATGCGCCACCGGCTGTTGTCGCGTTTTATGGGCGTGCCGTCGCAGAAGCCCAAGACGACGAGAGTTTCCAATGGTGGATGGGCCGGACGGATGAATCGGTCCGCCAGTTTTCCGAATACTGGGCAGCCGTCACAGCCTATTTGGCTAGTCAACAACAGCATCAAGCCGCCGCCCGAACGGCATTGGAAGCTTTGGATCGCGACCCGACCGATTTCATCTCGATCAATCGATTGTCGCACCTGCTAAAGATCATGGATCAATCGCAGCCCTACGAGGTCTGGGAACAGCGTTGGAAAGACACTCACGAAGTACTGTTGGCGAACAATCGTATTTCGGCCGCCGCCAGCCCCGACGTCGATGCCATGCAAGACCTCGCGGCGCACTTGGTTGCTCTCGATCGAAAACTGGAGGCGATTCTTTGGAAATCGCTGGAGACTCACTATCGAAGTCTGCCTGCCGATGCGATGGAGAAGTGGAATTTAGAGCGAAAGAAACTGGTGGCGGCAGGGCAGGGTTTCCCCGGTCGCCCGCAGCGGCTGTGCGGGATGAAATTGGACGCCTACCCGCTTCCCGAACTGAAATTGGCCGAGTCCTTACCCGCCAGCCAGCCGACTAACCCCGTTTGGTCAGCGGCCGCCGCACAGGCTGCATCGCTACGTAACGTTGCCGAGCAAGTTGGGTTGACGCATCGTTTCCAACCGGCGGCGGAGGATCTGGAATTCGGTTTTTCGATGTATCATCAGGCCGGTGGCGGCGTCGCGGTATTGGATTATGACCACGATGGAAATCCCGATCTGTATTTTGCCCAAGGCGCTGCCGGGCCGGATGGTTTCGTAAGTGAACAAGCCAATCCGTTGTATCGTTCGATTGATGGTCGACTCAGCGAAGTCACCGCTGCCGCGACGGCCGAAGAGTTTCGCTACACGATCGGTTGCACCGCCGGCGATTGGAACCAAGACGGTTTGCCCGATTTGATCGCTGCCAATATCGGACAGAGTACCTTATGGATCAACAACGGTGATGGCACGTTCAACTCCGTTGATTTACCCGGCAGTGAGGATCTGCAGCGAATGCCGTCGTCGATAGCGATCGCAGATCTAGACGGCGACCACCTGCCCGATATTTTTGAGCTCAACTACATTCAAGACCCCGACATCGCCAAACTGCCACCACGTGACACCGACGGCAATGTGACCGAGGCGGTTGGCCCTGGTGATTTTGCGTCCGCGATTGATCGCATCGGAATTGGTGACGGTCGTGGCGGTGTGGATTTCCAACCGATCAGTGATCAGACCGATGCAGCCCACAAAGGCTTGGGTGTGGTGATCGCCGACTTGGATGGCAAACCAGGCAACGAAGTTTTTGTTGGCAACGACAAATCAGCCAATCAGTTTTGGGTGCGCGATGCCGAATCGGGGCGTTGGTCAGACGACGCCGTGATTCATGGATTAGCGTATTCATCGGGCGGCGCCGGAACAGCCAGCATGGGAATCGCGTCGAGTGACTTTGATAAAAACGGCAGCTTGGATCTGCACATTGCAAACTTCCAAAACGAAAGCGTCTGCCTGTATCTGAATCAAGGGGCAATCTTTCGCGATCGGGCGATGCAGTTCCAGTTGGGCGTGCCAAGCCGATCCGTGCTGGGATTTGGTTCCCAAGCCCTCGACTATGACAACGACGGGCTACCCGATCTGGTGGTTAGCAATGGGCACATCGATAAATACAACACCATGAGTGGCCCCTTCGAACAGTTGCCACAATTGTTTGCCAATCTGGGTGGCCGATTCGAATCCGTTGCCGTCGATGATCCCTCGGGTTATTGGCAAACTCCGCACCTCGGACGAGGCCTCGCAAGACTCGATTTTGATCGTGATGGCAGCAGTGACATCGTGATCACTCATTTGGGCGAACGGTCGGCCCTGTTGCTGAACCAGACAAAATCAAACCATCATTGGTTGCAACTGGTTCTGGTCGGTGTGCAAACCGAGCGAGATGCAATCGGATGCGCTGTCACAATTCAATGCGGTGACCGTCGATCGACTGAATGGATGGTCGGCGGCGACGGCTACTTGGTTCGTAATGAAGCGGTCATCAGTTTTGGACTCGGCGAGGCAGCAACGATTGACCAAGTGGAAGTCCGTTGGCCCAGTGGGTCCCGGCAGCAATTTGAAAATTTGGACAGTGACCGCAGATATCTGATTGTCGAAAACCAATCGGAACCTTTTCTAGTCGAGATGCCTGGCGGTGCGACAAAGCGTGAACTTAGGGTACGACCGTAAATTCAGGCTTTGACGCACCACCAGTCTTTAGTATGGCCGTTCGGCCAGGAGTGTTGATCGCGATGGACGATTTCGCAAACGGTCAGATTGCGCTTCGGACGCGGCAGGCTGCGTTGTCGTCCACCATTGGGCTGGTCCTTTTGGCAATCGGCATGCTCGGTTGCGGCAGCCAAGGCATCCACGACGAGACGGAAAACGAGTCGACTGCGCTGCCGCCGGCGGTGCCGACGCCGACCGCGAAACCAATCGATCCGCCAGTGAAGTTGGACCGAGAGACGGAAATCACGGCCGCAGAGCAGCTTCAACAAGAGGAGCGATGGACGGCTGCGGCGGCAAAGCTGCAATCATTGTTGCTGATGGACCCAGATGATGTCGAAGTGGTGTTTCGTTTGGCCAACGTGATTGCGGCCAGTGGCGATTTGCCAGATGCGATCGAATTGTTGCGTTCTATTCCAACGGACCATCCCGAAGCCGGGCTGCCGGCGCTGGGACAAACGGCCGACTGGTTGTTGCAGTTGGAACGCTACGACGAAGCCGAGCAATCCTATCGGATGGTGTTGGAGCATTCGCCGCAGGCAGCGGTAGCCCATCGACAGCTCGCATACCTGCTAAATCGGCAGGGCCGCCGGCATGAGGCCGCCGATCACATCCGCCTGCTTTGTCGCCAGGGAAATGTGCGACAGGACGAACTGCACGCATTGATTCATCTAAGCGATGCGATGTTCGACGCACCGCCTGGCCCGGGGCAACCAGGACCGGTCGATGCGGCCGACTCCCATCCCTACTACCCGATCGGTGCATCGGCGCTGGCGCGAAAGTCATTCATGGACCAGAACTACCAGGACGCCGTCGATCAGCTACAGGAATCGATTGCCGGGGGTCGGCAACCACCATCGATCGTTGCACTCTATGGTCGCGCCGCCGCCGAGGCTCAGGACGATAGGCGATTTCATTGGTGGTTGGCCAATACCGATGACCAGGTCCGACAATACGCGGAGTACTGGGCGGCGATTGGGGCATACCTGTTCATGAAACGCCAACCCGAGCAAGCGATCGGTGCTTTGTTGCAAGCGGTTGATCGTGATCCAACCGATTTTCGCTCGATCGTCCGCCTGCGGTCGGCACTGGAGGGACTGGGGCACACCGACCAGGCCGAGCGTTGGTCGGATCGTTGGCAATTGCTGCGCGACATTAGCAATGACAACAATCAGATTGCTGCGGCGAACACGCCAAACGTTGCCGCAATGACACAGATGGCCGAGCGGCTTGAATCGATGGAACGTAGCTTGGAAAGCCTGCTTTGGACGATGTTGGTCGGTTTCTATCAACAGACGTCCTCCGATCAAATGCGCCGTTGGAATGGTCAGCTACAACAACTGGCAAAACAGGGTGCCGGATTCCCGGATGCTGCCACGCGTCTCTGTGAGATGAATGCCAATGATTTCCCAGTGGCCAACATCGAATCACCACCGTCGGATGATTTCACGGGTTTAGCCGTCAAATCATCGGCAGTGCCACGGCCGGTGACGCCACAGTTTTCCAACGTGGCGAACCAAATTGGATTGCTGCACGGATATCAGGTTGCCAGTGAACCGTTGGAATTTGGTTTCTCGGTCTACCAGTCGGTCGGTGGAGCCGTGGGCGTGGTCGACTATGACCTGGATGGTCATCCGGATTTATATTTCGCTCAGGGCGGAGCTGATCCGCCGTCGTTTGTCGGCCAACAGACCAACGTCTTGTATCGCAATGTCGACGACCGGCTACAGGACCAGTCACAGGCTTCTGGGTCTCAGGAGTATCGCTACTCGACCGGCGTGACGGTGGGTGACTGGAATCAAGATGGTTGGGCCGACATTTTGGTTGGCAACATCGGTCAGAACAGATTGTTGTTGAATGCAGGTGACGGAACGTTTCGTCAGGTTTCAATCGATGATCGAGACGACAAAACGGTGATGACGACGTCACTGGCCATGGGCGATCTCTCCGGCGACTCATTGCCGGACATCGTCGAATTGAATTACCTGGATGACCGGCGAATTGACGTTCGCCCCGTTAAGAATGAACAGGGGCAAGTCATACGTTCACTGATGCCGGCGGAATTCAATCCAGGGATGGATCGATTGATAATCAACGATGGCCGGGGGGCTGCACGGGCCACCAACATCAGCCCTGCCGCTGGCGCCGCACGTGCTGGGCTGGGGGTTGTGATGGGCGACTTTGATGACCAACCGGGCAACGAATTGTTTGTCGCCAACGACACCTACCCAAACCAGTTTTGGATTCAGTCGACGGTATCTGGTGAACTGGTCGACGCGGCGCTGCTACGCGGCTGTGCTTTTGCATTCGATGGCGTGCCGACTGCCTCGATGGGCGTGGCTGCGGGTGACATTGACCGCAACGGCACGCTGGATTTGCACGTCACCAATTTTCAACACGAAAGCGCCAACCTGTACCTGAATCACAAGGGCTACTTCGAAGACCGCAATGTTCAATTTGGACTGGCCAGACCAAGTGCGGCGGTGCTGGGATTTGGGACGCAAGCAATCGATTACCAGAACGATGGCCAATTGGACTTGGTCGTTGCCAATGGGCACGTCGAAAACGCACTTGCATTTCGAGCATCATTCGAGCAACCGATGCAGTTGTTCGCCCATCTAGGCGATCGATTCGCCCCCTTGGATGTCATTGATCCATCGAACTATTGGAGCCAAAAGCACCTCGGTCGTGGATTGGCGCGACTGGATTTCAATCGTGACGGAAAAATGGATTTTGTCGTGACGCATCTGGGCGAAACATCGGCGCTGCTGATCAACCAAACGCAGACGGCAAACCATTGGGTGCAATTTCAATTGGTGGGGGCTGTCAGCGAACGTGATGCGATTGGTGCCAAAGTCACCGTGCGCAGCGGTGGGCGAGAATTGTCCGAATGGGTTCTGGCAGGTGACGGGTTCTATGCGCACAACGAAGCCATGGTGGCGTTCGGACTGGGGGAGTCCGATGTCATTGATGCGATCACCGTGCGCTGGCCCAATGGCGGCACTCAAACATTCTCTGGCGTTGACACCGATCGACGTTGGTTGATCAACGAAGGCCAATCCGAACCCTACCGATTGTGGTGATCGGCCACTGCGTTGAATGGCTTTCTTGTTAGCGATCGTATTGGAAGAGTGGAAATGCTTCGCCACTGCCCTGGACGATCAAATACTGGTGATCGGCAGGGAGTGTATCCAATCGTTCCACTGATCCGTCTTGCCAGCGGACTGTGACATCGGTGATCCGGTCTGCCTGACGTAGGCCGGCGAGCAGCGTGTTTTCGTTGCTGCAAAAATAGCCATTCCCGGACAGCGACCAGAGCGTGCGGCGCTGGCCGTTGCATTGAAATCGAATCACTGCGCCGATTGCGCTGCGACTGCTGTTGACGCCCACCAACTGGAACGCGATTCGGTGGTGGTCCGTTTTAGATTCGTTGATCAACAAGCGGATCTGCTCGTTGGCGTGTGTGATCATGACGTCGTTGCGACCATCTCGATTGACATCGGTCGTCCACAGGGCGCGGCCGACATGAGGTGTGCGGAAATAGTCACCCCATTGATCATCGTCCAGCAATTCGAATGATCCTTGGCCGCCGCGGCGAAAGATCTGCAACGGCAATTCATAGGGTGGCGCATCCGGCGAAGAGAATTCGCCGATGTGGCCATTGGTGACAATGATTTCATCAATCCCATCGTTCTCCAGGTCGATCGCTTGGGTGCCAAATCCGATCATTTCCAATGTTGGTTGGACCAACCCCAGCGTTCCCGTTTCGTCTTTCCACAACCCGGGCGAGACCTGTTCGTAGTAAACGTTGTATTCGCGTGCAAAACCCGTGACATAAAAATCCAGATCGCCGTCACCGTCGAAATCACTGCTGGCGATCCCCATCGAAGCTTGTGCCCGTGTCCGCCCGTCGACTGATACCCCGCGCGCCGAAGCGCTCTCGGTTAATCCCATCTGCGGGCCAGACGACCGTGAGTAGTAGGCGTTTCGCGTCATGTCATTGGCGACGAAGATCCCCAGCTGGTCGTTTGCGATTGTTCCGGCAACCACACCTAATCCGCGACCAAGCAAGGGGTCCTCAGCCCAGTCATGGGTGACGTCGGACAGACCGCCTGATCCGTCGCCGACGAAAAACTGGTCGGTATCAGCGGGGAAGGTCAGCGGGTGGCATTGCTCGGACACACCGTTGGCATCTTGGCAAGGTCGGGCCAAGTCAGCGACGGCTTGGCAGTAGTGTGTGACAACCAAATCAGAAATGCCATCTTGGTTGATGTCGACAAATGCCCCCGATGTTGACCATGCGTTTGCCGCAGCACCCTGCATCTGGTCGGTACAGTCGCTGAAGGATCCGTCGCCATTGTTGCGCAGCAAACGGTTATTGCCCAAGTTGGCTAGGAACAGGTCTGGAAATCCGTCTTCATTGAAATCCCCAACCGCAACGCCTTGCCCATAGCCACGGTCTGCGATTCCCGTAGCGGAAACGACTCGAACAAATCGGTCGCCTAGATTTCGCAGGAGTTCGTTGGGCATTGAATCTTGGGCCAGCATCTGGCCGCCGGCATTCATCACGACCAAGTCGGGTCGACCATCAAGGTCAAAATCGATCGCCCCGCCGCCGACACCGGTCGATCGCACCAACAACATTTGGTCCGCTTTGGTTGGAGTGTTGCCCTGTCCAATTGCATGTAATCCCCAAAGCTCGCTCTGTTCGGATAGCCGCAGATGATTGGTCGACGCCAGGGCGGGGACGATGTTCGAGCGTCGTTTAAGATCCCAGTTGGGATTGAGTTTTGGTTCGGGCAGGAATGACAGGTCGACCGCCAAAGCGGGGTTTTGCCAATCGACCCAACCGGGATGACGCTTGAGTCGACCAAGAATTTCACGCCGTAGCCCGGCGAGTTCCGGGCTGGGGTCCTTGGTCAATGTGGTTGCGATTGCCGACCAAGCCTCGGCCTCCCATAGCCGCCCCAGCCCCATTAGCGTCTGAGCCATTTTTGTCGCCTTCATTTGGCTCTGTTGTCCATCGCCGGCAAAGTCATTGAACGCTTCGCGAAAGGCCAACAGCCCATTGACGCGATCAGTGATGTGCGAGAGTTGCGTTTGGTCAACCGAGTCGTGCAGCGATGAATCGCCGGAGCGCAGCTGGTCGACGGCCACTCGCAGTCGATCCCAGGCAATGGTGGAATTGGGATCGCGACGGGTGGCCTCCCAATAGGCGCGCACCGCTTCGGCCGGTTGGTCGTTTTTTGTCGCAGCATCGCCCAGGGTCAACCAATAGTCC
This sequence comes from Stieleria tagensis, assembly GCF_024129865.1. GTDB lineage: Bacteria > Planctomycetota > Planctomycetia > Pirellulales > Pirellulaceae > Stieleria > Stieleria tagensis. The sequence continues at coordinate 31,513 of NZ_JAMYFE010000046.1, read as the reverse complement.
GCAAAATCAGAACTGCCCTCCACCGCGGTTGCCGACCAATTCGCCAATTCCGCCCAACGCCCGCTTGCCGCCAATGCTTGGCCATACATCGCGTGTGCCGGGGCAAATTCTGGATGATGCTTCAGAATGTCAGCCAAGATTTCTGCGGCGGATTGGGCATCACGCCGGTACAGATGCAGGAACGCATCGGACAGCAAGACACGGCGGTCGTCTGGATGACGTTCCAACAAGCGCTGGGATGTCTGGTCGGACAATCTGCGCGACGAGGTTTCGGTGGTTGACGTTAACAGCGGCAGATCAAATTTTCGGTGCTGGATCAGCTGCATCAAATGTTCGCTGACACGATCGGTTCGCTGGACTTCGGTTAGAAATCCAACCAAAATCCGCCGCTGGGCGTCATCGTCTGGGTGCGCGGCCAGTGCCTGTTCCAACAGATCGATCGCGGCGTACACCTGGCCGACTTCGATCAGTGCCTGGACCGCAAAATTCACGCGCGAGGCAGGCTGGTAGTCAGCGAGTTTGGCGGCCTCCACGAGCATCATGGCCGCCTCTGATTTGCGGTCACAGAATGCGGCCACGGTGGCGACTCGAGTCACGACGTCAGGGTCATCCGGATTGGCCATCAAAACACGTTTGCTATAGCGGTCGGCACGCTGCCAATCACCCGCAGCGATCGCGGATTCCATCGCTTTGGCAGGGCTGTCCGCATCGTCTTTCGAGGCCACCACAGCATCTGCTGACGGGGGCGAAACAACGGGCTCTAAAGCCTGATCATGGCAGCCGTTGACCGCTGCTAAGACCAGGCAGGCGAAAACGATTGTTCGTGGTGTTTTATTCACTTTTTGGCGCATGCGTACAGTGGCGGCGATGGCTGAAAACACCCCCTTTTTGGTGCCTATCGGCATCAAAACTGGTGTTTTCTACCCCTGCTGGGTCCAATACGGGGAGTTTTTGTGCCTTCCTGGCCGATATCTGTGAAATTCAGGCGTAGTTTCGAGATACGTTTTGATACCGTATTGCGGAGCTTGGAAGCAATTTTGGGGCAACTTTAACGCGACCAATTCCCTATACCTGTTTTCTTCTATTACCAGCGGAGCACATTCATGAATCGACGCAAGTCGTCGGCAAATGGTTTCACACTTGTGGAATTGCTTGTTGTCATCGCCATTATTGGCATCCTTGTCGGGCTATTGTTGCCAGCGGTCCAAGCGGCCCGCGAAGCGGCCCGGCGAATGAGTTGCAGTAACAACTTTAAACAGCTTGGTCTGGCCCTTCAGAACTACCACTCGACCTACAAACAAAACCCGATCAATGCCGGCGGCACTGGTTTGGGAGTTGGCAAAGGCGGTTGGTGGGAAGGTTGCACCACGACCAATCATGAAGAACTGAGTGTGCTCGTTGGGCTGACTCCGTTTATGGAGCAGCAAGGCCTGTGGCAGCAGATCAGCAACGGTGGCGTTGCCACAGTTGCCAGTCCGACCGGTCCCGCTCCGACCCCGTCCGGTGCTTGGTCACCGATGGGCCCCAACCCCCGCGCTGACCGCGGCGACATGTCGGACCAATTCATTCCTTGGTCAACAGAAATCCCAATGCTTCGCTGCCCCAGTGACCCCGGTGTCGGGCGACCTGGACGCGGACGTACCAACTACGCCGCTTGCCTGGGCGATTCGTTCAACCAGATTTGGGACAATGGGCCCAAAGAAGGTAACTTGGCCCCGGCACCCGATGACTGGCGTCCGTCGGTCTTTGCCGGAACCGACCGTGGCTATTTCTCCAAGCGAAAGGTGACGAAGTTCCGTGACATCCTTGATGGATTGTCCAACACCATCGCGATGGCAGAAATCGTCAGCGACCTCGGTGACCGTGACAAACGAAGTGCGATCTCCGTCGAAAACGGCGCGTGGCTGGTAGAGACCAACCCGATGCTATGCGTCGATGGCAATCAGATCGATCCCGAAGAACCTCAGTTCTGGTGCGACGGCGGGGCGAACTGCACCAACCCGCCTCAAATTTCATCCAATGCGAATCACTCGCGTGGGATGAACTGGGCTTGGGCTGCGTTCCCCTGTACCTCGGTCAACACGATTCGCCCGCCGAACTCGGAAACCTGCATGAACGGTTGGTTCGACAACGTCGGCAGTCTGCCGGCCAGCAGTCGTCACCAAGGCGGTGCTCACATTCTGATGGGCGACGGTGCGGTGATCTTCATGACCGATTCGGTTGAAGCCGGTGATCAGCATGCCCACGTGATTGCTCACGACAACCGTCCGGGCAAGAAAAGTCCCTATGGATTGTGGGGATCACTCGGCAGCCGGAATGGTAAAGAAACGATTGAAGCACAGTTGAACCAGTAAGCACTCGTCCAACTGCGATTGACCGTTCCAACCTCGTCCGCGAAAGCGGGCGAGGTTTTTTATTGGCGCCATCACTCATCTCGCACGAGTCGACAGAGATGTATTTAACGGTCTGTTATCTCACATTGCTGTGACCTGGGAACGCATCGAATCCAACCGTGTTTCGACAGTTGATTTTCGCAAACGGCCGTCGTTAACCTCAGGGAAATCTTAGTTTTGCTGTTCAAAACGGAAGTGATTTAGAACGTAATCTGCCGTGCAAAACCATCGCTGTGATCCGAGCAAACAGGTCAAAAACCCCTCTGCAGAGGATCTCTTGGCAATATTTTGACATTTTTTTGGATGTCGTCGAGAGATTGAAGCGACGCATCCCCCCCCGGTTTGATAGTCTAAATCGGACTGCATTGATCTGCGATTGCGGTGTTTTGATCCCCGTTCGCAGCTGTCATTCTTTTTCTGTCTCTTTTTTGGAGTCTTGTCATGAATCGACGTAAGTCGTCGGCAACTGGTTTCACACTTGTGGAATTGCTTGTCGTCATCGCCATTATTGGCATCCTTGTCGGGCTATTGTTGCCAGCGGTCCAAGCGGCCCGCGAAGCGGCCCGGCGAATGAGCTGCAGCAACAACTTTAAACAGCTCGGTCTGGCCCTTCAGAACTACCACTCGACCTACAAACAAAATCCGGTCAACTGCGGCGGCACCGGTTTGGGAGTTGGCAAAGGCGGTTGGTGGGAAGGTTGCACCACGACCAATCATGAAGAACTGAGTGTGCTCGTCGGGCTGACTCCGTTTATGGAACAACAAGGCCTGTGGCAACAAATCAGCAACGGTGGCGTTGCGACTGTTTCAAGTCCGACTGGTCCCGCTCCGACCCCGTCCGGTGCTTGGTCACCGATGGGCCCCAACCCCCGCGCTGACCGCGGCGACATGTCGGACCAATTCATTCCTTGGTCAACAGAAATCCCAATGCTTCGCTGCCCCAGTGACCCCGGTGTCGGGCGACCTGGACGCGGACGCACCAACTACGCCGCCTGCCTGGGCGATTCGTTCAACCAGATTTGGGACCATGGCCCCAAAGAAGGTAACTTGGCCCCGGCACCCGATGACTGGCGTCCGTCGGTCTTTGCCGGAACCGATCGTGGCTATTTCTCCAAGCGAAAGGCGACGAAGTTTCGTGACATCCTTGATGGATTGTCCAACACCATCGCAATGGCAGAAATCGTCAGCGACCTTGGTGACCGTGACAAACGAAGTGCGATCTCCGTCGAGAACGGTGCTTGGTTGGTCGAAGTCAACCCGATGCTATGCGTCGATGCCAATCAGATTGATCCCGAAGAACCTCAGTTCTGGTGTGACGGCGGTGCGAACTGCACCAACCCGCCCCAAATTTCGTCCAACGCAAACCACTCGCGTGGGATGAACTGGGCTTGGGCAGCGTTTCCGAGTACCTGTGTCAACACGATTCGTCCGCCGAACTCAGAAGGCTGCATGAACGGCTGGTACGACAACGTCGGCAGTTTGCCGGCCAGCAGTCGTCACCAAGGCGGTGCTCACATTCTGATGGGCGACGGTGCGGTGATCTTTATGACCGATTCGGTTGAAGCCGGTGATCAACGCGCCCACGTGATTGCTCACGACAACCGTCCGGGCAAGAAAAGTCCCTACGGGTTGTGGGGATCACTCGGTAGCCGAAATGGTAAAGAAACAATCGAAGAACAATTGAATCAGTAGCCAAGACTGAATTCGATTCGATTGAATTGACCTCGCTCGCCCCCGGCGGGCGAGGTTTTTTTTTGAGGGTCTGTGACCGGCGGCATTTCACTTGCCGCGTTCCCATTAGCGGTCATTGGGTGCGGGGAATCGCATGCCGATGTGGTATGCTTTGGACATGCCGTGCCAGCCGTTGCTGGGTTGGCGGATTGTGATCGGTCGTGAATTTTTTTGACGGGGAATCAAGGTTGAAACGTACCTGGTTGAATGCGGTTTTCGTGATCTTGATCGTGACAGGCATTGCGACCGGCGTATGGCTGGATCCGAATCACCAGCGCTCGAGTGAAGCGTGGAACGAATCGCCGGTGCTGGCACAGCCGATTTTCGCCGCAGCGGCCGAGCCGCATTTCGTCGGACGCGAGGTCTGTCGGGAGTGTCACGCCGAAAACCATCAATTGCACAGCCAACATGGTCATGCGACGACGTTCCGCCGAGCTGACGATCCCGAGGTGGTGAGCAAGTTTGTGGGCAAATCATTTGATGCCGGGGAACCCTACGGAACGTACACCTATCACGCCGATGATCAGGGATTGTTTGTTCGTCTGAGCGAAAAGTACGGCGACCAGAGCTTTCGATTGCAGTACGCGCTCGGTCATCACGCGCTCACCTTGATGACTTTGATTCCCGATCCCGCGCAGGGAACCGTTGGATTGGAGCACCGTGTGTCCTGGTTCGGGACGATCGGTGAATTGGACAAGACGCCAGGACAGCGAAACGATCCACCACAAACCATGGGCGAGATGTTTGGCAACAAGCATCAAGGTTTCGTGTTGGAAAAGTGCATCGATTGTCATGTGACCACCGGAGAAATCGTCGATCAGCAGATCGTGGATTTGGTGCCCAACGTCAATTGTGAAAAATGCCATGGTCCGGCTAGTGAGCATGTCAAACAGGCGCGTCAAATGCCTGATCCGCCACCCTTTTCAGTGGGGCGTGTTGACTGGGACGTCGAGTCCGAGATTCAGCTTTGCGGTGATTGTCATCGGTTGCCCAAGGATGTCTCGCGAGAACAATTGCGAGAGTATCCGACTTCCTTGGCTCGGTTTCAGCCGGTGGGAATGCTGCGGAGCGAGTGCTACTTGCAATCCGATGGAGAATTAAAGTGCACCACCTGTCATAATCCCCATCAATCGATCGAAGCCACCACAACGACTGACCACGAGCAAAACTGCGTCAAATGCCACCTTCCCGATTCCGCTTCGCACGTTGCCTGTCCTGTTTCACCACAAACCGGATGCATCGATTGCCACATGCCGGCGCTCAAAATCGAAGGGCTACACACGCCGTTTCATGATCACTGGATTCGTGTGCGTGAACCTCAATGAATGATCCTCTAATTCGCCATGCAATGTCCCAACGATCCGCCATTGGGCATGAGTCCAGCAATCTAATGGAGCACGCGGCAGGATGTGGCATCCGTCAACAACCGTCGTTCGCGGTGCTGATGTTGATAGTGATGGTGACCTGTTCAACCAGCGGTTGCAATCAACCATCTGCAACGCCGCAGACGCCCGTGCCACGCCACCCCATGGCTGCGGAAAAAAGCCCCAGCAAGACACCAACGTCACGCTCAGTTGACACACCGACGGTCAATACGCAAACCGTCGACAGCCCCATCGCGCCGCAACAACAGAGTCAATCAGCGGTGGCGGATCCGGTCCAGCTACACGACGACGCGTTGCAGGCGCTGGAGTCGGGCGATTCGGCAACAGCGTTCCAGCTCGTTCGCGCAGCTCGCGCTCTAACACCCGAGGATCCACAAACGCTGTTCCTGTTGGCGCGTGTGCTGGCGGAACGCAATCGATTTGCCGAAGCGGTGAAGCTGCTCGATGACCTTGCCGAGACGGTCCCCGATGCACGATTGCCGGTGCTAGGACAAACCGCTGAATGGCTGACATTCCAAGGCCAGTGGCAACAGGCCGAAGATCGCTATCGCTCGCTGTTGCAACAGGTCCCGGACGCAAGTCGCGCGCATCAAATGTTGGCGGATCTATTACTCCGCCAAGGTCGCCGACTGCTCGCCGCCGAGCACCTTCGCACTCTGTGTCGATCCGGTGTCATTCAGGAATCGAATCTGCGAACTCTGTTGATGATCGATCGGCCCTTTGCAGGCGATGCGTCGGCCCAGCGGAGCGATCCGATTGGTCCACTGGGCCAGGCGCGCCAACAGATGGGTCTTGGGCAATGGGAGGTTGCTGCTGAGACACTCGATCGGGCGAATTCGCAACAGCCGGATGTTGTTGCGGCGAGCGGCCGTATCGCGGCTGCACTGGACGATTTCGGGAAACTCGAAAGCTGGACGGTTGGTGTCCCACAGTCGGCCAAAGACACGGCGGACTATTGGCTGGCGATGGCGACCCTGCGGTCACAGCAGGATGATCACCGGTCGGCCGCCATGTGTTGCTGTCGAACCGTCTTGCTCGATCCGACCGCAGCCCCCGCGTACCACTTGTTGAGCAAATCACTTGGACAGCTGGCAATGTCGGATCACGCCGAGCGGGCCCAACAGCGGGCCGGGTTACTGGAGCAAACACAAAAAATCGGACGCGCGTTTGCGGAAACTCAGACCCCGGATTCGACGCAGCTCGCAGAGCTGGTCGATTTGCTGGAGCAATTGCAGCGGCCAATCGAAGCACTGGCGTGGCGTGCGGTTGGCGTTTCCTATGCGAAGACTTCGGGAGCACTCACTGATCAAGAGGCATCTCAAGCGATCGCCGAAATCAACCGCCAACGCATCCAACAATTGACTGCCAATCCGGACGGCCCAAGCGAAGCATTTGTCGTTTGCGAAGTTGATCTTGAGACGTTGTCAGAGGGTGAACAAGACTGACTTGAGCGTCGTCAACTGCCATTTGTTTTCAGCGCTTCTTCGCTTAATTCAGGCGGCAACGGACTATCACGCTGTTCCACGTAGGGATCGGTTGGGGCACGTGGGTTGCGCCAGTAGAACGTCGGTGACCAAACCTGGGTGCCATCGAGTTTGACCTCCATCGGTTGAGAACTCATGCGAGCGAGCGAAAATCGCCATTGCGCTGGATCGTCTCCCGATTGATAGGCTTCGATCAAAATGAGCAGCTCGGGATCGTTAGCTTTGACCATCGCAAACACGGCTCCGTCGATCACCCCTTGCTGCTCGGATGAATAGCGATACAGCGGTGTCGTTAACCGTCGCAGGTCAGTCACCGAAATCCGATCTGCCATGCGTTTCATTTGCAACAAACGCATTCGCGGGTTCACCGCCGGTGAGGCCGCATCGGGAAAATTTTGGCGTGCGAAACCATTTCGGCTGGGCGCCCAAACGACTTGTTCCTCGACCCGGCAAGTCATCGGCGTTTCAGAAAACGAAACCAGCTCTCGATGCAGCATTTGATTGTGGCGAATCGAATAGGACCCTAACACCACCGGTGTACTGTCCTGGCACCACATTAATAACGCACCATCGGACTGACCTTCGTACAGTGGGTTGGTGTAACGCAGCAAGGGCTCGGGGTGCAGTGTGACGGGAACCGATTCTTGATTCGGGTCGGTGCCCGTGATCTGCATCCGCTTGGCTTGTTCCTGCATGTGATCGAGTCTTGGGTCGGCCACCGGTTCGTCCGCGAGAATCAGTCCCGATGCGAACCAAACCAGTCCACAAAAACAGCGGGCGAGTGATTGATTCACGATTGGCTCCAATAATCTGGCAAATCGGTTTTCGTTTCACGTAAAATCGACAGGATGTCGGCCCGCGATTGGGGGCTCAGATGGTCGTATTCAGGGGCCTGGTTTTGCCCCATCAAAATGGCGTGCAATTGTTGATAGACCCGTTGCAGCAGGGCTGGTTCCAGCGAAGAAAACGCTGAGCCGTTGATTAGATAGCTACATGGGTAGCGGAACAGTTGGTGGTCGAGATCAAAATCTCGCAGCGATCGTCCTTGAGAGTCTCGTTGACCACGGCGACTGAAATCGATGGCGAACGAATTTGACCCGCGGACCGGTGATTCCAATTTCGCTTCGTCGACGAACAGCAAATAATCCACCACCAGTTTGGCGGCTTGATTGATCGTCGTTTCAAGCGTTGGGGCGGTTTCCGCCGAGTCCGGTTGGGATTCCGCTGACTGTGTCGCGTGGATTGCGCGACGGACCGCGAAATTGGCTTGCGTGAACCGGTTGTGCATCTGGGTTTGATGCTCCAACACCATCAGCGCGACGATATCGCTGTGCGGCGTCAGCCAATTGGCCGTTTCAAAATCGCCGGTCAGGTCGTCGCGATTCGCAGTCCCGTGGGGGACTAATTTGTCGCCCTCTAAAAAGGAGTTGCCCAAGTGCGTCGATTCACCGGACGATCCGCTGACGTACCATCCGCCCCATCGCTCCGACAAGGGACTGGCATGACCGGTGATATAGGAGTCGAGCAACAAGTTAATTTTCCCGCTGGGACGCGTCATCACACTGCGGATCGTGTGGATCGGAACTTGTCCCTCGGGCGTGTACGTTTCATGACATGCCAAGCAGCGGCCGTTTTCACGACGGGTGATCGCGCGTCGAGGTGTCATCTGGACGGTGTAAAACGCAGCCCCCAACAGCGGATCCGCCGTCGAAATTTCGAGCAGCGAACTGCCTCGCACCCAGCCCACATAGACATCGTCGTTGAAATAGATCGCCCGTGGATTGGCGGGAGAAATCCGCGCCGATTGCAAACTGGTTTGGGAAAAGACCAATGACTGCGACGAAATCGGTATCTGTAATTCATCCAGCAACGATCGCAGTTGGCCAAATCCGGGTTCGTACTGCAGCTGCGTCTCACCGGCATCGATTTTGGCAAACAGATCTGTAACCGGGTTGTTTCCCTTGGTTAGCGGATAGCGAATCGGAGCGTCATCCAGACCGGGTTGGGCGGGGCAGATCGCAGGAGACAGCAACAAAACGCCCAACACAGCCGCGATCGAGCCACGGCAGACCGAGGTCACCTTTCGGAGTTCTTTACGACAAATTCTAGACACGAAACTCATCCGCTAGGCACCTGTGCAAGACAACGGTAGTAGCGATCCGACGCAGCCGACGAATCACCGTCTTTATAGGCCTTTTGCCAACCTGCGGCTACTTTTCTTGGCGTTGCTCTGTCGGAATATTTCCGTTCCCTACAGAATTGCCGTCAGACCGGACGAGGATGCGGTCACGTTTTTGAGCAGCCAACCCATCGCTAACATGATCAATACTATCACCCGCTATCTGCGTGACGGCTGGGGCTACCTCGCAGTGACGGACATCCTGTTTAAACTGCTGGCGTTTGTCTTTCTTGCCCCCGCTGTTGGACTTTTGTTCCGCTTGTTCGTCGCGGTTTCAGGCCGTGACGTGCTGGCCGACACTGACATCGTTCGCTTTTTGATCCATCCGCTCGGCTGGCTGACTGTGTTCGTGGTCGGAGCGGCGGTGGTTTGTCTGTTCGCGATCGAACTGGCATTGCTGATGTCCGTTTGCATGGGGGTTCAACAAAGACAAATTCCGCGGCCGCGCAGTGCACTGGCCTTTGTCGTGTCCAAGTCGACACCGCTGTTACGGGTGGCGGGGCACGTGGTGATGCGATGTATCCTGACCGCCCTACCGTTCGTGGGCCTCGCCGCGTTCCTTTTCTGGTGGTTGTTGACCGATCACGACATCAACTTTTATCTGACTGACAAACCGCCGGTATTTTGGCGAGCCGTGGGGGCGATTGGACTGGTCTTGGGAGCGATGGCGGTGACGCTGTGCATTCAATTGATCGGATGGGTCTATGCCACACCCATCGTGTTGTTCGAAGGGTTGACAGCAAACCAGACCTTGACGGCCAGTCGCCAGCGTGTGGGTGGTCATCGTCAAACCGTCTTCACAGCCCTGGTGACTTGGGGTGGACTTAATCTGGCGGTTCGATTCGTGCTGTCCTTGCTGGTGATTTGGGTGACAAAAACATTGATCTGGTATGCGTCATCGACGTTGTCGCTGTTGGTCATCGCGATGGGTCTGATGATTCTGTTGGTGTCGGGAACCAATCTGATCCTTAGTATTCTTGCCAATGTCACCTTGGCGACGACGCTCACCGGGTTGTACGTGTGTGACCGCGGGGCCGATCGGATCAGCGTTCCGCAATGGCCGGTGCTAGCGTCCGGCATCGCCGAGCACTTCACCCGCGGCCGAGTCCTATCAGCAGTGATTGTCCTGCCGATGGTGTCAGCGTTGTTGGGGATCACATTGCTGCGCGGCGTCGATCTAGAAGACCGAGTCGAAATCACAGCGCACCGCGGTGGTGCATTCAAGGCGCCTGAAAACACAATCGCTGCGATCAATCAAGCGATCGAGGACGAAACGGACTGGGTGGAAATCGATGTTCAAGAATCACTTGACGGTGTGGTGATGGTGATCCACGACAGCGATTTGAAAAAGGTCGGTGGCAACCCAACCAAAATCTGGAATGCAACCGCCGATTCACTTCGCCAGGTCGATATCGGCAGCTTCTTTGATCCGAGTTTTCAAGAGCAGCGTCTGCCGACGCTGGACGAGGTATTGAAGATTTGCCGTGGCCGGGCCCGCGTGAACATCGAACTGAAGTATTACGGTCACACTCAAAACCTGGAGCAAAAGGTGGTCGACATTGTCGAAGCCAATCAAATGCAGGACCAGATCGTCGTGATGTCATTGGAGGCTCAGGGGGTTGCCAAGATCCGCAAGTTGCGTCCCCAATGGACGGTGGGTTTATTGACCGCGGTGGTCGCCGGTGATCTGACACGAACCCCGGTGGACTTTTTAGCCGTCAAAGACACGTTGGCAACGCCAGCCTTTGTCGAACTGGCTCATTCACGTGGTAAAACCGTCTCGGCCTGGACGTTGAACGATCCCTACACGATGTCTTTGATGATCAGTCGTGGTGTAGACAATTTAATCACCGACCGCCCCTCACTGGCCCGTCAAGTGCTGCGACAGCGTCGAGCGATGAGTCCGTTGGAACGGTTGATGTTGGAGATCGCCTACTATTTGGGAATCAACCCGCAACTGGAATGGAACGAATGATGGAATGGATGCAATGGGCCGAACCGATGGGCGCGGTGTTGATCGCCGGACTGCTGGCTATTTCTTGTCTACTTGCTTGGTTGACCAATTTGATTGCCTTGCCGGGCAACTGGATCTGTGTCGCATTGGTCGCCCTGTACGTCTGGGCCGGGCCGCAGCAGGGGCGGATCGCGATCGATTACACAGTGCTACTGGCAACGTTTTTGATCGCGCTGGTGGGCGAGATCGTTGAATTCATCGCCAGCGCGTTCGGGGCCAAACGTGCCGGCGCCAGTCGCCGATCGACGTTGTACTCCATCCTCGGTTCGATGGTCGGAGCGATCGCCGGTGCGATGATTGGCATCCCAGTGCCGGTGATCGGTTCGCTGATCGCGGCACTGCTGTTTGGCGGGCTCGGTGCGGCGGCCGGTGCCATGTATGGCGAGTGGACCGACGGCAGGCGGTGGAGAGAAAATTGGACGATCGGACATGCCACATTCTGGGGACGCACGTTCGGAACGATTGGAAAGTTCCTGGCGGGAATGGCACTCGTCTTCGTCGTCCTGGTCGCGCTGTGCATCTAAGGCTGTGCATCTAACCGCGCCTTCGCCCACTTCTGGTATGTCTTTGATCAAGTTGTTCAATCAAGCACCAATTTCGGTCCTGGCCAGGCACCTCACGACCCTATTTGTGCGGATCAATCACACCGGTCCGCTGTTAGCCACCGACAACGAATGAGTTTGTCAAACGCGATGGTCGGGCACCAAATCGGCCTACACTTCTGACCAACCGATCCATTTTTTGGGGCGAAACTTCCGCAACTTGGCATAGCGATTGCTTCCGCTTTGAAACGTGTCGTTCGATTCTGCTGCCATCCACAGGTACCGTGACATCATGCGGCTGCAGGCATCGACCGAAGTCCTCCTCGACCCCAAAAATGGAAACTAAAATGAAGTCGCTCATCATCTCACCTTGCTTGGCTGTCCTTTTGACCGGCGGAATCTCCACGGCTCAAGGCATTCCCGGTAATCCGATCTCCCGCGCTGGCAATGCAGTCAATCGTGCCGCGGGAGCCGTGCAGGGAACCGTTCAAAATGGAGCCAATGCGGTCCGCGATGGAGTCCGCAACACAGCCGCCCAAGTCGATTCGCGTGTGAATTCCCGACTGAACACTCCGGCCGGACAGGTTGACACGACAGTCAATGGCAACGCAGCGGTCAATGGCACCAATGCCGATGTCAACGCCAACGCCAACGCCAACGTGAACGCAAATACCGGAAGAAACGGCCAGAACTACAACGGCCAGAACTACAACGGCCAGAACTACAACGGCCAGAACTACAACGGCCAGAACTACAACGGCCAGAACTACAACGGCCAGAACTACAACGGCCAGAACTACAACGGCCAGAACTACAGTGGGCAGAACTACAACGGTCAGACCTACAGTGGGCAGAACTATGCTGCGGCGCAGCCGATGGCTCAAGGTCGATCATACATGTTGCGGCATGATGCCAGCGGCCGAGAATTCATCTGTGTCAACGGTAGTCGCGTGTACTTCGACAACGCTCAAACATCTAATCAGCGGTACTCAGCCGGCTACGGTAGTTACGATGAATCGGGGATGACAAATGATGCAACCGGCACATCGCAGAACGCCGCCAGCAATCAACAACAGATGTCCAACCAGGCGACGTCCAACCAAGCATCGGGTAGCACCGACACTCAAACGGGTGCCAACGCCTCGGCGGATGTCTCGACAGATGCTGCCGGGATCAACACTCAGTCCGATGCTGACGCAGCCGTCGACTCTTCGGGTGCAAATGTGAGAGCATCGACCGATGTAAACAGTGAAATCCCCAGCAGTTCGTCGGACGCTCGGATTAATGCGGACGGAAGCACTCAGATCAACTCGGATACGTCCAGCGGTCTGAATGCAGACACGAACGTCGACACGAACTTAAACACGGATGCCGGTTCCGCTGGAGCTGATGCAGCCGTTGAGAGTGCGGTCGACGGAGCCGTCGACTTGAATCAGTAATCTGAACCGAGCTCATCTGGTCTAGCGAGCTTTCTGGGAAGCTTGCAACATGACGACCGTGCAAGCAGGCTGCGAAGCCTTGCGGCACGGTCGTTTTTTGCGCTGAATGAGATCCCATGCTGTTGCATTTCTCGCGGCCACGCCATTGCGACTTTCAAACATCACGCTCTTGCCCGCTTAACACCTGTCAATGCATTGACACAGAAGGCCACTGTCGAGGTCTTGTTTAAAAGGCTCTCAGCGTGCTCGACTGGCGGTTGGATTTGCAACCGGTTTTGATCGCACCGCTCGCGCGGCGCCACCGCGGCGCCAATCGGCGACGGCGGTGGCGATGCCGGAATCGAGATCGACTTCGATGGCGTTGACAGCACCCTGACGCCTTCCTGGCGTTTGGATCACGACATGACCGCGCGACTGGAGTGGCCCGATCATGCCGCTGTAGGCCTGCGGATCGAAGCCTTCCAGATAGATCGCGTCGGGAAACCATTGATGATGAAACCGTGGCGCGTCGACTGCGTCGGCGAGTGATCGATCAAACAACAACGTCTGAACGATCGTCTCGCAGACACTATTGATGATCGTCCGCCCGCCGGGACTGCCCACAATCAACCGCACTTTGCCGTCTTGTTTGACGATCGTCGGCGACATCGAACTGAGCATGCGTTTGCCCGGTGCGACCAGGTTGGCTGAGGTACCGATCGCACCCTCGGTGTTGGTGTAACCAGGGCGCCAATTGAAATCCCCCATTTCGTTATTTAAGAGAAATCCACATCCAGCGACCACAGACAGGCTGCCAAACGATTGTTCCAACGTGGTGGTGTTACTGACGGCCATTCCAGTGGCATCGATGACTGAGTAGTGCGTCGTTTGCTCACTCTCGTAGGGACCATCGGTCAGTGCGATGTCGCCGGCCAGTTCGCCGCTGGGTGTGGCATGCCGATGGTCAATTTCAGCGGCAAGTCTGGCGGCGGCTTGATCGCTGAACCCGTCCAGTTGTAGCGTCGAAAAATCGGGGTCGCCCAAGAACGCAGCGCGTTGACGAAAAGCGCGTCGCATGACCTCGGACATTAGATGCAAGTGGTCGACCGTCCAGGGCACGTCAGCCTGAGGTTGCAAACCAAGTGACTCGATCATCTTCAGCTGCAATCCCACGGTCAGTCCGCCGGAGCTTGGTGGCGGTGCGCCGAAGACTTGATACCCCAGGACCGAACGCTCAATCGCTGTGCGTACGACAGGTTGATAGTCATGTAAGTCTTGTCGTGAGATCAGTCCATCGTCGCTGCGCATTTGACGATCGATCGCGTCGGCCACACGGCCGGTGTAGAAGCCATCGGCGCCGTTTTCGGCAATCGTTTCGAGTGTCTTGGCCAGATCCGGTTGCAGCAGTCGGTCACCGGGCCGCCACAGCGAGTGGCTGGGATGTTGGTAGACGCGGCGAAATTCTGCGTACCGATCGTGGTCTCGAATCAATGGGTCACTGAGCACCGAGTTCAGCGAATAGGCCAAATAGCGGTCGACCAAAAAGCCTTCGCGGGCCAATCGGATCGACGGTTCGATCAACCGTTTCCAAGGCATCGAACCGTAGCGGCGGTGTGCCGATTCAAATCCGCGCACGGTTCCCGGTGTGCCGGCCATTCGCGGGTGACGTCTGTCGGTCCAGTTGACGAAACTGTCTTCCGTGGCAGCCGACGGCGCTGTCTCGCGATAGTCGATACAGCGGACGATTCGATCGGCCGATGGTTCTTCGGAACCGGCAGGTGCGACCAGCATGAATCCTCCGCCCCCCAAGTTTCCGGCTTCCGGCCAAGTCACAGCCAGCGCAAAACCCACCGCGATGGCGGCATCGACCGCATTCCCCCCGTCGGCCAAACAGTCACAGCCAATCGCTGACGCCAATGGCGAGGCACTGGCTACGACGCCCGCCGACCCTTGCGCCAGATCAACCGGTTGCCGCGGTGGCAGCCGCAGCGGTGCCGCGAGCGGCTGAATTTCCTGGGCCAAACCGGGGCCATGCAAGTGGATCAGGATCAGTGCGAGTGACAAAATCGTGTGTCTCATGAGAACAGTCCAAAGGCATCGAAACAGCAGGTCTCGCGATTGACGCGAGCGGGGGGACGATCCATTGTAGGATTGTCAGATACAATGGATGTTAAAGCGTTGAAAATCCAACCCTGTTTGGCGGCCCCAGGTGATCCGTCAAAGCAGTTTCCGATACACCACCGTTGGGCAATTTGTTTATGCGAAACGCAATCGCAATGTTGTTGATAGCTGTCAGTTCGGTTCTCTCAGCCGCTGAGCAGCAGCCCGTACAACATCCCGATCAATGGCCAGAATTTCGTGGCCCCCAGGGTGACGGCCATGCCGCCGATGCGGATTTGCCAATCAGTATCGATCAGTCGGTGGTGAAATGGAAAACCGCGATTCACGGCAAGGGCTGGTCATCGCCGGTGGTCTGGGGCGACCAGATTTGGCTGACCACGGCGACCGAAGACGGCAAGGAAATGTCGGTGATCTGTGTGGACCGAGCCAGCGGGGACATTGTCCACGACAAGGTCTTGGTGACAAACGAATCGCCGGCGTTCTGCCATGCGATGAACAGCTACGCAACGCCCACGCCAGTGATCGAATCAGGACACGTGTATGTTCATTTCGGCAGCTATTTGACCGCCTGCTTGGACACCCGCAGTGCCGATGTGATATGGCAGCGTCAGGATTTGGAATGTGATCACCACCGTGGGCCAGCGTCGTCACCGATTTTGTACGATGGCAAATTGATTGTTGCCTATGACGGGTTCGACGTGCAGTACGTGGTGGCGTTCGATAGCGAGACCGGCAAAACGATTTGGAAACAGTCGCGTCAAATTGATTACGGAACGGACAACGGCGACCAAATGAAGGCCTACTGCACCGGGCATGTGGTCGACGTCGACGGCCAACCACAATTGATCTATCCCAGCGCGGTGGCGACCGAAGCATTTGATCCGGCCACCGGTGAACGGTTGTGGATCGTGTATCACGGCGGAATGAACGCGTCGGCGAGACCGTTGATCGACGACGGGCTGGTGTTTCTGACCAACGGCATGGGATCCATGGTCGCCGTGCGGTTGGGCGGTAAAGGAGATTTGACCGGATCGGGCATCGAGTGGTCGGGACGCAAGAGCGTGGCCAAAAAATCGTCCCCGCTGATGGTTGACGGATTGATGTACATGAACAGTGACGACGGCGTGATTTCCGCGCGAGATCCGAAAACCGGTGACGTGGTTTGGCAAAAACGCGCCGGCGGATCCTTTGCTGCATCACCGATCTACGCCGCCGGACGGATTTACATGTTCAGCATCGAAGGCGAGATTTTGACGCTCCGGCCTGGCGACAGCTACGATGAATTGGCCAAGACACAGCTCGGCGATGGGTTCATGGCGTCGCCGGCGGTGGTCGATGACCAAATGATTCTCCGCAGCAAATCTGATCTGTACTTGATTTCCAAATGAACGTGACGATCCACGTTGCCGCGATGTGTTGGCAAGAATGATTCCGAATCCCAGGCGGATCGGGCGTGTGTTTGACCATTAACAACAAATTGACTGGGATTGTCTCTGTTGCGAACCGACAACGCGGATGACGACCGGCCCAGAGCATCCCGGGCGGGATGTCTCCCATCGAAACTCGTTGCGACAGGCCCACACAATGAAGACACCATTGCTTTGTTTACTGCTGTTGGTTTTCACGATCCATCCGGCAGCTGCAGATTCGACGGTCGATTTTGGACAGTATCAAGATTTGATCCCGCGCAATCTGTTGCGTTTGGTCCATGACCCGCTGGTTCACCAAGAGCTGGACTTGACCGAATCGCAGGTCACTGATTTGGAGGGCGTTTTCGCGGAGATCGACAGCCGTTGGTTTTCGTCTCGGATTCTACCGATGGACCAGCAAACACCGGTCCTGAACGAACTTGAAAGTCGGATTTGGCAGTGGTTTGCCGCCAACACCAAACCGGCACAGCAACAACGGCTTCAACAACTGGAATACTATTCTCAAGCGGGCCGAATCTTGTTGCGTCCCGATGTTGCGAAAAAAATTGGGCTCCAGCCGGATCAGCAAGCATCGCTGGCAAAACTTGCACGCGACGTGCAAGCCGTTGAGAAAAAAATGAGCCGTACCGAGTATGGCGATCCAGCGATCGCGGATCTAAAGGACCAGGCCAAGCAGGTGATCGCAGCCGAACGGGAGGGTTTGACAAAGTTTGTCCAGCCGGCACAGCGCCAGAAACTCAGTGCGCTGTTGGGCGAACGGTTCGACACGACCAAACTGAAACGAATCTATCCGATGGCTCCGGAGTTTGTGGATGTCGAGCACTGGATCAATTCATCGCCGCTGCAAATGAAACAACTGCGCGGCAAAGTGGTCTTGGTGCACTTCTATGCCTTTCAATGTCACAATTGTCATGCAAACTTTGAAATCTACCGACGTTGGCACCGGGAGTTAACTGACAAGGGCGTGGTGGTGATCGGCATTCAAACACCGGAGACCCCGCGTGAGCGCGATATTGACGCTGTCAAATCGGCCGCCCAAGAGCGAGAATTCGAATTTCCAATCGTGGTTGATCTGCAATCCGAGAATTGGAAGGCTTGGGGAAACACGATGTGGCCGACGGTGTATGTGGTCGACAAGAACGGCTACATCCGCCACTGGTGGCAAGGCGAAATGAATTGGAAAGGTGCCACCGAAGACAAAGTCATCGAGGGCGTCGTGAATGAGCTATTGGCCGAAGACGCATGAGATCAGCATCCTGCGGGTGAGATGCTAACGCGACATTTCGAACACGCCGCGATCTTTGCGGCCTTGAAAGGTGGCGTGAAAATGATGTTCACTGACCGTTGCGGTCATCCGGTATTCGCCCATCAGCGGCAAACGTGTCGATGACTGATAGGTGTTGCAGGTCCCGGGAACCCGCTGCAATTTAGCGGGATAGACGAACGGGATGACTTTGGCAAAGCGTCCGGCAAACAGCGCGCGATAGGTATTCGAATCGACCTGGCGGATGCGAGCTCGCAGAGCACCTTGATGGCCCGTCGATTGACTGCTCCAACTGCCACCCCAGCGGCCAACGGGACTTGCGCCCGGTGCGAATTGACAGCACAGGCAAACGGTGACAACACAGGCTGCGAGGGCGCGATACAACACGATCAAATTCCAAGGTGAGTGAATTGTAGAAGCGACGTCGGTGTTCAGTCGCAACGTTAGTTTTGGGTGCTGACAACGGGCCAAACTGGATTGCCAGGCTCGGAGGTGGGGATCTGCCAAAGCGTGCCACCGGCGGTGACGTACAACGTCCGCAGATCGTCGCCGCCAAAGGCACAGTTAGTGGTTTCGTCACGTCCAATGGCAACAAAATCCAACAGCTGACCGTCGACATCAAAAACATAGATCCCAGCTGTGGGTTTGTCGGCTGTTTCGTTCGGCGGATTGGGATGATTCAATCCGGCTGCGACGTACAAGCGGCCAGACGCATCGAGTTTCATCCC
Organism: Stieleria tagensis; assembly: GCF_024129865.1. Classification (GTDB taxonomy): domain Bacteria; phylum Planctomycetota; class Planctomycetia; order Pirellulales; family Pirellulaceae; genus Stieleria; species Stieleria tagensis. The sequence continues at coordinate 12,824 of NZ_JAMYFE010000046.1, read as the reverse complement.
ATCGGGACCCCGGGTGGTTTTCCAGTCATGCATCAATCGTTGGCTTTCGAAATCGACCGTACCGTCGTCCAACAAACGGAAACGCCACAGTTTTCGAGCTCCGCCGGCAGAGTTATTGTTGTCAGCGACGAACAAATATTGGTCGTCGGCGGTGACCACCAATCCGTTGGGCCGATCCACCTGATGCGTAATGATTCGGCTAACCGTTCCATCCGGATCAATCCGATAGACCCCTTCGATCGGCTGACCGTCGGCATCGATCAATTCCATCCCGCTGCGATCACCATAGCAGGGGTCCGTAAAGTAAATCCGGTTGTGTGAATCGAGGGTCAGATCGTTGGGTTGGTTGAATTTTTTGCCATCGAATTGGTCGACCAGGACAGCGACTGATCCATCGACTTCGATCCGCGTGATCCGTCGTCGAACGTTTTCGCAAACCACCAGTCGACCGCTACGATCAAACATCAACCCGTTTGAACCGGCACCGGCGCGAAAGACAGACGTCTCACCCGATTTGCTGCGGCGATTGATATTGCCATCGCCACTGGTCAATAAACCCAACCGCGGATGCCAGGCAGGTCCTTCGCCGGCCCCTTGTTCTTGCAACAGTTCCGGTGGGCCGCGAAACACCGCCACCGAGTCCGATGCGGTGGCATCGGACTTCACACGCAGGGTGGCAGTGATCGGCAGATGGTCAGACAACATCAACGTCGTTTGATCTTTTAGGATTTCCGCCGACACCACCTCGTCAACCAAATTGGGACTGGCGAACAGGTAATCCAGTCGTCGGTCGGTTCCATGGTTTTGGTCACTGACCAGTGGGGTCGGAAAGGTGCCGACAAACGGTTGCTCCGGCGTTCGAAAGCGGTCGACTAAATCGACATAACCTTGATCTGCGATCGCCTGCAACCCGCCATAGTCCAACTGCCCGGCGTTCAGGTTCTTGGCACCAGCGTCACGCTGGTCAAGCATTTCAAAAAACGGGACCAGTTGCTCGTCGGACTGGTAATGCTGGCGATCCAACGGAGAAAAACCATTGAAGTCGCCGGCCAATAGGATCTTCGGATCGGATTCTGGCAGCGTGGCCACATCGGCCTGCAACAGGCCGGCTTCGTCGATCCGCCGGGCGTAGTTGGAGGGATGAAAATGAATGACGTAGAACCAGATGCCACGGATGCGACAACGCAACAAACCATGGTGCATTCCGTCTTGAATGCGGCGCACGTCGGTGATCGGATAACGGGATGTGATTCCTGTCGAGAAACCCGATTCCTTCAATAGTTCAACATGTTGATGCCCCCAAACCGCCGCGTCACTGGCAAGTGATTCCGGGGTGTAGCCATTAAGTTCTTGCAGCGACACCACATCGGGTTGTTGAGTGTTCATCCACTCAAGCCAATTGCTGTGTCGCGGCTGCGATTTTTTGGTGAATCCGTACCAGACGTTGTGGGAGATGACTTTTAACGTTTCGTCGGCAGTCGCCACTCCGCCCCACAACAGCAACACAATCACCACGCACAGAGACTTTGACGCATTCATTGGAAAACCATGTGAGAATCGAAATGTGACCGCTGTGTAGTTTATCACGACGGCATCCTTTAAATTGTCGTGCAACGATTCTCCCCTTTCTCCCTGCACTCGCCCCAACCACCGCTATGATTTGCAACCTGTTCTGTCGATTGATCCAAATCGCGTGCGCAGTCGGCCTGCTCTCGCTTGGCACCGCCATGAAACCGCTCTGCGCCGCCGATCCGCTAGCGCAAAACACCGCGACCGAAACCCATTCTGCCAACGGGAATGGCGATTTCACAGTCGGACCGGACTACCCGATCGATCCTGATTTGACCGACCAAGGGAATCCGAAGGGGAAACTGTTTGAGTTCACGATGCCACTGGCCGAGAGCAAGATCTTTCGCGGTGATGATTCCACACTCAGCCCGCGTAAAAAGGTTCGCACGCAGCGCAAGATCTCGGTGTATATCCCGGCGGCCTACCAAGACGGCACAGCGGCACCGATTTTGGTCACGCACGACGGGCCGAGCCGGTTAGACCTGGTTCGCAACGCAGTCGACAACCTAAGCATTTCCAAGGACCCCGAACGTCGTCTGCCGGCATTCATCACGATCGCGGTTCAAAACGGTGGCGATGACGGCAAAGGCAGTGAGCGGGGATTGGAGTATGACACGATGTCGGATCGACTGGCCCGATTTATCAATGACGAAGTATTACCGGCGGTATTGAATCGTCCCGAAATCAAAGCGGCCTATCCCAACATCGCCTTCACCGATAACCCCTGGGGACGCGCCGCGATGGGGTGCAGTTCCGGTGGCGCAGCGGCGCTGACAATGGGTTGGTTCCGCCCTGATTTATTCCGTCGGCTGATCACTTATTCGGGAACCTTTGTCGATCAACAAGACGATGATGCGCCCGAAGAAGCCGACTATCCCTTGGGCGCCTGGGAATACCATTCGGGGATGAAGCTGATCGAGAATAGCGACAAGAAGCCGCTGCGAATTTTCACCCATGTTTCTGAAAACGACAATCGAGCCAACGACCCCGAAAGCACCTATCACAACTGGGTGATGGCCAACCGACGCACCGCCGCTGCGCTTCAGGCCAAAGGCTACGACTATCGTTTTGTTTTCAGTCGTGACACCCGTCACTGCGATGGCAAAGTGTTCCAGCACACGCTTGCCGACACCCTGGTTTGGATGTGGCAGGGCTATCCCGAGAGCAACTGAACCCTAATTCAGACGTGGCAGATACAGGTCGATTTGGTCATTGCGGAAAACACGGTACTTCACGCCGTGAGCCCACAATTGAAAGTAACCTCGCAGCGGGTCTGCCAATCCAGTGCTGACGGCGTAGAGCGGCCACATCAAATAGTCGCGTAGCATCGTGTCACAGGCGACGAAGTAATACGCCGGCCGAAGCAGTGCGGCATGGGGATCGACATTCGAAATCTCGGCGGTCAATTCGGCGCCGCGATTTTGAATTAGTTTCAAAAGCGGACTCTGTTCTTCGGGCTGTTTCGGATGTTTCGGGGGAATGCCTTCGAGAACTCGGATTTTCGGCGGTTGATCCAGTCCATCCACCATTTCCTGGTCGCCGACCGCCAGGGCGATTTGCCGCAGGCCGTCGATCCAGGACAGCGCGTGATGCTCGGCCTGTTCGACCGGCAGCGGGGCGGGTTGGCGAACGATGAAGAATGCGTCCCGTCCACCCTGGGGGCGCCGGTCATCGCCGGCGACATCAAACACCAATTGCATGCGGTCCGCCAATTGATCACCCGCCGGCAGCGTTTCCAAAAGATCGCCCAAATGGTCACCGCGGGGGCGAAACAATTGGAAAAAACCAATCAGCGACTCTGATTCCGAACTTTCCGGAGCGGGTTCCCCTTGATCGACCGGCGGCGGCGAAAGCTGAGCCGCCAGTTCCTGGCAGCGTTTCAGAAAGATCGAGGTGGGCATGTTCGGCAGCGCGGGGGGAAAGAAGATTCGCAATCAATAAACCGCAAATAACGCGAGCAGCCAGCGAACCTTGATTGGCCCACTGCTGCCGGCTTCGATTATCACAGTAGGGACCGTTGCGACCTATCCCCCAAGCAGACGGAGCCAGAATCCGTCGCAGTTTGCTCCAGAGGCAAAAGAAACCCGGCCGATGGAAAACTTGGAACTTGTGACCACACCCCGGTTTCGCTACGCTTTGCGACCTTGCGGAACACATTTCGTTTTCTGCTCTTTCACCCCCTTTTTTGTCCACGCTTACGGGATGAAGGGACCCGCTGACGGCGGGGGCGGTGCTTCGGCAACGTTGCTTTTGGCAACACAGAGCCGGCCGCTTGACCCTGGGAACGGAGATTTTGCCGTTTCGTGATGCCCACGTTGACAATGACTCAGGAGATTCTGTCTCGATGTCTAATCCAATCGTCCAAGAAATGATTGAAGCCGGTGTCCACTTTGGCCACCGCACGAGTTTGTGGAACCCGAAGATGGAGCCTTACATCTTCGGCAAGAAAAACCAGATCCACATTCTGGATATCCGTGAAACACTGCGTGGCATGTTGCGTGCCCGCAAATACCTCGGTCAAGTCGCTTCCGGCGGCTCGCTGATCTTGTTCGTCGGCACCAAGCGTCAGGCTGGTGAAGCGATCGAGGAACAAGCGTTGCGTTGTGGCATGCCATTTGTCAGCGAGCGTTGGTTGGGTGGTACGTTGACCAACTTCCGTACCATTCGCAGTCGCCTGACCCGTCTGGAAGAACTGGAATCGATTCGTGGTGGCGACGCCATCAACGCCTACAGCAAGAAAATGCAGTCGGCTTTGAATCGTGAGTATCGCAAGATGTACCGCAACCTGAACGGTTTGCGATCGATGAACCGCTTGCCCGAGTGCTTGTTCATCGTCGACCCCGGCAAAGAGCGCAATGCCGTTCGCGAAGCCAAGCGATTGGGCATCACCACGGTTGGTTTGATCGACACCGACAGCGATCCCTCCCTGATCGATCTGCCGATCCCCGGCAACGATGACGGCATCCGCAGCATCGAATTGATCCTCAAGCAACTCGCCGACGCGGTGATCAGCGGCAAGGGTCAAAACGAGGTTGCAGCACCGGAAGCAGCGCCGGCCAAAGCAGCGGCCCCGGCCGAGGAAGCCGCAGCTGAACCTGCGGCGCAGGAAGCGGCTCCTGATGCCTAGTGCATCAACCAGACAAACGTACCCTTCCCCACACGCAAGATATTCAACGACTGCGACTGAATCAGTCGATTTTAGACTAGCTGGAGTAAATGATGGCGATCTCAGCCAAAGACGTAAGTGAGCTACGCAAGTCCACCGGCGCCGGCATGATGGACTGTAAAAAAGCGCTCGAAGAATCGGGCGGTGACATTGAAGGCGCCTTGGATTACCTGCGCAAGAAAGGCCAAAAAGTTGCGGCCAAGCGTGCCGATCGTGAAGCCAACGAAGGTGTCGTAGCGGCACAAATCGATGGCGGCCGCGGCGTGCTGTTGGCCCTCAGCTGCGAAACAGACTTCGTTGCCAAAAACGAAGACTTCCTGGCACTGGCTGACGATTTGGCAAAACTGGCACTTGAGCAGGGCGCCAAGACCAAAGAAGAAGTTGCCGCATTGGCCTATGACGGCACGACCGTTGGCGAAAAATTGGTCGAACGAACCGGTACGATCGGTGAAAAGATCGAAGTCGCCGACTTTCAAACCGTCGAAGGCGCCAATCTGGCATCGTACATTCACGCCGGAAGCAAAATCGGCGTGCTGGTGTCCTACGTGCACGGTGGCAAAGACGCCGACGCGCCGCAGTTTTTCCGCGGTTTGGCCATGCACATCGCCGCCATGCGACCGTCGATTTTGACGCCCGATGAATTTGATGCCGAATTGGTGATCAAAGAAACCGAGTCGCTGCAAAGCCAGATCAAGATCGAAAACGAAGACCGTGTTCGATTGGGCAAACCAGAAAAGACCGTGCCACAATTCGCCAGCCGTTCACAGTTGACGCCGGAAGTCATGGCCAAGGCCGAGGCCGAGATCAAAGCGGAACTGGAAGCCGAAGGCAAACCGGAAAAGATCTGGGACCGAATCTTGCCGGGCAAGATCGAGCGATTCATCGCCGACAACACATTGCTAGATCAAGAACGCTGCTTGCTCAGCCAGTTCTACGCTCTGGACGACACACAAACCGTGGAAGCCGCGATTAAGCAGTTCAGCCCGGATGCCGAAGTCGTTGCGTTCAAACGTGTCGCCGTCGGCGCCGCATCGTCGTGATTGCTTAGCGACACCACCGACAATCTCAGAAACCTCGTTGTCCCCTCTCGGGAGCAACGAGGTTTTTTCGTATCATTAAAACAACCACCGCGCAACCAACTAGGACCGATCCACTATGCCAGACGCCACACCGAATCCAGATCTCCGTTTTAAACGGGTCGTCCTTAAACTGAGCGGCGAAAGCTTGGCCGATTCCGGTGGTCGCGGCATCAGCAGCAAGGAAATGTCGGACATCGCGCGACAGATCCACCAAGCACACAGCAGCGGCTGCGAGATTGCAATCGTCGTCGGTGGCGGAAACATCTTGCGAGGAGCGCAGTTTTCCGGCAGCAACGCATTGGTCCAAGAAGCCACCGCGCACTACATGGGCATGTTGGCAACGGTGATCAATTCATTGGCCATGCAAGACGCCTTGGAAACGTTTGGCTTGCGCACGCGGGTGATGTCGGCGGTGCCGATGGACAAGATCGCCGAGAACTTTATTCGCCGCCGCGCGCTACACCATTTGAGCAAGGGGCGTGTCATTATCTTGGCCGCCGGAATCGGCAACCCGTTCGTCACCACCGACACCGCCGCGGCACAGCGGGCACTGGAAATCGATGCCGATGTGGTTCTCAAAGCGACACGGGTCGATGGCGTTTATAGTGACGACCCAGAAAAAAACCCTCACGCGGTGCTGTACGACCGCTTGACCTATCGCGATGTCACCGAAAAACAATTGCGGGTGATGGATGCCACCGCAATCGCGCTGTGCCAAGAACACAACACGCCGATCCTGGTGTTTAATTTCAAAAAGGAAGGCAGCATCGTCCAGGCGGTCAACGGGCAAAGCGTCGGGACCTGGATTGGTGCCGAAAAATAGCAAGCGATCCAATTTTTCGCCCCCTGCTCCCGCCTGCGGAACGGAAGCGATCGGATGGACTTGATTTGGCTGGCGCGTGCAACCGCGCCGGTACGACCGTGCCCGTGCAACCGCGACAGCGCAACACACGCGCAAGCCTTCAAAACTAGCTACACTCACATAGTCATCGTTACTCCCCTAACCCAAGGATGCTCAGCATGTCCGTAGAAGAAACCTTGATGGACGCCGAAGAACGCATGGAAAAAGCGATCAGCGTATTGGGTACGCAACTTTCTGGAATTCGCACCGGACGCGCAACCCCGGGCTTGGTCGATTCACTGAAAGTCGAAGCCTATGGTTCGACATCACCTTTGAAGCAATTGGCGTCGATCGGCACGCCCGAACCCCAGCAAATCTTGATTCGGCCTTACGATGCCGCAACGATCAAAGACATCGAGAAAGCGATCGTGGGTAGCGATTTGGGATTGAATCCACAGAATGACGGACGTGTGATCCGGTTGAACGTTCCGGCGCTGTCGACCGATGTCCGCAAGAAGATGGTTTCGCGGATTAAAGAACTGGCCGAAGATTCCAAGATCTCGATCCGCAACATTCGTCGCGACGCCAACAAGACCGCCGATCAACTTGAGAAAGACAAAGCGGTCAGCGAAGATGATCGTGACAAGCTGAAGAACGAAGTCCAAGAGTTGACGAAAAAGTTCGAGGAACAAGTCAACGAACTGGCAAAGAACCGCGAATCCGAAGTGATGGATAGCTAAGGATTGCCCGAACGACGCCCTACAGCGCCGCAGTCTTCTTCGGTGCCAGGTCCTTGATCAATCGCCGGATCAAATCGTCGACCGTGATCCCGTCGGCTTCGGCGGTGAAGGTCGGCACGATACGGTGACGCAAAACCGGAAAAGCAAGTGTTTGCACGTCATCAATCGTGACGTGCGGACGCCCATGCATTAGCGCTCGTGCTTTAGACGCCAGCACCAGTTGCTGGCTGGCCCGAGGCCCCGGTCCCCACTCGATCAATTCTTTTGCCCACGAAGCGCTTTGTGGGTCGCGCGGCCGGACCGAGCGAACGGCATCGAGCACCCATTCTTTGACGTGCGGCGGCAGCGGGACTCGACGCACCGTTTTCTGAAACGCAATGATCTGTTCGCCGCTGACCACTGCCTCGACTGTGGCATCAAATGTCGATGTGGTTCGATCGACAATTTCAGATTCCTCTTCGCGACTGGGGTAGTCGACGACCACATGGAACAAGAATCGATCCCGCTGGGCTTCGGGCAACGGATAAGTGCCCTCTTGCTCGATGGGGTTTTGCGTCGCCAAAACAAAAAACGGCTCTTTCAACTTGTATGTTTTCCCGCCGGCGGTGACTTCGTGCTCCTGCATCGCCTCCAACAACGCCGCTTGGGTCTTGGGCGGCGTGCGGTTGATTTCATCGGCCAGCAACATCTGCGTGAACACCGGGCCACGCTCGAATAGAAACTGGCGGCGGCCGGTTTCCGGATCCTCTTGGATGATGTCGGTCCCCGTGATGTCGCCCGGCATCAAATCGGGCGTGAACTGAATGCGATGGAAATCCAAATGCATCGAATCCGCCAGCGTGCGAATCATCAGTGTCTTGGCCAGTCCCGGCACGCCTTCGAGCAAACAGTGGCCGCGAGATAGGATCGCGATCAGCAACTGTTCAATGACTTCGTCCTGGCCCACCACGATCCGCCCGACCTGGCGACGGATCGCTTGACAGGCTTTGACCAACTGTGCCGTTTGCACGGCATCATCGTCGCTGGAATCGCTAACGCTTGGCTCGATCGGAGGAGGCTGGACCATGAAGAAAATGCTCGAGAATCGGGTGGGAACTGTCAGGTCACCATTTGGAACGCCAGCGATGCAACAGAAGTCACCACAAAATCAATTGCAAATCGGACGCGGTCGGGGCTTCTATTCTACTGCGAAAATGACGGCCCGGGAAAAGCCGACTCGGCCGGTCGAGGCCTCATTTCAGGAACCGGGTTTAATCCGGTTGTGAACCAGCGTATCCTTTGTGGCATGGCATCACTCTACGTTGTGCGAGGACGGGACCAAGGCAAGCACTTTGTGCTCAGCGGGGCAGTCGTGCGCATCGGCCGAGACACGCTGAACGACCTGCAGTTGCTCGACAGCGAGGCATCCCGGAATCATGCGGAAATCCGGATCACCGGCGGCGACTGTGTGTTGGTTGATTTGAAAAGCAGCAACGGCACACAGGTCAATGGCGAGCGGGTTTCCCGGCAACCGCTGGCCAGTGGGGATCGCATTGAAATCGGCACCTCGCTGTTGATCTTCACCGGCACCGGACAACCCACAGCGATCGAAGCGGCGCATGGCGTGGACATTGTTCGCCAAACTAGCGGCGCGGATGCCAGCCGGATCATTTCATCCTTTGTGCGCCCGACCTCGCGCGCCGGTGACATCCGTTTGGACTCCGTGTCCTCCTATGGGAATCCCGCGGATCACGATCAACCGGAACCATCCTCGCCGTTGGAGACATCGCTTTCGCAGCCCAGCGATGCCTCGGTGTCGGTCTCGGATTCCAGCGAATCGGTGATGCACACGATCACCGATAGCGACCGATCGCTGGAGGTGATGTACCTGACCGCGCTGGCGGTGGGCCGCACCGATGATCTGGACGAATTACTCGATCGAATCCTGCGATTGGTGTTTGATTGGGTCGATGCCGATCGCGGTTGCATCATGCTGCGCGATAATGAAACCAACCAATTGCGTCCCGCGGCGCGGTGTGATCGCCAAACCGAATCAGGACAGCGTGAATCGGGATCGCCGATCAGCATCAGCAGTACGATCCTGGACTATGTGCTGGAGCGAGCCGAGGGAGTGCGCACCAGCGATGCCACTGACGATGCCCGGTTTGATGCCGCGGCATCCATCGTACAAGGCGGCGTACGCGAGGCGTTGTGTGTTCCGCTACAAGGTCGATACGACATTGTCGGGGCGCTGTATATCGACACCTACACGTCACCCGGTCAAATTGTCAAAACCGGGATGACGCACCGATTCAGCGACGAACATTTGCGGTTGATCACCGCCATCGGCCACCAAGCGGCTTTGGCAATCGAAGACACGTTCTATTACAGCGCGGTTCTGCAAAGCGAACGACTGGCTGCGATGGGGCAAACCATCGCCACGCTTTCGCATCACGTCAAAAATATCTTGCAGGGAATTCGCGGTGGCAGTTACTTGATCGAAGCCGGCTTGAAACGGGATGACACCGATGCGGTGCGCCGTGGCTGGGGGATGGTCGACCGCAACCAAGAACGCATCTCCAACTTGGTGATGGACATGCTGACGTTCTCCAAAGAACGCGAGCCGCAACGCGTGCAAGGCGATCTGAACGAAACCACCGCCGACGTTGTCGAGCTGATGGTGTCGCGGGCGGCGGAGTCGGAGGTGCAGTTGGAGTTCCATCCCGCAGACGACTTGCCAGCCGCACAGTTTGATCCGGATGCGTTGCACCAAGCCATCTTGAATTTGGTGACCAATGCGATCGATGCCGTCCATGGAGAGCGAGCAGCTTCGACCGACGATGACAATGACGCGGCAGCTGTGGGGAAAGTCGAAATCCAGACTGGCTATCAACCCGAACTCGGCTGGTTTATCGACGTAATCGACAACGGCCCCGGGGTGTCACCCGAAGACCGCCAAAAGATTTTTTCGCTGTTTGAGTCCAAGAAAGGCGCTCGCGGGACCGGGTTGGGACTGCCCGTGAGTGCCAAGATTCTGAAAGAGCACGGCGGCGAAATCCAGATCCTAGATCCACCCACCGGCAGTGGATGCCGATTCCGATTGCTGTTGCCACCCCAGCCGTGAGAATCGCAGCCGGCGCGGAATCCCGCCGGGGGAAAACGTTTTCATGTTCACCCAGAATCAACCATCAAACCGCATGCTGCGGTTTTGTTTCTTTTGGCTCTTCTGTGTTTTGGCTTCTTTGTGGCGGCGTTTGCTGCCCAGCGTCGGGCGGGTTTTCTTGCGCTGTTTCGCCGGCTCGCGGCAATCCAACAGCAGTTCGACCAAGCGTTGCCTGGCATCAGCCAAATTGCGTGGCTGATCGCGATAGCGTTCGCTGTGCAACACCAGTTCGCCCTCTCGATTGATGCGATTGGCGTTGCGTGAGAGAAACCGGGCTCGCCAGGCCGGATCGATCAGAGTGCACTTTCGCGGAGACCATCGCAGCGTGATCTTGGAGTTGACTTTGTTAACGTTTTGGCCACCCGGCCCACTGCTGCGTGCCGCCGTGATCCCGAGTTCTGAACTGGGAATGGTCAACCGTGCGTTGATATACAAATCACTCATCGGACGTTCGTCGGGGGCTCCGTTGGAAACCAAAAACGGCTCGTTTCGCAGGCGGGAGCGAAACGAGCCGTCGTGGATTTAGGGTTTGTCGTCTTCGAGACGAATCACTGGAAACTTTCGTCGATCACTTCTTTGGAGGCGCGTGTTCCAAGTGCTCCCCACAGCCCATAGGGACTCTTACGACCGGGTTTGAAAGCACCGACGCCATCGAATGCAACCGGTCCGCTGTTGGAATCGCCGGCTTCGATCGAATCGGTCATGAACACGACGGCTCCGTCGCCCAGCAACACATGGGCTCCGCCCTGGTGACGACTGCTAGGGGGAACGGTTGCGGCGTTGAAGGGGTTTTCAACTCCGCACGTTTCGCGGTTCGGGGGCAGGATCATGTTCACGCAGGTGTGCATGTACAACATGCTCGCCCAAGCACCCCCACGGGAATATTCATCTTCGTAAATGACCGGTGGGGGAGTTCCGCCATCGGTGCCGTCGGACCAGAACGTCGGGTCGGTGGGCGAGATGAACTGTTTACAGAAATTGGCTTGACCGCTCGCGGTGCCGGTCGGAGGATAGATCATTCCGTCGGTTTCTCCGTTGCCACCAGCCAGTGATGTGCGGAAATCTTGGTCACCCAAGTCGGTCACGATTTCACCCGCAGCGATCGTGTTTGAAAGACCATCGTAGATGTCTTTGAACTTGCCTTCCTTTCGTGGGAAAAAGAAACCGCGATCGCTCGCTTTAACCGCTTTCGGGCTGGGTGTACTTGCGTTTGAAATGGGGATCAGGGTCGTCGTGACGTAACCGTTACGACCTGCGGCAACAGCGCTGTCACCCATCGCGGCGGCGTAATTTGTGCGGCCCAGTTGTGGAGGGCCCGTGGTGCCATCGCTGGGGCAGCGGAAACCTGGGATCTCGGTCAGCCACGGTTTGTACTGGTCGGTCAATGGAGTCGGGCCCATCGCCGGCCAAGGGGCGGCTGGTGTGCCACCTGGCGCAATGGCTTGGCCGTCATTGCGACCGACCTGTTCGTTCTTGATCGAGTCGTACAGACCCTGCTGTTCGATGAACGGCAACAACCCAACAAAAATGCTCAGTTGTCCCTGATTGTGAAGCGGTGTGGGAGTTGCCCAGACGGTTGAGTGATTTCCGTAGGTGCCAGAACCCTGGATCGGCAACTGCTGAAAAGCCGAGTGGTAGTTGTGAATCGCCAAGCCAATCTGCTTGAAGTTGTTACTGCAGCTCATTCGACGAGCCGCCTCGCGTGCAGCCTGGACGGCGGGCAACAGAAGTCCCACCAAAATCCCGATGATGGCAATCACCACCAGCAATTCGACCAGGGTAAAACCGGAACGATTCCGGGGAGGTGAGCCAACGTGATTCATGAGAGGCCTTTCAATTTTAGAGAAGATGACAATTTTGCGTGCGCAAGTGACCTCACTTGCCGGCAGGCAATGAAGCAGGGCTAGGGCAAACTGTACACTCTACCCCTTGTGTGATACCGGTCACCTTAATGTTACGCCATCAGGAGCGTGAAACCAAGCGTTGTTTTGCTAGTTTACCCGCTGAACAAGCGTTGCATGACGGTTGGACGCGTCTTTTGACGGTGCGCGGTTGCGTCAGCCAGCGCTGTTTCACAGCGTGACGTGTCAGTTTTGAAGATGCGCTTTCGCGTCAGGCACAGTTTTTTGGTAACCCGCAGCATCAGCGAGGGATCCCGCTAACACCCAAAATCCCTCGCTGACGCGTTTTGAAGCCAGCGCTAAACTGCCGTTTCAACTCAAATGGATCGGCAAATTGCGATTCGATCTCTCCACTCTCCCGCGGGGCTCAATCCCATCTCTACGCC
>NZ_JAMYFE010000045.1 GCF_024129865.1 Stieleria tagensis | reverse complement strand
TCCCGCCAGGGTTCAGTTGGTGGCGGGTGCGGGGCAGTCTGAACCGTGGCCGGTCCAGCTACGGTGGGATGGAACGTCGCTGATCCCGCCAGGGTTCAGTTGGTCTGGTATGCGGGACGGCCTGAACCGTGGCCGGTCCAGCTACGGTGGGATGGAACGTAGCGGATCCCGCCAGGGTTCAGTTGGTCGGGTGTGCGGGACGGTCTGAACCGTGGCCGGTCCAGCTACGATCGACACCGTTCTAAAGATCCTTAGGGCTTGGTTTTCGGCCAGCCGGGGAGTTCGGATTTTTTCACCGTGTTGGCGGTGTGTTCGTCGTAGTGCCGCTCCATTTGTACGAGCAGTCCACGCAGCGTCCAGCGACTCTCCGGCGCTTTGCTGTCCAATTCAAGCCCGTCCAATAGGTAGGCAAATCGCAGCGTGAACTCGTTGACGCGTTCCATCTGTCGGGCTTCCTCTTGCCCGTCCCAGTCGGCGTGCGCGGCACGGTAGTCTGGCGGCATCTGTTTAGGATTCAAATCCATGACAGGAATCGTCGGGTCCACGGCGTGATAGATCTGCGAGAAAAACAGCAATTGGCGCCCCATCATGTGTTCACAATTCCAACGCGGAGTGTGGGTGCCATTGGCCGGCTTGAAATTCATTTGTTCCACCGACAGTTTGGCGAACACCTCTTGAGAACGGCGGCACGAGGCCTGCATGCCGTTGAGCAGTGATTGCAATTCGTTGGGGGCCTGCCACGGTTTGTCGCCTGTCGCAACAATCGTTGTCTGGCTCGGTGACTTGGATGACTGGGCAATCGCAAATGTGTTGTGGTCCAGTGGGCTCGTGTCGACGGTGCCATCGAGTTGTTCGGCTAGCGTTTGTTGCATTGCGGCCTTCGTTTTTGAACTCAGCAATACAAATCGTGGCGACAGAGATTCGATCCAGGCGGCCATCGCGTCACTAAGCGTCGGATCGGAATCCCCGATCCAGACGACCGCGTCGACCGCAGTCAGTGAGTTTGATTTCACCGGCGCTGCTCCAGTGGTCGGGCTGTTCCCCAAAAACAAAAGGCTGACGCCATCGGCGCGGACAACTAAACCGAGCGGTTGGTCGGTAGCGGTCGCGACCGATTGGACGTGGATTGCATTCGGGTCCGTTTCGTGACCGTCGGTCGGTTGCCATGTGACGTCGGCTTGGTTGACGGCTCGCGCAAGGACATGGTCGATGTCGGCCGCTATGGTCAGTGGTTTGCGAGCTGAGTTGGGTTCCAGGTTTGCGGGGATGGTCTGTGGCCAAACCTGCACTTCCAGTCCCCACAGGGTTTGCACACTGGCCGACCCGTCCGCATGTCGTAGGATTGCCAGTGGATCGCCATTGTTTGCCTGTGCGGATCGCCCGGTGACGCAAAAAGTGGATGCGATCAGGGCAAAGTGCAGCATGTGCTGTGCAGTGGGCATGTATCATTCGCCTTTCAATTGAAGTTTTATTGATTCCATCGCTTAAATGATAACGATCAAATCCGTGCAGGTTGGGAAAGTGGTCACCGAAGGTGCACCAGACGCATCGGACCTGAACAAACGTCAGTGGACCAGTGCATTTCGAAAATGCCCGATCGAAGGACCGGTTCAGATCGGACCGCTGGGAATCGAGGGTGACCAAGTTGCTGATTCAAAGAATCATGGTGGTCCCGAAAAAGCGGTGCTGTGTTATGCCGGGGCGCACTATGACGACTGGCAACGCGAGCATCCGGAACTGGAATTTGGTGGTGGCGGGTTTGGCGAGAACCTGACGCTGAACCATCTCACCGAGGCAGAAGCTTGTGTTGGCGACCAGTGGAGCAATGGCAGTTGTATTCTGGAAATCAGTCAACCGCGGCAGCCCTGCTGGAAGATCTCGCGTCGTTGGAAAACCAAAACAATGACCAAGGAGGTCACGCAGACTGGACGCACCGGATGGTATGTGCGGGTGCTGCAGGCGGGCGTGATCGCCGCGGCAGATGAATTGACACTGCTTGAGCGGCCTCATCCCGATTGGACAGTGGCCCGAGCCAATGATGTGTTGTTTGGTCGCGAAGTCGATCGAATGGCGGTGCATGAACTGATGAACTTGCCCGCACTTTCGCAGCAATGGAAAGAAGCATTGAGCTAAATTTGGCGATGCGATCTGTTGGCTCTGATCGACAACCGGAATCTGATACGTGACAATGCCCCACATGCGAGCGCCGTAAAGCGTCCTTACACCGTCGTCAAATTCCACTTGAGGGGAACGCAGCACCATGTCATCGATGTCGGACGACCGAATCATTGAAACGATCCGCCAATACCGCGAGGCATTGGTCGAGACACAGCAACTGTATGTCGAAAGTGGAAAGTTGGTGCGTGGATCCTATGGTTGGCTGGGTGGCGGTGACGACCCTGATGCAGCCTCCATTTCTGAACAGATGGACGATCTGCATCAAGGTTTCTTGATGAAGGTGTTCGCTTCGGTGGTGACCGATGCCAGCGCCAAAAATATGGAACAGCGACAACTCGGTCGTGTCTTGCTGGAACACATTTGGGGCAAATCGGTGCTCGGCAGCCAGTTGCACGAAGCGGTCGATTGGTTGATCAGTGCGGCCGACGATTTTGAGTGGGCGGATCTCGTGCGACCGTTCGTCGAACTGCCGGAGATTCGTGACCGCTGGGGGCAGTTGGAAACGCTGGCGATGCGGATGGCGAATCTGTTGACCGCAGTCGATGGGAACGTCAGCGTTGCCGACAACGCCAACATTCAAGTCATGCAGCAGCAGTTCGACATCGCACATGGCAAGGCGCCCGAGACGCTGGTCAGTGATGCCGATACGACGAATGCTCGCGAGGCGTTGAATTGGTTACGTGAGGAAGCCAAGCGATTGCGTGAAGGCGTCGGACCATCGGCAGCCGAAAAACCGACGCCGATTGCCGGTCCCGGTGGTTCCGCCAACCGCCAGCCCCCCGGCAAAGATGCGTCGTCGGCGACGACCGCGTCGCCCGAGGACACGCGGACTCCGGAGCAGCGACTGGCCGACGCCAATGCCAAACTGGATCGTTTGATCGGTCTGGATAACATCAAAGACCAGATCGCGACGCTCACCAATTTCTTGCAGATGGAGCGGAAGCGAGCTGCATTGGATCTGCCAACGTCGCGTCCCGGATTACACATGGCGTTCGTGGGAAATCCCGGGACGGGAAAAACCACCGTCGCGCGAATCGTCGCTGAAATCTATGGGGCGCTGGGGATTCTCAAAAACGGCCATCTGGTGGAAACCGACCGCAGCGGTTTGGTGGCAGAATACGCCGGCCAGACCGGTCCCAAGACGAACGCCAAGATTGACGAGGCAATCGACGGGGTGCTGTTCATTGATGAAGCCTACACATTGATTGACGAAAGTGGGCAAGATCAATATGGACGCGAGGCGGTGCAAACCCTGTTGAAGCGGATGGAGGATCAGCGTGACCGGTTGGTTGTGATCTTGGCGGGCTATCCCAACGAAATGCGCCAGATGATTCGTAGCAATCCGGGGCTCAGCAGCCGTGTCGGAACGACGATGCAGTTTGCCGACTATCCGCCGGAAGCGCTCTGCCGGATCTTTGAATTGATCGCCAAGCAATCCAAATACACGCTGCCCACCGAGTCGCGTCGTCGACTATTGCGTGGATTCACTTACCTGTATGCCAAGCGAGACCGACATTTTGGCAATGGTCGGACATCGCGCAACAGTTTCGAACGCAGTGTGCGACGGTTGGCCAATCGCGTGGCATCGGTCCAGGACGTGACGCGAGAATTGTTGACCACCCTCGAAGCAGATGACATCGAAGTTGCCGGCGTTGACCAAGCTCATTTAAAAGCGATGGCGGCGGAGCCTGGGAAAGTTCGTGTCGAGTGCAAGGGATTCGCGCAGATCATCGACGATCATTTACTTGGTACCGAAGTCAAATGCGAATCCTGTGGCGACATGTTTTTCGCCGATTGGGGAGAACCCGTGATCGAATTGCCCAGTAGCGATGAGACGGATTCGCAAGACCATGAACAGGCGTAAGACCGCATTCCGATCAGACCAGCAAATCGGGGTTCTGTGTTTTGAAGCTGCGCTTTTAGCAGCCTGATGCGAAAGCGCAACTTCAACGGCGCTGGTGTGGAGGATTTATCCGACTCGGGTGAGGGTTTTCTGCGAAGAATAAAGCCGGTCGGATAAATCCTCCACACCAACTTGCGACCGGCCAACTCAATCGACGCTGTACTAGCGGGTCAAGTCATCAAGCCCACATTTGCGGATGTGGGCGTTGGCGGCAATCCACTCTGATTGATCCATTCGCTGCGAAAGGATCTGCCAATGCTGGCGATCGGTTGATAATAAATAGGCCAACGAAGTGACAGTGTCTTCATCCATCCGAGGACAGCGCGACAGGATGGATTTGATCCGGGTGGTTTGTTCAGGATCCAAATCGCCATGAACCAGGGCTGCGCTCAAGTGTGGCAGAGCGACCGAGCCTAAAGAGCAAAGTTTGATGACCGCCGCACGCCGCCGAGCGATCTTTGGCGATTTCAGTTGATCAATCAGTTGGTTGACGTCATCGGCCGAGACCACTGCCAGTCGTTTGACGTGCGTTCGCAAATAGGTTTCGGTGCGCCCGGTTAATGCGATCAGACTGCGCCCACGCAGCATCCGAGTGGAGAGTTCTTCCACATGGATTTGGAACCCCGATTGGTCTTGACCGATCACATGCAATAGCGTCGGGCCACTTAGATGAGTGTCCAATTCCGATGTCACCGCGGGATCACGTTGAGTGCTCCAATGCACCAATCCATCTTCGACCTGTTCCAACACCGCCCGCTCGCCGGTCGCATGGATCCGCGATTCGATTCGCAATCCTTTGCCATGTTCCGCAATCAATTGAATCTGCTGGTAGTCATCTCGAAACGTGTAATGAACCGATGGAATTCCGGCGGCCGAAGCGACCGTCATCGTTTCACTGAATTGACCATCGCTGTATTCCTGGGTGCCTTTGCGGTATCGCATCGGGTCGACTTCCAATCGCCCAGACATCAACCGAAAGCGAATGAGTCCGGTTTCTGAGAAGATTGCCGATGAGGGTCTCGCTCGGAGACGTTGATCGGCGGTCGGCTCTTGAGAGAAAGTCGACACGGTCGGCATTGCCATCAATGTGGCCAATGCAATCAGGTAGGAATACCTCATCGCTGCACCGATCCTTTTCAGACGACATGTCGCCTGAAAAACCTTTACACACGGCAGCCGAAACGAAAGGCTTTCGGCCGTTGCCCTCTGCCCAATAGCTAAAAATCGGTTGGCAACGCTAGGTCAGTTGAAGAATTATCGAAACAGCAACTTGAATCTGGCAACTTTCTTCCCCCGTTCGACTCGTTCGGCAGATAGAAATCCCTTGCAGGTCACGCGGTTTCAGTCAATGCGACATCGACGATCCACATGTCGCCAAGCGGGCTGTCGGTTTAGTAACCCGACGCGTCAGCGAGGGATTTAGCCGGTTGACGGGATCCCTCGCTGACGCATCGGGTTACCAAAAAACAATGCCTGACGCGAAAGCGCTGGCTTCAAAACTCACGCGTCGCGGTTACTATTCTCACGCTGATTCAATGTCGAAGATTCAATCAGCAGGGCGAAAGGGTTTCAATCGCGACGGCGGTACACGATCCGGACATCATCATCGAATTGGTCAACCGATTGCACTCGCAATTGTGCCGCGTCGACGATTGCGGCGATGCCCGGACCGGCGATGGGCCCGGGGGCCTGCTGTCCGCCGAACAGTTTGCCACCGATATAAACGTGACACTCGTCGATCAGGCACTGCGTCGAATCGGGATCAAGGAAGCTGCCCAGCAATTGCGCGCCACCCTCGAGCATCACGTTGGTCATTTCCATGCGACCGAGTTGTTCCAGCATTTGCCGGATCATTTGATGGGGATCATCCGTGTCGATCGCAACGTTTCGCACACCACATTCAACTAGTCTTTGCAACTCCGATTGATTGACGCCGGGAGATGAAAACACCCAGGTCGGTAGCGTGTTTGCTGTTCGCACCAATTTGGATTCCAGCGGCGGCAAGCGTTGCCGACAGACAATGACCCGCTTGGCAATCCGCGACTGAGACCGTGGCGCGGGCTGCAGTGGCAAATTGCGATCCTCGAGTCGGGCATTCAGCATCGGATCATCGGCCAGCACCGTTCCCATCCCGACGATGATCGCGTCGACTCGGCTGCGCAATTGATGCACATGGCGTCTGGACCCGGCACCACTGATCCATTTGCTTTGGCCGGTGTGGGTGGCAATCCGTCCGTCGGCGGTCATTGCCCACTTGGCGATCGTCCAGGGGGTGCCCGTTTGCAACCGTTTCAGATAGGGAGCATTGAGCGATTGGGCAGCGGTTTCCAATACGCCGAGCGTCACGTCGATTCCGGATTCCCGCAGTTGACCGATTCCGCCTCCGTCGACTTTGGGAAACGGGTCTCGCATCGCACAGACGACGCGTCCGACTCGAGCCTGGATCAAGGCTGTCGAACAGGGTGGGGTTTTGCCATGGTGACAACACGGTTCGAGTGTCACATAGGCGGTCGCACCGCGGGCGTCCGAGGGTGACGGCAGCGATCGCAGTGCTTCAATCTCGGCGTGCGGACCGCCAAAACGACGGTGAAATCCCTGGCCGATGCACGTCCCGTCTTTCACCAGCACACAGCCGACCATCGGGTTGGGTTCGACACAGCCCTGACCGTTGGCGGCTAGCTCAAGTGCCAGTCGCATCCAGCGTTGATCGGCGGTGTCAGATTCAATCGGCATCGGCTGGGGCATTGGTTCGACTGGATCAATCCATGCCGGGAACCCACAGCTTGCTACCGCCTTCGTCACCGGAGGGGCCCGGCGGGTTCGGCTGGTCGGGCGTCCAGACACCGCCGCCGCGTTGTTCCGGCGGAGCTGCAGGGGTGAATTCCGTGGCGGGTCCGCCGGCCGGTGCGCCGCCTTGTTGTCGCAGCGATCCATCGGGCCGGATGATGCCCAGTTGCACCAACAATTGTTGTACACGGGCCATCACGGTTGGATCGTTGCCATAGTCTTTTTCGATGTCCATGATCGTTTGACGGAAGCCGTCTTGATCGGCCATCGACAAGCACAGTTCCAACCGCGACAGCAGGATCGTCGCATGGTTCAAGCCATTCTTTTTGGCGTAGGCGATGGCTTTGTCACCGATTTCGATCGACTCGCTTGGTTCTGCGGTGGAAAGCATCGACAGCACGTATCCTTCCATCGCGATCCGCGGATCACCTTCTGGGGCATCCTCCGCCGTCGCGACTTCGACCAATTTTTTGGCGAATCGGTTGCACGCGGTCATGCCGCCGGTCGACCTGGCATTGCTGGCCAACACATACAGTTGCATCGGCGAGAGTTTGTCCGGATTGACTCGGAAGAAATCCGCACACAACAGGTCAGACACGGTTTCGTCGGTCGGTTCCAGCATCGGCAGTGGATCGACTTTGGAGATCTCGTAAACGTCGGCCAACGCTTGTTCCAAACTGATGATTCGCTCGTGGCCTTCGAGAACACGGACCACAACGGCTCGCTGGAATGACAGGGAATCATCATCTGCAGCGGTGGCAAGCGATTTGCCGTCCAAGATTGGTAGCGGCAATTGGCAAACACGTTTGCCGTCGTGTGTGGCTGCAAAATCGCGATTGAATTTGGCCAGCTCCGCCATCGAATTGGGTTGGCTATGGCGGATCGGTCGATCGTCCAACGCAAATGTCATCGGAATCGGCTGCGGATCTTCCAACACCGCATTGCCGGTTGGAATGGCGGCCATCAAGACGTCGCGGATTTCTGCCACACGATCTTCGGTGACATCGTATGCGACCGCTTGGGCGCTGCGATCGGTTTGCCGTCCGTAGACGGTCAACAGCGACAGTGACGCAGGGCAATCCGCAGGGGCGACGTCGGTTGCATCGGAATCGATCGCTTGATCGGAGATGAAAAAGGCGCTGCGCGGGCGGACTTCGCCTTCGGGAACCTGGATCTGCGAGAGGCGGTCGGCCGAGAGTTGTTCGGTGCGATCGCTGGCGATCAATGCCATTTCGGCTTGATCGATGTCTTCAAATTCAACCCGAACGGTTTGCGAATTGATCGATAGAGTTCCGATCGGCGACAGCAATCCGGCGATGGCGCGATAGCGTTGACGCTCGATTGCATCGAGTGACTCGACCTCTGACAACTGGTTGGCCATCTCCGTTTGTCGTTCCAGATTGCCACGCCAAACCGCACAGTGCAACAGTCCGGACAGGATCGCCGGCTGGCCTGGTGCCGAACGACGCAGCGATTCGAATTTGTCTTGAGCCAGCAAGACGCGATTGCTGCGCAGTAGTCCGACGGCTTCGTCGCAGCGTTCGCCCCAGGGGACATCGGCCGGTCGTTCGATCAATTGGGGAATGCTTTTCAGCAAATGATTGACACCCGGTGAAGTGTCCATTTGCGACAAAAACGCGTTGGCCTGTTCGGCTTCGTAACCCTGCGAACTGATCGCCAGCAGGGCATACACGCGGGCCGACAGGATCACGCCGGCCTGTGCCAAACCCATCGCCACGATCAACGCCACATCCATCAAGAATGCGTCGACTTCTTGGCCGCTTTCGTTCAACGCTTCCAGCAATGCATCGGTGGCACCTTGCACATCTTGGTTGAATACCAGTGCGGCGGCACGCTGCGTCAATGCCAGCGGGTTGGACGGTTGCAAGCGAATGAAACGATCGGCATTTTCGCTGAGCGATTCGTATTCACGCAAATCCAATAGCAATCGGCCGCGAATCGCCAGCGCCCACGCCGCGTCGGGATGTTCATCGAGGATGGACTTCAACCGGTCCAGTCCAGGGACCATCTGGCCGCCCTCGATCATCGTCAGGACTTTGTCCATCTGGTCGACGGATTCTTTGCATTTGCAAAATTTGATTTTCTTGCCGTTTCCACAAGGACAGACGGCATACAGATCGACAGACATAAAACAAGCCGATTCGGGGTTTGGGAGCGTAAGACCGGGAATGTTACCACGATCCAGCCATCTGACCCAAGCCCCGCTGTCGTCGATCTTCCCCCGTCGCCGCAGCGATCAGGGCGGATTCACTCCTGGCTATCGACCGGAATCGCAAATGCTTCCAACAGGAATGTCAACGCACGCTGCTGGATGCCCGGGGAACTGGTTTCCCGTGGGCCGGCCACATTCAGTACATTCGGCTGGTGAAGATTCAGCCACTGACGAACCTCGGCCGGGTCGGCGCCCTCGATCTTGACGCATAAATAAGGGCGTTTCCAACGCACAGCGTAGCGCCGCGTCAGTAGCGATCCCCCCTTGAGACTGCGCTGGTACAGAATCAACGTCGCGTCGCTGTCGATCACATTTTGTTCGGTCCGCGCCGGGTAATCAGGCGATTGCATTTCCACGAGTTCATAGCGGCTGGGGATCGACCCGTCTTCGGATCGTCGGCCTTTGGGGCACCAGCCACCATGTTCGATTTGATGTGCGATCGCGGCCTCCAGTCCCGCCCGGTCCACACCGGTCTGGCCGCCAGAAACGATGCGGCGTGGCAGAAACGACGGGGCGGGTTTCGGTTTCAAGTCGACAGACGCGTTCGAGTTTAACGTTTGTGTTTAACGATCCAGCGCGGTATCGGGGCCATGCCAATCGTAGGTTTGCGCCAGTCGAGTTTCAATGATTGCCTGGTCAGGGATCGGCGCTGAAACCCGATTCCAATTTGCTGGGATGGGGGCTTTGAAATTCAACGCTGTCATCTGGGTCGGATGCCCGATGGAAAGCTGCCAACTGTGTAACGCAATCGAGTCAAAAAAATCAGTTTCACTGCCGTACTTTTGGTCGCCCATAATAGGATGCCCACGGTCAGCAAATTGCAGCCGAATCTGGTGCTTTCGCCCGGTCAATAATCGTACCGCAAGCAGCGTCCGCGTGGGGCGGTTGTCGATAACACAGTACTGTAGCCGCGCGGGCTGGGAATCCGACCGGCCTGTGCGATCAACCCGCATTCGATGCGCCCCATCGTCCTTCCAAACGGCATCGGACAGTTCGCCCGACGCCGAGAATTTGCCGTCGCAGAGTAGATCGCCGTCGACCATTGCCAGGTACAGCTTCTGTGCCTGCTGGGACACTTTCTTGCTTTTTCCAGGGCCGCCAAACTGGATCGAAAGTCTCGCGGCGGCTTTGCTGGTCCGTGCCAACACCAGTACGCCGGTCGTGACCCGGTCGAGGCGGCTGACCACGCCGACAAAGACGTTGCCGGGTTTTTGATAGCGTCGTTTCAGATAATCACAGGCCCAGCGATGGACACTGGGCGTGCCCGCTGCTGTCCCCATGGTGGCCATCCCCGCCGGTTTATCGACAACCAGCAAATGGTTGTCTTCAAAAATCACATTCATTTTGGCACCGCATCGCCATCGGCCTGCTGTCGGTGCGACGGCGCGTGCTCGGAATAGACTTTGCGGAACCATGCCAACGCGGCTTTGCCGATTCGCGGATGGATGATTGAGGGGTGTCCGCCCAGCCGACTCGTGGTGGCAAAGACGGTTCCTGTCGGGTCGATCACGACCAGGCGAACCTCAGCCGCCGGTAGCGGGTGATCTCCGTCGGTTTCCAGCGACGGGTACTCGTCGACCACTAACAACCAACCATCACCGGTGCGCCGCCGCAATGTCTCCAGCGCCGCCGCAGGATCGACCGCAAACACGGCGGACAGTTCCGGCAGGTTGGCGAAACAAAATCCGCCTCGATACGCTGGCGATTCGCCCAACGAGGCGAACCAAGTGGCCAGCATCGCAGACCGGCCGAATTCAACGGTGGCCAAGCATTGGCCGGCCTGCCGCAATTGGTTTTCGACCGCATGGTACTGTTCAAAATCATCGCCGTCGCCGAAGTGCAACTCACCGACCCGCTCCAGAATCTCTTTCCGCGTCGATTCGATTTGCTGATGGCATTCGTCCGGTGTTGCAGCGATCGCATTGATTCGCAACGAAATCGTCGCTGCGCTGACGGTGATGCCGACACGTGGAACGCGATCTCGTGCAATCATCTCGCCGAGTCGTTGTTCCATATCGCTTTCGCCGATACCAAAAAACTTCATCACCAACTGTTCAAGATGACTGCGGCCGTGTCCGATCGCTAGGATTCGCGGCGCCACTGTTTCATCGAACATGCGTTTCATTTCCGCCGGCACACCCGGCAGGGCAAAGATCCGGCTGGGCGAACGATCGCCTCGCGGCACGTCGACGTCTACGCCGGGTGCGGTTCCCTGGGGATTGAAAATCTCGCGACTGCCGACCGGAAACATCGCCTGGACCTTGTTTCGTTCCGGCATTTCCCGATCGCGTTTGGCAAACATTGCAGTCAGGTGATCCATCGCCGATTGCCGCAGTTCCAGGGGTTGGCCGACAACCGCCGCCAGCGCCTGGCGGGTCAGGTCATCGCGCGTCGGCCCTAGTCCACCACTGCAAACCACGATGTCGGCGCGCGATGCAGCGATTCGGAACACATCGATGTTGTGCTGCAAGGTGTCGGCGACGGTGCTGTGGAAAATCACCTCGACACCTTGTTCGCCCAGTCGACGACTGAGCCATTGGGCATTGGTGTCCAAACGAGCGCCGCTGGTCATTTCGTCGCCGATCGAAACGACTTCGGCGGTCAGGGACGTTGTTGGCATGGGGGAATGATGGAGCGCCAGGTTGCACCTGGCCTACTGGGGGGCAGTGGATGGAGCGCCAGGTTGCACCTGGCCTACTGGGACAGTGGCAAGGTGGCTTTGGGGGTTTGTTCGGACAGCACGACGGGGGTCGTTGTGCGACCGGATTGGGTCGTGTTGAGCAAATTGACGCGATGATGATAGCCTTTCTCTCGATCGAACAAGAGTCGCGTTTCCAGTGTCTTTGGCGGGACGCCTTGCTCACACAGGACCTCGAAAAACCACCACACATGGGCGCCGTCTTCTTTGCGACCAACCCATTTGATTGAATGTCCGCTGCGACGCTCGGCACCCTTTCCCGTCGCATCAAACATCAGCTGTCGTTCCAGAAATGCCTGCTGCCAAGCCGAGGGGGCTGTGGGGGTGCCGTTTGGCTGTGACGCTGCATCATCGGGCGGCGTTTGATTGGCGTAGCGTTTGGCAATCCATTGTTCATCGAGCGAGTCCAATCGCAACGCGGCCTCGACGCGCTGCGTCCGGCGATTCCATTCGAGTTCGCAAAAGGTTTCATGCACCGGGTGCAACAATAGCGAACTGAAAATCAACGCAATCCAATGACAGCTAAAGATCATTTCTTTTGCTCAGATTTGGGAGCTGGCTTTTCGGAGTCAGACTTCTGGCCATCGTTTTTCTTGTCGTCTTCATCGGCCGACTTGTCATCCGACTTGGCGGCCTTCTGCATCGGGTTCTTTTTCTTCTCGTCTTTGAACAACCGAAACCGACTGGGGATCATTCGCTTTGGCCAATGATTGTTGTCTTCTTCGATGTCGGCGGTCTCTCGCTGGGGGTCAAGTTCCATCCGCACGATTTCATTGTCGGTGACGATCAGTTTGCTGATTCGCTTGCTATTGCGGCGCCAGATTTGGGCGGGGAAACGCATCGTTTCGCTGGTGTTATCAGCGTAATGGACTCGTAATATGATCGGCATCACCAGCCCGCCCAAGTTGCTGAAGTCAACCACATAAAAGTTGGTGGTGCGTCGCAGGATGGCGCGTTCCTCGCTGGTCAAACCGTCCAGGAATTTTTGGAACGATTTGCGGTCGTCCTCTTCGACTTTCAGTTCGTCATATTCAGGGCTGTTGTAAAAATCCTTTAATCCCGGTTGCCAGTCAATCCGCCGCCGCATGCCTTCGTTGCGCTGCTCGGTCACCGTTGGCTCTTTGCGATCCTTTTCCTGACGTTCCCGCTCGGCTTTTTCATCGGGGTCGCCTGAATCGATTTGATACAGTTGCACGTTGTCGATGGCAATGTCGACATGGTTGGTGCCATAGAACCAGCCCCGCCAGAACCAATCCAAATCGACGCCGGATGCATCCTCCATCGTGCGAAAGAAATCGCTGGGTGTGGGGCGTTTGAATTTCCAGCGACGGGCGTATTCACGAAACGCGAAATCAAACAGTTCTCGTCCCAGAATGGTTTCACGCAAAATGTTCAATGCGGTAGCTGGCTTCCCATAGGCATTGTCACCGAATTGCAGGATTTCTTCACTGCCGGTCATGATCGCGCGTTGGTTGCCGCCTTTCATGTAACCAACAATCTTGTCGGGTTCCCCACGCCGCGATGGGTAGTTTTCCTCCCATTCCTGTTCGGTCAAGTATTGCAAGAATGTGTTCAGGCCTTCGTCCATCCAAGTCCATTGGCGTTCATCGCTGTTGATGATCATCGGATAGAAATTGTGTCCGACTTCATGGATCACCACCGAGATCAAACCGTACTTGGTCGCTTTGCTATACGTCCCGTCTTCCTCGGGGCGGGGGCCGTTGAAGCAGATCATCGGGTACTCCATCCCGTAGACCGGTCCGTTCACACTGATCGCGACTTCATAGGGATATTCGAACGAGTAACGCCCGTAGACTTCCAATGTATGCGCGATCGCTTCGGTCGAGTACTTGCTCCACAACGGTTCGGCTTCGTTGGGGTAGTACGACATGGTCATCACGTCATTTGTCCCCAGGTCGACACCCAGTGCATCCCAAATGAATTTGCGACTGGCCGCAAAAGCAAAGTCGCGAACGTTATTGGCTTTGAATTCCCAGGTCTTGGTCAGTTCCGTGCGGACGCTTTCGTTTTCTTTGGCTTCCTCTGGCGTGATGATGAAGATGGGTTTTTCAGCCGACTTGGCTTGTTCAAGTCGCTGTTTCCAGGGGGCCTTCAACACTTCATCGGGGTTTTGCAAGGTTCCCGTCGATGCGACAACCATTTCTGAGGGGACGGTGATGCGAACGCGATAGTTTCCCAATTCCAATGTGAATTCACCGCGTCCCAAAAATGCTTTGTGTTGCCAAGCACCAAAGTCGGTGTATGCGGCAATGCGCGGATACCACTGGGCGATTTCATAGATGTAATTCTTGTCGTCTTCGAAGAACTCCGATCCACCACGCGCACGAATGGTTTTCGCGTCAACGATTTTGTACGAGTATTCGATCGCGACTTGGGTCTGCTCGCCGGGTGCGAGAGGCGTCGGCAGGTCGATCCGCATCATGGTGCCGACCGGGGTGTGGTCGAGTGAATTGCCGGATCCGTCGGTGACCGATTTGATTCGGTAGCCGCCATCAAAACTGCGACGCGCCAGAATCGATTTCATCGCGCCCAGTGAAATCCGTGAGTTCAATGAAGGAGCGACGGTGGTCAACGCATCCTCGGCATCCTTGCGAAATCGGTTTTGATCCAACTGAATCCACAGATAGGGCAACGTGTGTGGAGACTCGTTGTGGTAGCGAATTTGTACCTTTCCGCGGATTTTTTGATTGTCGTCGTCGAGCGTGACATCGATCTCATAATCGGCTCGCTGCTGCCAATAGGCGGGGCCGGGGGCGCCCGACGCAATCCGTGTGTCACCAGGCGTCGGCCACCAGGCGTCCAGTTGGGCGAAGGGATCTGACGGATCGACATGTTTTCGGTTGGCCGCCTCCGGTGACTGGGCCCACGCCGAATTTGAGAGGACAGCCCAGACGCTGAAAACAAAGACGGTCAAGACGAAACGCTGGAGGGGTGCCAAAATCACAGTGGGTTGACTCGCAGTTGGAACTAGCTGGGGCGTGAACGCAGATGCAATGGAGCAGGGCAACGGACATCGGCAACAGATTCTAGTTCCCCGGCGAACGATCAACAGCCTTGGCACGCTGCGGAGTCCCTATTGGTGCGGTCTTTTTCGATCGGAACCCCGTAGAGCGAACTGATCTGCCGCAGTCAACGGTTGGGGGCGGTTGTTCAGGACGGTATCATCGGTGATCTGCTTCTGAGTTTCTCCCTCCCGCCCGCTCATTGAATCCACCACCAGATGAATCAGCAAATCGGTTATTGCACGAATGTTCATGCCGGTATCGAGATGGCATCGATCCGCCGCAATCTGACCGAGTATGCGATGGCGGTCCGCCAGCAGCTGCAGCAATCCAATGGAATCGATCAATTGGGCGTTGGGCTGTGGATCCCCGACAAAGCCTCCACGGAATTGATCGAGGGTCAGCTGGGCGACTTTCGCCGCTTTTTGAGTGACGGCAGACTGCGCCCCTACACGATCAACGGGTTTCCATTCGCCAATTTTCACGGCGACAGTGTCAAACAGCGCGTGTATTTGCCGACCTGGGCCGATGCCGAGCGATTGGAATACACCCAGCGATTGGCGACAATTCTGGCCGCGCTTTTACCAGATGATCAGCCACTCGGTTCGATTAGCACCCTGCCGATCGGCTGGCCTAACAATCCGTTTGCCGCCGACTCGGATGCCAAACAAGATCTGGCGACGGCGGGGGACCAGCTGCGTCAGCTGGCAGAGTTTTTAAAACAGTTGGAGCACAATACCGGCAAACGCATCGTGGTTGCGATTGAACCCGAACCGGGTTGTTTGCTGGACACTGTCGACGACATGGTGGAATTTTTTGACGACCAGTTGCCCGAACTGACGCATCGACGTTTCATCACCGTCTGTCACGACATCTGTCACAGCGCGGTGATGAACGAATCGCAACGAGCGGTGATCCAGCGCTATGGCGATGCCGACATTACGGTCGGCAAGGTGCAGGTCAGCAGCGCGATCGTCGCTGATTGGAATGCGATTCCGGCCACACAGCACGCTGCGGCACTGAAACAACTCAGTGAGTTTGCCGAGGATCGCTATTTGCACCAAACGGGCCAGGTCGGAACCGACGGATCATTCCGATTGGCCACCGACCTTCCGCAGTTGATCCAGCAGACCAGCCCTGCGGATTTGGCAGGCGTCGAACGTTGGGTGATCCATTTTCACGTTCCCATTTTCCTGGAACGATTTGGATTGCTAACCACGACCCGTGATGCCGTTCTCGAGTGCTTGCAAGCACTCGATGGCGGCGTGACCGGTGTTGATTTCACCGGTCACTTGGAGGTTGAAACCTATGCCTGGACCGTCCTGCCGGCCGAGATGCGGCGGCGTGGACTGGCGGATGACATCGCCAGCGAACTGCAATGGCTGATCAATCAGTTGGATTAAATCAGCTGTCGGTGCAGGTTTCCAGGAACCTTGCCAAGCGATGGAAATCGCTACCCGGTTGGATGAACCGTACTTTGGTCACCAGCGTTTTCGGGTCGACCAATTTGTCGAACGGCACATAGTGCAGGTCAAACTGACCGGAAACGGAGACCATCACGCCGTTTAGTTTTTCTTCGACCAGGGCTCGATAGGCACCGACACCTAGCTGTGAACCCAGCATCACGTCGTAGGCGTGTGGCGGTGCGCAGCGCGCTTCGTAACCGAGTTGCAGTCCGTTGACCTTGCGTTCTTTGCCGGTGCGTTTCTTGTAGGCGTCTTTCAATAGGCTGCTCAACAGAGCTGCCAAATTGATCGCGGAAATGTTGATGTGTCCATGATCATCACGCGTCACACCTTGCAAGTATTTCATCGGCAGGAATTCAGCCAAGCCTTCCGCGACGACGATCGTTCCACACTCACGGCCTTCGCGATCGCGGGCAACCATCATGTCGACCATTTTGTCGATCACTTTGTCCAAGACCATGATCTTGCGAATCTTGCCGGTTTCCGGATCCTCTTCTTCGTCGGCCAAATCGCCGGCGACATCTTCAACGCTCATCACCAAACTGGCTTCACCGGAAATGGCGGCACCATAGGCCAACCATCCGGCGCTGCGGCCCATCGCTTCACATAAAAAGTAAGACTTTCCGGCGGCGGCGTCGAAGTTCAGGTTGCGAATTTCTTCGGCCAGGGTTTCCACGGCGGTGAAAAAGCCGAATGTGAAATCGATGCCGCAGTAATCGTTGTCGATCGTCTTGGGCAGGTGGATGACGGGGAATCGTCGCGCGTCGCCGGGCAAGTTGTCTTGGAACATTTTCAACTTGTTGGCCGTCTTCAGCGTGTCGTCACCGCCGATCGAGATCAGCGCGTCGACTTCTAACGAGCACAGGCCTTCGTAAACGCGGCGCAGTGGGGCGACCAGTTCGGGGTCTTTGAGGTGTTCGGGACTGCTGACGTGTTTGCCCGGGTTGGTTCGAGCGGTGCCGATCATGATGCCGCGACTGCTGCGGGCGTTGGTCAATGAATCGTGAGTGAACCGGATGTAGTCGGCGCCTTCTTGCAACGGACCGGCTGCGGTGTAGTCGGCCAAGCGACTGTAGCCGTGTTTGATGCCAAACACCTGGGCGCCTTCTTCCAAAAAGGAAAAAGCGGCGGTCGAGATCACCGCGTTGGCGGCAGGCGCGGGGCCGCCGGCAAACAGAATCGCGACGCGTTTAATATCCAATGAGTGGTGGTCTGGCATGATGGTTCTTGTTCTTCGTTGGGGAGACAGATTAGAAAATCAGCCGGTCCGGTGGAGGATTCGGCTGCATGGTTTTCAATGCATTCGAGCCCAGATTTTAGAGATGCAGCGACGACCGCCAAGCGGTTGTGTCCTTTCAACGGCGTTGCTGGCGACAATCAACCCGCTGTGGGAGGCAAAAGTCGCCCAGTTTACCTTGATTCCCCGCGGATTCTCCCGTTAACGCAAGTTGACCGCTTCCTCACAAAAATTTTTTCACCGTCTGGTGGGGGGCTGAAATCTGAGAGTTCTGCAGCGGTCAACCCTTTTTGTATCGAATTCCTGATCGGTGAAACGAACGAAATGCAACGATGATCCAACTGCAGTTGCTCAAAAGCTTGCAGTCGGCCGCGCGATGAATCAAGATCTCCGGCAGCAATCGCATCCCGGCA
Source organism: Stieleria tagensis (assembly GCF_024129865.1). GTDB lineage: Bacteria > Planctomycetota > Planctomycetia > Pirellulales > Pirellulaceae > Stieleria > Stieleria tagensis. The sequence continues at coordinate 33,071 of NZ_JAMYFE010000045.1, read as the reverse complement.
GTTTGAATCCGTAGCATTCTGACGTCGGCACTGCGTTCTTTTCTATTCCACGCGGCTGGCACGTATCGGTATCACACGATGACTTGGCACACTCCTTCTGGCGACCGGCATCTGGTTGGCGAAGAAGCAGAGCTGGTTCGCGATTCGTTGGCAACGATGGTGCAAGAGTTGGCGAGTTGTCGCGAAACGGAAGAAGACCCATGGGAGTATGGTGTCACCTTGTTTGACGATCTGACGTGGCAACAGCAGCTCGCCGTGTTGGACATGCTGGCCACTTACTTGCTGCAGGAAACCGGTTCAACCGTCGAGCTAAGTGGAATCAACGAGGCGGCTGTCGCGGCGGTCTACCAAAACATCGCCCAACAGATCGAACTGGAAATCGAACTGCACCCGGTCTCTCCCGCTCAGTTTCAATGTCGTTGGCGACAGGCAGCATTGGACGCGTATTTGGAAAACGAAGAGGACGACGTGGTTCGTCAGGAAGCCCTGGCCGAGTCCACCGATCAGGTTTCTGCATTTGATATTGATGCCAATTGTATGGACGTCGATCAATGGCGTTGGCTGATCGAATTATTAGCCGACCGCGTGCTTTGGGATCGTGATTTTGATCTGGTGAATGAAATGGTCGATGCGCCCCCGGAACGCGCCGCTGCGATGCGTGCGGCACTCGGTATCACGCCGGGCTATTACACCGCGATCGCGCCGGACCCGACGGACCATCAGGTCGATGCGCTGTTCCAATCGCTGGAAGAACTCACCCGGGCCAAGCCACGCTAGGATCTTGGCCGATTCATCCCCGCCCCTTTCGATCAACGAAAAAGTCTATGCGATCTCTTTTCGCCGTCTGGCTGTTTTGCATGACCACGGTTGTAGTGGCCCAAAATCCATCGTCGACCAAACATCACATCGCCGATCCGGCCGATGCATCGATCAAAATCAGCACCGAACGCGATCCGATTCGGTTGACGCACGGTCCGATGCTCGGCCAACCGTCGGACCATTCGATGCGTGTTTGGGCACGGACATCCGATCCGGGTGAGTTTGAAGTTCACTATGGAATCGCCGCCGACCAACTGGATCAAGTCAGCGGTCCTGGCGAAACCACCATCGGCCACGACAACACCGGCGTCGTTGATCTGGATGATTTGCAGCCCGATACGCGCTACCACTATCAACTGTGGGTCAACGGTCGACCGCACGGATTGCCGGGCAGTTTCCATACTTTGCCCAGTGCCGCCGATTCTCGCAACGAAAAGTACAACCCGCAGGGGCTGTTCAACTTCCGCTTTCAAATCGGTTCCTGTGCCAACCAAAACCCGTTGCACGGCGGTGGTCATCGCGCCACCACCTATGAATACCTCAACCGCGACTGGGCCGACAAAGTTCACTTTCACATCATGAACGGTGACTGGTTGTACGAAGAAAACCGTCGCTATTCCCCCGAAGCCTGGCGGTTGGTTCAGGGTGCCAGCGAATTGCCGCATGTTGCCCAGGTCGCACCGACGATCGTTGGCGTGTGGGAGAACTACAAGCTGTATTTGGATCGTGGCGAGTCATTGTCGCAGTGGCATCGGCATGTCCCCAGTTACTTTACCTTTGATGATCATGAATTGATCAACGACATTTGGGGGTCTGCTGAATCGGGAAAGCGACACCGCCGAACGGTCTTTCGTGATATCGGGACGCAAGCCTGGTACGACTACCTGGGTTGGGCCAACCCGACCGAATATCAACACCCGATTCATTTCGGCAAGGCAACCATGCGCCGCGGAAGCGACTTGCTGTATGACGAGAACGTCGATTTCAAGAGCCTGCCATTGGACGAAATGGGCAACCTGCACGTGCACTGGGGCACACCCGAGGCCGGTGTGAACGACATGAAGTATGACGACGATTCGGGACATCAAAACTCCTATGTCTATGACATCGTCGAAGTCGTCGACAATCACACGCTGCGGTTGCACATGCCGGCAAAGATCGATGACACCGACGTCAGTTACTCGATCGGCCGTCGCAGTTACGGCAAAACGCGTGTCGGCAACTGTGAATTCTATTTCATCGATACCCGCGGCGACCGCCAGATGCACGACGTGACCGAGCGTGACAAGCCGGGCGTGTCGATGTTGGGCAAACCTCAGCGGGAATGGTTGCTGCGTAGCATGCGTGAGAGTGACGCGGAATTCCGCTTCGTCATGTCCACCGTTCCGTTCATGATTCCGCATAGCGGCGCCGGTGGATTCGAAGCCGACGCGGCCAACAAGGAAGAGGCTTGGACAGGCTTTTTTGACGAGCGAGAGATCTTGATCAAAGAATGGGAGAAAATTGGTAAGCGCGTCTTTGTGATGACCGGTGACCTGCACAACAGTTTCGCCATCAAAATCACCGACAACGTTTGGGAATTTTGTTGCGGGCCACACAACAGCGTCAATCACGTCCCCGTCAATGACGAAAGTGATCGTCCGGCGACCGGCAAATTCAAGTTCGGGCCTCGCGAATGTGACATCCGCTGGAGCAGCTACATCTTGCCGGATTTGCCACGACTGGAACGACTGTACCCGCACTATTGTGTGGTGCAGATCAACAACGTGTTCAACATGCCGGTCAAACTAGGTGGCAAACGATTGGTGGCCTACCCGCACCCGCAAGTGATCTTTCAATACTTTGATGGTCGCACAGGCGAACTCGCCTATGCCGAATCGATCTCGACAGAACACTAATATTCCATCTCAGCGTATTCCTCGGGTGAACCGTAGTCCCGTTGCCGTTTAAGTGAGAGAAAGTCAGAGATCGCTGCATCGACGGCTGACGTTCGCAGTTCGGCGTCGGTGGACTCTGACGCTGCGTTAACCGATTCGAGTGCAAGCGCGTTGATCACAAACAACGCATCGCGTGGCGAGATCGTGTCGTCACGGTTGGGATCAAATCGCCAGTCGGTCAGACTTTCAAATCCGGACGCCAGACGATTGATGACCTGCAGTGCATCGAGCGGGGTGACACTGCCGCTGCCGTTGACGTCCAACCGGTTCAGAATGGTTTGCCGTGCCCGGGCGAGTTCGGCTGTGTCGATGAAGTCCGGGTGGATCGAGGTTGATTGTCCTGGCAGCTGCACCAACTGGGCAAAATTGTTTTCAAACACTGCCAAGTCGCCTTCACTGATCGCCGACACGTCATCCAGATCCAAGTAGCCAGGGGCGCGTGTCGTCGACCTGCCGTACCAATAGGCCAACGTTTCCAGATCTCGCAAGTCCACGGTGCCGGTTCCGTCCCAATCGCCAGCCAGCACAAAGAATCGGTTCACGTGATCGCCACTGTAGGTGAATGCAGGACCATTGGTGATCGCGGTTGAAAGTTCCAATTGGTAACGACCGTTTGGCAACTGACCGGGATCGGGAGAAATCGTCAGTTGGATGCCTCCGGCGCCCAACGTCAATTGGTCTTCGCGGAGCAGGATTTCGGTCGGTGTTTGGCCCGTGCTCATCCCCAGGTTGATCAATTGAAGGTCGCCGGTGGAGACGTCTGTGATCGACGCGCCCAGTTGGATCACAATCTCACTCAATTGGCTGCGTTGAAGCAACCAGGAGGTCGGTTGCGGACCCTGTGGCAGGTCTGCCGGATCGACTGCTGCAGTATTGAGAAAGACAACCGGTTGAGGTGCGGGATCGCCTTGGATCGTTCCCGTTGCAGTGTGAAATAAACCGACGTCGTAGGCGCGCCCGGTCAGATCCAACACTCGCGAGACATCACGGTTAAAGAAATTGACCTCTAACAGCGTGTGGTCGGCAAATGCGTAGCTATCGTTGCCATCAAAAGCAAAGCCATAGATGTCTTGAAAGAATTCATCGGGATCTTCGGCCGGTTTGGGAGCGCGGCGGATGATGCCGCCGTTGCCCGGCGTTTGGATCTCGATCAACGAATCAAAATTGTCCTGGGCGCGAGACGCGGACAGTACCAAGTGATCTCCACTTAAATAGTCCAGATCGCCGCTTGACGTGTAGTTGCTTTGGAAAAACGCAGCCTGTAAACCCGCCTCGATATCGAACACGGTGGTGACGTTGTTTAGAAAGATCTGGTCATCGTCGTCGGTTTCCAAATCGATCCACTGCAAATTCAGGGCTCCGCTGCCGACGGCAAACAAATCTCCGTCGCCACTGCCGAAGTCTGCATTGCGTGCATCGATGAGCGAGTTGGCGCCGATGACATCGTGTTCGCCCAAGTCCGTCGTTGCGATCACGCCGTCGCTGAGATCGTCCAAGTGAACTTGATACAAGCGGACCGATGAAATCGCGAACAAGTCGCCGTCTTCGGTGAAGGCGATGTCGGCGATCGGCTGGTCAACGTCGAGTTGGCCGATCACGTTGACCACACCGGTTTCGACGTTGACCCGGGCCAGTTGGCTTTGTGCGTCGACGACATAGTACTGTGTGTCTTGACGGGCGGCGATCAACGACGCGGCTCCACTGACCGGTCCGAATGTATCGCTGGCAACCACCGTGACCTGAATGTCTTCGTTGCGTTCGGTCAGCTGGTCTCGCAGCGGCGTGACGATCAATTGCACCGTTGCTTCACCGGGCAAGAAAGTTGCTGTCCCCACGACGGGGCCGATCAGTGGCGGGTCATCGGGCAACCAGATCGTGTCGCGATCGGCTTCATCGACCAAATAATCGACTTGGTAGGTCGCCGAACCGCTGATTTGGAATTGGACCGCCAGCACGTCGTCTGTCTCGTCACGCGAGAGGGTGTAGACCAAACGTTCTCGCGGGTCTTCGTCGACGATCGCAGGGGATTCGATGTCAATCGAGACCGTGGCGGCTAGGACGCGACGGGATTCCAGCGGTTGCAGTTGGGGACGCCGCAGTCGCTGGCGGTTGGAGGGGCGTTTCGACGTCCGCTGGCTAGACGCGGCCTGACGCCAACACCGCTTGCTTAAATCATGCCAAATCCCCATCACAATCACCGTCTCAAGTTGTTAGTTCACTCAGCCCTCGGTTGCGGGTGACTCTCCGGTGCCGTTGGAAATCGGACCGCCACCACGGACGCAGGCTGTTTGACGCAACATTTTAGATGAAGTTGCAGAATCTTTCGGCAGGCAGCGGTTTTTTATCGCTGTCGGCCGCAATTATACAACGTTTGGCCGTCGTCGCCGGGTGTATCGAGCATCGGGACGCTGACTTGCAGCGTCCCGATGCCAACGGAATTTCGACGTGAAGCGGCGATAGAGGACGGTTGACCCAGAAACCGTCGCCAGTCGCATCAATGCTCCGACCCCGGTAAAGAGGCCAGGAAACATTTCCCGCAAAACGTTTACCTACGTTGAAATTCCGCCAAATGGATTGATGGTTTGTTGTCTGTACCGAGTGCTGTCGCCGACAGCTCCAATGGCTACTCGGACGTGCACTCACGCACGTGTTCTCACACTCTTTAATCGCCGAAATAGCGATCCGCACTCGGGCGTGTCAATGGCGATTGTCAAACCCATCACAACCGTTTTTTGGAAATCGCCGCGGCCGGGAACTGGACAAATCCGTGCACGCGGCACCGGACTGCTCTTGTCGTGCCGATTCATGGCGGGCTACAAGCCGATTGGATTGTTCCCAAAAAAACAAATCAACTCGTCTCGCTAGCGGGCGGAAGATGCCTTCAACAATAAATCCTACGAATCATACGCCGCGTCGGTTCCGCCGCTGCGCTGTCGCTGGAAAGTCTGTCACGTCGGACGTCGCAGTGATTGTCGTGCTGTTGATCGGACTGATCGTCGCCGGGGCAACGGATTGTTGCGCGCAGCTCGCCGCTGATGACCTGGGGGCGAGCGGTCCTCCGGCGCTACCGGACGATCCCGCAGCCGTCATCGCAGTGGTCGGTCAATCGCCGATTCTGTGGGGAGACGTCCAACCCAAGGTGGACGGCAGGATCCGCCAGGCACTTGAACAAACCAAACAAGAGATGCCGCCGGATCAACTGGCGATCGCCCGCGCCCAACTGACGCGTTTGGCATTGAAAGAAGCGATCCAAACCAAAATGATGAGCGAGTGTTTTCTACTGGAGCAGGTCGGGACTCAGGCGGCGGAAAAACGCAGCGAAGTCAGTGAAATGATGCATAGCCGCGCCAGACAGATGTTCTTTGAAAACGAAGTCGAAAAACTCAAGGAACAATACAAGACCGAAGACCTAACCGAACTCAATGCCATCCTGAGTGAAAAAGGTTTGTCCTTGCAGGCGCGCCAGCGTGAGTTCACCGACATGATGCTCGGGCACATGTACATGCGCAGCAAAGTGGAACAGGATCCAAAGGTGACGATCGCTGAAATCAACAGCCGCTACGCCCGCGACCTGAATCGTTATCGTCACGGTGCCAAAGCGCGTTGGGAACAATTGTCGGTCCTGTTTGAAAATCACCCCTCACGCGAAGCCGCTCGCGCCGCGATCGTGGCAATGGGGAACGAAGCCTATTACGGCAACATGAAAGCGGTGGCCAAGGAAAAAAGCGAAGAACCGTTTGCCAGTGACGGCGGCCAGCACGATTGGACCACCCAAGGATCGCTGGCGTCAAAACCGCTGGACGAACAATTGTTTTCAATCCCGTTGGACAAGATCAGTGATGTGATCGAGGACGATCAGGGGCTGCATCTGATTCGAGTCATCGAGCGCAGTTCGCCTGGGGTGCAACCGTTGGCCGAATTGCAGGACCAAATTCGCGAACAACTGAAGCAAGAAAAGATTTCGGCCGCGCAAGCGGAAATGGTCAAACAGATGACCAAACGGGTCCCGGTCTGGACGCTGTTTCCCCAAGACGTTCCCGATGCAAAACCGTTGCAGGTGACGCGTGAGACGGTGCAACCGGTTTCTCGCAGCGGTGGTCGTGTCCCACTCAACCGCTAACGTCCTTCTCGACTTGCAGGCGATCGTCGCCCTGTCCGAATCAGAGTGAACCAAACATGAAACAGCCGCTGGTGCACACCACCGACCGACGCCGCAATCTGCCGGTGATGTCCGCGCTGGGATCATTTCTGATTCTGTTGGCGGTGGTCGGGTGTGGGCAACTGGCGTATCGGCTGGATCGTCGGCCGCCACCGGAATTCATTCCCAACCCGCTGGAACTGCCACCGGCCGACGACAAATTCGTTTGGTCTCAGGTGATTGACACCCTGGACGATTACTTTCGCATCTCGCGCGAACAACCCGTCCAAAACTCCAACAACATGTTGCTCGATGGACGCGTGGAAACGTCGTATCAAATCGGGGCATCGGTGTTGGAACCCTGGCGCAAGGACAGCACGGCGGGTTTCGAAGCACTGCAGAGCACGTTGCAGTCGATTCGCCGCAAGGCCACGGTGACCGTACGTCCTCGCGGGGCGGCCTACACCATCGAAGTCATTGTTCAAAAGGACTTGGAAGACTGTGATCGCACGCAGTACGCGACCGAGACCACTGCGACGCGGCGGCACGATGGCACGATCGTCCGGACTCAAAATCAAAATGCAGATACCCCGCAGACGCTGGGCTGGATTTCGATGGGCCGCGACACTTCACTGGAACAGCGAATTTTGCGAGACATCTTTGCGCGGGTGACCAAGCGTGACGGTCGTCGCGGTTTGCACGCTCACAAAAAGTAATCCGCCGGCTCAGCGACCGCCCGTATCTGTAGCTTTTCTGGGAAACTAATCTTCCGAGGTTTCTCCGCCGATACCAACGCTGCCAACCCAGCGAAGTCGGCTGACCGCGGTCGATTCTGCTGGCGGGGAATGCGATTCCCCGAATGACATTTCTTCTCCTCCCGAGTGATCTGGCTGCATGATTGGGTTTTCGCCGCAAACCGTTTCTTTGGAACAATTCTGTCAACACGTCGAGGGCTATCTATGCCGGATCGGTCAACTTGAACCAGGACAATTTCCGTTGACCCGACGCCCGGTGAGGCGTGGCGGTGAAACCTGTGGGTTGTACTTTTGTCTGCATGGACCGCGGAGCGTGAAACTGACCGCGGTTTACGATGATCGCAAAAAATTGACGATCTATTACGGCACCGATGGGGTGCGGCGTTCGCAAGAATCGATCAGCGTGACGCTGCCTGCTCCTCAGCCGCACTCAGTTTGACGTACCGCGCCGACAGCGAAAATGGATCGATCTGGGCGCTACAGGATGGAGATTGACGCTCGACCAGGCGGTTGGCGATTCGTCCGACACCGACCGCAGTGTTGGGCTGCGGCGCCTGGAACAGCCCCGTCCATTCGCTGGGAATGATCGACAGATCGCCGGCCAGGGCCACACCGCCATCACTGGCGACGCTCCCAGCGGTGCTGCTGACCCGCTGATTCCATTGGTCGCGGGACAGCACTTCGACTGAAAACGCCGCTGTCGCAGGCGGCGCAATGTCCCGCAAGGTGGCGGTGTCAAACTCGGCGGCGAATACCTGGCCGCGGTAGGCATTCAGACCCACCAGGATTCGGGCGATTTCGGGAGCGGGCTCGATTGCGGCGGCGATTGCAGCCAGCGAGCCGACCGGAACCGTCGGTAAATGCATCGCATAGGCAAGCGTTTTGGCGGTGGTGATGCCGATTCGCAGCCCTGTAAAGGATCCTGGTCCGACCGCGACAGACACCCACTGGATCGCTTGCTGTTGGTCCTCGCACCAACGCACCGCAGCATCCAGGTGTACCGCCAGCACGGCGGCTGTCCGTCGATCATCGCCAAAACTGCGCTGCCAAACGACGGTTTCCTGGTCCAAAACGGCCAGCGAACCAGACTTTCCAATTGTTTCGAGCGCGATCTGTAACATGGTAGGACGTGACGACTTTGAAGGTTTTGTGGTGTCTGATTGATGGAATCCACCCCACACCGTGGGATTGCCGCGAAAATTTGGTTACCTTTACAATCCGCGATTCCGATGCAAATTCAACCGCCTGCCATTTTCACCTTCCAGGACCTACCAAAGTGAAGCGAGCCCTGATTAGCGACATTCACGGCAATCTTGAAGCGCTGCTCGCGGTTCTGGACGATATCCGTTCCCAGTCGGTTGATGAAATTTACTGTCTGGGCGATATCATTGGCTATGGGCCGAACCCCTGCGAGTGCTTGGACCAAGTCATGTCCAACGCCAAAGTCACGATTTTGGGCAACCACGACCAAGCGGCCCTGTTCGATCCCGACGGGTTCAATCCGATGGCGTTACAAGCGATCTATTGGACCCGCGACCAGCTGGACAATGGGCCGGGCTCGGCCACTCAAGTCAACGGTCGCTGGGATTTCTTAGGTGAACTGCCTCGTTATCACGACGACGACGACAGCTACAAATTCGTTCATGGATCACCCCGAGACCCGACCAACGAATACGTTTTTCCGGAATACATTTTTGATCAGCGGAAGATGGAAATCTTGTTTGGCAAGGTCAAACAATATTGCTTCATGGGACACACCCACCTGCCCGGTGTGTTCACCACCAATTGTGAATTCATCCAACCCGATGAATGCGATTACCAGTACCAGTTGGGTAGCGAAAAAGCGATGATCAATGTCGGTAGCGTCGGCCAACCACGCGATGAAGATTCGCGCGCCTGCTACGTCGTGCTCGACAAAGATGCCCCCGGCGGCCCCTTGGTCAACTTTCGACGTGTCGTGTATGACATCGAAACCACTGCGAACAAAATCTACGCCCAGGCGGATTTGTCCGACGCGCTCGGTGACCGAATCAAACACGGTCGCTAGCCGTTGTCTCCCATTGACGGACGGGTTTCCTTCCCCGCGTTCTCCGGTCGTCTCGGTGAAGGTTCGTCAACGTTCGCTTCCATTCGTTCCTAAACTCCACCTAGCTCTGTGACTCGAACTGCGATTCTAAGCGACATTCACGGCAACCTGACGGCGCTCGAGTCAGTGATGGCACATGTCCAAACACAAAACGTCGACCGCATCGTTTGTCTGGGGGATGTGGTCGGTTATGGGCCGCAGCCCTGCGAATGTTTGAATGTGGTGATGGGATTTGATTTTTGTGTGTTGGGAAACCACGACAGCAGCGCGCTGTTTGATCCCGAAGGATTCAATGCGGCGGCCGAGCAAGCGATCTTTTGGACGCGCAGCCAACTCGAAAAAAACTCTGACCACGATGGTAGCAAGGACGGTCCCAGTCCGGCGCGGCAAAGAATGGATTTTCTGTGCGGGTTACCCCGTACCGTTCGGGAAGAAAACACCCTGTTCGTCCACGGGTCTCCTCGCGGGCCGACCAATGAGTACGTAATGCCCGATGACATCCAGAACAGCAAAAAGATGGAGAAGCTGTTTTCACTGGTGCCGCATTTGTGTTTCCAAGGTCACACCCACGTCCCCGGTGTGTTTACGACTGAATTGGAATTCATTCGACCCGACGATTTGGCCGAGGGATACGACATTCGTGACAGCGACACCCGGTTGATGATCAACGTCGGTAGTGTCGGACAGCCTCGCGATTTGGATCCACGCAGTTGCTACGTCGTGTTGGACGACGAGCGAGTGGTCTTTCATCGAGTCGAATACGACATCGAGAAAACGGTCGCCAAAATCGAAGCGGAACCTGAATTGGACAACTTTCTGGGGTACCGGTTGCGTGACGGTCGCTGAGCATCTGAATTGAAGTTTGGTGTGGATCGGTCGGCGATTGTGATCGCTCGGTTGGCCAATCAGGTGATCCCCAGCTATCGGGGCTGAAATTCACTTTAAAACGTGTTTTTCGTTAGCGTGCTGGCCGGTAGTGGTCCTATGCTGAAAGAGCATTTTTACATTCTTTCACATCGTTCCGGAGCCTGACATGTCCAGAGAGAGACGCGGTGGTTTCACGTTGGTGGAATTATTGGTGGTGATTGCGATCATCGGCATCTTGGTCGGCTTGTTGCTGCCGGCGGTTCAAGCCGCCCGTGAAGCGGCCCGCCGCATGAGTTGTAGCAACAACTTTCGCCAGATCGGGATTGCCGTTCACAATTACCATGCGGCCTACAAAGAGTTGCCGATGCAGGGTGTCGGCACCCACAGCGCTGGCGGCGCGGCACCGCCATTTGGCAATGCGGGACCAACATCAAATTGGTGGACGACGCACTCCCATTCCAATTCTTGGCGGTTGAGCGCGCTGGTGGGGCTGACACCGTTCATGGAACAGCAAGGTATTTGGGACCAGATTTCAAATCCTAATCCACGTGATGCGACCGATCCGACAGTGCTTTACAGTCCGCCTTGGCCACCGATGGGGCCGGTGCCGACACAAGCGCGTTACATTGCTTGGTCGACTGAGGTGCCGACCCTGCGCTGTCCGAGTGACCCCGGAGTCGGATTGCCGGCGCTGGGGCGAACCAACTACGCGGTCTCGTTGGGTGATTCCTATTACTGGTCGATTCGTGGCGGACGCCAATTCGATTCAACGGGCGGGTATCCCGAACATTCGGGTTGGTCGCAGAACTCCAATGCGGCGGATCGTGGCATGTTCGTCCAGCATAAACGGGCCAAGTTCCGCGATGTCCTTGACGGCCTGTCCAACACGATTGCGATGGCCGAGATAGCGACCGACCTGGGTGACCGTGATGCGAGAACATTGGCCGACCACGAGCCGACTCAGGCGTTGGATTTGATTCGCGACAATCCCAGTTGGTGCATCGATGAGAATTACCTGGATCCCGAGCGTCCACAGTTTTGGGTGCCCGGTTTACAGATGATGAATGCGGTGGAGGGCCGTGGATTCCGTTGGGCGGATCACCGTGTCGAGATGACGGGCGCCCACACCATCTTGCCACCGAACCAAGCCATTTGTGCCCAGCGCAACCCCGGCGGTACCTTCCTCGCTCCGCCGTCGAGTCGGCACCAGGGCGGGGCTCATATTTTGATGGGTGATGGAGCGGTGGTGTTCATGACTGATTCGGTCGAGGCCGGTAACAGTCGTGCCGGGATGGTATGGTTAAATGGAACCGGATCGCAGGCACCCGGCAGCCAGAGCCCCTATGGTTTGTGGGGTGCCCTGGGCACCAAAGCCAGTCGTGAAACCATTCAAGAACAACTCAATCAGTAACCTGAAAGAACACCAACCAGAGTGACTTTGTAATGAATCGAATGTTTGCAATCTGCTGTTGCGCGGTCAGCCTGTTGCCCGTCAGTGCCGGATGTGGTGCCAAACAGCCGACCAATGTGATGGAGAACACCGACCAGCAAGCCCTCGCCGATTACGAGCGAATGATTGCTGAAGGCGAGAACGCGATGGATTCGGAGAAAACCAAACCGTAACGGGATGTCGGCCTCGGGTCGGGTGATTCCATCGCAGAAAATGTGCCAGCGGCCGCTGCCCGATTGAACTCGGACAGCGGCTGTTTTTTGTAAACCGCCACCGCGTCATCGATCGGTATACAATCGTCGTTTCCCAATCAGCCCCCTCTATTCCCCAAAGCAACGTTCCTATGAATCGATCTGTCCGTGATACCCTTGTTTCTCGAATCGGGGCAATCGTCTGTCTGGCCGTGATCGCCCTCGCATCTGTTTCCACAAGTCTTGCGCAAGATGCCAGCAGTGATGGCAAGCTGCGAGCATTGATTATCGATGGGCAAAACAACCACGGTGCCTGGCCTCAAACAACGACGATGATGAAATCGTTTTTCGAAAAAAGCGGTCGATTCACAGTTGATATCGCGCGGACTCACTACACATGGAAAGGCGGCGATCTGTTGAAGCAATTCCCGCTTGATGATGGCCAAACCTACGAAGAATTGAACGAGCCGAAAACGGATCCCAATTTCAAACCGACCTTTTCCGACTATGACGTCGTGATCAGCAATTTCGGTTGGAAAGCGGCACCTTGGCCGGAAGAAACACAGCAGGCACTTGAGGAATACGTTGGCGGTGGCGGTGGTTTTGTCGTCATTCATGCTGCCGACAATTCGTTTGGTTCCTGGGACCAGTTCAATCGCATGATCGGACTCGGTGGTTGGGACGGCCGCGACGAACAATCGGGGCCCTATGTTTATCTGAACGACGACGGCAAAGTGGTTCGGGACACGTCACCGGGCAAGGGCGGCGGACACGGACCGGCGCATGAATACCGTCTGGTCACCCGTACTCCCGACCATCCGATCGTCAAAGGTTTGCCTAGCGGTTGGTTGCACACCAAAGACGAATTGTATCAGCAGTTGCGTGGACCGGCCGAGAACATGACGATTCTGGCAACCGCCTATGCCGATCCAAAGTACAAAGGCAGTGATCGGCACGAACCGATGTTGATGACGATCGACTACGGGAAAGGCCGAATCTTTCATACGACGATGGGGCATGATGCCGTGTCGTTCAGTTGCGTCGGCTTCATCACCACATTGCTGCGTGGAACGGAATGGGCGGCGACGGGCAAAGTCACACTGACGGAAATTCCCGATGACTTTCCGACATCGACCGAAAGCAGTGCGCGAGATCTGTAGCCACCTTGCGGCTACCGCGCCGCGAGGGAAATTCGCAGCAGGCGATATCGATGGCGCAGCCGATCGGTTGCGTCGCCTCGCCTGGGGGCGGCATACAGTTCAAAGGTCTGGTCGACGACTGTCTTGCCCTGTAATTGCATCGTCATCCGCCAAGGCCCCAGTTTGTCGTCGATCGGTTCCCAGATCGTGTCGCCTAAAAAGAAATCCCAGTCATTGGATTTGACATAAACCACGTCTTCAAACGGCGGGCGTCGCTTGCCTTGGTCGTCCAGGATTCCGGGGTGGTCGATACAAAAACTGAGCGGCAAATTTTTGCCGCCGGTGACGTTGATGATCAACCCGAATTCGACATCAACCTTGGCCAAGATACGGTCGGTTTGTCGTTGAAACGAAGGCAGCTCTTTGGAGTCAGAATCCCATTTCGAATAGATTCCATACGTGCGAATGCGTACGTCTGGTTTCTGTTTTGGCATCAAGTTGTCCGGCTAAAGTCCCATTTTGCAGTCGGCGAAATCCAGATTGCCGCCACTGATGACGACCCCGACGGTTTGCCCGGCAAATTCATCGGCGTTTTCAATCAGCCCCGCCAGCGCGACCGCGCCCGACGGTTCGCAGACTAGGTGTGCGTCTTCGGCTATCCGTCGCATCGCTGACAGGATCGCGTTTTCGCTAACCAAGAATAAACCATCAACCCAGCGCTGGATCACTGGAAACGTATTTTGTCCGATTCCAGTTCTCAGTCCATCAGCGACCGTGTCATAACGTGTTGGCGATTGCGGTGATCCAATGCTCAGGCTGCGTGCCGTGTCATCGGCCCAAGCTGGTTCGACCGCAAAAACTTTCACGTCGGGACGCAGCGATTTGACGGCGACCAGGATTCCGGCCAGCAAACCGCCGCCGCCAACCGGCACCAGGATCGCATCGATCGATTCGATCTGCTGCAACAATTCCAGACCCACCGTGCCTTGGCCGGCGATCACCGCTGGCGTTTCGTAGGGATGCACAAACGTGGCCCCGGTTTCGCGCCGCAGTGCCTCGGCGGTTTCTGTGCGGGAGGTTTCATTGGGCTGACAGAAGACCGGTTGAACACCATAGGACTGAACCGCTGCGATTTTGACGGCGGATGAGTTGTCGGGCATCACGACATGAGCGGGGATGCCGCGTCGTGCGGCTGCCCGGGCGAGCGCGGCGGCATGATTACCGGATGAATGCGTGACCACCCCGCGTGACGCATCGTGCTCGTTTAACGACAGCACCGCATTCGCCGCGCCGCGAGCTTTGAAGGCGCCAACGTGTTGCAGATTTTCCGCTTTCAATGCGATTTGGCATCCCAGCCGTTTTGACAACCGTTCGCAGCGAATTGCCGGTGTTCGAATCACACTCTGTTGGATGCGGTCCGCTGCCGACCGGACATCGTCCAATTCAATCACAGGGACAGACATTCAGGCACAGTTCATTGGGAAGGGGTTCGATTGCGAGTGGCTCTCTCCTGGAATGATAACGTCCCTGTCGACGACGTGCGATCTGGCAGGAATCAGACGATCTGTCTGATCAATTTCGCAAAATACTTTGCATCGGCTGACGGGAGCGGTTATCACTAGTAGCCAGGGGATGGCCGGGTGGCGGTCCCGGATTCGAGCAACCGCACGTCAGGCATTAGATGATGCAATTAAGCGAAGATGAGTTTCGCAGCGAACTGTCGAAATTTCGTGACGAATTCCAACTGTTGCGAACCGAGGTCGGCAAACGAATTGTGGGCCAGCAACCGATCGTCGATGGGGTCTTGATTTCAATGATCGCCGGCGGACACGTGTTGCTCGAAGGCGTGCCCGGATTGGGCAAGACGTTGCTGGTTCGAACGCTTAGCGAAGTTTTGGAGGCACCGTTTAGCCGCATTCAGTTCACACCCGATTTGATGCCCGCCGATTTGATCGGGACCAACATTTTGGTCGAAGGTGATGACGGCAAGAAAGCGTTCGAGTTTCAGCGCGGACCGCTGTTCGCCAACGTGGTTCTGGCCGACGAGATCAACCGGGCGACGCCCAAAACTCAGTCGGCTTTGCTCGAAGCGATGCAGGAACACAGTGTGACAGTGGCTGGGACCTCACATCAATTGGAAGGCGTGTTCTTTGTGTTGGCCACGCAAAACCCTTTGGAGATGGAAGGCACCTATCCGTTGCCGGAAGCCCAATTGGACCGATTCTTGATGAAATTGCTGGTGCCGTTTCCGACGACCGAGGAAATGGAGACGATCATGGACCGCACCACGGCTGGCGAACAGAAGCCGCCGGACAAGGTGGTTTCGGCGGATCGCGTATTGCAATTGCGTGATTTGTCACGACGCATTCCGATTGCCGACGAGATCCGTCGCTATGCAATCTTGTTGGTCATGGGGACTCATCCCGAACACGAAGCCGCCACGGACATGGTTCGTCAATTCGTACGCTATGGCAGCAGCCCACGCGGCGCCCAAGCATTGATCCTGTGTGCCAAAATTGGTGCCGTGTTGGATGGGCGTTTCCATGTCTGCAAAGACGACCTGCGATCGGTCGCACACGCCGTCTTGCGTCACCGCGTGATGTTGAACTTCGAAGGCCAAGCCGAAGGGGTCAGCGTGGACGCGATCATTGATGATCTGTTGGAGAAAATCGGCCAAGAAGTCGCAATGGCAGGGTAATCCAGTCGCGTCCTGTCGCACCGTGCGCCCTTGTCGGATCCATTCCCGCAGATCAATCATCCATGTTCGATTCTGATTTTCTAAAACAGCTTGAATACCTTTCGCTGCTCAGCAAGCGGATGTTTCAAGGTCAATTGCTGGCTCAGCGGCGGACGATGCAGACCGGTGGTGGAATCGAGTTTTCCGATCACCGCGAATACATGCACGGCGATGATTTGCGTTATTTAGACTGGAACGTCTATGCCCGGCATGGCGATCTGTTGTTGAAACGCTTTCAGGAAGAAGAGGATTTACACGTCTATTTGTTGCTGGATGCGTCGCAGAGTATGGATGTTCAAGCGGCAGCGGGAACTTCATCGGCAAACGCCTCGCAGGACCCACCGAAATTCACACTGGCTCGTCAAATCGCTGCGGCGCTGGCCTACATTGCGCTGGCCGATTTGGATCGCGTCTCGATTTGTGCTTACGCCGACGGAATCCAGTCAACGATGCCATTGATCCGCGGCAAAGACCAGATTTTGAGCGTGCTGCGGTTTTTGGAAGGCTTGCAATGCAGCGGCCAGCGAACCGATCTGAAACGCAGTGTCGGTGAATTTGTCGCCCGCGCGCCTCGAACTGGATTGGCAATTGTGATCAGCGATCTGTTCGATCAAGATGGATTTCGCGAAGGCGTTGACCGCTTGCGATATGCCCAATTCGAACCGCATGTGATTCAAATTCACACCCGCAGCGAAGCGAATCCAGACCTGTTGGGCGATGTGCAATTGGTCGATTGCGAATCGGGGACGGAGAAGAAAGTCACCGTGACCGAACGCAAATTGCGGCAGTACAAACAGCTGTTTGCCACTTTCATCGCAGACATTGAAACGTATTGTCGAAATCACGGTTTGGCGCACACGCGTGCGACCACGGACATTCCCTTTGATGCCGTGTTGTTGAAAATGATGCGCGCCGCGGCGGTGGGGTAAACCATGTCACTTGCATCACCCAGCCAATTGATCTGGTTGCTCGCAGCGCTGCCGATCATTCTGTTCTATATCCTCAAAACGCGACTGCGACGGCGACCGGTTTCGACGTTGCTGTTTTGGGATCAAGTGTTCGAGCAAAAGCGGCAACGTTCGCTGTGGCAGAATCTACGGCACTGGGTTTCGTTGTTGCTGCAGTTGGCTCTTGTCGGGTTGATCGGATTTGCACTGGCTGATCCGTTGTGGAATTCCCAGCAGGACAGTGGTCAAGATTTGATCCTGGTCGTCGACAATTCCGCCAGCATGCAAGCGGTTGATCCGCAAACCGGTCAATCACGACTGCAACAGGCAATCGTTCAAGCCACCGATTTGGCGGGCACTCTGCGTAACGGCGACAACATTGCACTGGTCACCGCCGGTAACAGCGTCCGTGTCGTTGTCGGCATGTCGGATTTTGCCCCGACGGTTCAGGAGGCCCTGGGGACGATCACGCCGACGGACGGTCCGACCCGAATTGCGGATGGGATTGCCGCTGCGAGACGTCTGGCCAGCGATGACAAAAAACGTCGAATTGTGGTTTTCAGCGACGGCGGAGTCCCAGATCGTGATGCGTTGGAAGCGGTCGCTTCATCGGCCAGCGATGATTCCAGCGATGAACTGCTGGACGATCTTCCCGAGGATGTTGACCTGGACGCTGCATCGACATCGCGGCAGCAATTGCTGGGCAAGGATGTCCGTTGGATTCAAGTCGGACGATCACAGGACAACGTCGCCATCACCACGTTTCAAGTTCGGCGTTCCACGGTTGATCCGATCGGATATTCGTTGCTAGTCGAAGTCCGGAATTTTTCGGATGCCGCGGTGGAGACGCGATTGACGTTGCGATTGGATGAGGAATTGGTGGATGTGATCCCGCTGGAAATAGAGGCCGATGCTTCGTTTCGCAAACAGATCGATGGCACCTCGCAAGCCGGCGGTGTGTTAAGCGGTGAAATCAAGCATGACGACGCGCTGATCGTTGACAACACCGCACGGGCTATTTTGCCGCGGCGGAATGAGATTCCGGTGCATCTGGTCGTGGGGGATCAGTCCGATTCCTATTACATGCGCCGGGTGTTGCAGTCGATTCCGTTGGTTCGCATCCTCGGCGACGATGAAATCAGCGAACCGACCACGCGTTTGACGGTGTTCGCCAACCACGTGCCGGACCAGATTCCCGACGGTCCGGTGTTGTTTGTTGATGTACCGAAAGCGGGGCCGGCAATTGGCGACGATAAACAACCGGCGTGGCAATTAGGGGAAGCGATCGAAAACCCGATCATCGCCAAACAAGAAAAACAATCTCCGCTGTTACGGCATGTGCAGTTGCAAAACGTGATCTTGGCTGGCGGACGGGATCTGGAGGTCAACGAGGCGTTGGGTACGCCGACGACGTTGTTGGAAACCGCCAGTGGTGCGCGCGTTTGTGTTTCTGTGGAACGAAACGAAGGCCGCGTCTTGTTGTTGGCGTCGGATTTGGATTCTAGCGACCTGCCGCTGCGGATCGCGTTTCCGGTGTTGATGACCAACGCCATGAACTGGTTCTTTCGCGAAACCGGCGAGATTCGACCGGCGTTGGCGACCGGCCAAACTTCTGACGTGCCCTGGGACATTGCCGCACAATCATCCGCGGCTTCGGCGTCCGCTGGGTTGGTTGCACCATCGGGCCAGCGGTCGATCGTCACGGTAGCCAAGAATCGAGCCCGATTGGGACCGCTAGCCGCCGTCGGGATCTATCGACTGACCACGGATCAGACGGGATCGCAAACCACGCAAGGGAATGCCGCGGAGACCGAACCCGATGCGTCACAGGGTGCTGACACCGTTGCCACAGCCGAGGAGGATGACGCCGCCGGAACTCTGATCGCGGTGAATCTGTCCGATGCAAACGAGAGCGATTTACGGGTGCCCCAAATGCAGACCAGTGAAACGGCTGCGTTGCCGCCGGCGGGACGTTCACCATGGTTCTATTTGATCTTGGCAGCGACCGGATTGGTGATCACCGAGTGGGCTTTGTTTCAACGACGTGTGGTGGCCTGAGTCAAGGAATTCATTTCTTTTTGGGAACGGTTGCAGTGCAGTGGTCAGATTTTCCTTGGTTGTACGCCTTGATCCCAGCGATCCCGCTGTTGATCTGGTACCACATGCGCTCGTTAAGCGATTTCCCGGTCTGGCAAAAACGACTGTCCTTGATCGTTCGCGGATTGGTGTTGGCCCTGTTGGTCGCCGCGTTGGCCGGACCGGTGCTGATGCGTCAAACCGACAAACAGATGGTCGTGTTTGCGATCGACCGCAGCGAGAGCATTGATGCCGCCGCACGTGACCAGGCCAACACGTTTTTGGGACAAGCGATCAAGGCGGCCGAGCAGGCGGAGATGGACGTTCGATTCTTGGAATTTGATCGCCGCCCCCAACAATTGACTCAGCAGTGGACCGGCGACCAGGATCAACCCGCCAACGACGATGCGGCACAGAAGCCAGCAGAAGAGGATTCCGAGTCAAACGAGGGGAACAACGTTATTGCCGAAGAAACCGGGGAAATAGATCCCGATGCACTCGCCGATTCGGACCAGCCGTCGCCCCAAGAAACAACGACGGTGAATCCAGACAACGCGGCTGAGCGACGCGGCACGGATCTGGATGCGGCCGTGCGGACCGCGATTGCGTCGATGCCACCATCGAGAGTTCGTCGGGTGGTTTTGTTAAGCGATGGCAACGCGACAGACGGTGGTGATCCGATCGCCACAGCATCCGAGGGCGGCGTGCCAATCTGGACCGTTCCGTTGCCGACTCGCAGTGAACCGGAAGTTCAACTGACCCGTGTCGATGCACCCACCCAAGTCCGCCAGGGACAACCGTTTTATGTCGAAGTTGTCGTCAGCAGCAATCGGGACACCGAGGGGTACATCGATCTGTATCGCGGCGATATCCAAATTGGTGACGACGACCCCAAGCCGGTCAAAATAAAAAAGGGTGAAAACAGTTTTCGATTTCGGCAAACGGTCCTGGGCAAACGCCAGGAATCATTCGCCGCCCGCCTGCGTGGATTCGAGGACACGCTGCTGGACAATAACGAATCGGAAACAGTTGTCTATGCGCAAGGTCGGCCAAGGGTGCTGTTGGTGGATCCAGACATTGATCAAACCGATTCGCTGCGTTGGGCGTTGGACGAACAATCGATCGATGTCGAAGTTCGACCGCCAGCTGGTATCCCCAACGATCTGACTGAAATCCAAGGCTATGAATGTTTGATCCTGTCAAATGTTCCGGCAACGGCGATGACCATGCGGCAGATGGATTTGATTCGGATTTATGTCAAAGAGCTGGGCGGCGGATTGGTGATGTTGGGCGGCGACCAGTCATTTGGGCTTGGCGGATACTATCGTACCCAGGTCGAAGAAATCTTGCCGGTTCGCAGCAACTTTGAAAAGGAACGCGAGAAACCATCGTTGGCAATGATGTTGGTGATCGACAAGAGCGGATCGATGGGAGGGCAAAAAATTGAATTGGCAAAAGACGCTGCTCGCGCCGCCGTTGAATTGCTGGGACCTCGCGATTCGATCGGCGTGATCGCGTTTGATGGCGCTGCCTACACGGTGTCGGAACTGCGGTCGACTGCGGACAAAGGCCAGATCATCGACGCGATCAGCACGATCGAAGCTTCCGGGGGGACCAACATGTATCCGGGCATGGCTGATGCGTTGGAGGCGCTTCGCGCTGCGACGGCAAAACTAAAACATGTGATCCTGATGACCGACGGTGTCTCGTCGCCGGGTGATTTTCAAGGCGCCGCGTCCGACATGTCGGCCAATCGCATCACGTTGTCGACCGTTGCACTCGGCCAAGGTGCCAGCGAAGATTTGTTGGAAGAATTGGCACAGATCGGCGGCGGGCGCTATTATTTCTGTGACTCCCCCGACGCCGTGCCTCAGGTGTTTGCCAAGGAAACGGTGGAAGCCAGTAAGTCGGCGATCAACGAGTTGCCATTCACCGCCCAGACCGTTCGGCCGACGGCCGTCCTGGATGGGATCGATTTAGATTTGTCGCCATTGTTGCTGGGCTATGTCGTCACTCGTCCCAAGCCCACCGCTGAATTCATCTTGGCCAGCGAGTCCGGTGATCCACTGTTGGCATGGTGGCGGTATGGGTTGGGGATGTCGGTGGCGTTCACGAGTGATGCCAAAAATCGCTGGGCCGGCGAATGGCTGGCCTGGCCGGACTTTGGTCCCTTTTGGGCTCAGATCATTCGTCATGCGATGCGGAAAGATGACAACCGTGGGGTCTTTGTGGACGTCCGCCGCGACGGCGAAACCACATCTGTCTCATTGGATTCGGTCGATCAAGATGGTGCGTTCATTGAAAATGCAACAACCGAATTGACGCTGATCGATCCAGGGCTTGGTCGCAAGAAAATTGAGATGCAACAGACGGCGCCCGGGCGATTCGAAGCTCAGATCAAAACCGACCGCCGTGGTGCCTATCACTTGGATTTGGCACAAACGCGATCCAGTGGCACCACCCAGCGTTCCTCACGTGGCATCACCGTCGGTTACTCCGATGAATTGCGGTTGTTGCCGACCTCTGAATCGACACTGCGGCGGATCGCAACGGTCAGTGGCGGACGTTACGACCCCACACCACAATCGATCGCCGACCCTGATCCGACGACCGCTCGCCAGCCGATGCCGTTGTGGCCGTGGTTGTTGATGGCGGCGATGTCATTGTTTGTGGTGGATGTTGCGCTACGACGCATCGAATTGACGGCGTAGGGAACGATCCGTTTCGTAGCTGGGCCGCCAGAATTCATGCGGTCAGAATTCTGCCAACCTATGCCGCCGCCAGTATGCGTGAGCGAAGGATTTCACGCACCAACGGGATCCCTCGCTGGCGCGTTGGGTTACCAACAAACAATGACTCACGCAAATTACCAATCAACAATGACTCACGCAAATGCGCAACTTCAAGAGAAGTCCCCGTTAGGGCTGTTGCTGGGCGTTGTGAAAGTCGGCGATTGAATCGAATTTTTCGGCACCTTCCACAAGTTTGTATTGGTACAGCGATGGATCGTTTTCTTGATTGATACGCCAAGATTTAAAATCGAATCGTAACAAGTATCGGTAGCCGGCTGGCAAATCCAATCCGCCGTTGGCACGCAACATGTCCGACAGGTCAACCAAGAGTCGCAACGGTTGCGGGACTTTGTCTTGGGTCATCCACAGGTCCCATTTGACGTCATCGTCTTGCACGGCGGTGAAGTGAACCGCCGGTGTTTCCCCGCGAAATTTTTCACGGTCGACCAACCGTACGGATTTCATTCCAGTGGTCAACGTCAGTTTGGGATCCACACCGGCCAGCGTCAGTGCAAGCACGGGTTCTGGATAGGCGCCCATCGGGACCGGCAATTCGAACACCGCGCGTTGCATCGGAATCGGAGCATCCAGGGTCGTGTAGGCGGTGGTCGAAAGCGCGATCGTGGCGGTCTTGCCGTCACAGTAAATCCGAGTCCGTCGTGCATCCTCTTTCAGATAGATCGTGAATGAACCGGGTGCGGTCGAAGCGATTTGATAGATCGACGTTTGGCTGCTGATGACGGCGCCATCGACCACCGTGTCGACCGACAGTTCCACTGTGGAACGTGACGATTTTGCGGTGACGATTTGATCCAGCAGCGGCGCAAGTGCCTCGATCGCCTGCTCGGTCAGCGGGTCGGGGGCTGGCGCGTCGTCGGCAACATCGTCGGCAGCATCGTCGGCAGCGGCAACAGGATCTTGATCTGCAGGTTTATCTTGTTGAGCGATCGCTGTGTGTCCGCAACAGCAGACACACATCATTAGCGCGATAAACGGTCGAGATGGATGGTGGGAATACGGCATGACTAGACGGCTAGTTTGTGGAATTGACGCTTTCGGCTTCCGCTTCGGCTCGAATTTCTTCCTTGGTTTTCATCGGGAAATACTCCTCGACGACACGGTAAAATTCGGCAGCGCTGGAGACGGATGCGACGTGCGTGCGAAAATGTCTTGCTCCGTATTTGCCTTGTGCATAACAGCAGGCGAACTTCCGCATCAGGATCGTGCCTTTTTCTTCGCCGAAACGTTCCTTGACCAATTCATAGTGGTGCATCATGCATTGACGTTGTTCGGGGAGTGTCGGTTCCGGGGGGATGGGTTCGCCGCGGAGAGCTGCGGCGGACTGGGCAAACAACCACGGCCGTCCCAAGCAGGCGCGAGCAATCATCACCCCGTCGACGTCGTAGTTTTGGAAGGCATGAACGACTTTTTCGGCAGTGTCTAAATCGCCATTGCCGATCAAAGGGATCGATTTCAAATGGGATTTGATCTCGCTGATACGATCCCAATCGGCGCGGCCTCGAAACATGTCTTTGGCGGTGCGGCCGTGAACCGTCAATGCTGCTGCACCGGCCTCCTCCACGACCCGTGCGATTTCGTTGCAATTGATCGAATCCGGGTTGCACCCTAGACGAATCTTGGCGGTGACCGGTGTCGGGGCACAGGCCTGGACGAGTCCCGAGATGATCTCGAACATTCGGCCGGGGTTGTTCAGCAAGTAGCTACCGCTGTGGGCTTTCTCGGTCACCCGGCGGACGGGGCAGCCGAAATTGATGTCGACCACGCTGACCTGGTATTCCTGGACCAACCGGCGGCCGACAGTCGCCATCGTTGTCGGGTCATTGTCCCAGATTTGGACGGCCAGCGGACGCGCCTCTTCGGCAACGCCCCACAACCGTTCGGGATGTTCGGCGACGTTCTTGTCCATCCAGACGAAGCCACGGGCGTTGACCATCTCCGTCGCAATCAGGCCGACGCCGCCGTATTCACGCACCATTTGGCGGAACGCCGCATTGGTGAACCCAGCCATGGGCGCTTGCAAGATCGGTGGATCTACCAGCAGATCACCGATGTAGAATCCGGGCGGAGGAAAGGAACGCGACATGGCTGAGCGAAAAGTGAGTGTAGAAACACCGTCACTCTAAAACGCCCGCGACCAACTGGCAATGATCGAGTAGTCCGTCTCTAACTGAATCCCGTCCAAATCCTGTCCCAGCGTCGGCACGATTTCGGCGTTGAAATAGTTGCTTTTCCAGAGAATCTGGGTGCCGAAGCCCATGTTGTACCAGTATCCGCCGCGGAAACTTTCGACATTGGTGCTGATCATTGCATCGGGCGTTTGCGGGTCGGCGCCGTCGATGTTGTCACGCCAGATGTGTTCGCCACGCCACGACAGGGCCACGTAGTCGTTGATCAGGTACTGGGTCCAGGAATTCAAGCGAAGTTCGGCACCGAGTCGATAATCGCGATAATTCTTGCCCATCGGCAAGTCGGTCTGAACCTGACCACCCCAGCTCCAGTGGTTGGCAAAGTATTTGACCGTCAATCCCGGACGAGCATTGAAGGTGCCGCTTCCCAAACGCATCGGGTAGGGCAAGGGTTGAGACACCATGCCGCCGGTCGGCGCGTCACTGGTGCGGAAAATGTCCCCGGTTGGAATGGAACCACCCAAGTTCAAAATCCAGTCGCAGCGTTCGGTGCTGTACAGCCGCAGTAACGCACCCAGGGTGGTGTCACCGAAACCGCTATTGTGCGTCGTGAATTCCGTCCCAGCGCCGGCGGGATTCATCGGCCCACGAATGTGGTCCATCGTCAAACTAGGCAGCATCAGCATCGTGTACAGCGTCACATCATCATTCAATCCGTACATGATGTGCGCCATGTGCATTTCCATGGTCATCTGCGTTGGGGTGGCGCCGCGATTGGTGACCGGGTTGCTGGTCGCACCGTAGGCGATCGCCTGGGAGTCACTGACCGTGTCTTCGCCTACCCGATTGTCTTCCATGTACATGTTCATGTACTTGTACTCGACCATCCACTCGCCTTTGTGGTGCAAGTGGTCGCCCATGATTCCTGCCGGCCCATGTTTATCGGCCAGTGATTTGCGTCCCGGCTGGTCGGCCAAGGCCGGTGAGGACAGGGTGACGGCCCAGAGCAATCCAGCGATCAGCCATGCCGCCGCTGGGCCAGCGCAGCGAATCCCTGTCCGAAGGCATCGGTTTGGAATCGATTGATTTGCAGTGGGCATAGAAATCGCATCAAAACAGGGCCAGTGGTCACGGTATCACGGTATCCACTGATTCAATCGGACGAATCCGTCGACTGCACAAGCAGACCGAGATGTGAACGCCGTACCACTACGACCGGCAAACTCCCAGCGGCGGACGGCGCCATCCACCGTTGGAGTTCACGCTTCAGCGTGTCCGCCCCAATCCACCAGCGACAGTCCGTGCTGGGCAATCTGAAGGTTGAACTCCAACAATTGGTCGTCGAAATTCGAAGCGGCCCGAAATTATTCGGCTCGACGCGCACTGCTCTGCTGTGATATAGCCCCATGATGGTGTCATTACACCGCACCCGGTTTCCATGGACGGGAAACCACTTTCACAGCATCATCCCAGCAGCCTGCCACCCAATCGTGTTTCTCGATTGTTGATCCGGCAGGCGGTTGGCAATCGACGCAGGACGGATCCGACTGATGAGTAATATTGTATTTGGAATACCGGTCATCTCGTTTTTCGCGTTCGTTGCGGCCGGTTTAGCGATTGGGAATCTGCTGTGGTACCGCGATTCCAGTGGCGATGAAGCCAGAATCAAAGAGCTCGAAGACCAACTTGCCGCCGCTGGTGGTGCATCGACCGATCAAGACGACGAAGTCCGATCGTTGACACAGGCACTTGAGGAACAAGGCGGTGATTTGCAGCGTGCCTACGAAGAAATGGCTTCGCTGCGTGAACAACAAGAACAATTGCAATCGGCGCTCGACGAGTCGGTCCAACATGACGCTTCTCAAGACGACACCGCGCAGCAAGTGGACACTGCGGCCCTGCAAGAGGAATTGCAGCAGGCTCACCAGCAGGGACTGTCGCTACAGCAAGAATTGGACGCCGCGTCGCTGCGCGTCGAACAGTTGCTGGCCGAAAAGACCGCCGCCCAAGAGCAGCTTGAGTGCAAGGAAGACGCAGCCAATGAATCCGAGGCCGAGCTTGCTCGACAGGCGGACATCATTCAATCGTTGACCACGACCAACGAGGCGCAAGCATCCGAGATTCAATCGTTGGGGCAGCAGATCCAAACACTCACCGAACAGGTCGCGGACCAGTCGGTCGACTCGGATTCGACCGCCGATGAAAAACACCAATTGCAAATCGAACAGCTGCAGTCTGAACTCGAGACGCGTCAAGCGAGTTCGGATCAATTGCAGCAAGAATTGGAAGGCGTGCAAACGGAATTGACCGCCGCGCAAGCGTTGGTCGAGGCCCGTGGCGGCACGATCGAAACCCTACAAACACAATTGGATGATCTGAACGATTCGTTTCAGCAACGTCAAAACCGTGTCGAAGAACTCGAAGAGGAGTTGCAGATGCTTGACGGTGTGCAACATCAACGCGATGAAGCACAGCGTAAATACACGTCGGTGCTGTGCAGCGTCGAAACCATGCAACAGCAACTCGCTGGAGCACTCGATCAAGCCGAGCGAACGGCCGATCAAAATGAACGCTTGGCGGATCTGATTGAAGAAAAACAGATACGCATCGCCGAGCTCGAGCGGCAAACCCATGATGATGCGACGGTCCGCGACGAACTGGACACGCTGGAAAAACAGATCCGTTCGTTGAGCGAGGAATTGATCGACCGCGATCGTCTGATCGAATCGCTGCGAGAAAAAATCGGCTTGCAAACGACCGAGCTGGAACAGATCGAACAACTGCAAGAAGAACTCCAGCAACAACAATTGGATTTGGAATCGGCCCACGAACAGGCCGATTTGGAACGCACAATTCGCTCGGATCTGGAAGCCAAACTGAGTGAGAAAACAACTCGAATCGCAGATCTTTCCCAACGCTGCGAAGTGATCGACCCGCTGCAAGACGAAACGGCGGCGCTGATTCAACGCGTCGAGGAAAGTTTGGACACGATCGAACAATTGACGGCTCAGTTGACCGACAGTGACCAGACCATCGATGAATTGAATCAGCGATTGGAGATCATCGAACAGCTGGAAGCGGAAAAGCAATCCCTCAGCGACGATTTGCAGGCCAACGCCGAGGCCCTGGAACAGTTGACCTCGCAGGTGCGTGATCGAGATGAAGAGATCAGTGCGCTGACCCAGCGCTGCGAAGCACTGGCCGACGCGGAAACGCAAGTGGTCGCGTTGAACCAGGAATTGGAATCGAGCCGATCGACGATCGATGCCATCGAATTGGAAATCAGCTGGCGTGACGCCACGATCGCCGAGCTGACCCTGATCAGTGACTCTGTCACGGTGCTGCAACAAGAAAACGAATCACTGGCCCAGCAGCTGTCCGAGCGACAGCGAACCGAAGCCGGTTTGCGAGCGAGTTTGAACGATCAAGATTGTGAAATTGAATCGCTGCGAGAGGACGAGCGTGAACTTGCCGCTCTGCGAAACCGCTATGATGCCTTGAGCGGTGATCACGCCGCCCGACAAGAGCTGTTGGATCAGGCACAGCAGCATGCCGATCGTCTGGCCATCGAATTGCAGCAGCGCGAAGACGAGATGGCAGATTTGAAATTGCGGTTCGGTTCGGTTGCGGATCTGGAGAAACAATTGCATCTGCGCAGCCGAGACGTCGGCGAATTAAAGGTCCAAAGCGACCTGCAAACCCGCGCCTTTGCTGAACAGCGTGAGGAATTGCTGCGGGTGCGCGACCAGGTTGCAGATCTGGACGCCACCAGCCAACAACTTGCCGTCACACAACAGCGGTTGTCTAAATCCAACGAGATGTGCGACACACTGGCGGAAACCAATCAGGAATTAGAAACACGCCTAGCGACGCTGAGCGAAAAGGTGGAATTGCAATTGATCGAATTGCCACAATTGCGGTCCGACAACGAGTTGCTGGAGTCCAAAACCGCGGATTTGATCACTCACCTGCGACGTGTCAGCAGTGAGCACGAAGCCAGTTTGGAGGCCAACGAACGGGCCCAGTCGACGATCCGAGAACTACAGGACGAGATCCATCAGCAGACCGCAACGATTCGTCAATTGCGACGCGACCGCGCGGCGATTCTCGATTTAGGCGACGATGACCGCCAAGCCGCCTAATGCTGTGTGACTTTCAATTGACCGACGATCGGCTAGGCTTGGCGGTAACAACCGCACTCGCAATAGGCATCGATCTTGGAACCCGCTGAACCAGAAAATCCGACCACGCCGCCTGAACGTCCCGCCGAGACAGATTCACCGGCCGAGACTGGCGGCGAAGCACCGCGGATGATGCGGCTGGACGATGTGCTCAAACGCGCCGGACTGGTGGGAACCGGTGGTCAAGCCAAGATCTGGATTCAGGACGGTCAGGTATCGGTCAACGGCCAAGTCGAAACCCGGCGGCGAAAACAGCTCTTTTTGGGCGATTGTGTGGAGACGATGGGGCAGCAAGTGACGCTAGACGAGTCGTTTTTTGACTGTTAGGCGAAATCTAGGTGTTTCGACCCGATTCAGTGTTGACGCTCGCCGAGCCAGCGTTCGATACTGCGCCAACCGAGAATTACAGCGGCGGCGAATTTTCCGCTATTCTGGGTTAGTTTCACTTCGGTGAACTAGACGATGCGCACCAAATCGCTTGGCCGTTCAAGCAAGATGGGGCGCCCCGCGGGCAGAGTGTCGGAATCGTGTTTGATTTCGAATTCCCCCCACGGAACCTTTTTTCAATCGATGTCCGGAATGCCCACCGGCAGGAGAAGTATTTTTTAGTGGCGTTGGCACGAAGAAACCATCAACCAGAAAACCGCGACACTGTTCGCATTAACACCAATATCCGTATCTCGCCTATTCGCGTTGTTAGCGAAACCGGCGAGCAGCTCGGAGTCATCTCGACAGAAGACGCCTTGGAACGGGCGCGTGATGTCGGGTTAGACTTGGTCGAAGTCGCCCCGAATGAGCGACCACCGGTTTGCCGAATCATGGATTACGGCAAATACAAATACGACAAGAACAAAAAAACCAATCGAAATCAAAGTCACACCAAGACAAAAGAGATTCGGTTGCGCCCCAAGACGGGTGACGAAGACATTCGCACCAAGATCCGTCGGGCCGAAAAGTTCTTGGAACACAAGGATAAAGTTCAGGTCAGCGTCCTGTTTCGTGGCCGTGAAATGGCTCACATCGAAGAGGGGCGAAAGGTCATGCAGCAAGTGATCGAATTGCTAGACGAAGTCGGCAAAGTCGAAACCGCTCCGCAACAGCATGGTCGACGAATGATCTGTATGATCGCTCCGCGTTAAGGCCGATGACCGTTTCCCTTGATGCGCTCTGCCAAACGCTCGCCCAGCTTGCACCGTTGGCGCTGGCAGAGTCATGGGACAATGTCGGGTTGCTGCTAGGCGATCGATCTCAGCTGGTCGATCGTGTGATGACCTGCCTGACGATCACGCCCGCGGTCGTCGACGAAGCAATCGAGCAACGCGCAGGCCTGATCGTTGCCCATCACCCGCTTCCGTTCCGACCGCTTGCTCGAATCAACTGCGACAGTGTTACCGGGCGGATGTTGTGGCGGTTGGCCGGTGCCGGAATCGCTGTCTATAGCGCCCACACCGCATTTGATTCGGCGGCTAGCGGAATCAATCAACAGTGGGCCGAATCACTAGGACTGACGGCAATCCGTCCGTTGCTTGATCCTGATGTCACCGCCACCGAGCTTTCCGGCAACCGACTGGGCAGTGGCCGTTTTGGATCGCTACCGGTCGCGACTGCTGCGGTAGACGTGATTCGCCAGTGCCACCGGCATGTCGGTTCCAGCGTTCCGCTGCGTGCCGTCGGCCCGCTGCACAAATTGGTCACCAAAATCGGATTCGCCTGTGGCAGTGGCGGATCGTTTGTCGCCGCCGCCGATCGCCATGGTTGCGAACTACTGATCACCGGCGAGGCAACCTTTCACAACTGTTTGGAAGCCGAATCGTTGGGGATGGTCCTAGGATTGCTGGGGCACTATCACAGCGAACGTTTCGCGATGGAGATTTTGGCGGATCAGATTGCCAGTGCGTTACCCGGACTGTCAATCTGGCCGAGTCGCTGCGAATCGGACCCCATTCAAGTGGTTGCGGAATAGACTTGATGCTTCGGTATCCTGTCAGAGTGCAGCCTGTGAGGGGCGATGTACCGGGAATTTGGCGTTGTGGCGCAGCTTTTGCATCTGGTCCCAAGCCCCAACCAGATCCAACCGCAAACGAATGGCTTTGTCGCAATTCGTTCACGCTTGGTGCCGGTGTGGCCGCCCCGACGGTGCCGTCCAACGAGAGATTGCTGTAAGACCCGATCGCTTGGCGGGTAGACTCTGTCAACAAGCGGTCACGACGGCCCCGTGCTGCTTCCTTAGATCGAATGAAGTGTTAGGAGACGAGATGTCAGAACGCGAAACATGGCTTGCCGCTCTACCGGTTTACAACGAAGTGGACTATGTCGACGAGATTCTGGACAAAGTGGTCCAGTATGCCGACCACGTGTTAGTCGTCGACGACGGATCCACCGATGGGACCGCTGAACGATTGGCGGCCCGCAGCGATGTGCAAGTCATTCGGCATGCGAAGAACCGTGGCTACGGAGCGGCGCTGCAAACTGCGTTCGACTATACGCGGCAAAATGGATTTGCGGGCGTGGTCACGCTCGATTGCGATGGCCAGCACCAACCGAAACGGATTCCCGCGTTCATCGACATGGCCCGTTCGGCCGACATCGTTTCAGGCAGTCGCTACCTTCATCACTTCGAAGGCGACGACGCACCGCCAGAAGAGCGGATGTTTATCAATCGTCGGATCACCGCCGATCTGAATCGCCGTCTAGGTTTGGAGTTAACAGATTCGTTTTGTGGGTTTAAAGCGTACCGCGCCGAGGCACTCGCGCAGTTCGAGATCACCGACACCGGCTATGCCATGCCGTTGCAACTGTGGGTCCAGGCGGCGGCGTCGGGATTGCGGGTGGTTGAGATGGCGGTGCCGTTGATCTATCTAGATCTGGAACGCTCCTTCGGTGGCGCGCTCGATCACGCCGAGACACGACTGAAACACTACAACCAAGTCATCGACGCGGAGATCTCACGATTGTGCGCTCTGGGGCGGCACGTCACTCACGCCACCAGCGGCGATTCAGTCTGTTCCCACGACGCCGGTTGAATGACAGCGATGACCCGTGATCAGTCTTCTCCTCCGAGCGTCGGCGCTCCGCCAGCCTTCCAGGACTATCGGGCACCGCGCCTTCACGGCGAGTGTCTGATTGAACCGGCGCTGGGTGCTGCGGAGCAATTGATTGCGCAGAATGTTGGTCGCGCGTCCAACTACGGTGCCGAGATCGCTTCGCTGCGAGCGCCGGCTCGGCAGCAATTGCTGCGAGACGCAAGACGATACACGTCGGCCTATCGCGACGTCGATTTTACGCCGGCGACTGGACAGCCCATTGTGATGGCCGGTCATCAGCCCACGCTATTCCATCCCGGGGTCTGGTTCAAAAATTTTGCACTCGATCGAATCGGCAGCATCACGAATTCCATTGCGATCAATTTGGTCGTCGATAGCGACGTCGCCGGGCCGAGCAGCGTGCGGGTTCCCCATCGGTTATCCGACGGTGAGCAAATGGATGCTGAACAAATTGATGGTGAATTGGGGTTTCGCGCCGTACCCTACGACAGTCGCGGCGCCGGGGTGCCGTACGAACAGGCGTTGATTCACGATCGCGAACTGTTTGACTCTTTCGATCGCTCAGTGAGGAACCAGATCGCTGGTTTGATCGACAATCCGATGGTCGGTCCATTGTGGCAACACGCCCGTGAAGCGATCCAGCGATGCGGCTATGCCGGCTGCGCACTGGCCCAAGCCCGCCACCGGTTGGAGGCGGATCTGGGGCTGCAAACGCTGGAAATTCCGCAGAGTGTTGTCTGTCGTGGCGAAGCATTTGCGTCGTTCGCAATGATGATTTTGCGTGATCTGCCTCGCTTTCACGAATGCTACAACGGATCTGCCGAACTGTTTCGTCGCGCCCACGGCATCCGCAGTACCGCTCATCCGGTGCCCAATTTGGCCCGTGATGGTGATTGGTACGAAGCGCCGTTTTGGGTTTATGGGAATCAGTCGCCCCAGCGGCAAAGCGTTTGGGTGCGGATCTCAGACGCCGGTTCAGTGATGGAAATCTCCGATCGCGGTCAGCGGCATCGTAAACTCTCGGCGGTTGATTCCCCGTCGGCCGGCGATGCATTTGGCGCTCTGGCCAGCCCCGAATTCAAACTCCGCAGCCGAGCTTTGGTGACCACCATGTATGCGCGGTTGGTGTTGAGCGATCTGTTTCTGCATGGCATCGGCGGTGGCAAGTACGATCAGTTGGGTGATTTGATTAGCCGGTCCTTCTTTGCAGTGGATCCACCGGATTTTATGGTGATGTCGGCGACGGTATTGTTGCCCGGGCACGAAACCATGCCCATGGAACAGATCAAGCAACAGCAAGCAGATCTACAGCGGAACTTCCGGGATCTTCAATACCAACCCGAACGGTTCACCGATTCAGGATTGCTGTCACAGCGGTTGCTTTCTCAAAAACAACGGTTGCTTGACTCGATTCCGCCGCATGGTCAGCGCAGTGACTGGCACCAAGAAATCACACAGCTCAATGCGCAGTTGTCTGCCGAGTTGAGTCCGATTCAGCAGCAGCTTGACGCGGATCGATCACGTTTGGATCGCCGCTTGCGTGACGCTGCGATTTGGAACAGTCGTGAACATTCTTTTTGCGTTTACCCGCTGGACTATCTGCAGAACGCCTATCGTCAGATGCTGTCCGATTGAATCAGGCCACGGTCAGATTGGACGTCATGCAGGTTAGAAATTCATGCTCCCCTGCGCTTTGACGTTGCAATTTTGCATGGGGCATTGGTTCTTGGTAACCCGACGCGTCAGTTTTGAAGTTGCGCTAAAC
>NZ_JAMYFE010000044.1 GCF_024129865.1 Stieleria tagensis | reverse complement strand
GGGATTGAGTGCATGCGACTCTCCCACTGGTTGGCACGCGAAGCTGGACGACCTCCCGGCGGGAGAGTAAAGAGATCGAAGCGGTAATTTGCTGAGTCATTTGAGTTGAAAAGGCTGTTTAACGCTGGCTTCAAAACGCGCCGGCAAAGCTGCCGATCGCAACCGGTCTGGAAACGTTGGGTTTGACGGCGACTTGATCAAACTCTGGAAATTCGAGCGATTCCCAAATTGAGACTCGCGAGCTGCGAGCAATAACCCGCTGTCTCAGCAGCGATGCCCCCCAGTTGCGTGAGCATGGCGTCTGGGATTTTGACTCTGGCGGTCCGCTTCTCGTCCCTTGGGCGTTATAAATTCAGGCCGCCGTTGCTGTTGTGTCACCTCTCGGAAGAATCCATTCATGTCTGATCCGTTGTTTCTGCTGCTGTTGTTTGGCATCCCCATGATCAGCCAAATGGTGTCATCGCAAATGCGAAAGCGGTTCGTACGATTCTCGCGTGACCCGATGCCGATATCGGGGCGCCAGGCCGCAGAACAAATGCTGCGTGATCACGGTATCACCGATGTCCAGGTCATCTCCACACCCGGTCAATTGACGGATCACTACGACCCCGGCAATAAAACGATCAATCTAAGCCAGGTTGTTTTTCAGGAACGCAATGTGGCGGCGGTGGCAGTGGCAACACATGAGTGCGGACACGCCGTTCAAGACGCCACTGGCTATCCCATGATGACAGCTCGCTCAAAAATGGTGCCACTGTTGAAACTCAGTAACATCGCACTGCCGGTACTGGCGTTCGGTGGCGCAACGGTCTTTCAACTCGCCGGCAATCGAGGGACCGCGCTATTGTGCCTGCTGGGGCTAGGGATGCCGGCCTTGTTTAGTTTGATCACCTTGCCGGTCGAGTTTAATGCCAGTCGTCGCGCATTGAAGTGGTTAGAGCAAGTTGGTATCGCCACCGGTGATCAATACGCTGGCGCAAGAAAATCATTGTTCTGGGCAGCGATGACCTACGTCGTCGGCGCTCTCGGCGCGATCGTCCAAGCCATGTACTTTGCCCGCTTCTTTTTCGGCCGTGGTCGTGGCCGCTGAAATTGCAGCCCTGACCGGTGGTCCGCGGACACGAACAGGCACTTGAAGTTTTTGAAATCGATACGAGATTGCGAACCATGCGATTCCCACCAACCATTTTGATTGTATGCCTCGCTGTCTCTCAGGCTGGTTCCACAAGGGCACAAGGGGCCCGCGGAGTTCCGCTAAAGTCATCGATCACGCGGGTCCAGCCGATGACCGGAATCGTCTTGTGGTCCGACAATGTCAACGCCGGCAAGCACCCCGATGCAATCACACTGGAATATCGATACTGCGGCTACAACGATGTCGTCGGCCCCGATGCAACCTACGACTACACCAAGATCGATCAAATGCTGGACGAGATCGCCGAACGCAACCACCAAGCTGTTTTGCGTTTCTATTTCTGTTACGTCGGCAAACCGACCACGGTCCCCGAATTCATCCGCGCTCGGTCGGACTACGAGGAGACGATTGGTACCAGCGAACGCAAAACGACACACTTCTGCGATTGGAGCAACCAAGCGTTGCAAGACTTCACGCTTGATTTCTACACCAAATTTGCCAAGCGGTACGACAACGATCCGCGCATCGCATTCCTACAAACGGGATTTGGTCTTTGGGCCGAGTTCCACATCTACGACGGACCTCGCGAGATCGGCAAGACGTTTCCGTCGAAAGACTATCAGGCCAAATTCCTGAAGCATATGGACAAACAGTTCACCCAGCTACCTTGGTCGATCAGCGTCGATGCCGCGGATAACGACTACACGCCGTTGGAAGAAAACCCTGAACTGCTGGCACTAAATTTTGGTGTGTTCGACGATTCGTTCCTGTGCAAATCACACCCCAAGGTAAACGCGATGAACTGGAAAACCTTGGGGGCAACCCGCTGGAAACGACAACCCGGTGGCGGTGAGTTCAGCTACTACAACAGGAACGACCAAAAAAACGCGCTCGCCAAAGACGGCCCCAATGGTGTCTCATTCGAGGAAGCCGCGAAACAGTTTCACATCACTTACATGATCGGAAACGACCAGTCACGGCACAGCACCGTGGACCGCATCACATCCGCCGGCATGGCAACCGGATATCGCTTTCGAGTCACCGAAGCCGCCGTCAAAAATGACGAACTGCGACTGAATGTCACCAATGAAGGGGTGGCTCCCCTCTACCGCGATGCTTTTTTCGCAGCTGGCAATAAGCGATCGGCAACGTCCCTAAAAGGCTTGCTTCCTGGCCAAAGCGCCGTTTGCTCGATCAGCGACGTCACCGCGCAAGATCTCAAGCAGATCACGATCCAAAGCGATGCAATTTTGCCCACACAATCGATTCAATTCAGCGCTGACCTGTAGCGGGCGTCGTTAGTGGGGAATGCCATTGTCGTAGCTGATCCCGCCAGGGTTCAGACGTCCTGATTGTTTCGACGACAGAACCAGGTAAACGCAAGTGCATTGAACTCCCGTCAGAATGTTCGATCGGGGCCAAGGGGCGGCTGCCGGCTCTATCCTTCTTGCTGCGTCGGATACTCCGTTCTTCCGACGCGCCACAATGCCAGTGTGATCAGCGTCAGTGCCATCACCGCCAGCATCGAGACATGGGTCGTTGCCGATTCACTGCCGAAGATGTTTTCGGCTTGACTGCGAGCGTCTTCCCAGCCCATCCAGTCGGCCAACAATCCACGTAATCTGTAATTGACCGTCAACTTGTTGACCAGTGCTGGAACAAACGACATGCCATACTCCACGACCATCGTGTAGACGACCGCCGCGACCATCGTGCGGCGGTAAAACACCGCGCCGATCAACACGTACAATGCGGCATGCACGACACATGACAGCACCGACAAGACCGATAGCACCCACCACAGTCGAAAAGAAACCTCGGGGCCGATGATCAGCGCGCTGATCCCGACCGAGACAAGTGCCGCCGAAAGTGTCCAGACAACAGCGGTCATGTATTTGCCCAGCAGAACCGTGCTGCGGCCCGCAGAACGCATGGTCAAGTAGACCCATGTTTGGCCTTCGATCTCACTACTGATCGCTGGCGTTGCCCACAGCAATAGCCCCAACAAACAGGTGACTTCGGGGACCAGAAAATACAGCGTCATGCCAAACGGTTCGACCAATTCCTGAGCATTGAACTCGGCGCCCAAGTTGATTCTGGCGATCGAACTGATCGTTGCGATGATGGCGACCGGGAACGCGACCAACAGGAACCACAGTGCCAGCCGGCCAAGCGTCATCGATCGACGCAGTTCGAAACGCATCACATCAAACGGCAAACTCCATGCATTCATGGCGTCTCCCCCCGATGATGCCGCAACAATGATTCGAACAACGCTTCCAAATTTCCATTGGAGGTTTTCAATCGGTCGATACTCAACTGATCGTCACTGATCCACTGTGGGATCAAACGATAGAACTCAGCGGTATCACTTAGCGAAACGTTCAACTGGGTGCGCTGATTAGTCAGGGACAACGAATTGACCCAAGGCGCGTCGGCCAATCGCTGAACCAATCGACTGGCATCGGCCCCCAGCACCACGACATCCTGCGGCGTGTCGGCCAAAATCGATTCAATTTCGTTTGCCGTCCCAGATGCCAACAGCCGCCCGCCGTGGATCAATAAAAAGGATGATGTGACCGCCTCGATTTCCTGCAGCACGTGACTGGCAAACAACAGTCCGCGTCCTTCGGATGCCCACGATTTTAGAATGGTAGTCATCTCCGATCGTCCCACCGGATCCAACCCGTTGTAAGGTTCATCCAAAATCAGCAGGTCCGGTTGATGTGCAATCGCCTGAGCCAGCTTGGTTCGTTGCCGCATCCCCAGCGAATAGGTTCCCATCGGTCGGCCCATCGCCTCGGTCATGCCAACGATCTCCAGCGCGGCTTCGGCCAATTTGCCACATTGGTGTCGATCGATGCCATGCAACCTGACTTGATAGCGCACCCATTCCAACGCTGAAACATTGGGGTACAACACATCAGACGCCGGGCACAGGCCGATCCGTCGCAGGATTTCGCGGTTGCGGGTCGGTGTTTTGCCAAACACGGTGACGCTGCCGATGGTCGGCCGGAAATGACCGATCAACAAGTTGATCAGCGTGGTTTTACCCGATCCGTTGGGGCCGATCAGTCCGTAGGCTGCCGAATCCAAGGTGACATTGATGTCATTCAAACCGACCACGTTTCCATACATCTTGGTCAAGTGTTGCAATTCAATCATCGTTCAAACACTTAACCTCGCCAGGATACGCCGGCGCACAATCCAGAAACCGACAACGGTGATGGCGACCAACAGCACGACACAGGGGATCACGCTCGCCGAAGTGGTGTCCAGCCCGAAGATCCAGGCCTGGACCTTGCCCAACGTGTGATACGGGGACAGCAATCGCCAGCGGTCCAAATCGACCCCCATTGCTTCCCAGTCCACCGGGCCGCGGCGACGGCGCGGCCGATCGCCTGACATTGCGGCGGGCGAAAAGGTCAGGATTTGATAGGCGACAAATCCCAATGCCCAGGTCGCAAACCAACAAAACGTCGCATACCGGCTCTCGGCAGTCAGTGATGAAAACAGAATCGCCAGCGTCGTTGTCGGGATCAATAATACAAATGACGCGGCAAAAATTCGCAGCGGAATGTCCCAAGTCTGCTGCACCACCGATAGATCCGGCGATAGCAGGACCCCCATACCGTACAACAACAGCGCCGGCAGCGTCACCACCATACCGAGCAAACACCAGATCACAGCTGATTTTCCGATGATGTACTGCGTCGGTGACAGTGGTCGCGAAAAATACATCAAGTAGGCTTTGGTGCGCAAGTCATACGACACCAACAACGGCGCGATCAATCCGATCAGAGCGACCATTGCAAACAATTGCGGATAGCGAAAAAACATTAGGATCAACGTCGACCAGACCTGATGCCGTGCTGCTTCCGGATCGTTGCGGATCAACGCGCCCAATTCGGGTTGTTGCAGGGGGCGGCTGACCAGACCGACGATCATGTCTTGCAGTTCAGGTTCGGTCGACGAGTATTCAAACGCAAAGATTCCGAACGCTGGGAACAACACCGGCAACCAAGCCAGCACCAGCATGATCCGCAGCCAACGCCGTTTGAAAACCAGTGCGATACCGGCGCGCGCGACCACCAACGGACGTAAAAAGTGCGCGGCGCGTTCACCACGCCACGTTCGATAGCCAAGATCATGGACCGGCACGATCGGCCTCTGGATCTAATCCTGCAGCGTGTAATCCCGCAGCAATCTCTTGCGTGCTACCCGACGTTTTCTTTCCCGCGGCGACGTCCATGAAGATCTGTTCCAGCGAGTTCACTGCCGGTTCCAAGCGACGAACGGCTGTTTCGGTTTCCGCGGCCCAACTCCACAACTGGGCTGTCTGGTCGGGAGCGATGCCACCGACCGTTAGCGTTCCCGTCTGGGCATTCCAACGGACGCTATGGCCGGCGGACGAGACTCGATCTATCAGCGTTTGTGGGTCACCCATGATCGACAGGTGCATTGTCGGCTCGACCGGGCGACTTAGGTTTTCCAGGGTGTCCATCACCCGCACCGTGCCGGCGACCAGGATCACGACGTGATCACAAACCGTTCTTACATCCGGCAAAATATGTGTCGACAAGATCACTGATTTTCCATGCTGTGTTGCTAAATTTCGAATGCGACGCAACATCGACAAACGCTGATCGGGGTCCAGACCCGTGGTCGGTTCATCCAAAATCAGCAGCGGCGGGTCATGCACCAACGTCTGCGCAAATTTCAGCTTCTGTCGCATCCCTGTGGAATAGGACTCGACCTCGCGATAACGTTCCTCTCCGAAACCACAAAAGTCCATCATCTCGTGGCTGCGACGCAATGCTTCTCCGGTCGGTAAACCGGACAGCTGAGCCATCAGCGTGACCGACTCGATGCCTTCCAATCCGGCGATGTAACAATCGTCTTCGGGCAGGTAACCGATCGAATCTCGAATCGCTCGTGATTGTTGCGGCCAGGCATGATCCAGCACCCGGCCGCTACCGGTTTGTGTTCGTAGCAATCCCAACAACGCCTTGATCAGCGTGCTCTTTCCCGATCCGTTGGGCCCCAGCAGTCCGGTGACACCCGTTGGAATACGCAGCGAAACATCGCGCAGCGCTTGGATGTCGCCGTAGGATTTTGTGACGTTCTGAAGATCAACAATGGTGTCCAGCTTGCCGCCTCTTCCGGTGTAGTTCGCGAGTGTCCATTCTAGACGTGTTTCTTGCAGCAGTTCGGCCCAGACATTGATTCCTTGCCTACTCTGACCAGGTTTTTCATTCTTCGAATCGATGAGCCATCGCCAGTGCGCGGCGTCTGGATTTCGCCCGTATTCGCAGAAATCCTATCAGCAGAAATCCGACCGAGCCGAGCAACAAACAAATTCCCAACGGAAATGCAAACCCACGGTAGGTGACTTGGTAGTTCGACCATCCAA
This sequence comes from Stieleria tagensis, assembly GCF_024129865.1. Lineage (GTDB taxonomy): Bacteria > Planctomycetota > Planctomycetia > Pirellulales > Pirellulaceae > Stieleria > Stieleria tagensis. The sequence goes on along the minus strand of NZ_JAMYFE010000044.1, from coordinate 141,362 downwards.
ACGTCAGCACGACCACCAATCCGATCGGCAGTCCGAACGACCCGATCGCCAAACAAAACAGCGACACGATCCCTCCGCGGGCGATCACGACAGGGGCGTCGGTCGCGGTGTCGAGGTTTTGATTCGATGGCTTATATGGATTCATCTCAACTGATCGTCGTCGTTGACCACGCCGTCACCATTTGTGTCCTCATCAGGAACCCAAGGCCGACCTTGGTGATGAGCGATACGCTTCAATGTACCGTCACCGTGGCGCACACGGCAGAAAATCCAGGCTTCTGCCGGAACCGCTGCCGCGACGGTTTCATACTGGATCAGTGATAGAGCCCGAGCAGCACGAACTTGTTGCAGGTTGGGGAATTGCGAAAGCACGCGAAGATCGGCGAGTTGTATCCCGCGATTTGGCAGCGTCACATAATGAACGTCTTCAACGGTGTAGACCGGCAACAGGCCACAGCACAGCCCCGTTCCCGCACAAGGGTCGCGGCCTTGCAATTCCATCCCGACCGATCGCAACCGATCGACCACCGCCGCAGTCGGATCATAGATGGGCGGGGCGTACATCAACGCAGTCAACAACGCTGTCAGAAGTGCTTGACCAGCCATCGGAAGTACCAAGAATACGTGAGTGCCCCACTACCGGCACGAGCCTATCGCAATCGGTTATCGCATGGCAAGATTGGCATCAATTTGTCGCCTGTGGGGCGGCTTCCAACTCGGAGGTGCAGTTGGGGCAGCGGGTGGCGCGGTAGGCGATCGTGGTGCGACAGAAATCGCATTTTTTGTCAGCCGGTTCACCTTCGGGGGGCTTGGATCCGAAGGCTTCGTCCAATTGTTCGTCGACTCGGTTGACCACACGGATGATAAAGAACATCGCCAGAGCGACGATCAGCAGCGATAAACAACTGTTAAAAAACTGTCCATAGTTGATCGTGATCGCCCCCGCCTCTTGCGCCGCCTTTAACGTTGGGAATCCACCCTCGGGCACAGTGGTGCCATCGGGAAGATTCAAGATCCAGAACAGATCTGAAAAATCGGCGTTGCCCGTCAGCCAACCGATCGGCGGCATGATGATGTCATTGACGAGCGACTTGACGACCGTCGTGAACGCCGCCCCCACGGTGAATCCGATCGCCAGGTCGACCATGTTGCCACGAAGCGCAAATTTCTTTAGGTCAGTCAGCAGGCTCATCCGTTCGCTCCCAAGGTAGGTTTTCGCTCCAATTCTATGGCACCGGGTTTCTGGTCGCTAGCTACGGTGGGCGCGGAATTAAGGAGTGGCGAGTGCGATTTCGTCGCTGCTTAAGAAGTGATCGCCATTGACGTCTAATTGCTGGAACGCCTTGAGCGGGCCAACGAATTCGTTGCGACTGATGTCCCCGTCATGGTTGCTGTCCATTGCGATGGCCCAGCGAGGACGGTCATCGGAGTCTTTTCGAACCGGTGTGGTCTGGAACAGCCTGTTGTCTTGATCGGGTTCGCCGCGACCGAATTGAATCAACAACGCCTCGGGAATCGCATCCGCACCCAGTGATCCATCGGCCTGGGAGATCTGCTGCAAGCGTCCGGCAGCCAAATGGATCTCACGACTGGACAGCATCTGGTCGTGGTTCAAATCCAACCAGGCAAACACGGCATCTGGCGATTCCGCGGCGCGGCCGCGTACTTGAATGGACCAGATCGAGGATTCGTTTTTCATTCCAGGCGAATCTTGTGCGATCACGTCAATCTGTGCAGCGGCGGTCGAAATCTGAATTCGATTTGCAAAGTGTTCTTGGACGGTTGCCGATTCGGCAAGTGATGGCGCAAGTTCGGCACGCACCGTCGGCCCGTCGCCGGTCTGAGAATCGAAGCGAATGATAAGCGTCAACTCAGGAGACACGTCCAGGATGGTGCGGGCTTCGTCGACAGAGATCCTGCCATCGTCGTCGGCATCTATTGCGAGCAGCGGGTTTCGTGGACCGATCAGCGGCGAGTGTTTGAGCATCCCGCCCATCGAGTACGACAGGTTGGACCAGTCGACATAGTCCGATAGATCCATCGCCACCTCACCATGTCGATCCGACCGCCGCCGTTGCCAAGGATCGTCCGAGCGATCCGAGAGTTCAGCCAGTTCGTCAGGGCTCAAGCAGCCGTCTAAGTTTCTGTCCACGTCCACCAGCAGCGACGTTTCTGCAGCAGCGATTTCCTGTTGATCAAGCCGTTGATCGCTGTTTCGGTCCAACGCTTTGAACAACGGTGAATGCGCGCGGTTGGACCAACTGAATGCGTCCGTCCCGTAGACCCGCAGTTGGCTGGCAAAGTTCACCTCGCGAAACAAGAAACGCAGCAATTCCGCCGGTTCGGCAATCTGGTTGCGGTTGCGGTCATAGCGTTTGATCAATCCCTGCTGTTGCCCGGCAACGCGCGACGCGTTTCGGCCAAACGTTGCCACGTCGTCGGAAACACGCTGGAGCAATGGTTTCCATCCCAAGGTCGCGTCGGTCGATTGCAACGTCTGTTGAATCGATTGAATTCGAGCGTCAAAGGCGTCTTGCAACGTCGCCTCGCCGATCCAAATCTCCAATCCAACCAACAACGGCCCGCCCGAGGTCGGAAACCATAACAGGTAGGGCGGCAGCGGATTCGCGATCGCAGATTCCGCCAAATCATCGTCCGGTTGCTCTGAGTCGCTGCCCGGTTCAGGGTCGCTGCCCGGTTCTGAGTCGCTGCCACGTTCAGAGTCGCTGCCACGTTCAGGGGCGTTCGTTAGTTCGGTATCGCGAGCGGGGTTAGTGTCACTGATTGATTCCGAGTCATCTCTGTCGCCGGGCGACGAATCGGCCGCGGTCGCCGGGGGAGTGGTTTCCGGCGGCGGTTGCGTTTTCGGTTGCGGCTGGGTGACCACGACCGGTGTGTGGTCACGCTGGCATCCGATAGCCGCACCGACCAAGATCATCACCGCGAGGACGCGGCGGTGATCAATCACAGCAAGACCTGTCGGATGACATTGCCTTCGGCGATCGCGATCGGGCGTCCACCTTCGGCGATGTTTTCGTTAGACGGATCAACGCCCAGTGCAGTGCAGAGCGTCGACAGCAAGTCCTGCTGGTCGATCTTGCCGTCGGTGACTTCCATCCCGTCGGCACTGGTCTGGCCATAGACTTGACCACCGGCGATGCCACCGCCGGCGAGCACGCAAGTGAACGCTTGTGGGAAATGGTCTCGGCCACCGTTGCTATTGATCACCGGCGTTCGCCCGAATTCACCGGCCATCATCAAGGTTGTTTTTTCCAATAGACCAAGATCGGCCAATTCAGTCATCAGCGTGGACCAGCCAGCGTCAAGCTGTTCACTTAATTGTCGAACGCGTTGAAAATTGTCGGTATGGGTGTCCCAGCCCAATCCATCTCCCAGCGTGACTTCGACAACCGGAACGCCACGTTGAACAAGTCGCCGCGCCAACAAACAACCCTGGCCAAACGTTCCGGTGCCATAGGCGCGGCGGACCACATCGGGTTCTTGTGACAGGTCAAATGCGTCATTGGCATCACTGGCTGACATCTCAATGGCTGATCGATAAACGGTGTCGTGAGCCACCACATTTTCAGTCTGGTGGGTGTTTAAGAAATTTTGCTGCAATGATTCCCAAATCGCCAACCTCTGGGCGACACGTTCCTGATCAATTGATGAAGGTGGCCGCAGGTGGTCAACACGCAACTGTGCATAGGTCGCTTGGTCGCCCGGGGCAGCGCCGTTGACGGAGGTCGCCGCGAATTTTGGTCCCAGGAACCCGGGACTGAGTGAGCGGCGGGCGAACGGGCCGGGAGAAACGGTGACATAGCTGGGCAGATGTGACCGGGAGTTGTGCAGCGATTTGGAAAGCGAGCAACCGATGGCGGGATAGCGAACCGGACCGCCTAGAGGATGCCCGGTGCGCATCACGGTGGTGCCGCGTTCGTGGTCGCCCTCTTTGGTCGACATCCCGCGCAGAATGGCCAGTCGATCGGCTTGCTTGGCCAGTCCCGGCAGGTGCTCACTGAACCGGATTCCCGGCACCGCGGTGGCAACCTCGCTGAATGACCCGCCATTGGCATGATTCGGTTTCATGTCAAACGTGTCGATCTGACTGGGACCTCCAGACATCCACAGCAGAATGCAATGACGGCCGTCGCGTTTGGCGGCGACATCGGCTGCGGCAGCAATCCTTGGCAACCAGCCGCTGGTCCCCAGCGCACCGCCAATGGACACTGCGGTCGGCATCCAGCGACGACGACTCATCACAGCGCCAAATGGGAATCGATTCAGGGACATACGAAACACTCCGCGGTATTGAGCAGCACCCATGCCAGATCGCTTTGTTTCGATGCGGCGGAGCGATCGCCGTTGGGGGCTGCCAGGTAATCCAGGAATTGCTGCGATTCTTGCTCGGTTGGCGCCCGAGACAAACAGGCTAAGAACAATGTCTCGACGCGCTGATGATCGGTCAGGAACGGAGCTTGAAGTGATCCGATCAAACCACTGCGTTGTTCGGCGGTCGCTGCCAACATCTCTGGCCCATTCATCATCCCTAGCACTTGCACCACGCCGTGCGGGTATTCCGTCGGAACTGCGTCGGGGGCCTGCATGCGAGCGAGAAACTGTTGGCGGATCATTTCGTCCGGTAGCGGTCGGCCGGGCACCGTCGACGTCGCAGAATCACGCGGCAAACCGCCCAGCAGGACGTTCTGACGCAGACTGTCAAAATACTGTTCAGCCGAAAGTGTTTTGACGTTCATCGCAGCGAATCGGTCCGCCGGCGGGCGCGGACGATCGCCAACCGCACTGCTACGGCCGTACGCTTGGGTGCGGCTAAGCATTTGATACAGTGATCGCAAATCGAATCGCTGCTCGATCAGATAGTCCGCTAGGAAATCCAACAACTGTGGGTGACTGGGCGGATTGTCGTTGTCCATCGCATCGACCGGTTCAACCAGTCCCCGGCCGAACAAATGAGACCACACGCGATTGGCGGCGGCGCGGGCAAAGTACGGGTTGTTCCGTGAAGCCAGCCAGATGGTCAACTGGCGGCGGCGAAAGTCCGTCGGATCAGGCTCCGGCGCCGCAGCCACACCAGGGTAGCGCGGTGACATCACACGCTCCGTCTCGGGGAACGTGACCTCACGGCCGCTACGATCTTCGATCGACTGGCCACCGGATAGATTTGATTGATCGAGTTCCAGTTGCGCAAAGAACGCGGCGAAGGACCAGAAATCATCTTGGGTCCAGCGAGCGTAGGGATGGTCGTGGCACTGTGCACATTGCAGTTGGATGCCCATGAACAATTGCGACGTCGAAGCGGCAAGTTTCACCGGATCCAGATTGCGCGAGGTATAGAAGATCGCAGGACCACGGTCACTTTTCCCACCGGCAGTCAAGAATCCGCCGATGATGTGATCATAGGGCGTGTTGCTCTGAAATTGCTTTCGCAGCCATCGATGCAGTGCCGCGGCATTGTCCTGGCCTCCGACCAACGCGTCCTCAGGCAACAGAGTCTGATTCCAGCGATTGGCCATGTGAGTGGCGAAACGTGGGGACGCCAACAGTTGATCGATCAATCGCCAACGCTTGTCCGGCGACGTGTCTTGCAGAAACGTTCGCAGTTGCCAAACCGGCGGCGCCACACCAGCAAAATCCAACCAGACACGGCGGCAAAATTCCGCATCACCACTCTGCGGCGTCGGCTGAATCGCTTCATCAGCCCAGCCTTGCTGAATCAAACGGTCGACGTTCTCAGTGGCTGCACGAGCGTCCGGCGCTGAATCCGCAGGCGTTTCGCCCTGCGACGGCGCAGCACCAGCGATCTGCAGTGCAATGACCAGTGTGACAACAGCAAGAGACGACGTAGAAGCCATGGGTGGATTAGCCGCGATGAACGATTGGCAACCAAGCCTTCAATGTATCAGCTGCGGCCGCTTTGCGTACATTTTTTTGAAGTCGCACTTTCGCGTCAGGCATTGGTTTTTTCGTAGCCCGACGCGTTAGTTTTGAAGTTGTGTTTTTGCGTGGGTATTTGTTTTTGGTAACCCGACGCGTCAGCGAGGGATCCCGTCAACCGGCTAAATCCCTCGCTGACGCGTCGGGTTACTATAAAAGCGCAACTTCAAAACGCGTTAGCGAAAGCTATTGATCGCCGTTGGCGTAGAGATGGCATTCAGTGCATGTGCCGATCCACTGGACTTGATTAGGCCGTTTAACGCTGGCTTCAAACGTTGAATTGAGTCGCGCTTAGGGACGATTCCACACTTGTCTGGTGAGACGACCGGCATTGCACTCTAATGGGGGTGTTCGATTCTGTTGAACCGTAAACAATTAAGGTGAAGAGCGATGAACGTCATGAATTTTCAAATGCTGTTGGGGCAACAACCAGATGCGGCGGTCACGGCGGCCGGCGGGATAGCGGGAGCGGTGTTCATGCTGGTTTGGCTAGCGCTGCTGGTGGTTGTCATCGCGGGCCTGTGGAAGACATTCGAAAAAGCGGGCAAACCTGGCTGGGCGGCGCTGATTCCCATTTACAACATGGTGATCCTGCTGGAGATCGCCGGGAAACCGATCTGGTGGTTGCTGCTGTACTTCATTCCGTTTGTGAACGTAGTGGTTCACATCTTGGTGTCTTTGGCAGTGGCAGAGAATTTCGGCAAAGACGTGTTATTCGGTTTGGGGTTGTCGTTTCTGGCGTTCATTTTCTTTCCGATCCTAGGCTTTGGCGATGCCGTTTACCGGCCTCGATCCCCGGCGGTCGGATCCGGACCGGCAGTTTAAATCTCCGTTTCAGGTCCCGTCTCGATAGCTTCGTTTGACTCGCGGCGCGGCAGAAATCGGCGCCGCCCTTCGCTGGATTCGCGTCGCCGGCGCAGACGTTCACGTAAGCTGGTCGCGTGTTGACCATCGCCGGATCCCTCCAACAGGCCTTCGACAATGCCCAGCACCGAGTCGGTGATTTCACGGCCGGCGGCCGATTCGCCAGCCAGTTGTGAATCCTCGCTCTGGTCACCCGACAAATCTCCGCTTGCAGGGTTTTCATCGGCCGGGTGATCAGCAGTAGAGCCATCACCAGTGGACTGGCTGTCGCTCCTTTGTTCTCTGGCGGCGAGCACCTCGTGCAGCCGATCGGTCCAACCGCCGCTGGAGTCGAGTTTGATTTTGGGATCATGCAGGGTTCCGCTGACTTGAATTTGCACCGACTGGGAGGCTAGGAATTTGGAGATCGCAGATTTTCCCAGCAGGTGCTCGGGAGCTTGGATTTCCAATTGCACGTCGATCGAGTCGTCGACGCCGACGCTGCCACTGGATTTGATTTCCAACGCTGAACCGCGTAGGGGCATCTGCATCACCAATCCTTGATGGTGAATGCGCCCCTGGGCCACCTGGAAATCGACCGCCGATAATTCACTGACAGTCATGGAGACCGTGCGGTCGAATTTTCCCAGTCGTTCAAGCAGCGGCACTAACTTGGCGACGATCTGGTTGTTCAAGCCGACTGTCACACCGTCCAGGCCGACCGCACCGGAGATTTCGACCAATTCGGAGCGTCGCTGAGGATCCATCGGGCCGACCGGGATGCTGAATTGATCCAAGCGAAACGAGACATTTCCGGTGACGTCGACCACGTTTGCCAATAGTGGTGCGACCAAGTGCAATCCTTGGCTGCACAATTGGGGCGTCAACGGTTCGTGATCGAGGATCGTGACCGGGTCGACAATCACCCGATCCGCATCAGATCCGGCTTGAGTCCGTACGATGAAATTGATGTCGTGAAGATTCACCAGCGGCTCGTCACTGCTGATCTGGCGCACGCGAACGGAAGCGTCAACAAATTGTGCCACCAACCGCGGCAACGATTTTTGCTTGGCCTGGTGCTGCGATGTTTCCTCCGCCGTGGATTCGTCGGGATCGTTTGCAATCCCGGTCACGATGTCGACCTTTGGATGTTCAAACGTAAACTGGCCCAATTCGCCGTCCGACATCAGCAGCGACAACCAAGATTGCTGCGCGTTGATCGATTCGATCTGTAATTGGAACACGCCGTTGTTCTGGCCCAATTGAAATCCGTTGATGGCCAGCGGGCTGAAGTATCCGAAGGAGGCATTGTCAGTCGACGCGACCAGTTTTGGATTGGCGATTGCAGCATTGATCAGGCGGTCCCGCAGGGACGTGTTGGCGATGATCGTCGGCGCCAGCAACAGCGTTCCCGCCAACACGATCAACAGGCCGGCTGCGATCGGTTTCCAGAGGCGGCGGGCAGTTGACTTTGCGGGGACGGCGTCGTCAGTGGAGGATGTCACGGTCAAAGTGTCTGGTCAAAGGGTTTCAAAGGGGGGGACTCAGCACGCCGATGCCGCGTGCGAATGGATGCGTGTGGGCGTTCCGCTGGCCGAATGGTAGGGGATTGATTTTACCGTTTTAGCAATAAATGCGGTGTTTCGGGCGCATTATTTGCAATCAGCATTGTCGAGGGGTTGCCATCACGTCACACTTCAGCGGCCGGGACAACTGCATTCGCATGCGACTCGGGTCACGCTGACGTGATCCGGGCACCGTTCTCCCGCCAGCCAAGTCAGGCTCGCCCACGGTAGCCGCCTCTTTTGGCTTAACTGTTTAACCACCGTAAACGCGATCCAGGGCAGACGATAGCGTCTTCCTTGCGGGCCCCGGAGGGGCTCGACCAATACGCCAGCTTTCAGGTGGCGCGGCCGGAGGTTTCCGAACACCTCATTCGCTGCGGCAACGACCGAAGCGGCAGCGCGTCAACGCAAGCCAGTTTTAACTGAGAGAAAACGAAGTCTATGTCTGATGCCGCCAGCGACACCACTCCGCTTCCCGATATCCAATCCAGCGGCGACGAGCGCCAAATTGCGATCAATAAAGTCGGCGTGACCAACGTCCGCTATCCGATTTCGCTGCGCACCCCTGGGAAGGGACAGGGCAATGAATTCATTCACACCGTCGCGACAATCAATATGTTTGTCTCGTTGCCGCACGACGTGAAAGGGACGCACATGTCGCGTTTCCTGGAGGTTCTGAACGAGTATCACAACGAGCTGTGCAGCGATTCGTTGCGATTGGTCGCCAATCGCATGAAGGAAAAACTGGACGCCAAAGATGCGTACTTGGAATTGAACTTTCCATACTTCGTCGACAAACAAGCACCGGTATCCGGCCAAACCGGTAAACTGGACTTCGACGTGACGTTCGAGATCGCCAGCAACGGCACCGACGATTTTGTCATGACGCTGAAGATCCCGGCCACCAGCCTGTGCCCCTGTTCCAAAGAGATTTCCGATTACGGGGCGCACAACCAACGCTGTGACATGACCGTCAAAGTACGGATGGCCGATGGAGTCCACCTGTGGATCGAAGAATTGTTCGCCATCGTCGAGCAATGTGCATCGACCCAAGTCTTCAGTGTATTGAAGCGACCGGATGAAAAATGGGTCACCGAGCGGGCCTATGAAAATCCAAAGTTTGTTGAAGACATCGTCCGCGATTTGGCCGTGGCATTGAACAAAGACGATCGCATCGTGTGGTATCAGTGCAGCAGCGAAAATTACGAATCGATCCACAATCACAACGCCTACGCATTCATCGAACGCGACAAACGTTGATCGGTAAAGGCGCTCACATCGACTAAGCTGCGTTCTCTGTTCGCTGCAGTCGCGTCACGTTCAGTAGATACAAATGCTCGGTGGTCCCGCCGCCGTCTGTAGTGACATACAGCCAGTGTTGTGTCAGCAGCGCCGAATCAGGGTGCTGGAAAATTGAGCACCACGAAGCGGGTTCCCATCGGGGACAGAGCATCAAGTGTGGTAGCCGAAATGAATGCTAGCATCGCCGAGGCATCTACTCGTCGGCCGAAGTGCTCTGTCCCCAGCCATTGCAGTCCCCAGCCATTGCACCCATTTTTCTTCTGTTGCCGGCCAATTTTTCTGCCCTCATTTTTCTGTCAGCTAACCAGGTCTGCTTCAACCCATGTCCCCGGTTCGGCACAGCCGCGCAGAAGAATGAGCGCACGGGTTCCCATCGGGGACAGAGCATCAAGTGTGGCAGCCGAAGTGAATGCTAGCATCGCCGAGGTGCCTACTCATCAGCCGAAGTGCTCTGTCCCCAGCCATTGTGTCCCCACTTGCTGGGCAGCTGCCAGGCCGGATGACGAATCGCATCGTCTTTGATGACGCGGCCGGTTGAATGGTAGGATAGGACCGACCGTTGATCAGGCATGCTTGAAAACTTGTGACACCAGGGGCACTGCGTTGGCCGCCGAATCTCATGAACTGAATCCCTACGCCACACCCGCAACGGTTTCCGATGCGCCTTTGATAGATGGGGCACGCTTGCGGAGTCCATGGCTGCGCCGCTTCGTTGTGCTGCAAGCAATCGTGATTGTCACATCACTTGCCGTTGAAGCCTACCAGCACGAATCCATTGTCGGCTCGGGGCCTCTCTTCTCGCTGGTTGGACTGGCAATCGCTGTCATCGCATTTCGAAAACGCGATTATGTCGCAGTGCTTTTTGGCGGCTCCGCAATCGTATTCGCTTCGCTAATCGTGTTTCTGATAAACTACAATTCTTGGGGGCCTCCTCAAGGCGATTATCCGATCACGCTGCTTTCGTACACCTACGCCGCCTTTGCTTTGCCCATTTCTTACTGGCTTGCGTTCGTTCGGCCCAGATCGGCAGGAAACCACTTGCTGTAACAAAGTTTGGTTCGCCGATGTGTTTACTCATCAGCCGAAGTGCTCTGTCCCCAGCCACTACCTCATGGACTCACGCAACGTTGCATCATTGGGTCGCCCTCCGAGGCTATGTCGCCCGCTGGGCTTAAGATAGCGCTGGCTTCAATGCAGACGCGTCGGGTTACTTAGAAAACAACGCCTGACGCGAGAAAGCATCTTCAAAGCAGGCGTGCTGGGGATGGGGTGAGTACTTAGGACGCGAAGGAGACTACTTTCCAGGACAAAGCTGAAACTGGCTCGCCGTCGCTGCGACTGCTCTAATTGAGGTTTGCATCAATCGAACTTACTTTCCCAAAGCAGAATGAAGACACTGACGTCTCTGATGATCATTGCATCGTTCATTGCGATTGAGGCGAGTGCCGCTTCGATTCGTATCGCGACGTACAACATCAATCGCGGCGGTGGAATTCGTGAAGCAATGGCGGCACTGTCAACGACTGAAGACAAGCACGCAGCTGAGATCGATGCAATCATCGCAGCGATTGATTGCGAGCGTCCAACGGTTATCGTTATCCGTCGCGACGGATCGGATCATTTTCTGGTGGTTGCCGAGCTCAAATAGCAAGACAGCACGGTTTTGACCGAGCGATTCTCGTGGCAATGTGAATTTGACACTTGATGCGAACGAGGCTAGGATCACGTGATCGCTTCACTTTCGTGACGTCCTGTCGACGGAGTGCATTCGGCGAGATTTCCTTTCCACTTGTTTTAGGAGACCTCTGTCATGTACTCGATCAGTGTCACTGAAATTCTGTTGACCTCTGTCACCGGCGCGCTTGCGATCGTGCTCTATCTCGCTGGGAATGAGCGTTCTCGCTGGGCGTTTGTGGCATTGTGCTGTGCGCTTTGTGCGTCGGTACTCTCACCGGCCGACCTGGCATCAATGCTCGTGCTCTGGATCGCCTTTCTCTGTTTTTTTGTTTTCGGATCGAGATTCAACGTCGCAACATCGGCTGAAAACGCAGAGAAGACGGCTCGTCAGAGTGATTGGGGAACGCCCGATTCCTTTCGGATTTCGATCGCAATCGCCTCGCTGGCTGTGTTGGTTTTCTTGTTCAGTCGGCTGTTTGTATTCACGGCGACCGAGCCGTTGCCGGCTTACCAGGTGTTTCGCGTGTGGTCAGCGACTGTCGCGAGTGCTGGTCTTTTTGCCACTGCAGCCGCGGTTTGGGTTTACAGTGTCGTTTGCCGGCATTGGAAGTTCAGCTCGTAACACGGACGGGCTGGAGCAGTCAGTCGATCAATGCAAATGCTTTGCGAATTGATTTGGAAGTGGCCGCGCAAGCCGCATCATTGTCCATCTGATTGAGAGCTTGGTTGAACGGTTCGGCACGTACCGGGCCGTCATAACCGACATCGACCAGAGCCTGCAAAAAGGATTTTACGTCGATCACGCCAGTCGCCATCGGCAATTCCCGTTCGTTGTCCAGCTGCTGATCGACGGCCAGTCCTTTGGGGGCGTCGTTCAGATCACAGCCGACGATTTGGCGGTTTTCCAGCGACCGAATTTCATTTGCGGTTTCACCAGCGGTGTACCAGTGCCAGGAATCGAGTACAAAGCCCATGTTGTCCACCCCGATCGCGTCATGCAGTTCTGCGGTCTCGCGCATGGTGTGGACAAACGGAAATCGCTTTGAATTTCGCAGCGTCGAAGTGCCGACGTATTCCAGTCCCAACCGCAGCCCGTTGTCTTTCAAAATCTTGGCACACTCGCGAAGCCGGTTGGCATGTTGTTTGAAGTTGGCGACGTACGGCAATTCGTCGTGACAGGGCATGATCCACGTTCCCATCCGATCCACCCCTGCACGCTGCAAGGCGGCGGCCAGACGTGGCAGTTCGCCGAGTCCTTGTTTGAAGGTCGCTTCGTCCTTGCGGAATTCCACGGGCAGACCGGATGATCCCCATGTTAAGTTGTTGGATTTTAGATTGCCGACGAGTGCATCACTTTCATCGTCACTGAGTTTGGCCAAGTCCTGTGGCGATGCGGCAACGGATTCGAAATCGTGCTTCGCAGCCAATTCGATCGCCTGGACTTGATTGGCGCTGACACCGATACTGCCCCATCGCAGGTCCACGGTGAATTTGCGGTTCGATTCGCTTGCCGCAAGCGCGGATCCGGTTGCAGCTAGCGAAACAGCACCGGCCGAAGCAGCCAACCATTCACGTCGATTCAATTTCATCATTCGTCCATTAATAAAAAGTAGGCCAGGTGCAACCTGGCGCCAGCACGCCCTTAATCGCACCAGTCTATCACAGCCCGCACGACCCAACATGATTCTGATTGCAACTGACGAAGCCGGCTACGGACCCAAGTTGGGGCCTTTGATTGTCGCAGCGTCGGCTTGGGAGATCGCTGAGGATGATAGCAGTCCCGCGGCACTGCAAGACGCTTTTGCAGCCATTCGTCGTCCTGCACGGATCGGTGCTCAACGGATCATGGTGAATGATTCGAAAGCCATTTTTAAACCGAAATCTGTGGCCCAGGGGACAGCACCGGCCTATCAAAAATTGGAATGGGTGACGCTGGCCGGTTGCCGTTGGTGTGGGTTGGATCAGCGACCGATCCGGTTGGCTGCTGACTTGGCGACCGACGACGTTCAAGCGATCCATGAAACACCTTGGTTGGTGAAATTCGCCGCCGCTACGATTGACACTGACCCGACACAATGTTTGGTCGACCAATGGGACGTGGGACCGGCCAAGCTAATCGATTTGCAGACCCGTGTGATCACCGCTGCTGAATTTAATCGGGCCTGTGGCGGAGGACGAAACAAGTCCGACTTGCTCTCATCGGCGACATTGGGCTTGGTTCATCAAATGCTGCATCGTGTATCCGCCGGTCGGTCGACAAGTGACGCACCTACGATCGCGGTCTATTGCGATCGACATGGCGGACGGCGTTACTATTCCAGTCCCTTGCAAGCCGAGTTCGACAGTGGGTTGGTGCAAGTGATGGAAGAATCAAAGACACACAGTGGCTATCACGTCCCGTTTGGCAATGGGGCGTTCACGATACACTTCACCGTCAAAGGAGATTCGTTTGCACCGGTAGCGTTTTCATCGATGGTCGCCAAATATTTGCGAGAAAAGGCGATGGAGTCGTTCAACCAATACTTTACGGACCTGCATTGCGGTGCATCGGCGCTGCGTTCCACGGCGGGTTATCCGGTGGATGCGGATCGGTATTTAGCCGACATTGCCCCCATTCTGAAACAGCATTCGATCGAGTCATCGAAACTGGTACGCGATCGATAGTCGCTCGTGCTGCAGCACTGTTTTCGTTCGAGTGGCTGCCGACTCGGTTGCGAGCATTGGTGCTGCGGGGTGATAATGTGCGTCTTTGACGACCGGCATATCGATTGTGTGATATTTTGACAGAAGTACACGACACGAAAACCGAATCACAGCAAGGCGCCGACCGCGCGGACCCGCAGTGCCGACGAGTCAATCGAGAGCGAGTCGCTGATGCCCAGAAACGTCTGGTGTTATTTGCACTGATGACGTGGGTTTGTACAGGTTTGATTTCCAGTCTTTATCCGCTGGATCGCCCTTTTGATGAATTGTCCGAACTGCCGTTTCTGTGGGCGCATGCTTGGGTGATTGCTCAAGCCTTTGCGCCGATCGCGGTGCTGTTGGTGCCACTGCTGGTCTGTTCTTATATTGCGCCGCGATGGGCATGGCGTCTCGGTGCATTGGCATTGGCATTGGTACCGATCGTGGTGTTGTTCGATTGCATCACGTTTCACTGGATCGGAGAACGTTTTTTGTCCAGCACCTTGCTGCATATCGTTCTGTCGTTGCTGCCGGGATTGATCCCGTTCTTGGGACCGACGACGATTCTGGCTGGTGTCGCGGTGGTGCTGGGCGTGATCGGATTGGCGTTTGTCGCGGCATTGCTGGCGACTCGATTTGCACGACGCTGGTCGGTGAATCGCAGCGGCGATGTTGCCCCCATCACGGTGGTTGGATTGATTGCGCTCAGCTGTGGTCTGATCGCGGTCCCGGCACTGTTGAATCTGGATCGCACGCTTGCCGAGATGCGTGACCATTCCATCCGGCATCCGCTGTGCTCACTCGGTGTGGTCCAACACCGCAGCGTCGGCCGCTCGGCTCCGGTCGGCGACGAAGCGGTGCAATCCAAGTTGCACGGTTTGGGGTTGGTAACGCCTGTCCAGCAGCGGATCACGATGTTCAAACAAGCCAGGGTTGCGGCGCAGAGCGACGAACAACTGCCGCCGAGGATTGATGGCGTGATCGTCATCATTGAATCGCTCCAGCACTCGTTGATGTCGCCCGACGTGATGCCCAACGTCCACCGGCTCGGTCGCGACGGCTACATGCTGCGCAACCATTTCTCGGGAGGGAACGCCAGCAACCTGGGCATTTTCAGTCTGTTAAACGGAACCGAAGCGAGTTATTTCCCGCTGTCGCACACGTTTCGACCGTTGATGAATCGATTGTTGCAGCAGGCCGGTTATGAATTGGGGTTCTATGGCGGTACGGATGATTGGGACAAATTTGGGATGAGTGGGTTTATTAAGCCCGACTACTACGATGATTTTCAAATTGAACCGGTGGACTGGATCGCGTCGGACCAACGATCGATCGATCGTGCGACGCAGTTTTTAGAACCCGGCAGCGATCCGACTCAACCGCGCCCGCCTCGAGTCGCAGTGGTCTATTTGTATTCCAGCCATCAACCGTTTGCCAGCCGTCCCGATCAGGAAGTGTTTCAACCGGCCGCCACACAAACGTTCATTGCACCCTACACGGGCAGCCAGCGAGAACTGGTTTGGAATCGCTATCGCAACAGTTTACGTTCGTTGGACTACATGATCGGCCCCTTGCTACAGCGAGATCGTTGGATTGTGATCGTGGGGGACCATGGGGAATCGTTCATGGATGACGGCACGATCGGACATGGGACACGATTGTCCAAAACGCAAAACACGACGTCCGCGATGCTGTATTTCCCGGAGCACGAGCCACGGGTGGTCGACGAACTGACGATGCACGCGGATGTGTTGCCGACAGTGCTATCGGCATTGGAATTCAACACGCAACCCGATGGCCTGTTCGAAGGAATTGATCTGGCAGAGTCATCCGACGCTGATTTGTCACAGCGTCTGTTCGCCACATTTCACTACATGTGGCCGGAGCTGTTATTGGTCGGGCCGTGGACGCGTTCGGAGGACCAACCGTTTGGCTATCGAGCTGCGTTCTCGACGCTCAAATGGCAGCTCGCTGCACTGAATCCTGTCGGCGAGAAAGGATTGGAATGGGACGCCACGGATGTCGAAACACAACCGTTGCAGGAGACGTTGGACCGGTGGTTGGTCCAGCGTTTCGGAGTCAATCCGACGCGTGAGCGGGCAACGCGGGACGAACTGTTTGCCCGTTATTTGAACAGCGAAGACGCATCGGTTCGATTGGATGCCGTCGAAATCGCCCGCTCAGTGGACGCACCCAGCGAGCGGTTGTTGCAATTGATCGGCGAACGTGTCGCCGATCCATCCAAACCCGTCCGTCAGGCGGCTGGTGAAGTCATCATTGCGTTGCAGAAACGATGGAATCAATCGCCGTCGAAATGACCGCCAAGCGGATCGTCGTCATTAGCAGCCGACTGGCCCACTGGGTGCAGCACTTCAGTCTCAGTCACGGCGTGGACCTGGTGACAGATGGCGAGTAGTTGTTCGGTCTCTCGCAACAAATCGAGCCAAGGGATTTCTAGTTCGGTGGCTTGGCCGCTGATACGATCCGCAGCCTCGGCAATCGTTTCGATTTGACAATGATGGGCATGGCGTCCCAATCGGGCAGCCAGATGACGCACGCCATCGATATCTTGTTCATTGATCGCATCGACCAATCGTTCGACTTGGAATTGGATTTGCAGGGTGGCTTCACTGAGTGGCTGGCTGATTTGGGGCTCCGGTTTGTGGGTGACAACGCTGGCAAAGTGTTCGACCAGTTCAGGGTCAAATTGCGTTCCGGCGAACCGACGTAGTTCGTCGACCGCCACATCGTGCGTGCACCCGGCGCGATAGACCTGGTCGGAAACCATGGAGTCGTAACTATCACAGATCGACAACAACCGGGCCCCGATCGGAATCTCTTGACCGCTGGGCAAATTGCGATCACGTCCGGACCCGTCAAAGAACGCGTGCCGTTGTTTGACAATCAGCGTCAGTTCCTGGCATTCGAACGCACTGTCCAAAACTTCGACACCGATTCGGTCGTGCAATTCCATTTGCTCTCGCTCGTCGGGGCTAAGCTTGCCACGTTTGAGCAGGATCTCGTCCGCCACGCCGACTTTTCCGATGTCGTGCAACAGTGCGGCATTTCTCAGAATGTACTGATCATTGGCGTCCATGTATTGTTTCGACACCCGAGCGCACAGATCCGCCACACGTCGACAATGTTCGGCGGTATTGGCATCGCGATAGGCCAGCGACGCTACCAGCGCCGTCACAGCTTGGCGAGGAATTTCAGGCAAACTGACGTCTTCAACGGCTGCGGCCTCGGCCTCCATTTGCGTGAAGTTCTCGCTGTAGGGAACAACACAATTGCGGCCGGTTCGCTTAGCCGCATACAGGCACAAGTCGGCTTGGTTGATCAATTCTTGGGGTTCGTTGGCATTGAACCGCGTTTCAGTCACACCCAGACTGGCGGTCAATTTCAACTCGGCTGGCTCGGCAAATCGGATCTGCTCGATACCGATTCGTGTTTGTTCCGCCATCTCCAACGCATCGGCAAAGTCCATGCCAGGCAACAAGACGCAGAATTCTTCACCGCCATAGCGGCAGACCAATCCATGACCGCTGAAGGTCTCACGCAGCAAACGTGAAACTTCGCGCAGCACGTCGTCGCCAACGCCGTGCCCGTAGGTGTCATTGACCGCTTTGAAGTGGTCGTTGTCGATCATGACACAGGACAGCGGTTTCTGAGTTTGTTGGGCCTGTTTCCAAAGCCGTCCGAACATTTCAAAGAAGGCGCGACGGTTCAAACAGCCGGTCAATGCATCTTGCGTGGCCAGGATTTCGAGTTTCTTGTTCTTCTGTTCGATCTCGTCTTGGCTGTCACGCAGCAGGGACAACATCGTTTCCAGCTCGGCGCGGTGCAGTTCGATATGGGTGACGTCACGAAAGGTCGCCAACGCGCCGCGGCGAGAACCGCCGCCGCCGCCGATAGGAGCTGCGTTGACGGAGAAGATTCGGCGTTGGCCGTCTGCCACACGCAGGTGCAACATCTGTTCGGTGACCGTGGCGGATTCGTCGATCGCTGTCATCCAGGGAAAGTATTCACAGGGCAAATCGTTTTCCTGGGTCCACGGCAGATCGTTCGCACCGGTTTCGACCAGCAGTTCTCGGGGGACATCGACCGTCTGCGCGAACGCTCGGTTGGCCAACACGATTTGCGCCTTTTCATCCAACACCAGCAGGCCTTCGGCAAGTGTGTCGAGCGCTTGGCGAACCCGGTCTGGAACGACTTGCGTGGTGCTGAAGACGCGCATCACCTTGCCGACGAACAGGGTGTAGGCGATGGTTCCGGCGATACAAAAGAAGGCCAACAGACGGACCAACGGGTGTTCGGCGATGGCCCCCATAAACGTCCGATCCGGGGCACGAAAACAGAATTCGACCTCGCCCCAATGTCGCCGGTTCAAAGTGATTGGCACACTGATCGCGTCGATACCGTTTGCATCGGTTGTTAGGCTTTGCCAAATCTCATCGTGATGCCCCGCGTCGACCTTCAGATCGCCGCGAATGCTGCGAACCCCCACTGAGAGCAAGTCGTTGTCGCGGTCGATCAGGGTTGCAATCGTGGCGCGCAAGTCGATCCATTGCTGTTTACGAACATGGGCCGCGGTGTTGATCGCCACCGCTTCGCTCAATCGGCGCCGCGATCCACTTTCGATCTTGGCCAGGTCCGGCATCAGCCCGAACCAGTGGCTAGCCAAAATCAAACTGGCGCCGATGCACACCAGAGCGATAGCCAGCCGAATCGATTGGAAGTAGACCCTACCCAAGGTGCAATCACAGTGATGTCAGAAGGTTGCGGACGATTGCATCAGGCCCGATTTCGCACCTGACGATCGCTGAAAGTTTGGCTTCCGACTGACAGATTTGCGGTTAGGAATTCTCTGCAATCCGAGCGGGGGGACAAAAGAAAATCTCGACGCGCCGTGACGGCCGGTCGCACCGATCATGACGGCGGCAAGTTCGACTTGGCAGAAGTCCGCCAACTGAAAATCCGGATCATGATCCCGGTCGGCTCTGTGATAGGGGGTTCCGAATCACTCCATCGGAACTGGTTCGACTTTGACGGCCCTAACGGTTATTCGGCAGCTGAGCACATTGGACTCTCCATTTCGGTGTACGCAGTGCGATCGATGCGACTGATACGTCCGATCCCAACTACAGCGCGCGTCCCTACCCATGTGACGGCGGCTGATGGCGGATGGTGTGCCGTTGAAACAGCGGAAATGGAGTAGACCCAATAGCAGATGTCGGGCAAGGCGAGTCGATCGAACTGGTGGCTGACGGTGACGGTGGCGTGTTACGTCATCGCCGGCCGCTGCGCGCTGGCTGATTCGCCGATCGGTGACCCTGATTCGCCACCGCGCGTCCTCTCCACAGACCCTGCTCCCGCCGGATACGCCCTGTTGCCGGGTCCGGCGATGAACAGCCAGGGCACTGCCACGGATTGGTGGGTGGGACCGGTTGCCGGGCCGGTGCTCGACCGCGACCGCTGGGTTCGTTTTGATTTGCAAACCGTATTGTTGGACACACTCGCCAACAGCCCACGCATTTTGGGGGTGGCGTTTCAAACCAGTGCTACCTACCAACGGATCGTGCAACAAGACGCCGCTTTTGATTCGACGATGTTGTTGGGCAGCCATCTGGGGGCAACCAATGACCCGGTCGGCAACACTCTGACCACCGGTGGTGCGGATCGCCTGCTGGAAGAATCCTTGAACTTCAATGCCGGTGTCCGCCGGAAAACCCGCCGCGGCACGGAGATCGAACTGCAACAACAATTTGGTTTGTTAGACAGCAACAGTTCGTTCTTTTTGCCTCGCAACCAGGGCAACGCCAGACTGAGTTTGAATTTGAACAAACCGTTGCTGTCCCGCGGTGGCAAATACTACAACGAGCGTCTTGTCACACAGGCCCAGATTGAAAGCCAAGTCGCGTGGCAGGAAATGCGAGGCGAGGTGGAACAGCGAATTGCGGATGTGATCGTCGCCTATTGGCAACTGTACCAATTGCGCGCCCAACTCACGCAGCAGCGCGCGCTTGTCGCACGCAGCGAACGAATCGAAGCCCTGCTCAGCGGTCGACAGGGATTTGATGCGACGCGGATCGAAATCGCCAAGGCTAGGCAACGGGTCGCCCGACGATCCGACCAGGTGATTGATTTAGACGCCGAGCTAATGAAACAGCAAACCCGACTGGCTGTCTTGGTCGGCAGCGACACACTGCTGGGTGCGGAACGCGATTTAGAATTGATTCCGGCAAATGCGCCGACGATCCCCGAGTCCCAATGGCAATTGCGCGATGCGGTCTCCCAGGCGCTGCAGAACCGACCCGAGGTTCGCGCGGCGACACATGCGATGGCGATTTCTGCGTTGGAGCTACAGGTCACTCGCGCCGAACTGGAACCGCAACTGAATTGGGTCTTTAACGGCTATTTGGCGCAATTAAATGGGGCCAGCCAAGTTGGTCGTTCGCTGGTGCAACAATTTGAACAAACCCCTGGTGTTTCAACGGGTCTGGAATTTGAACTGCCACGCGGCCGACGTGCGTTTCGCGCCCAGCACCAGGAGGCGCTGATGCGCTATCGCCAGCGCAGTGAACAGTTGCGAGAGGTCATCAAACAGACTCAGTTCGAAGTCGAAACGGCGTTGATCGACATCCGTCGCTACGGCCTGCAACAAGTTAGCAAACGAAAAGTACTATCAACGGCAATTGTCGAAGAAAACATCTTGACGGTTCAATGGGAAATCGCTGGTGGTGACGGGTCACGAGTCGGCATCAAGTTGGAAAACTTGTTGGACGCCCAGCGACGCCGCACCGATGCCGAGCAAGATATGGCCGCGGTGGAATCCGCCTACATGATCGCGTTGGTTGCGTTGCAGCGCGCGATGGGAACGTTGTTGATCAACGAAGGCGTCCAGCCGACTCAATCGAAGTGCAGTGGCGACGTTGATTTTTTACAAATGAGCCAAGTCGACCAGGAAATTGAGGCGGCCGAGCCAGCAAAATGATGACTCCAAACCAACTGACGATGATGCGGCGACGACCTGGGCTACTGCAATGGGCGATTTGCGTGCTGCTTTCCACTCCGACATTGCTGTCGGCCCAGGATCGCGCGCCCACGTCATCAACCTCGCGACTGCATCGAACCACCGTTTCAATGGACTTCGAAGGATTTACGACGCCAAAGTATGACGTCTTGGTCGCAGCGACAGAGATCGGGCGACTCGAGGAAGTCAATGTTTCGGTAGGCGACCGTGTGGCCAGTGGCGACGTGATCGCGAAATTGGAAGACGGCATGCAGATTGAAGCGGTCGCGACCGCCCAGTGGCGAGCGCAGATGCATGGTGAAATCGACGCCGCGCAAGCCGAAACCCGTTTGATGAAATTGCGATTGGACCAGTTGCAAACGCTTGCCGACCGACAGGTGGCTCGGCCGGACGAGCTCAAACGCGCGTTGGCCGATTGGGAAATTGCTATGGCACGCGAGTTGTCGGCCAAGGAACAAGACAAACTCCGCGGTCTGGAACTGTCTCGCTATCAATTGCAATTGCAGCGGCGCAAAATCCGAGCGCCCATGGAGGGGGTGGTCGCAGAAATTTTCCGAGCTCCCGGGGAATACATCACCCCGGCTGATCCGGCTGTGATTCGGCTGGTCGTGCTCGATCAGTTGTATGGCGTGTTCAATGTTCCCGTCGAAGACATCGCGGTGTTTCAAGTCGGCGGCAAGGTATCCGTTTTTCTGATGAGCGCCTCGAAAAGTGTCTCCGCGACGGTCGACTCGATCGCACCGGACATCGATGGGGAAAGCGGTACGATCAAAGTGAAAGTGTTGATTGAAAATCCCAACGGGCAATTGCGTGCTGGCGACCGTTGCCAAATGAAACCCGATCAAACACAGGCTGCCGCCAAGCGAATGCCTCGTCGCATGCCTTCGCCGTCGATGGTCAAACGGACTGTCCCGATAAAATCTCCATGGGAAACGGCGGTCCAATGAGCCAGAGAAATCTGCCTGAATCGAATTCTGCCCGACCCATTGGGGCAACCGCCGATGCAAGCACTCCGGTGAAGGCCGTTTCGCGCGCGCCACGCGGCACTGCGAAAGCGCGGCGAGATCCTCAGCAACGGCCTCAGGGAATTGCCCAGACGGACTGGGCCAAGGCGTTGACATTGGTGGAATCCGTCGCGCGGTCCGGCAATCGCCAGGATGCGGTGGTCGCATTGGTCAAACAGCTGACCGTTGAGTTCCCCGCCAGCAAGGTGCGGTGTGGATTAGGCACGACGCGTCTAAGACGTTTCTTTGATAGTCAATTGGGATGGCTGGGACCGGCCAGTGATCTGTTCCGCAGCGCTGCGGCGGGTTGGGACGAAGACGCTGCGCCGCTACCGACTCGGCCTGCTTTACCGGGTGATCCGGCGCCACAGTCGTTGGATGGTCAAATCGGACCGCTCCGGTTGAACATCGATGACGAACACGGACTGGGCCGCTGTGTGTTGTGGATTGATGGCGTTGATCTGACGCATAGCGATCGCATTTGGCTGCGTCGCGGGCTGCCGGCATTGCGCGCGGTTCTGTGGCAGCGCAGTGGTGGTCTGTTCTTTCAACTGTCGCGTTGGATTTCCAATTATGGCGCCAGCACGCGTGTCTATGCGACGTTGGCAAGTTTGTTTCTGGTCCTGGTTGTCATTTGGCCCGTGTCCTATCGCGTCCGCTGCACCTCTGTGGTTCGCCCCAGTCAATCGCGGGTCGTCGCGGTGCCGTTCGCAGCCACCTTGGAATCGGCCCATGTCCATCCCGGCGATTCCGTTGAATCCGGTGACGCACTGATCGAATTGGATGGCCGCCCGTTGCGATTGGAACGGGAGTCGATCGATGCACAGATCGCCCAAGTCCAAAAAGAACGCGACATTGCGATGGTCGCCGGACGCGTCGCAGAAGCCCAGCAGGCGCAACTGCGAACGCGTGAACTGAGCCGCCAACGTGATCTACTGACCGATCGGCTGGAACGGCTGACGGTCACCAGCCCGATCGACGGGGTCGTTGTTTCCGGCGATCTCAATCGCTCGATCGGCGCGCCGTTGGAAATGGGGCAATCGATTGTGGAGGTCGCGCCGCTGGATCAGATGGTGATCGAACTGGAAATCCCCGAATACGAAATCGGCTATGTCGATAAAGGTACGCTGGCGCGCGTGCGGTTGGCCGCCGGTGACGGCGAAGTGATCGAGTTACCGATCAACGGCATCTATCCGGCGGCTGAATTGCGGGACGACCAGAATGTGTTTGTCGCCCAGATCAATGTTAACAATCCCGCTGGTTCTCTGCGGCCCGGAATGCGTGGCGATGCGATCGCCTATGGTCCACTGCGTCCGTGGGTTTGGTCGATATTGCGCAGCGGATGGGAAAAAACTCTGTGGTGGGTTGGGTACTAGTGGCGCAACATGATCGATCCTAGTCATCTCGAATCGCAACCGACCGGCACAGATCCGATGGCGACCATCGTCGTCGGCGAAGCAACGCTGGAATTCACCGCCAGTGGTAGCGGCGCCACGGTCGGGTACGTCGCCAAGGATCCGCGAACCGGTCGGTTTTACCGATTCGGACCCCAGGAATTTCATTGCATCCAATGGATGGATGGCCACCGCAGTTTGGCTGAAATCCATCGACAGCTTGAACGTGATGGCGGCCACTGGACGGCGACCGATGTGCTGGCATTTGCCCAAGAATTGACCAAACACCATCTGGCGGCGGTCTTGGTGGCTGATGATGCGCCAACCGACGACGACGCTACGAATGCTGTGGTGGAGCAAGCGGACTGTTTACCCGCCGAGCCGCAGCAGCGGGTAACTGGCACCGGTCAACCGTCGTTGATTAGTCGATGGATCCGCTTCGGCAGTGGTCTGCTGTCACAGCGACTGCCTTTGGTCGATGGCGATCGAGTGGCAACACGACTGTTGCCTAGTTGCAGCGTTTTATTCTCACGGTTGGCGATGTTGGTTTGGACCGTGCTGGTTGCCAGCGGCATCGCAATCGTTTGGGACCATGCGGATTTATTTTCCAGTGAGATCCGTCGGGTTTTTGACCAGCAAATGTGGATCGTGCTGGCGGTGATCTGGTGCCTGTTGAAAGTCGTGCACGAATGTGGGCACGCGATTTGCGCAAAGCGGCATGGTGTGCGTGTCGGCCCGATGGGAATCATGTTCTTTC
The DNA here is from genome assembly GCF_024129865.1 of Stieleria tagensis. Lineage (GTDB taxonomy): Bacteria > Planctomycetota > Planctomycetia > Pirellulales > Pirellulaceae > Stieleria > Stieleria tagensis. The sequence goes on along the minus strand of NZ_JAMYFE010000044.1, from coordinate 117,150 downwards.
TATTTGCGCCCCTGGCCTACGTTGACGTTACCGATGCTTGGAAATTGATTCGCCGCCGCGATCGGATTCAAATCGCGTTGGCCGGTGTTTATCTGGAATTGGGAATCGGCGCGATCGCGGCTTGGGTCTGGTGGCTCAGCCCGATCGGCATGACCAAACATTTAGCGGCACAGATTTTTTTGGTCGCCGGGCCCGCAACATTGTTGGTCAACGCCAACCCGTTGTTGCGTTTGGACGGCTACTACGTGCTAAGCGATCTGTTGGAGATCCCGAACCTGCGTGCCCAGGGACGCCGTCGACTGATCGCTGTGATCGAACGGGTGTTGTTCGGGCTGCCGATCCCAGCCAGTGCATTGGCCGGCTGGCGACGTGATGCAGCCCTGTTGCATGCGTTTTGCTCGGTGATTTTTCAGATCGTTTGGATGACCGGATTGGTGATTGCGATTACCAGCTGGGCCAAAGGTTTGGGGATCGTCATCGCTGTGGTCGCCGCGTTGCTGTGGGGGCTGCTGCCGCTGGTGCGCTGGGCACACAAGATTTGGACCATTCAGCCGCCCGAAGGCTGGATTCTGAACGTCTATCAACGTCGATTGATCGCCTATAGCAGCCTAATCTGCATGGCGGTCCAGTTTGCCTGTTTGCACACGTCACCCTTTTCCAGGCGTGTGCCTGTCGTGGTTCGTTACCAAGACGAACAAATCGCCCGCGCTCCCGTTGCCGCCTTTGTCAGCGGCGTGTTTGTCCGTTGTGGCGACCGAGTCAGACGTGGAACACTATTGATGGAACTGGATCAACCAGAATTGATCATCACCCGCGAACAGTGGTTGGACCAGCGCGAGGTGGCATTGGCCAAAGCCATCCAGCATCGTCGGCGTGGCGAGATTGCGGTGTCGCGGATCGCACAAGATCAGGCCGATAGTCTTGATCGCAAATTAGCCGAGCTAGAACAGCAGATCGAAAGTCTACGAATCATTGCCCAACGTGACGGGCGGATCACCAGTCCCGCGACCGATCGACTGTTGGGCAGCTACGTCGCGGGCGGTCAAGAACTATTGCGAGTGTCGGATCCGCAGGAAAAAGAGTTGTTGGCGTTGGTGGCCGAAGACAATCTGTTGGCCTACCAAACGGCAGCGTTGGGTGGGCACACAGCCAATATCCGGCTGCGTGGCGGTGTGGCAATTGAAACCCCGCTGGTCGATGTCCAGCCGTCGGCGAGTCGCCAGATTCCTCACCCCGCCCTGGCCGCGACCGTGGGAGGACCGTTAGCCGTTCAGTCGATTGGAGCCGCTCACACACAAACATTAGTGCATCCGCAGTTGCAGTCAGTGTTACCATTGGACGTCTTGACCAGTTTGAAAGTCCAGTCGGGTCAAATCGGACGGCTCACCATCCCAGACGACCGCACGTTGATCTCGCGCATCTGGGACCATGTTCGCGAAAACAACTAAGTGATCACCGGGGGTGTCTTCGTTACAGCGTCTAACAGGGAAAACGGCTCATGCAGACTCGTGACGACAATTCCGATTTGCCGGCACCGGTCGCCGAGCCACGTGGTCCAGTGCGATGGGCGTTCACCACGCTGGCTCGGTTGGGCAGTCTGGGCGCAATTCTGTTGACCGCATCTTGTTTTCTGGCTCGCTACCACTGGGCCGCCGACTTGGTTGCCAATCTTCGCATCCAAGTGATGATTGGGATCTCCGGCACCCTGTTGGCCTGTTTGATCGCCCAACAATTTCGCTTGGCCGCACTCACCGCAGGGCTTGCACTGATCCATTTGCTGATCATGGCGCCGCAATTGTCACCGCCGTCGTCACCCGGCGAAGCGACCGAGGCGTCACCTCTGCGTTTGATGACCATCAATGTGTTGACATCAAACTCCGATCACGATCGGATCGCAGCGCACATCGTCGAATTGGATGCCGACGTGGTCGCGGTGATCGAGTTGAGTTCGTCGCTGCAGATAGCGTTGGAGCAGCGGATCGGCGACCGCTATCCGTATTCCCTTTTGCGTCCACAAGACTTGGGCAATTTTGGAATGGGGCTGTATAGTAAATCGCCGCTCGCATCGGCGCGTGTGTTTCAACTGAACGAATCCATTGATTCAATCGAAGCGACTTGCCAAGGCGTTCGTGTCATCGCCACTCACCCGCTGCCACCGATGGGTTCGCGGCAGTTTCTCTCTCGCAATGAGCATCTGAGGCAATTGGCCCAGCGTGTGGCCGATTATCAAACGGACCAACGGAAGATTCCGACAGTCGTGATGGGCGATTTGAACCTGACCCCCTGGTCACCGATCTTTGCTGAGTTCGAACGCCGATCCGGGTTGATTCGCGCCAGGCGTGGACTGGGGATCCAGCCGACGTGGTATGCCCGCGGCGGGGCATTCCCATTCGGGTTGGCACTGGACCATGTGTTGATTGATCCATCGATGCATTGTCGGTGGTATCAGGTCGGATCGGATGTCGGATCAGACCATCGCAGTGTGACGGTGGATTTGAGTCTGTCAGCGGCGCAATTCAGGAGCGACTCTCGCGGCAGTCTCCGCTGATCGGATCACTCGTCGACACGGATTTCAATTCGGTCGCCGCTGCGGCGCACGGGAAAGACACGTTGCAGGGGTTGATGATTCACCGTTTGAATGCCCGTGGCCAGTTCATATTGCCAGCCGTGCCAAGGACAGGTCACGCAGGTCAGACCGCGATCGGTTTTCGACAATTGGCCTTTTGCAATCGGTCCGCCTTGATGGGCGCACATTCCGTCGATCGCATAATAATCGTCTCCGTCGCAAAAAACCGCGATCACCCATTGGCCGACGACGACTTCCTTGGCACAGCCGTCCGGAATTTCCGCGGCATCAGCAACGTCGATCCAGGTTGTGTGCGATTGAGAATCCATGGCTTTGCCCCAGCTATGTCGTAGCAGTCAGTGCGATACAATGCGTTAAACGTGGATTGGTTTCCGCAAATGCCTAGCGACCAGAATATCAAAAAACTGGAAAAGACGGAGTTTGAAAGTGAAGCGAACTTGTTACGCGGTCGTGGCGCTTTTGGCGTCACTGATGATCGCCACGCCCCCCTTTGCAGTCGCTCAAGAAACGACGGATGCAAAGCCCGAAAACACAACCGATGTCGAAGCGGGTGACAACTCACCTAGCAAGCTGATGAAAGTCAATGAAATTGAAGGGATCTCGGAATACAAACTCGACAACGGTGTTCGGGTTTTGCTGTTCCCAGACGAAAGCAAGGAAGTGGTGACGGTCAACATGACCGTCTTCGTCGGCTCGCGGCATGAGGGCTACGGCGAAGCCGGGATGGCTCACCTGTTGGAACACATGTTGTTTAAAGGCACGCCCGCACACCCGGCGATTCCGAAAGACCTGCAAGACCGCGGTGCCCGGTTTAACGGCACGACGTGGGTCGATCGAACGAATTACTACGAAACCCTGCCTGCGAGTGACGACAATCTTCGATTTGCGCTGGAACTGGAATCCGATCGCTTGCTCAATAGCTTTATCAAAGGGGAAGACCTGGAAAGCGAAATGACGGTGGTTCGCAACGAATTCGAACGCGGCGAGAATTCTCCGTTTCGCGTGATGATGCAGCGGATGCAATCAGCGGCCTATGAATGGCACAACTACGGTCATTCGACGATCGGCAACCGCAGTGACATTGAACGTGTGCCAGTGGTTAGTCTGCGGCGTTTTTATCGCAAGTATTATCGACCCGATAACATCCTATTGATCGTTGCTGGCAAGTTTGACCAGCAGAGCGCGATGGAGATGATCGGCGAAACCTTTGGCGGACTGCAATCGCCGGATACCCCGATCGACCCCACGTACACGGTCGAACCACCCCAGGACGGCGAGCGAACCGTCGTGCTACGTCGCGTCGGCGATGTCCAATTGGTCGGCGCTGCGTACCACGTCCCATCGGGCAGCCACCCTGAATTCGCTGCGGTGAAAGCACTGTCGATCGTGTTGGGTGATGAACCGAGTGGGCGGCTGTATCAAGAAATGGTCGAAACCAAAATAGCCAGCAATGTTTACGCACTCGCGTTTGCATTTGCCGAACCGGGATTGTTGATGTCGATCGCCGAGGTCCCCGAAGACCACTCGATCGAAGAAGCGCGTGCGAAATTGGTCGAGATCCTGGAGGATTCGTTCAAAACGAAACCGATCACGGAACAGGAGGTGGAGCGGGCCAAGCAACAAATTCTGAAACAGCGAGAACTGGAAGCATCCAATACCGATCAGTTGGCCGTGTCGCTTAGCGAATGGGCCGCCCAAGGCGACTGGCGTCTGTATTTCCTATTCCGTGACATTGTCGAAGAATTGAACGCCGAAAAAGTTCAAGCAGTCGCCGACAAGTACTTGGTTCAAAACAACCGAACGGTTGGGCTGTTTATCCCCAGCGAATCAGCCGAGCGAGTTTCGATTCCCGAATCGCCCGATTTGATTGCGAAACTGGACGGATACAAAGGCCGTGAAGTCATCCAGGCCGGGGAACAATTCGATCCAGATCCGATCAAAATCGAGCAGCGCACCGAGCGAGGGGAACTGACCGATGGCGTGCAGTACGCTGTGTTGCCAAAACAGACTCGCGGCGGTTCGGTCTCACTGGTGTTGACGCTGCGTTTCGGCACGGCAGAAACGATGATTCAGCGACTGGGTGCGGTCGAACTACTGGGCGCCTTAATGGTGCGCGGTACTGAAACACTGGACTATCAAGCGTTGCAGGATGAATTGACGCGACTGCGGGCTGAAATGCAAATCAATAGCACGCCAGGATTGATGCAGATCGAAGTCAAAACAAAACGCGAGTTTCTGGCGCAAGTCATTCAGTTGATCGGCGATGTGCTGCGGCATCCGCGGCTGAGTGCCGACGAACTGGATGTCATCAAACGCCAGGTCATCACCAGTTTGCAGCAGAATGCCAACGAACCGACGTCACGAGCCGTTCGAGCGGTACGTCGGGGCATTTCGCCGTATGGCAAAGACGACATTCGTTATGTCATGACGCTTGACGAAGAGATTCAGATGTATGAAGCGGTCACCGCAGACCAAATTAAATCACTGTACAACGACCTCCTGTCAGCGGATTTAGGTGAACTGGCGATCGTTGGCGATTTTGATATCGACGAAGTCAAGTCAGAGGTGCAACAGATCCTGGCTGATTGGACAACGGACGTGGCCTATGTTCGTATCGACCGTCCAGCCAACACAGCGGCGGCCGGCGGCCTGTCAACGATCGAAACCCCTGATAAGGCCAACGCGTTCTTCTATTCGTCGGCACAGATGGATCTGGCGGATACCGATCCCGAATACGCATCGTTGGTCCTCGGCAATTTCATTTTAGGTGGCGGTGCGCTCAGCAGCCGCTTGGGTGATCGAGTGCGTCAACAGGAAGGGCTGTCGTACACCGTCCGTAGCAGTTTGAGCGCACGTGCGAAAGACGATCGCGTTGATTTGTCGATCTATGCGATCACCAATCCGGAAAACAAAGATCGTTTGATCGAAGTGATCCGCGAAGAAGTCGAAAGACTTTGCAGCGACGGTGTGACCGCCGAGGAACTTGAAAAGGCAAAGCAGTCCTATCTGCAAGCCGAACGTGTGCGTCGCTCCAGTGATTCGTCGTTGGCAAGTGAATTGTTGCAGACAATGTTCCTGGATCGCACCATGGAGTATGCTCAGCAGCACGCTGAACAGATCGAATCCGCAACGGTCGAAAGCGTCAATGCGGCGATCGCCAAATACATTGACTGGGACAAACTGGTGATGTCGATTGCTGGAGATTTCGCAGCGACATCCGATGCGCAGCCTGAAGCCAAGGGTGATGCCGGCGATCAGTAGGACGGTTTGCCGCCAGCCGTCTCGCAGCTGCGGGGCGGCTGTTTAGGAATGCATTTTGCCAAGCGTGATTGAAGTTGCGCTTTGATGATGGTAACCCGAGCGTCAGCGAGGGATTAGGGTGTTAACGGGATCCCTCGCTGACGATTCGGGTTACCAAAAACCTTTGCCCCACGCGAAAACGCTGGCTTCAAAGCTTGCTCGTCGGGCCGCTGCTGGGGTGACTCGCAATCGGTGCTGGAGTGCCCATCACATTATGAAGAATCAACGTTGGCCTGCTAAAACGGCTTGCCTTAGTGCAATGCGAGTCTAAACTCGGCGATTGGTTGCGTGTTCCTTTGCGTTCGAAACGCAACGTTGTGTAATTCAGCAGCAACATCTTTCATGTCTCTTAGCAACGGTGCTCGCAGCTTCGCCATGGAAATCTAGTTGACGTTCGGTCATGTGCTGATTGGCCAACAACACTTTAGTGTGCCAATGAGCCGATCTCGTAAATGGGGCAGATGTGATAACCCCGCTGAACCCGTTTCGCAGGTTGCCTGCCAATCCATCCAGTCCAGATTAAAGGAAGTTTGGAAGCACGCACCGATGGCGGCGGGCAACCATCCGGGAGTGAGAGATGTCCACCAGTTGCGGGTCAGCGTGCGACGGGCCGAAGCGGCGTTAAAACTGTATGCAGACCTGTTGCCGACCAAGCGAACGCGATTGATTCGAAAACAGTTGCGGACGCTGCGCCGAGCGGCGGGGCAAGCCAGAGATTTAGATGTCGTGTCGCTGCAATTGGCAGAACTCGACAGCGAGCAGCCTAGAAAAGCCCTAGCAAAACTTCGAAAACAGGTCGCTGCCAAACGAATCAAAGCGCAGCGACCGCTGAAACGCAGTTATCTCGACGCCAAAAAAGATGGGTTTGTCAAACGTAGTGCGCAATTAATCAAACGCATTCGCTGGCGTGGCACTGGCGACGAGCCTTCGTTTCAGGATTTTGCCCACCGTTCCTTGGATTCAGTTGTCAATCGGTTTTTTGCCGCCGGACAAGCTGATTTGGCAGAGATCGATGCGCTGCATGAGATGCGAATCCAGGGCAAAGGTGTCCGATATGGGATGGAGTTACTGGCACCAGCATTTGCAAAACGATTTCGCAAAGAGCTCTATCCGGTTTTCGCCAAGGCCCAAGAGCGACTCGGCAAGGTCAATGACCACGCATCAGCTATCGAGTTCTACCGCAGCCAGTTTGCTGACGATGACAACCGTAACGTCGGAAAATTGATTCAGGAACTGTTGCAAAAAGAGCATGCGGAGTTGGAAGCCAAGCATCGCGCTGTTTTGGATTGGTGGACGCCGGAACGCGCTGACGAACTGCGTGCCCAATTCACTACTGTGTTGACAGTGTCGGTAGCTGAGTCGGATGTTGTGAATGAATCGCTCGCAACGGACTCAGACGAGATTTCAACTCCGCTTCTTTAGAGATCGATGTCAGCCGCACATGCAATCGGATCGGTTGGAATGCTGCTGCAATCATGTTGGTTCTGTTAACGATCAATGGTGACGTCGATTGAATTGCTCTTTCCATAAACGCTGCAACACATTCTGATTGACGTTTCCAAGGATACGCCTGCTTTCTTTTGATTTGTTTGACTGACACGATGCGTTTACCACAACCGATTCGCGACAACCTTCGGTTTCTGTTGGCCGAGACGAGTACTCAGCTGAACAATTTGGTCGCATTACTGACGGCTCCTTCGTCCGAATTGACTCAGCGGATCGTCGACCGACGTGGTTACTCGTACAACCTCAAGATGCGAATCCATGACGGTTGTGCGCAAGCGATTCGTGCGACTCCACCGCCGCGTGCGTTGGAACTGTATTCGTTGCGTGCTGCCGAAGCGATTTCGACAAAATTGGATCGATTGACCGAATTGGTTTACGACTGCGTCCGCCAGCTGGACGGCCAGAAACGCCGCGGCATTTTGAAAACGCTTTCATCGTCCGGTTTGCTGGAGGACGTCCAGAAAGGGATCGATCTGATTCGTTCGGGAATTGACGAAGAAGGCACCAAGACAGCGATCAAGGTCAGTGAACTGGCCGATTCGATGTCGCAAAAAGGCGACTCGTTCTTCGAAGAGCAATCGCGTGATCTGCAGAGTATCGAGCACCCGGATCGCGTGGTTTGCGCGCTGTTTGTTGCGACTCAATTGAACGAGATGGGCAATGTGCTGCGGGAGGTCAGCGAGTCGTTGGTCGGCGCTCGAGTCGGCAGACCGCTGCCGATGGACCGCTACCGTTTGCTAGAAAACGCGTTTGAAGATCTGGGGATTGATCAAGCCGAAGTCGCCAAGGCAGCCGAGACTAATTCGGGGACCAATATTTCTCGGATCGCCGGGCGAGCGGGGACGGATTTTGTTGCGATCGTCAAAGACGGTGAAAAGCGAAAGCTGAAAGAAGAGCGTAAGAGCGTTGAAAGCTGGCACGAAATCTTTCCCGGGCTGGCACCCCAAATCCTGTCGTTTCGCCAACGCGGCGACAATGCGTCGCTGATGATCGAACATCTGCCGGGGTTCACGTTTGACCGTGTCCTGCTGTCCGGCAGTGATGAACAGTTGCAAACGACGCTGGATCATTTGTCGAAAACTCTGAACGCAGTCTGGCGGGAAACCAAATCGGAACAACAGACGTCGTCCCGCCACATGTCACAGTTGCGGAAACGTTTGGACAGCGTATTGGAAATTCACCCTTCGTTCGGACGTGGGAAAGGCCGTGTCTGCCAAGCCAGTACCCAATCACTGTGGGACCTGATCGATATCGCCGAACAGCGCGAATCAGCAATCGAGCCGCCGTTTAGCGTTTATATTCATGGTGATTTCAATCTGGACAATATCATTTTTGATCCCAACGACAAACGGATCTATTTCATCGACCTGCATCGATCCAAGTATTCCGACTACACTCAAGACGTCTCGGTGTTCATGGTTTCAAACTACCGCCTGCAGGCACTCGAGAAACAGGTGCGTTGCCGCATCACCAAGGTTGCGGTCGATTTCTATTCAGCGGCCAGGAAATTCGCCCGCCGACAGGATGATGAAACCTTTGAATTGCGATTGGCCTTTGGACTGGCGCGATCCTTTATCACGTCGACGCGCTTTATTCTGGACAAATCGCTTGCTAAAGCGATGTACTTGCGTGGGATCTATATTTTGGAACGTGCGATCGACCATCCCACCAAACGGGCGGCTGATTTTCGGCTGCCGATCAAGGATCTGTTTTCGTGAACCATTTGAAAATTGGTGTGATCGGTATTCCCGGGAAGTGGTCCACCGAAGTGTTGGCTGACGCCTTGGAAGCGGCGACCGGATTCCGTTTGGTCGTGGACATGGCCGATGTCTGTGCGGATCTGGGGAATGGACGATTGCATGCTGGTGCACACGACCTGTGTCAGTTGGATGGATTGATCGTCAAGAAGATCAGTCAAACCTATTCGCCTGCAACATTGGATCGAATCGAATTGTTGCGGTTGGCCGAAAATGCCGGCGTGCGCGTGTTCTCACGGGCCGAGGTCATCATCCGCATGATTGATCGCCTCGCATGCACGATGACATTGCGTGGCGGCGGCGTGCCGATGCCGGAAACCACCGTCACCGAAAATCCAGCCGCCGCGATGGATGCCATCCGTGGCTATGGAACCGCCGTTCTCAAACCGATGTATTCGACCAAGGCGCGAGGCATGGAAGTGGTCGATGCCCAGTGGGACGACAGCAAGTTGTTGGCTGCCATCGAACGTTTTCGCGGCGAAAACCCGATGATGTACATCCAGCAAAAAATCGACCTGCCCGGACGCGATTTGGGCATGGTGTTCCTAGGGGGGGAATATTTGGGCAGCTACGCACGCGTCAGTCAATCCGACGCATGGAACACGACGATTCATAGCGGCGGTCGCTACGAAGCCCACCAGCCGCCGCAAAGCACGGTCGAGCTGGCCCGCAGAGCACAGGCTCTGTTCGACATGGATTTCACCACCGTCGACGTCGCCGAAACGGCGCACGGTCCGGTGGTGTTTGAAGTATCCGCGTTTGGCGGATTCCGAGGTGCTCAGGACGGGATCGGTATCGATGCCGCACAGTTGTACGCCGACTACGCGATAGGAGAATTGAACGCATGCGCGACGCGTTAGCCGCCGCCGATCGATTGACAGCGGATTTTGAGATGTCACCGGAATCGGTGTTGTTGGACTTGGATGGTTTTCACATTGAAATACGGTCCAATTGCACCCCATTGCTAGACCGCCTGCGTGGCTACTTTTCGCACGCGCTGGGCAGTGGACCGGCAACGGTGACCGTGTCGGCGATCGAAACGTCGCCGATCGATTTGCAAGTTGAATTCAGTGATTGGTACCGCGAGCCTGGAAAGACCGGTCGCAAAGACAGCTACCATGACCTGATCGATGGACGATTGGTCCGCAAAGTTCGTACGGGGATGTTGTTTCTGCAATCGAATCAGCATCGGATCGCGGCGGGGCCGTGTTTCATCAACGACAATCAAGTCATCAATTTCATCAACAGCCAATACATGAATTGGCTGCAACAGCATGACGCGGTCATCTGTCACGCTGCGGGAGTGGTTCTGGGGGATACGGCGATGGCGATTGCCGGATTTTCCGGCGGCGGAAAGTCGTCGTTGATGCTGCGGATCATGGAGCAGCACCAAGGACAGTTTCTAAGCAATGATCGATTGTTCGTGCAGGCCGATGGGGAGCGACGGCAGATTGCGATCGGCATTCCCAAAATGCCGCGAATCAATCCTGGCACCATTCTGAGTCTGCCAAGTTTGGAATCGATGCTGGATCCTGGCCAACGAAAATCCCTGAAAAAACTTGACCCCAACGACTTGTGGGAATTGGAGCAGAAATATGACGTTCCGATTGAAAGTCTGTACGGCAGCGGACGCATCCGCGGACGTGCGCCGCTGACCGATTTGATGGTCTTGAATTGGGATCGCCGATCAAATGACGCCTGCACGATCTCCGCAGTGGATCTGACGCAACGATTGGATTTACTGCCAGCGATCACCAAATCAGCTGGCCCGTTCTACTGCAACGAACAGGGCGAATTTCGCGCCGATGCCACCGCGATCGATCCGCAACCGTATCTGGATCGTTTTCGTCATGTGAATGTATGGGAAGCATCAGGGACGGTCGATTTTGATTTTGCATCGCAACAATGTCGCGAAATTATGGAAAGCGAACCATGCGAAAAGACCTATTGATTTATTGTCATGCACCAGTCGAGGCGGCGGACCTAACCAAAGAAGGTAAGCGAGACGCACAACGGTTCGGGGTGTGGATGCGCTCTCAGCGATTGATTCCACAGCAAGCCATTGCTGCGTCCACCGTTGCTGCCAAGACGGCGGCTGAGAAAGCATGTAAATCGGCAGGGCAAAACCAAGCGATCGTACAATTCCGTCCGGAGCTCAATAAACAGGACTCGCAGGCTGGGCTCGATTGCATTCGGTCATTTCGCGATGATGTCAGCTGTGGACTGGTTTCGGTCAAGACGACGGTCGGTAGAGCGCTGTGCGGCCAGCTGTGCTGCGATGATTTGGATGCCACATTCAAGGCCGACATTTCACCGGGGGTGATGATCCACTTGCAACACGATGACCACTGGCGTGACGTCAAGAGTGGAACGATGCAAGCGATCCGAACGATCGCACCAGCGACTTTGCCGCGTCTGTTTCCCTATCCCGATGTGGATGGCGATCAACGACGCCCGCGTCCGGCGTACTATTACCGTCAATCCGGCGTGATCCCTTATCGCTATCATCAGGGAAAACTTGAGGTATTGGTGATTTCGACCAGTAAGCAAAAACGCTGGGGCGTGCCCAAGGGGATCCACGATCCCGGCAAAACCGCTCAGGCATCAGCCGCCAATGAAGCGTTGGAAGAAGCCGGCGTGCTGGGTGACGTGATTGATCAGGAACTGGGACGCTACCAACACCAAAAATGGGACGCCGAATGCACCGTGACGATTTATCCGATGCATGTCACCGAGCAACTGGACGAATCGCAGTGGCAAGAAAGTCATCGAAAACGCCAATGGCTTTCGCCGCAGGCCGCCTCCGATCGCGTTCATCATCCGGATTTAAAGCAAATGATCCAGTTGCTGCCCACGCAAGTTTCAGAACGCATCAATTAATAGGAACCTGATGTCGGAACGAATTTGTATCTTGCTGCGGCACGGTGACTATCATCAATTGGCCCACACGCCCAGTGCGCACCAGCCGTTTCCGTTGAACGCGAACGGTCAGGCACAAGCCGAGGCGGGTGTCGAATCGGTGCGTCGACTCGTTCAACAACAAGGCTGGTCGATTCAACCGGAAGTGCACAGTTCGATTTTGTTGCGTGCCTGGCAAACCGCACGGATCATTGTCGATGGTTTGCCCGAATGTGAGCGGATCATCGAAACCGACCAATTGACAGAACGCTGCGTAGGAAGCGGCGCCAATTTAACCAAGCAACAAATCGAGAGAGTCATCGACCAAGATCCTCGTTACGCGTCCTTGCCCGCCAATTGGAAATCAGATAGCCAATTCCGACTGCCATTTGTCGGCGCTGAATCGTTGTTGGATGCCGGGCGACGGGTGGCAGACTACATCGAGCGAACCATGCAGAGGGTTTCTGGTGATGGGCAGGCGGTACTATTCATCGGCCACGGTGCGTCGTTTCGTCATGCAGCACATTGTCTGGGTGTGCTTTCGTTGGATCGGGTGTCGAGTTTGAGCATGTATCATGCCCGCCCGGTCGCTCTGGCACTGTCGGCTGACGGGCATTGGCATCATGCCGGCGGTGATTGGAAACCTCGTCACGCTGCGACTCAGTACACAGATTAGGGCAGCGCAATGGGTAACAAGAAAAAACGAGATCCCTACCAACCGGACTACCGTGGCAAACGGTGGATTGAAGTCGATTTGCCGACCCAATCCTGTGACTGGTCAACTGGTGGCGAGCAATCAATTGTCACCGACCGAGACAACGTTAACGACCTGGTCGAAGTCCTTGGCAATTTCCAGGCCGGAAAGAAGTGGCAATGGCCTAAACGACAGCTGTACTTCATCTCGGATCTACACGCTGATCCTGATGCTTTCAACGCGTCGCTGGTTGCATCGTCGGGTGTCAGCCAATTTGGTAGTGGGCATCGCGATTTCAAATTGACGTCGTCCGGCCGTAAGGCTCGGTTTGTGATCGGCGGAGATTGTTTTGACAAAGGCCCGGACAACCTGGGGTTGCTGCGCGCAGTGCGACACCTAAAAGATCAGGGAGCACGGCTAACCCTATTGGCAGGCAACCATGACATTCGACTGTTGTTCGGGATGCGTGTGGTGGGCGCTGAAAAAGAGGTTCGCAACGAGCATTTTTTTGTCCGATCAGGCCAGAAAATCATTCCCTTGCTGCGCGAGATTTGGGAGGTCTATTTGGCCGGGAAAACGAAGACGAAGGATTTGCCAAACGTTGCGACCTGTCGGCAACGACTGTATCCGCGGGCGTCTTGGTTCGATGAGTTCCCCAAGATCAAAGGCGGTGACATTTTGCCGTCGCAATTCGAGCGTGAATTGCAGCGAATCGCGAAAAAGATGGATCGTTTTGAGAGTTTGTGCGGTGACGCCGGGTTGGACCTGCGCCAGGTTTATGCCGCAACACAGCAATGGAAGGCGTTGTTTCTAAAGCGGCGCGGAGAATTTCGCTGGTTCTACAATGACATGCAATTGTGTTACCGATCCGGATCCTTTCTGTTTGTTCATGCGGGCGTCGATGACGAAGTGGCGAGCATCTTGGCCAGAGATGGCGTTGCCCAGTTGAACCGGGCGTTTCAGACCTCCGTTCGTCTAGCTCCGTTTGATTTCTATTACGGCGCGCTGTGCAACACGATTCGGACAAAGTATCGTGCCGTCGATCGACCGTTCACAGCCAAAGGCGCGAAACAGTTGCGCAAGGCCGGTATCACGGCGATCGTTCACGGGCATCGAAATCTGCATCACGGACAGCGTTTGTCGCTGCGTCAATCACAACTCAATTTCGAATGCGATACCAGTTTGGATCGCCATACACGCAAAGTTGAAAATGTCGTCGGCCGCGGTGCATCGGTCACCATCGTGCATCCAGACGGTTACCTGCTGGGTGTCAGTTCCGACTATCCCAAAATCAAAGTCTTTCATCCTCGGCAAACCTTGGATGAGTTGCGGACCAAGTCGAGTTCGGCCAGGAAATAAGCGATGAAACAGAGCACTCGATTTCGACACGAATCGCTTCAGGATAGCGAATCGATCAAACGCCTTTTGAACGCTTTGGTCGAGGGCGTCAACAAGGGGAAATTGGTCCTCGAGGACGAGGACGGCACGATGGTGATGAAACCCAAGGGGTTGGCCAATCTGAAAATATCCGCCTCTCAGGATGAGAAGAAGAATCGTTTGGATATCCGTCTGACATGGTATGAGAGCACCGATCCGGTGCGTGAAAAGGACATCAAGATCTCGACCAAGTAACGATTTGTCTGCGGCTCATCTGCGGCAGCAAGACGGCATGTGAATTGGCTCAGAAGTGCTCGCGGTCCGACGCGAAATCCGTTCGCGACTCTATTTCTGGCTATTCCCAACGGTTGATAAGTACGTCTTTTCGACGCCTGAAATTCAACGTTGATGCCAATCTTCTCGGTGTAGTTCCGGCAGCCTTTTCGGCGGCTAGCCGACTAGGGGCAGTGAAAACACCACTATCCAGTTCTCGGCAGCGGGTGCGGGTGGAAGATTCATCAAACCTTCACAGAGGAGCATTTCGGTCCGGAGGTCACACTGGACGAAGGAACGAGTGGGTGGATGTTGCCGTTGCTGAGGGTGTGACGGGGGCATCCGAAGCGGTGAACGCGCTTTCATGATAGGGGCATACCGAAGGGATTGTGAAGATTCAATGTAGTCTGGTTGGCTGACGTTGTGGAAGCCATTGGACGCATCTAAAACGACTTCATGGACAGGCAAGCATTCTTTCCTGAGAGTTGCCTGTTGTCCGGCCGATCTTCCCCGAAACATTTCCTCTGCAAGGCTGTTTTTCTGTGCGTCCACAACACTGCATGGGGCGCGCAACACAGGAATACAAATGACCATTCGATCGATTCTATTCACGTCTCTTAGCACACTTGTCTGTGTCTTAAGTCTTGGCTGTGGTTCAGCGGCCAACAAAGACTTTGTCAAATTGCAAGGCGCCGGAGCAAGCTTTCCTGCTCCGTTGTACAACAAATGGCTGAAGGAATATTCGGCGGCGCATGACGATGTCCAAATCGACTACCAGTCGGTCGGCAGTGGTCAGGGTGTGAAATCGGTGATCGACCACACCGTTGATTTTGGTGCCAGCGACGCGGCGATGAAGCCGAGTGAAATGGAACAAGTCGACGGCGGCGTGCAATTGTTGCCAATGACCGCCGGCAGCGTGGTGCTAGCGTACAACCTGGAGGGTGTTGACGGTCTAAAACTCTCGCGCGAAGCCTATGTGAACATCCTGTTGGGAAAGATCACCCAGTGGAATGATCCGGCGATTGTGGCGACCAACGACGGTGTCGAGTTGCCCGATCTTCCAATCAACGTTGTCGTTCGCTCGGATAGTAGCGGAACCACGTACGTGTTCACAAAACACTTGGCCGAAATCAATTCTGAATTCGCCGAATCGGTAGGCGTCGAGAAAGCTCCCAACTGGCCGGTCGGAACCAAATCCAAGGGCAACGAGGGTGTCACCGCCAGCATCACGACCACGCCAGGTTCGATCGGTTACATCGAGTTCGGTTATGCCAAAGGCGCGAAACTAGAAATGGCTTCGCTGGAGAACAAAGCCGGGAACTTTATCAAACCCTCCATTGAATCGGCGCAGTCCGCAATGGCTGCCGTGCAAATGCCGGACGACTTGATCGCCTGGTTACCGGATCCTGAAGGCGACGAAGCGTACCCGATTGTCACATACACGTGGATCATCTGTTACCGATCCTACAGCGATGCGAAAAAAGTCGAGGCGCTCAAGGCGATGCTGAACTACTGCCTGACCGACGGGCAAGCATCGAGTGAACAACTCGGGTACATCCCCTTGCCAGCCACCGTTGTGGAAAAAGTCAAAGCCGCTCTCGACAACATCACCGTTTCCGAGCCCGGACCCGCTGCCTAGTTTTCACTGTCAGCCTCACCCTAGCTCGGACATTCGTGCGTCGATGGACTTAGACACCTCTTCCGAAATTTCCCGACCGCCGTCCACGTTTCAACGTGTCAGCGACAGGGGATTTCGCATCCTGAGCCTAGGGTTTGCCTGGCTGACGATTTTGGTCGTGCTGTACATCATCTGGGAGATCGGCAGCAAGTCGACTCCCGCGATGAAGACGTATGGCGCCGGGTTTCTAACCGGAACCACCTGGGATCCCAACACCGGCGAATTCGGTATTCTGCCGGAGATCTGGGGGACGCTCTACAGCTCCATTTTGGCATTGACGATTGGCACCGTGTTTGGTGTCGCAGTCGCTATCTTTTTGACCGAAGGCTACTTGGGCACGGTCGTTTACAACACGCTGCGTCTGTGTCATTTGCAACAGCACCGACTGTTCAGCAAGGCTCCCACGGCATGTGAAACGTTGCTCAAAAACTTGGTGGAATTGCTGGCAGCGATTCCCAGTGTCGTGTATGGGTTGTGGGGAATCTTTGTCGTGATCCCAATGATTCGGCCGACGTGCAATTGGCTGCACGAAAGTTTCAGTTGGATACCGTTTTTGGGGACCCCGCTTAGCGGTCCAGGCATGTTGCCCGCGGCATTGGTCTTGGCGGTCATGATCCTGCCAACGATTGCGGCAATCAGCCGTGACGCCTTGGTATCGGTTCCGCCGAAATTGCGTGAGGCGTCATATGGATTGGGCGCGACCCGCTGGGAAACATTGTTGGCGGTGATTTTGCCAACCGCCGCAGGTGGCATTTTTGGCGCGGTGGTGTTGGCGTTCGGACGTGCCTTAGGCGAAACCATGGCGTTGGCCATGTTGGTCGGCAATGCCAATCGCATCAGCGTTTCATTGTTCGCACCCGGCAATACATTGGCGTCGCTGCTGGCAAACAATTTTGCGGAAGCCGGCGGTGATGAAAACAAAGTCGCGGTGTTGATGTTTGCGGGTTTGGTACTGATGGCCATCACATTGGTGGTCAATATGATCGGCGCATTGATCCTGCAGCGTGCGACTCGTGGATTAAAGGGGCTGAACTGATGCCAGAACTGATAGATGCTCCCGCACCGAGTCAATCTGCTGGATCGGATCAGCCAAACCTGAATGCGTTGGAACGATCGCTGCGCAAGCCAAGAACGTTTTTCAGTGTGCTGCTCAGCATTCTGGCAACGCTGCTAACGATCATTGCTTTGGTGCCGTTGTTCTCTGTGATTTTTATGCTTTTCTACCGTGGCGGTTCCAATCTGGTTGCTTCCAATTTTTGGAACCTGCCGCCAGCTCCGTTCGGCGAAGGCGGTGGATTTGGCAACGCGTTGGTGGGCACGTTGGTGATGGTCGGGATCGCCAGTTTGATCAGTGTTCCCTTTGGGATTCTGGCGGCGGTCTTTTTGGCCGAATTGGGTCCGTTCAGCCGAACGGCAAATGTCGTGCGTTTCTGTGCGAAATTATTGAGCGGATTTCCTTCGATTCTGGCAGGTGTGTTTGCCTACAGTGCTGTGGTGCTGGTCACAGGTGGATTCTCGGCGTGGGCAGGCGGCATCGCGTTATCGATTCTGATGCTGCCGATTGTGATACTGACAGCCGAAGAAGCAATTCGAATGGTGCCCAGCAAGATGCGTGAGGCATCGATCGGCATGGGCGCCACACATACACAAACGGTCCTGCGGATTCTGTTGCCAACAGCGATGCCCAGTATTTTGACAGGCGTGATGCTGGCGATTGCCAGAGCGGCCGGTGAAACGGCTCCGTTGCTGTTCACGGCGCTGTTCAGCAACTATTGGATTGTGACCAACAATCAACTCGATCTTAACCAGCCGACTGCCTCGATGGCGGTGCTGATCTACAACTTTTCCGGTGTCCCTTTCGAAAACCAGGTGCAGCTTTGCTGGTCCGCTTCATTGGTGCTGGTGCTGATGGTACTAGTTGTCAATTTGGTGGGCAAAAGCCTTTCTAGCCGTGCACCCCAACGGTGAATGAAACCAATGATTAATGTTCAACCTAACCTGGCCATGGACAACGGCCCCAATAACCCCAAGGATTCGGAAACCGTCATTCAATGTGACCTGAAAGAACTGCACTACGGTGCGTTCAAAGCGGTCCGCGACACGCGGATTCCGATTCGCAAGGGCGAGGTGACTGCGTTCATTGGGCCATCGGGATGCGGCAAAAGCACGGTGCTGCGCTGTTTGAATCGAATGAACGATTTGATTCGCGGATTTCGCTTTGACGGCAATGTGCATTTCCGCGGTCGCGACATTTATCATCCAGGTGTCGACCCGGTTGCTGTGCGACGCTACATCGGCATGGTGTTCCAACAGCCCAATCCGTTTGCGATGAGCATCTACAAAAACATCACCTACGGTTTGCGGATCAACGGCTATCGAGGCGACTATGACGAGATCGTTGAAAAGGCATTGCGTGGCGCGGCGTTGTGGGATGAAGTGAAAGACAAGCTGCGTCAGAGCGGGTTGTCGCTTTCCGGTGGTCAGCAACAACGACTTTGCATCGCTCGGGCGATTGCTGTTGAACCGGAGGTCTTACTAATGGACGAACCCTGTTCGGCATTGGATCCGATTGCAACGCGCAAAGTCGAGGATTTAATGTCTGAACTGAAAGAGAAGTACACGATCGCAATCGTGACGCACAACATGCAACAGGCTCAGCGCGTCGCCGATCGGACCGCGTTCATGTACGTCGACACCACGCAAGGCGGACGCACGGGGTATTTGGTCGAGATGGGGGAAACAGGCCAAATCTTTGAAGACCCTACTGAACAGCACACACGAGACTACATCAGCGGTCAATTCAGCTAACGCACGGTCTCGACGACAAATCCGTTGGCCTGGTCCTGGGATTGATCGGGATAGCCAGAAACCACAATGATGCGTTCTCCGGAAGCAGCAATCCCCAAGTCTTTTGCCAGGTCACCGGCCTTGCGCAATAGTTCTGGGGTATCCAGTGGTGCGTCGACGTGCCGTGAAATCACGCCGTGTAGTAATGCCATCCGTCGAGCCGTGGCGGCATGCGAGGTAAAGGCCAAGATCGGGGTGTCAATCCAATTCTTGGAAATCACGCGCGCGGTCGTTCCGCTAATGGAGTACACCGCGACGGCAGCGATTTCCTGCATTTTCAACAAGTGCCGAATCGAATAAGCCAGTGCGGCTGTGTTCGGTGGTTGACCAAATCCCACCCGCACCGGTCGATCGGTGACCTCCAAATAAGCCTCCGCGGCAATCAAGATGTCTTGTGCGGTGGACAGTGGTTGGAGCACTTCCTGTTCAGCGAACGTATCGGCGGCTAAAACGACTCCGTCGGCATGGTCGAATACAATGTTGGCCAAATCGAAGACATCGGCCTGAGCATCGCGAGGCGCGACCGCTAAATGCTGCAGTGAATCACGCTCCACCAGACACGGTTTTGCCGCTGTTTGGCAATGACGCGAAACGGTTTTCTGCGCGATCGGAGAATCACTCGGTGGCAGGGATCGCAGCCCTTCCAAGGTGATCATCACCGCATCTGCGGCTGCGGTGATTCCTTCGATGTTCTCAAAGCAACTCGCTGAATCCAGTTTGGCAATGATGTCGATATCACGAGCCCCATTCTGACGGGATCCGGCAAATAATTCTCGCAACCCCATGATGCCACCTCCGCCCGAACTGGCCGACACGGCAATCATTTCGACCGCTGGTGAATCTTGCTGTGCAGCCAACTGCTCTGCCATCTTGCCGCTGGGCAGATCAAGAATGAATGCGATCGGGCGTCCAGCATCGGTTTCGAATTCTCGCACCGTCGCTGACATCAACTGCCATTGATCAATCTGTTTATCGCTATAGGTCATCATCACGGCATCTGCGCCGGCGTCGAGCCAATGTTTCAGACGCACCGGTTCAACGATTGATTCGCGAAGATTGATACAGAGTTTGGTTTGGGTTTGCATTTCAAAAACCTGGAGAAGACAAGTCCTGATCACTGTAGCGTCCCAGCGACAATTGCGGCAGTCAGGGTACGGCCAGTCGCTCCAACACAGGCACCCGAAAACTCGCAATGATCACTCAATCTTCACGCGGTGTTCATCGACCCGGGCCGACGGTTTGACACCGGCGGATGAAGTCGGCAAAACCGGTTCCAAACGACGTTGACCCGTCGGGGCGGGGCGAGACAATGGTTTCCTGCGAAGGCCCGTCCGGTCTTTTCCATCGATTGCCCATCACGTCAGATACACCAAAAGTCATGCCCGAACAAATCAGTGATATTGAGCGATTGCGAGAAGAGTTGTTGGACTCTTTGGACGAAGAGTTTGAGAATGAAATTGATGAGGTGCATGAAGACCGTGAGCGTACCGATGGCAGCCAACACGGTCGACTGCCGCGGAAAACGTATTACTCGGAATTGTTGCGACTACAGCGCGAGCTAATCGAATTGCAAGATTGGGTGGTCGCGACGAAATCGAAAATTGCAGTGCTGTTCGAAGGACGTGACGCAGCCGGGAAAGGGGGCGCGATCAAGCGGATCACGCAACGATTGAATCCACGGGTTTGTCGCGTCGTTGCACTTCCTGCACCCACCGAGCGTGAACAGACACAGTGGTATTTTCAACGCTACCTCGCTCACCTGCCGGCCGGTGGTGAAATCGTGTTGTTTGATCGCAGCTGGTACAACCGTGCGGGCGTCGAACACGTCATGGGTTTCTGCAACGACCAACAATACGAACAGTTCTTTCGTGACGTTCCAGAGCTCGAACGCATGCTGGTGCGATCAGGTATCCATTTGATCAAGTACTGGTTTTCGATCACCGACGAAGAGCAGCAGTTTCGGTTTCAGTGCCGCATCGAAGACCCGTTGAAGCAGTGGAAACTGAGCCCGATGGATTTAGAATCACGCCGACGTTGGGAAGAGTACACGGTGGCAAAGGAACGGATGTTTGAACGTACCAATATCCCCGAAGCGCCGTGGTGGGTCGTCGAAGGCGTCGAGAAAAAACGTGCGCGGCTGAACTGCATTAACCATTTGCTCAACCAGATTCCCTACAAACCTGTGGAACACGACCCGATTGAATTGCCACCACGCCAGCGGAGCGAGGAATACCAACGCAAAACGTTACCCAAAGAGGTCTTTGTGCCCAACGTGTATTGAACGATGGCGGTTGTTTCAACGCAGAGAACCATTTCGCCGGGCACCGAGCTGTCTGGAACTTGCGTTGATTCAGCCACGCCGTCGGATTCTGTCTGGCAAAGCGACGATCGGTTCCAGTCCACCTATGTCAGAATGTCTTTGACAACATGGGCTTCTTCGACACCGGTTAGTTTTTGGTCCAGACCACGAAACGGGAACGTCAACTTGTTGTGATCGATCCCCAGTTGATGCAAGATCGTTGCGTTGAAGTCACGGACGTGCACCGGGTTTTCAACGATGTTGTAACTGAACTCATCGGTTTGTCCGTAGCTGATGCCACCTTGGATTCCGCCCCCGGCCATCCACACGCTGAAACTTCTAGGATGATGATCACGACCATATTGGGTCGGCGTCAGTTTGCCTTGGCAGTACGTTGTACGGCCGAATTCGCCGCCGAAAACAACCAACGTGTCATCTAACAATCCACGTTGCTTTAGATCTTGCAGTAAACCAGCCGATGCTTGATCGACGTCGTAAGCTTGCCCACGCAGTTTTTTAGGTAATCCGACGTGGTGGTCCCAGCCACGATGAAAGAGTTGAATGAATCTGACACCCCGTTCGGCCATCCGCCGGGCTAATAAACAGTTGCGGGCAAATGAGCCGCTCTTTTGAACCTCCGGACCGTACAGATCAAGGACCTGTTGCGGTTCGTCGCTTAGATCCGTCAGTTCCGGCACCGAACTCTGCATGCGAAACGCCATTTCCTGCTGCGCAATCGTGGTGCGGATTTCGGGGTCACCGATCTCGTTCAAGTGGTCTCGATTCAATTCGCTGACCAGGTCCAGCATCGTCTTGCGACTGCGGGTGGTCACGCCAGTTGGATTGGACAGAAACAGCACCGGGTCACCGGACGGCTGGAACGAAACGCCCTGATGTTTGGACGGCAGGAAACCGGAACCCCACAATCGGCTGTAGAGGGCTTGGACGTTGCCGGTGCCGCCGGTCCAAAACGCCGAATTCATCACCACGAAATCCGGCAAGTTTTCGTTCATCCGGCCGAGCCCATAACTCAGCCATGCGCCCAGACTGGCCTTGCCAGGGATTTGTGATCCGGTGCAAAACAATGTTTTGGCGGGGTCGTGGTTGATCGCGTCGGTGTGTAACGATTTGATGATGCATAAATCGTCGGCCATCCCAGACAAGTGAGGCAACAATTCACTCATCATCAACCCGCTCTGGCCCTGGCGGGAAAATTTGAACATCGAGGGGGCAACCAGTTGGGCTTTGCCTTTGGTCATCGCTGTCACGCGTTGCCCGTTGCTGACGCTAGGCGGCAGGGGTTTGTTGAATTGGTTGACCAGGTCGGGCTTGTCATCGAAGAGGTCCAGCTGGCTGGGCGCACCGGCCATGAATAAAAAAATCACTCGCTTTGCTTTGGGCGGAAAGTGAGCGATTTGATTTGCCGCCTGGGACTGTGTCTGCGACAGCACCGATGCCAGCGCAGTGGTTCCCAGTCCCATCGAACAACGCTGCAGGAATTGACGTCGACCGGCGGGCGCAGGCGAATGGATCGAAGTCGATGGATCGGCAGAATTCATAGGTCTATTCACGAGTTTTGGTTTCGTCCAAATTCAGTAGCGAGTGGACTAGCATTGTCAGTGATGCCAGTTCGATTCGCTGGTCTGAATCATAGGTGTGGTCTTCGCCGGACCGCCGGTTGGCCGCGATCATCTGGTCTGCGGCGTCCACGTCATCCCGATAGACCGCGCGAAAGTGATCGAGTGCGACGGTGCACCGATTTAACACGGATTCGCTAGGCTGGTGCGATGTGATCGTTTCGTAGGCGATTTCGATTCGGCGACGGTCCTCCAAATCGGCCCGCTGCAAAAGATCGTTGGCTAAATGCAAGGCTGCATGAAAGTACTCTTGTTCATTCATTAACACCAACGCCTGCAACGGCGTATTGGTCCGTTCACGCCGCGCCGTACAACTCTCTCGCGTCGGTGCATCAAAGATCGTCATTTGTGGAGGCGGCAAACCGCGTTTCCAGAACGAGTACACGCTGCGACGATAGATTTGGCTGCCCTGATCGGGTTCAAAGATGCGTGGATAGGAACTGGGCATTGCCACGATCTTCCACAGTCCTTCTGGTTGCGGCGGTTTAACACTTTTGCCGTACAACTCTGGATTCAGCAGTCCGCTGGTTGCCAGTACTTGATCACGTATGACTTCGCCATCAAGACGGTAGCGTGAACCACGACCGAGCATGCGGTTGGTCGGATCGCTGACAAACTGTTCGCGATTCGCCTTGGACGATTGGGCGTAGGTTTCGGACAGTACGATCGATCGGATCAATGCTTTGACGTCCCAACCCGAACGAATGAATTGCAACGTCAGGTGGTCCAGCAGTTCGGGGTGGCTAGGCGATCCGCCCTGGGCGCCAAAGTCCTCGGAGGTCTGCACCAGTCCGACGCCAAAGACTTGCTGCCAGAACCGGTTGACCGCAACACGCGCGGTCAAAGGATTCGTTGGCGCCACCAACCAACGCGCCAAATCCATCCGTGTTTTAACGCCGTCGCCTGGACCGTCAATCACGTCATCAAGCGGCGGCAGAAAACCGGGGGTGTCGCGCTGAACCACGTCGCCGGGTTGGTCATAATTTCCGCGGATCAAGAGATGGGCCGGACGGACTTCATCGCGTTCCTTCATCACCAAGGTTGCCGGAATGGACTCGATGAGCGCATCGCGCCGGGCACGAACTTTTTCGATCGACTTGGCAACTTGCTCGGATCGTTCGCCGTCTTTGAGTTTGGCATCGGACTGCAGTGTCTGGTGCTCGGCGGTCAACCGATCCAATTCGACGTCGATTGCGGCTAATTGTTTCTCCTGTTCCTCCGATGGCAATTCCAGATAGGGCGGCTGCAAGCCTCGTTTGAAATCCAATCCATTGCGGCCACCGGTTTCCGGGCCTCCGTCAAAGTTATTGAAGAACGCGTACATTTGATAGAAGTCGCGTTGCGTGATCGGATCGTATTTGTGGTCGTGGCAAACCGCACATTCCAATGTCAGACCCAGGAACGCGGTGCCGACGGACGAGACTCGGTCGACGACATTGCGATTAAAACTTTCTTCCGGCAACGCGGTGCCGCGATCAATGATCAGGTGCAGGCGGTTGAATCCCGATGCGATTTGTTGCTCGATGCTAGGGTCGTCATACAGGTCGCCGGCAATTTGCCACATCACGAACTGGTCGAATGGCAAATTTTCGTTGAATGAGCGAATCACCCAGTCGCGATAGGGAGTCATCTCGCGATAGTGATCGTGGTGCAATCCGTTGGTGTCGGCGAATCGCACCAGATCCAACCAGTAGCGCGCCATGTGTTCGCCGAATTGGGGTTTGGCCAATAATCGTTCGACCAAATTCTCGTAGGCCTCCAGTGATTCGTCATGCACAAACGCATGGACCTCGTCCGTTGTCGGTGGCAATCCGGTCAAATCCAATGACAGGCGGCGAATCAAGGTCCGCTTGTCGGCTGATGGTTGATGTGGCAACCGCTGCTGTTGCAGTTTGTCCAACACGAATCGATCGATGGCGTGTCGGTTCCAGGTGTTGTCATCAACCGTGGGAACCGGATGTTCGCGTGGCGGTACAAACGACCAATGTTGTTCGTATTCTGCTCCCTGCTCGATCCACCGTTGCAACTGGGTGACCTGCTGATCGGACAGAGGTTTGTTTAGTTCAACCGGCGGCATCACCATGTCAGGGTCATCACTGGAAATCCGGTCCAGCACCTCGTCTAAATCCACCTCGTCAGGGATGTCCAGACGCACCCCCGCCTTGCGGTCTTCACCGTCAGGTCCATGGCATTGAAAGCAGTGATTGGACAGAATCGGCCGAATCGTCTGGTTGAACGAGACCGATTGCTCGGCGGATTCGGTTGCCCCTGCATACCCACCGAAAAACACCGATGCAGTGGTAATCCATCCGGCAACGATCAGGTGATGGAGTGAGATTCGAAAGGCACGGATTCTGGTCACGTTTTTCTGTCTTGGAATGGAGATCATTTCGTTGTCGCGTCCGGCCAGCGGATCAACGGTTTGCCGTTGGCATCACACAGTTGAAGCCGGCGAATGGTTGCTCGACCGGGCCCGTCGCTGACGTCCAGTCGGAGTTTGGCCAATGGTTTATCGGTCGTTAAATCAACGGCATAGGAGTTCCATTGCTGATTCGATTTTACCGCAAATGGAATTCGGTTGCCTTGCGGAAGTGAAGCCTGGAGCGACGTCGTGAAATACATTTCGCCGTTTCCGACGGCATCGCTGTTGAGTTCGAACGACAGTTGATAGGGTCCCGGCGGCAATGTGGTGGGCAAGCGGTCAAAGGCCAGCCCCGGGTCGTCACCACTGAATGTCAGATTCAACTGATCGCCCTGGATGATCAATCGTGTGTTCTTTCGAGCACGAATCGCGTTGGCTCGGCCGCGCGCGGCGGCCTTTGATTTCTTGACATTGCCGTTTCCATTGACACCATCGACAGGGTCTTTGGAGAAATCAGTCCATTCGGGATGCCGGTGTGTTCCCACATCGCTGTCCACAGCGGCATAAGAACCTGGAGCGGCGTGCAGGACTTGATCGGCCATCGTTGTCCAAGTGTCGACCATCGCTGCGGTCCGCTCGGGGTGATCGGCCGCAAGGTTTTGACGTTCGGTGCGGTCGTTGGCAATGTTGTACAGTTCCCACGGCCCGCTGCGAAAACTAACGGCTTTCCAATCGCCATCGCGCAGTCCACGATCCGCAGCAAACAGAAAATGAATCGGCTGTTCCCGTTGGAGCACCTCGCCATTGAACAGGGGCTGTAGTGAGATGCCAGAAACCGGCCGTAGATCACGGTCGGCAAAGGTCGTCGGAACCGTCGAACCGGTGACGGCGGCCAGTGTGGGCATCACGTCAATCAAATGGGCAGGCTGTCGCAGGATACTTCCCGCCGCAACCGAAATTCCCGCGGGCCAGTGCACGATCGCCGGCGTACAGGCACCGCCTTCGAATTGGTTTTGTTTGTAGTAGCGGAATGGGCTATTGCGGGCCCAAGCCCAACCGGTGGAATCGCTCCACGAGACAGTGCCATCCGTTGGCAGCGAATCAAGATTGTTGCTGCGACGATCGTAGGGGCAGGCTCCGTTATCAGACACAAACCAAATCAATGTGTTGTCCAGTTCTCCGTTGCGTTGCAAATCATCGACCAGTCTGCCGATTTCTTGATCCACGCGATCAATCATCCCTGCCAGTGCCGTCATTCGTTTTCGTTCGAAACGCTTGCGATTCTCTGTCAACGAATCCCAAGCGGGAACGTGATCCGGGCGCTCGCTGGCGGTCGTCGATTTCGGTAACAGCCCGAGCTGTTGCTGCCGGCTGAGACGCTTCTGGCGCATCACATCCCAGCCAGCGTCATAGCGTCCCTCATATTTAGCGTAGTCTGATGGCAATGCCTGCAGGGGAGCATGAGGCGCGTTGAAGGCGACATACAGATGCCAAGGTTGCCCGCTTTGTCGGGCTTGGTTCAAAAACTGCAAGCCGAAATTGACGTCGGCGACGGTGGTGTAAAAGCCGTCGTCGGGAACCGTCCAGGGTTGGCCATTGAGCCGAAACGACTTGTCGCCCTTGAAATAGTTGCAGGCTCCGCTGAGGTGTCCAAAGTAACGATCAAAACCGAATTCTGTCGGCTGG
The DNA here is from genome assembly GCF_024129865.1 of Stieleria tagensis. GTDB lineage: Bacteria > Planctomycetota > Planctomycetia > Pirellulales > Pirellulaceae > Stieleria > Stieleria tagensis. The sequence continues at coordinate 90,249 of NZ_JAMYFE010000044.1, read as the reverse complement.
CCTTTCAGATGCCACTTGCCGCTCATTGCAGTGAAGTAACCGCCGCCGCGCAACACTTCTGCACTGGTCACCGCGTGGGTCAAAGCAACATCGCCAGCCGCGATACAGTACTGACCGGTCAGCAAACAGACGCGAGACGAGTGGCATTTGGCGGTATTGTAAAATTGTGAAAACCGCAATCCGCCACCGGCCAGTTGATCCAAGTGTGGCGTTTCGATTTCACTGCCGTAGCAACCGATATCGGAAAAACCTAAATCGTCGACCATGATGATCAACACGTTCGGTCGCTCGGCAGCCCGGCCGGGCGCAGGCAATCCAAGGACCAGAATCAACGCCGATAGAATCCAGAAACCGTTACGCATCAGTTTGCCTTGAGAGCGAAGGTCGATTGGGGGAACAATCCGGCCAATTGGTCTTTCCGTCGAGGCGCTATTGGCTGTGACCTATTGTACGCTCAGCTCTTTGACGGCATCGACCAGCGCGATTGCGTTTTCAACCGGGGTTTCTTTGAACACGCCGTGACCCAAATTGAAGATGTGACCGTTTTGGCCACGGACGCTGTTGAGCAGTTCCGCGGTACGGGAGCGAATCACTTGGGGATCGGCCAATAGCACTGCCGGATCCAAGTTTCCTTGCACACTTTTTTCGCGTCCGATTCGATCCCATGCCGTGGCAATCGGGATCCGCCAATCGACACCGACCACCGTGCGTTGATCGCCTCGCAGCAATGGCAACAGTTCCGGATTTCCGGTGGCAAAGTTGATCACCGGAACGCCGGGTGCGATCCCGGCAATGATTTGGTTCATCCACGGCAAGATAAATTCGCTGTATTCGATCGGCGACAAACACCCGGCCCAACTGTCGAACAGCTGAACACACTGCGCACCGGCGGCGATTTGATGGTTCAAGTAGACCGTGATCGCTTCGGACAACGTGCTCATCAATTCGTTCCAGGCCCCGGCATCGCTGTACATCAAACGTTTGGTGTTGGTGTACACCCGACTGCCGCCGCCTTCGATTGCATAACTAGCGAGCGTGAACGGCGATCCGGCGAATCCGATCAGCGGGATCTCGGCCGGCAAATCGGCACGCGTTTGACTGACGGTTTCGTAAACAAATCCCAGTGCCTGCGGATCCTCCAGTCGCTTCATCCGAGAAAGGTCAGCATGCGATCGGATCGGATTGTGAATCACTGGCCCGTCACCGGCGACAAACTCCAGATCAAATCCCAGCGGCTGAAGCAATGGCAGCAGATCGGAAAAGATGATTGCGGCATCGACGCCCAATCGATCCACCGCCGTGCACATCACCTCGCTGCAGAGCGCCGGGTTGGCACACAGTTCCAAAAATGATTGCTTCGCACGCACCTCCCGATACTCGCTCATGTAGCGGCCGGCTTGACGCATCAACCACACCGGCGTCCGCTCGGTGGGTTCGCCGCGACAGGCCTTCATAAACAAGCTGTCTTCCGAGGGATGCTTGTCGCCGGCATCGATCGCGTCGGTGGCCACCGAGATGGATTGGCGAATCGACACCTCGCTTTCCTTCATTCGCTGCTTTGATTCGACCAGTTGCAGCGCTCGCTTCGCCGATTCCACCACCAGATGACCCATTTTAGGGTGTGACGGTTCCAGGTCAGCTTGCAAATCGCATTCAGTCAGCATCTGCGTGGTGGTTGGGCCGATCGACGCAATCACGGTGGTCCGCAGACCGCTGCGCAACTGGTTTGTGATGCCCAACTGTTCGGCCATCCGCATCATGTTGACGATTTGATGGGCGCTGGTCACCAGCAGCATGTCGCGTTTGCCGTCGGCGATGGCCTGGACGTTGGCGCGTAACGGGGCGGTGTCCTCGGGGAAATCCCAACCGTAGACGCGGACCGGGACGACGGTTGCGCCGCGAGCTTCCAAACCGGCGACTAGCGATGCGTTGGCAACGCCATACTCCTGCAGCCCGATGACTTGGTTGGCGATTGAGATTTTTTCGGCATCGATGTATTGCAAAATCTCGCGCCAGGTATTTGGTTCGCCGATTTTGTGCGTCGGCTGGACGCCAAATTCACGCAGCGCCGCGACCGGTTTGGGACCGCGACAGATGGTCGTGATGTCGGACAGAGAGTTCAGGAAACGCTTGGTGTCCAAGTGTTTTTCGATTGATCGCATCAGGAATCGAAACCCAACACCCGTCATCACGATCACAAAGTTGACTTCGCCGGTCATCACGCGATAGGCAAAATCGATCGCCGGACGGTTCGGTTCAATCGGCACTTCGCGCATCGACGGGCTGACGTGGGCGGTGCCGCCATGCCGCTCGATCATCCGCAACATGTCATCGGCACGGCGGCTTTCCAAAGAAGCAATCTGAAGGCCGGCAAAATCAGCGACGTCGGACATGATCGGATGGGGTTGCGAGAGGGGGGGTAGAAGTTCTGGATTTCAACTCGATCGCGGCATTGTAGGCGTTTTGGCGACCGTTACGATTACCGGTTGACGAAGCCGACAATGTTCTTCCCTCTTTCTGGCCCCAGTTCAAGCGATGCCTCGCAGCCCCATTCGTGCCCCCAAGCCCTCCTTGGACCTAAGTGGTCACCTGCTCATTTTCCGCAGCCCGATCGAATCTCCGCAGGCTGGCGATCCCGATCCGGTCCCTGAAACGCTGACCAGCGAATCATTGTTCCAAAATCAGTTGCCGCTGGAAATCGAAGTCGGCAGCGGAAAAGGCTTGTTTTTGACCAGCGAATCGGCACGCAATCCGGATCACAACTATTTGGGCATCGAAATCATTCACAAATACGCCAAGCATTCCGCGGCGCGGTTGGCGAGAGCCGGCAGGACGAATGCCAAAATGGTTTCCGGAAACGCCGAACCACTGTTCAGCAACCATGTTCCGGCGGGATCATTGGAAGCGGTGCATGTGTATTTTCCGGATCCCTGGTGGAAAAAACGTCATCGTAAACGCCGGGTCGTGAACCAGCGCAGCATCCAGAACTTTTTGACCGCTTTGCGACCGGGGGGGCGGTTTCATTTTTGGACCGATGTGTTGGACTATTTCGAATCGACGATCGAATTGATCGCCGAAATTGCACCGGAATTTGGGGTGCCGATCCCGGAAGAAAAACAGCTGTCCACGCACGATCTGGACTACCGCACCCACTTCGAACGCCGCAGCCGAAAAAATCAGATTCCGGTCTATCGCGTTCGCTACGAAAAAAAGTGACCGCGGGAGCGGGGGGAACTGGCGGAAAGAGGAGTCCGGAAGTCTCAGCGCGGAACGCTCGACGCCTGCACTTTTGCGTGGTGCATTGGTTTTTGGTAACCCGAAGCGTCAGCGAGGGATCCCGTTAACACCCAAAATCCCTCGCTCACGCGTCGGTTACCATAAAAGCGCAACTTCAAAACTCACGCGTCGCGCTTGCGATAAAAGCCCCATTTCAAAACGATCGGTCCCCCAGCCAGACGATTATCGCCGGTCCATTGAGACGCTAGATTAGTGTTTCATTCCCCTGGCCCAGTCAGCCCTTCAAGGAACAACGCCACGCATGTCGGATATTGTCGTCCCGGATTCGATCGTCACGCCCACCCGTCCCTTTGTTCACCTGCACTGCCACAGCCACTACAGCTTGCTGGACGGGGCTGGGGATATCAAACGATTGGTCGGCCGAGCGGTCGACCACGGAATGAATGCGCTTGCATTGACCGATCACGGCAACCTGCACGGGGCGTTGGAATTCTACCGTGCGGCCAAAGACGCCGGGATCAATCCGATCATCGGTTACGAAGCCTACATCGCACCGGGCAGCCGATTCGACAAAGGCGGCGCCGGGCGCAGCAAAGACGCCAGCTACCATCTGACCCTGCTGGCAAAAAATCGGACTGGATTTAAAAATCTGATCAAACTGGCCAGCGCTGCGTCACTGGAAGGGTTCTATTTCAAACCGCGTATCGACAAAGAAATCTTAGAGACCTTTAACGAAGGCATCGTTTGTTTGTCGGGTTGTGTCAGCAGCGAGTTCAGTCGCACGGTGCTGCAGGGCTGCGACACTCAAGATGTCGAAAAACAGGCGATGGAGATCGCCGGTTGGTTCCACAATGTGTTTGGCGACCGTTATTTCATCGAAGTGATGAATAACGACTTGGAAATCCAGCGGATGCAGTTGGAGGGCGCCGTCAACATCGCCAACAAGATGGGGTTGCCGCTGGTCACGACCAGTGATTGCCACTACGTCGACCCGGAAGACGCTGAAGCACAAGACATCATGCTGTGCATCAACACCGGTCGTTTTCGGACCGATACGTCGCGGATGAAAATGGAGAACGACCAGTTCTTCTTGCGTAGCCCCGACCAGATGTATGAAAAGTTTCCCGGCATGGAAGACGCCGTTGCGCGCAGCCAGGAAATCGCCGACACCGTCGACATCGATTTAGAACTGGGCAAGTACTACTTTCCAAAATTCGAATGCCCGGAACAGAAAAAGCCGATCGACTACCTGCGCGAGCTGTGTATCGAAGGCCTGTTGGAACGCTACGAAGGCGACGACGAGCGGATCATCGACGGCAAGCTGTCCGACGAAGTCATTTCCAGGCTTGATCGTGAACTGGGTGTCATCGAAACACTCAATTACCCGACCTACTTTTTGATCGTCTGGGACTTTGTGATTCATGCCCGAGCGAAAGGCATTTCGGCAACGGCACGGGGCAGCGGCGTCGGGGCGATCGTCTGCTATGCGCTGTATATGTCACACGTCTGCCCGCTGCGCTACGATTTGCTGTTCGAACGGTTTCTCGATGAAAGCCGAACCGAACCGCCGGATATCGACATCGACTTTGAAAAAGAACGTCGAGTCGAGGTCATTGAGTACGTCAAGGAACGCTACGGCAGCGACAACGTCTGCCAAATCGGAACGTTCGGAACCTTGGCCGCCCGGGCTGCGATCAAAGACACCGGTCGGGCGCTGGGGATTCCCTTGGCACGGGTCAATCAGATCACCGAAATGGTGCCTGATGAGCTGAAGATCACCATCAAAAAGTCGCTCGAAAAGAGCGCCGATTTGAAACAGACCTACGACGGCGACCCGGAGATCCGCGAGTTGCTCAATCTGGCGATGAAGATCGAAGGTTTGGCGCGGAACGTCGGCACCCACGCCGCGGCGGTTGTGATTGCCGACAAACCACTGTCGGAATACGTTCCGCTGACGCGTGTGCCCGGCAAGCAGGAAGTCATCACGCAGTGGTCGATGAATGACGTCGAAGCCAGCGGTTTGTTGAAGATGGATTTTCTGGGGCTGCGCAACCTGACGATGCTCAGTCGTTCGGTGCAGTTGATCAAACAGACCACCGGAAAGACCGTCGACCCGCTGAAGTTCCCGCTGGACGATAAAGCCACCTACGCGCTGTTGCAACGCGGCGAAACCAAAGGGGTCTTTCAACTGGAATCGGGTGGTATTCGCGATCTATTGACGCGAATGAAACCCGACAGTTTTCACGACATCATCGCGACCGCCGCGCTGTATCGCCCAGGGCCGCTCGAGGGCGGAATGGTCGATGACTATGTGAACATTAAACATGGTCGACAGCAGCCGGAATACAAACACCCGGTGCTCAAAGACATCCTGGAAGAAACCAACAGTGTGATGGTTTACCAGGAACAGGTGATGCGGATTCTGAACCGCTTGGGCGGTGTGCCGCTGGCCAAGGCATACACCTGTATTAAAGCGATCAGTAAAAAGAAAGAATCGCTGATCAACCAGAACCAGGAAGTGTTTCTAAAAGGTGCCGTCGAAAATGGGCTGGGGCAAAAAGACGCCGAGGACATTTGGAACCTGATCGTCAAATTTGCCGGTTATGGTTTCAATAAATCTCACTCCACCGCCTATGCACTGGTCGCCTTTCAAACCGCGTATTTGAAAGCACATTATCCGGTTGAGTTCATGGCGTCACTGCTGTCGAGTGACATCGATGGGCGAAACTTTAAACGCAAGGATGCGCTAGTCGAACACATGGAAGATTGTGATCGCATGGGCATCGAAGTGCTGCCGGCCTGTGTGAACACGTCGGAAGCCGATTTTAGTGTCGCCGATGGCAAGATCCCGTTTGCAATGTCGGCCATCAAATCCTGCGGCGGGTCCACCGCCATTTCGATCCAGAAAGAACGCCAGGCCAACGGGCCGTTCAAAGACATCTTTGATTTCTGTGAACGTGTTGATCCACAAGCCTGTAACAAATCGTCGATTGAAACGTTGATCAAAGCGGGTGCAATGGATTGTTTTGGCGCCAAACGCAGCCAGCTGGTTGCCGTGATCGAAAAAGCGATGCAAGCCGGAGCGGCGATTCAAGCCGACAAAAAGAGCGGACAGGCCAGCCTGTTTGGCGCGTTCGAAGACGAAGAAGAAGCAGCCGGCGGCAAACCGTCGGCCGTGTTGCCCGACATGGATGAATGGCCCGAACGTGAAAAATTGGGCTATGAAAAAGAGGTGCTGGGCTATTACTTGGATTCACATCCGCTGGCCGAATTCGAACCCAAACTGGCCACGTTTCGTACCCACACCACCGACTCGTTGGCCGATATTAAGGACCGCGGCGAAGTGATCTTGGGCGGCATGCTCAGCTCGATCAAAATTGCCCACACCAAGAATCCTAAACCGGGCCAACCGTCCAAGTACGCCAACTTTGATTTGGAAGACATGCAGGGCGCGATTCGCTGCATCCTGTGGCCACGCGGGTTTGCCGACCATGGCGAAAAAGTGCAACCGGATGCTGTTGTCTTGGCCAAAGGCAAAATCGACCGCCGCGGCGGGGGTGACGAAGCGAACCTGATCATTGATGAACTGATTCCGTTGACGGAACTGGACAACCGCTACACCCACGGCATGCGAATCCGGTTAAACGAATCCGAACATGATCACCAAACGATCATTCGATTAAAAGAAATTCTTCGCGGTTACCCTGGCAACCAAGAACTTTTGTTCAGCATGCAATTGGACGCAGGCGAACTTGTCCACTTGAAGGCAGATAAATTCAAAGTCCATGTCTCGGTGGAAATGCGTGATCGTATTGACGATCTGCTGGGTACAGGCAACTATCGTTTGATGATGAGTAAACCGCGGTAACCGTCTCTCGCAACGCCCTCGTTCGAAACAAGCCTAGCCTACATGATCCGTTCACTGATTTCTCGCGTTTTGGTGATGACTGTTGTGGTTGTCATCGCTGATGGTCAACTGACATTCGCCCAGTCCGATGTCGCGATCGAATCTGCCGCCAGTGAACCTGCGGTTGCCCAGCACGGTCCGGACGATTCCGTCAACGACACATCGCAACCGGTTCAGTCGCCGCCGATTCAAGATGCGCTGACGCCAACCGAGATCAACGATTTTCAGTCGCTCGCTGAGTTCGCGCGGCAACAAGCGAAGAATGCGTTCACACCCTCCATTCCGCCGGTCAAAGTTCTTGCCGATTTAGATTACGACCAATTTCGCAAGATCCAATTCATTCATCAACGTGCCAAGTGGGATGATGGAAAATCGCCGTTCTGGTTGGAGATGTTTCATCGTGGATTTGTCCAGCGCGACCGGGTGGAAATGTTCTCGATCGAACAGGGGAAATCAAAACCGTTTCCGTTTTTAAAACAAGATTTTCAATATCCCGATTCGATCAAAGCGGACCAAATTCCCGACGATTCTGGATACGCCGGTCTGCGAGTGGTAGGACGATTTCCGGGCAATCATGATGCCCAAGAAATGTTGACCTTTGTCGGATCCAGTTACTTTCGTGCGCGTAGCGCCGAAACCATTTATGGATCCTCCGCACGTGGACTGGCAATCAACATTGCGTTGAACCAGGATGAAGAATTTCCTCTGTTTCGTCGCATCTGGGTCATCAAACCCGGTGAGGACGATCGCCAATTGATGTTGTTGGCGCACCTCGATAGCCCGTCGGTCAGCGGCGCGTACCAGTTCACGCTACAGCCCGGCAGCGCCGAAACGGTGGTTACCGTGAACGCCAAAGTGTTTCTGCGCGAACAGGCCGATGCGACTGAACCAGCGATCGAAAAAATTGGCATCGCGCCGCTGACCAGCATGTGGATTTGGGGTGATGGGTTGAAGGGTCCGCCACAAGACAAACGGCCTGGGGTGCATGATTCCGACGGGTTATTGGTTCACAGCGGCGAAGACGGATGGATCTGGCGTCCCTACAGTCGGCTGCCCTATCCGTCGACCTCGTTTCGCAAAGTCCGCGCGCTGTTGGGGTTTGGTGTTCTGCAGCGTAACCGTGCATTCTTTCACTACGACGATTACAACGCCAAGTACCACATGCGACCGAGTATTTGGGTGACACCGCACACGCCCTGGCAAGACGGTCGCGTGGAATTGTTGGAGATTCCCGGGGCACACGAAGGCATCGACAATATCGCAGCCTACTGGGTTCCCGATCAGATGCCGGCGCCCGGCCAGCCACTGGAGCTCAATTATGACCTGGCGTTTTTCCCCGGTGATATCGGCGCGGAGAACTACGTTGGCCGTTCGACCAATTTTTATGTCGATCGCAATCCGGTTGCCGATCGTATCGGATTGACGATTCGTTTTTCTGGATTGGCACTGCGTCAATTGCCGGTCGACCGCGCGGTGAACATCGTCACATCGATTGCTGGCGCCGATCTGCTGCACAGCGAATCCACGCGAACCGAGACAGGGGACTACATTGTAGATGTCACCTTTCGTGCAACCAGTGAGTCCCCGGTCGATCTCGCGGTCAAGCTGCAAGACGGGGAGCGTGCGTTGACAGAATTGTTCACGTATCTGTGTCCCGTCGCGGAACCTGAATTCAATTATCCAAGTGTATACACACGACAGGAGTGATTTTCCTGTCACCCGGAGTCGCCGATGCCGAATTTGACACTGCGAAATTGTTTTATCGCAATCGTCCTCCTGCTGATGGGCGGCTTCACGATTCCGGCGCCCGGTCAAGATCCCGATTCCGCTGCCCCACCAACCGAGCAAGGCGTGGATCATAAACACACCAATCGGCTGATCAACCAGACCAGTCCCTATCTGTTACAGCACGCCCACAATCCGGTGGACTGGTACTCATGGGGGCCTGAGGCGTTTGCGGCCGCCAAGGCGGAGAACAAGCCGATCTTTCTGTCGGTCGGCTATTCGACCTGCTATTGGTGTCATGTCATGGAACGCGAATCGTTCGAGCGTGACGATGTCGCCGCGATCATCAACCAGCATTACATCGCCATCAAAGTCGACCGCGAGGAACGGCCCGAGGTTGATCAGCAGTACATGATGGCGACTCAGTTAGTCACCCAGCGCGGTGGCTGGCCGAACTCCGTCTGGTTGACGCCCGATGGAAAAGCCTGGATGGCGGGCACCTATTTTCCGCGTGAACAATTTAAACAGGCACTTTTGACACTAGCCGACGTCTGGGAAACCCGCCGCGATGAAGTCGACCGCCAAGCGGCTGCGATCACCGCGGCGATTGAGCGCCGTGGCAACGCCGTGGCAGCCACCAAACCCATTTCTCAATTGCTGATCGATCAAGCCGTCCAAGCCAGTCGCAACCATTTCGATCCACAGCATGGCGGATTCGGCGGTGCGCCAAAATTCCCGCCACACGATCAGCTGGCTCTGTTGATCGATCAGTATCGTCGACAACCCGACGAATCATTGGGCGCGATAATCGAAAAGACTTTGACCGAGATGAGTCGCGGTGGGGTCTATGATCAAATCGGAGGCGGCTTTCATCGCTATTCAACCGATGATCATTGGTTGTTGCCGCACTTCGAAAAGATGCTGTACGACAACGCTCAACTGATGCGGTCGTACACCGACGGTTTTTTGATCAGCCAGAACGAAGCGCACAAAACCACCATCGCCGGTGTGTTTGACTGGTTGTCACGCGAAATGACTTCGCCACAAGGCGGGTTCTATTCTGCGGTCGATTCGGAAAGTGATGCCGAGGAAGGCAAATTCTACGTTTGGACATTGGCCGAAATCATTGCCGCACTGGGTGAATCGGAGGGCAAACGTTTTGCGAACGTTTACCAAGTCAGCGATGTGGGGAATTTTCACGAGGAATCCACTGGCAAGCTAACGGGCAACAACGTCCTGCACCGCAACGGGTCCATCGCCGACTATGCCAACGAACATGAACTCGACGCGGTCGAGTTACGACAACAGCTTGCCGACCAGCGCGAGAAACTGCTGCAGGTCCGGCAGCAACGAGAGTACCCCCACCTGGATGATAAAGTTTTGGCGGCTTGGAATGGGTTAATGATCGAGGGCCTGGCCTATGCCGGGCGCCAGTTGGACCAGCCGCAATACACCGCCGCGGCGCAAAAGGCCGCCGACTTTATCCTGGATGAAATGGTTATCGATGGAAAATTGCAACGCACCTATCGATCCGGCAAAGCCTCGCTGGACGGCTATTTGACCGACTATGCGTTTGTCATTTCCGGATTGATTCAGCTGTATCGGGCGACCGAGCAGAAACGCTATCTGGATGCCGCCCAATCGCTGGGCGACACCGCGATCAAACTTTTTCAAGACGATCAGAACGGCGGTTTCTTTTTCACCGAAGCACCCCAGCCAAATGACATCTCAGAATTCTTGATTCGCACCAAGAATCTCGCCGGTGGTGGCAATCTTCCCAGCGGCAACGGTGTGATGGCACAGGCACTGTTGCAACTCACGGAATTGACCGCTGAAGCCGAATACGCTGATGCCGCCCGCCGGGCGGTGACGGGATTGTCTGGTTCGCTGTGGCAATCCGCGGGCCAGCCAGACCATCTGTTGATTGCGGCCGCAATGATTTTGGCGGATCCACAGCCATCAACCCCACCGCGCAAGTCGGGTTTTCGCACCGCCCAACTGAAGGGTGCAGTGTCGGTATCCGAATCAAAGTTGCGTCCCGGCCAGAGTTTTGAACTGACCGTCACGTTGGACATTCAACCCGGATGGCATTTGTACGCTGCCAACCCGGGGATCGATTTCATTCAACCGACCCGATTGCGTTTCGCCGATCAAAACGCTGCCGACGTCAAACGGATCATTGCCCCCAAAGGCGCACAGAAGCAAGATCCTGTCTTTGATCAATCGCTGGCAATTCTTCAGGGCCAAGTCAAGTTCAACGTCCAGCTGGAAATTCCCGAGGATGCGTCCCCCGGCAAGGCGTCGTTGGCATTGACCGTCGACGTACAAGCCTGCGACGACACGCAATGCGCCCGCCCCCAGTCTCATCCGTTAGAAATCGAGATCGAAATCATCTCGGCGAAGACTCCATAGACGCTTTGCGAGTTGCCAACGGAATCGAATGCTGGAGACATCGATGATCAATCCCTATCGGTCGCCATCGACGATGGATTCGAGCCCGGACCGACCGCTACCGGACGAGCGAGTGTCGATTTGTCGCGCAGCGGTTGTGGCGATCTATTCGTTCAGCGTTCTCTGTGTGCTGATCGCTGGATCGAGCCCAAGGTACATGTCGATTGCGTTGGGGTTGGCGCTGTTGACTGCTGCACCAGCGGCGATGTGGGCCTACCTTGATTCGGATTTGCGACACCACAAAATACGCGCCCGTGAGATTTTGTTGATCGCGACGATTTGGCCGATCGGATTGCTGGTCTATCTTCGTCGCACGCGAGACCACGGCACAACATTGTGGCTAAAACATTGCGGCTGGATTGGAATTGCTTGTATCCTATTCGTGACGATCGGATTCTTGCTGATCATGGTTCTTGTGATTGCGATACTCCATTTTATGCCGTCCGCTGAATTCACTGGCCCCGGTTGAGATAGTTGAAGCTGTGATTGCCCTTCCTTTTTTTCTGAGCCCGACGATGAACTTTCGCTACGCTGCGTTGGCAGTGATGTTGGTTTTGCTGGTTGGCGATTGCCAAAGCAGTGCGGCCGAACGTCCCAATGTGCTGTTGATCTGCGTTGATGATTTGAAACCGACACTGGGCTGTTACGGTGACAGCAACGCAATCACGCCACACATCGATGCATTGGCCGCCAGTGGTCTGCGACTGGACAGTGCCTATTGCAACCAAGCGGTCTGTTCGCCCAGTCGAAATTCGCTAATGACTGGTCTGCGGCCGCAAACGATCGGAGTTTACGACCTGGGGACCCATTTCCGATTGGCGGCGCCCGACGTGGTCACGGTTAGTGAGAATTTCAAACGCCATGGCTACCACGCGGCGGGTCTAGGCAAGATCTATCACACCGGACATGGCAACAAAGACGATGCGCGCTCGTGGAGCGAGCCGTCGTGGCGCTCCAAGGCTCGCCAGTACTTGGACCCCAAGAATGTGGCTGCGATCAAACCGGATAACAAAGGCAAACGGCGTGGTCCGGCGACCGAGTCCGCGGTGGTCGATGACGCAGCGTATGGCGATGGCCAGACGGCCAATGAGGCGATCGCAAGATTGGACGCCTTCAAAAAACAGCCTGATCAACCGTTCTTCCTGGCCGTCGGATTTGTCAAACCGCACCTGCCCTTTGTCGCTCCCAAGCGTTACTGGGACTTGTACGATCCGAGCAAGCTGCCGATGCCGAAAGTGACCAAGGCACCGGAGGGGGCGCCGGACTATGCCAAGACCAGTGGCGGCGAATTGCGTAATTACAGTGACATCGACAATGGCAAAATTGATCGTGCGACGACACGTCATTTGATCCACGGCTATTATGCCGCAACCAGCTACATCGATGCCCAGATCGGCCGCGTGCTGGAGGAACTGGATCGCTTGCAATTGAGCGATAACACGGTGGTTGTGCTGTGGGGTGATCACGGGTGGCACTTGGGCGATCACGGAATGTGGTGCAAGCACACCAATTACGAACAAGCCGCGCGAATTCCGCTTCTGATCCGGGCCCCCGGCGGTGTGGCAAACCAGTCCAGCGCTGCGATGGTGGAGACGGTGGATCTGTATCCCACGCTGTGTCAACTTGCCGGGTTGCCGTTCCCGATGGAGGTCGACGGCCAGAGTTTTGCCGACGTGGTTCTGGGCAAGTCCGACCAGGCACGCCCCTATGTCACCCATGTGTATCCGCGTGGGGGCCGGCTCGGTCGTGCCATTCGTGATCCGCGATACCGCATGGTCCAGTGGAAACTTCAGGGCCAGCCGAACGACACCGCAGACATCGAATTGTATGACTACCAAACCGATCCACTGGAAACCAAGAACCTGGCATCATCCGAGCCCGAGGTCGTTGCGGCAATGCTCGCGTTGCTGGACACGCACCCCAAACCGAAACGGCAGTGGAAGCCAAAGCAAAACTGATCCAGATCACACGGCCAACCCCTGGCCCTTTGCCGATCCAAGTTGATCGGGGATGATGTGTCGGACAGGCAATTCGATTGCCAGGTGGTGCGGCGGTGAAGCGGGGCAGTCTGGTGCGGCCGGGGCAAAATGTCCCGATCGATGCCCAGTGCGTCATCCAGGCCAGGCATTGGGGTTGGCCGCAGTGGATCGTGTGAAAGATCCTGGCGCGTGCGGATCTTTGGCAAGATCCACTCCCCGGACGTTGAATTCTGCCGCCGTCATCGAACTGGTATGCAAGTTGCGTTGGGCTGCCCACAGCGACTGCTATTTTGACTCAAAGGAATCTCGTATGACCTCCGTTACCCGTGATCAGATTGATCAACTCTCTGACCAAATCCGAGCCGCCAGCGAACCGTTTCAACGGTTGGTCACCGAAGTGGGCCATACGATTGTTGGCCAAGAACGATTGATTCACCAGATGCTGATCGGTTTATTGGCCAACGGTCACCTACTGATCGAGGGCGTTCCGGGGTTGGCAAAAACAACTGCGGTGGCATGTTTGGCCAAAGCCATCTCGACTGATTTTCAACGCTTGCAATTCACGCCCGATCTGTTGCCAGCTGACTTGATCGGAACGCTGGTCTATCGGCCACAGGACCAGCAATTTGTCGTCCAGAAGGGCCCCATTTTTTCCAATTTGATTCTGGCCGATGAAATCAACCGGGCGCCGGCCAAGGTGCAGAGTGCCCTGTTGGAGGCGATGCAAGAACGCCAGGTCACGATCGGCTCGGAAACCTTTCCACTGGACAACCCGTTCTTGGTGATGGCGACGCAAAACCCGGTCGAACAGGAGGGCACGTATCCGTTGCCAGAGGCCCAGATGGACCGCTTCATGATGAAGGTCATCGTGGACTATCCGAATCGCGATCAAGAACTGGAAATTTTGGGACGGATGTCCAAGACGCGGCAAACGATCGAAGTCAAAGCGGTGACCACACCGGCGGAAATTTTGGCCGCCCGTGATCTTGTCGATCAAATCTATGTCGACCGAAAGATCGAAGAGTACATCGTCGACTTGATCATGGCGACACGCAATCCACAATCTTACGGGTTGGACCTACAGGAACTGATTCAGTTTGGCGCGTCGCCGCGGGCCACCATCAATTTGACGCTTGCCGCCAAAGCCAACGCATTCTTGAATGGGCGTGGGCATGTGTTGCCAGAGGACGTCCGCGAAATGGCGCTCGATGTGTTGCGTCACCGTGTGATCATCACCTACGAAGCCGAGGCGGAAGAAAAGACGTCTGACGATTTGGTACGCATCATTCTGAATTCGGTCGCGCTGCCGTGATTCATTTGCTGCCGCCAACGATTCCTGTCCAATCGTTCCCAAACGCCGTCCCTCACACCGTTCCCGTTCAATTTGATGATCCCCCGAGAAATGTTCCAGCGGATTCGCCGCATTCAAATTCACACGGCGCATATCGTTGACGATCTGCTAGCCGGGCAGTGGCATTCCGCGTTCAAAGGACGTGGGATTGAATTTGAAGAGGTCCGTCCGTATCAGATCGGAGACGATGTTCGCGCGATCGATTGGAATGTGACGGCCCGATCGGGGGAACCATTCATCAAACTGTTTCGTGAAGAGCGCGAGTTATCGGTGATGCTGCTGGTGGACGTTAGCGCTTCGCAAACGATCGGGACGCAGCACCAGACCAAACAAGAATTGGTCTCGGAACTTTGCGCGACGCTGGCATTTTCCGCGATCAAAAACAATGACAAAGTAGGATTGACCTTGTTTACCGATGCGGTGGAAAAATCGTATCCGCCGCGTCAGGGTGCGCGTCATGTGTTGCGATTGATACGGGAACTGCTTTATTGCCAGCCGATCGGACGGGGAACCAATTTGACGGCGGCATTGGAACATCTGAACCGAACGGCCAAACGTCGTTCGGTGGTTTTCTTGGTCAGTGACTTTCAAGATTCGGGTTATGAAAAATCGCTGCGGATTGCCAAACGGAAACATGACATCGTGCCGTTGGTGATATCCGACCAACGCGAATTGAGTATGCCCAGCGTCGGCCTCGTCCGGTTGCGTGACGCGGAAACTGGGAAGATTGTCCAACTGGACACGTCCAGTCGTGCCGCGCGACACGCGTACGAATCGGCCGCCCGGTTGCGTGCCCAACAGCGTGATCAATTGTTTCGCAAACTTCGCCTGGACCCGATCCACATCGACACCGGCAAGGACTTTGTCGAACCGTTACAAAAATTCTTCCGACGACGCGAGCTAAAGAAATGAAATACAGGGTTGTATTATTTAGCCTGTTCGTCATTGCCAGTGCTCTGTCGGCCAGTGCTCTGTCGGCCAGTGCGCAAACCGCCACTGCCGACCCGGTGCAGCTGCATACCGCGGTTGATCGCGAAACGGCTCAAGTGGTGGATCCGATCAAATTAACCATCACGGTGACTGGTCCGGCGGGGACCAAGGTCACGTTTCCCGAACGGGCCGAACAGCTAGGTCCCTTTGACGTTCAACAGTTTCAGACGACGATGGACGTGCCCGTCGCAGGCGGAGGCCAGCGACGTTGGATCGCACACTGGACTCTGGATAGTCTGCAATCCGGACCGTTAACCATCCCAGCCATTGCGGTTCAATATCGCGTTGCGGGACCCGGCCAGGCAGAGGGCACGCTGCACAGCCAACCGATCCCGATACGCATCACAAGCCTGTTGGAAGATCGCGCCGCGCCGACTGATTTTCGCGACATCAAACAGACCATCGACATTCCGGTTGCGACACCCACGTCTTATGCCTGGCTGTGGTGGAGTCTGGGAGCGACCGGCGGCGTGATTGTGTTGACGGCGGCGATCTGGTGGCTGCTTGGTCGCCGGTCTGGCGTTTCACCGGCCCAGTGGGCACTGCAGCAAATTGTGTCGCTCGAATCAACCGACGATCGTCAGATCAGCCGCGAAGCCGTCTTTGCCGAACTTGCCGATGTGATCCGCCAGTTCATCGATTATCAATACGGCATCGCCGCCCCCAGTCAATCTAGCCAGGAATTGCTAGGCAACGTTGCCAGCAATCAGACGCTGCCCGCCGCAGCGACGGATCGACTGCGCCAGTTTTTGTCTGTTGCAGATGATGTGAAGTACGCCCGACGAACGATGGACGCAGACCAGCTGGCTGAATCGATCGATCAAGCCAAACAATTCATCACCGCCTGTCAACACGGCGGCGACTCGATTGCCAAGGAGGCCGCGTAATGTTTGCCGATCCTTGGGTTTTATTGTTGCTGTTGTTGGTGCCGGTGATCGTTTGGCGTATGTGGGCGACGCGCAGCACCACGGCGGTGGAATTCAGTACCACCGAATTTGCCGCCGACATTCCTCGTTCCATTCGCCAGCGACTGCACTGGTTACCCGCCGCACTCACCGTGCTGGCCGTGATCTTGATCATCTTTGCACTGGCGCGGCCCCGTAATGGGCGTGAACAAACCGTCATCGATTCCGAAGGCATCGCGATTGAAATGGTGGTTGACCGCAGCGGTAGCATGCAAGCCATGGATTTCCAGATCGATGGTGAGCATGTTGATCGGTTGACCGCAATCAAAAATGTTGCCGGCACCTTTGTCGCTGGGGACCAACCGGACGTGGATTCCGATTCGCTGCGTCTGTCCGGTCGTATCAGCGACTTGGTCGGCTTGGTCTCGTTTGCCGGCTATGCCGATGCGATCACACCACCGACGCTGGACCATGCGTTTGTGGTATCGCAATTAAACAAATTGCAAATTGTCGACGACCGCAGCGAAGACGGGACTGCGATCGGTGATGCGATCAGTTTGGCCGTTGAAAAGCTGACTTCGCTAGACGACCGCAAACAAGAAAAGGTCAAAAGCAAAGTCGTGATCTTGTTGACCGACGGTGAAAACAACGCCGGCGAATTTGATCCGGTGCAAGCTGCCGAATTGGCTGAGAAAATGAATGTGCGGATCTACACCATCGGTGTGGGAACCCGAGGCCAAGCGCCGGTGCCCGTCCAGAATCCGTTGACGGGCAGACAATCCATGCGTTGGATGAGTGTGAATATTGACGAAGGCACCTTGCGTCAGATCGCAGATGCGACCGGTGGCAAGTACTTTCGGGCGACCGATACGGAGTCGCTGGAAAAAATCTATGCGGAGATCGATCAGCTGGAAACGACCAAAATCGAAGCCCAGCACTTCGTCGACTATCGCGAACTGGCCATTCAATCCATTCATCTGGGCGCCTGGAATATGCCGCCGTTGGTATTGTTGGCAATGCTGGTCTTGGTTCTACGACTGATCCTCAGCCATACCTTGTTGCGCCCCTTTGCTTGATCAAGAAATGATGGACATACAAATTGGCGATCTGATTCAACTGAACTGGCTGTGGCTGGTTCCGCTGTGCATCGCGACGGGCGTCTACGCGGTTGTCGCCACACGTAGAGCGCGACAGCGTTTTGCCACCGCGGATCTGATCGGCCGGGTGCTGCCGCCGACATCCAGTCGCCGCCTGTTTCTGCGCACGCTCTTGGTTGCCGGTTCGCTGGTGTTACTGGTGCTGGCGTTGATCGATGTCCGCTGGGGCAAGGTCTGGCGTGATGTCCCGCAGAAAGGAATCGAAGTGATGTTTGTGTTGGATGTGTCGCGGTCGATGTTGGCCGAGGACACGACGCCGAATCGGTTGAGCCGCGCCAAACAACAGATCAGCGACACCATCGACGAAATGGCCGGGGACCGAGTCGGCCTGGTTGTCTTTGCCGGTACCGCTCGCCAACAAGTGCCACTGACCAGCCACTATGAAGACTTTAAACAGACACTTGACTCGGTCGGTCCTCACAGCGTTCGCATGGGCGGTTCGCGTTTAGGCGACGCGATTGCAACGGCAGCGGACGGTTTTTTGAGTAAGACGAATGATCATAAAGCTATCGTGATTTTGACCGATGGGGAAGACCAGGAAAGTGAACCGTTGCGTGCCGCCAAACTTGCTGCCAGCGAACATGGGATCCGCATTTTTACGATCGGGCTGGGCGACATGGATCAGGGAGCACGCATCCCCGTACAGTCCGACAACCAACGCCAGTATGTGCAACACGACGGGCAACAGGTGTGGTCAAAGTTGAACGGCAAAGTGCTGCAGCAGATCGCGACAGAAACAAACGGGGCCTACATTCCCGCCGGCACCAAACGCGTCAACATGGCCGATGTCTACCACGGCTATATCGCCAAAGTCGAGCAACAAGAATTCGAAATGGCACGCATCAACAGCTACGAAGCCCGCTTTCAGTGGTTTTTGGCACCGGCATTGCTGATGTTGCTAGCGGAAATCGTTGTGTCAACTTGGCCCCGACGTCGATCCGCCACACAGCAAGGTTTCGGTGGCAATGAAGGTTTGGGCGATGGACAACAAGTGAACGAAACAACGAGGGTCGCCGCATGAGTCACGCCAATCCACGAACGAGTAAGCGTCGATGCCACGGCATGATTGGAACGGCAATGGGGGTTGCCTTGTTGTTGACGACTTCAATGGCCAGCGCTGTTGAACCAGCCGATCGAGAATTCGCAATTCGAGTCAACGAAGCTAATCGGGCATTGAGCAACGAACAGTTTGACAGCGCGATTGCAGGCTACGAAGCTGCCGAGGAAATCGAAAGCGGACGCGAAGAAACGACCTATAACAAAGCCGTCGCTTTGTACCGCAAGAAAGATTACTCGGCGGCGCTGTCGCTGTTCGATTCCGTGTCTGGATCGCTGGACCAATCCCTGGCTGCCAAGGCCCGGTTCAACGCCGGCAATTGCCGCTACGTCAGTGTCATCGGGCAAGAAGAGCAAGACCCTGCAACGTCAATCGAACAGCTTCAAAGAGCCATCGCAGATTTTCGTGGCGCGATCGCACTGAATCCCACCGACAGTGACGCACGCACCAACATCGAACTCGCTGCCAAACTGCTTAAACAGATGCAGGACCAGGAACAGCAGGACCAGGAACAACAGGACCAGAAGCAGCAGGATCAGAAGCAGCAGGATCAGAAGCAACAGGATCAGAAGCAACAGGATCAGAAGCAGCAGGATCAGGATCAGCAGGATCAGGAACAGCAGGACCAGGAACAGCAGAACCAGGGACAGCAGGACCAGGATCAGCAGGACCAGGATCAGCAGAACCAGGAACAGCAGAACCAGGGACAGCAGGATCAGGGACAGCAGGATCAGGGACAGCAGGATCAGGGACAGCAGGATCAGGGACAGCAGGATCAGGGACAGCAGGATCAGGATCAGCAGGATCAGGGACAGCAAGACCAGGGACAGCAGGATCAATCCGACGAAAAGCAAATGGATCAGTCAACGGAATCCGATCAGGGAACGTCAGAGGCAGAGGCACCATCCGATTCCAAAAATGAAGACGGCAGCCAGGAGCCTCCACAGGGTCAGTTGTCGTCGGATAATGAACCAGAGGATGCGATTGATCAGCAACAACCAGAAACAGCAACGATCCAAGAAGGAGAGATCACCGAACAGGAGGCTCGGAAAATGTTGCAAGCCATTCGTGACCGTGACTTGTTGCGACGTTATCGCCGCGAGCGAGAGCAGCGTTCACGGCACGTTCCTGTCGACCGCGATTGGTAGGTAGCAGCATGTATTCACAGGAGAAATCGATGACAAAACCGACGATTGTGAGATGCGTGCTGCTCGCAGCACTGCTGGTGACCTGTTGTGGTGCGATTGCATCGGCCGCCGATGTAGCGGCCGGTTTGTCTGGACGTGAGACATACGTCGGATTGCCGGTGCGTCTGCAAATTCGCATCAGCAACGCCTCAGAATCCGAACCTCCGACGGTGCCAACAGTAGATGGCCTGGTGATCGAGGACGATGGTGTCCCCCAGCGAAGTTCTCGAACTAGCATCATCAATGGTCACCGATCGAGCAGTCATTCACTGATCTACACTTACCGGATCACACCACAACGCGAAGGCACGTTCACGATTCCGTCGTTTACGGTCCAAGCCGATGGTGAATCACACTCCATCTCCGAACTGCAATTGGTTGCGACCACCAGTGAAACGGGCGACCTGATGTTTGCCGAGATCGTTGGTAATCATGATCGGATTTACGTCGGGCAATCCCTGGATTTGTCGCTGAAAATTTGGTTGCGTCCCTATCGCGACAAGGAGCGAAGTCTGGTGTTGTCGGAAGGGGACATGTGGAATTCAATCGCCGAGGAAACCAATTGGGGGCCTTTCACCGACCGCATGAAAGAACTGAATCAACAAAATCAGCGCCCCGGCGGTCAAGAGGTGCTGCGAGACGATGGTGACGGCAACCAACGCAGCTACTACCTGTATGAAATCGGCACCACGGTTTACCCCCAGCGACCGGGCAAAATCGACGGCGACGATGTTCAGATCATCGTCCGCTATCCGACGGAATTGGGACAGGCACGTGACCCTCTCTCGCGTTTCTTCGGTGGTCGTTTTCCCGGTGCCCGAGGGGGATTCGATGACGATTTCTTTGCCTCGCCATTTCAGTCTCGGCTGAGTGTCACGGCGGTGCGCCCATTGGTCGTCAATGCCGAAGTCCAACCGATTCAAGTGCAACCGATCCCCAGCGAAGGACGACCGGCGGACTATCGTGGTGCGGTTGGCCAATACCAGATTGTGACCGAAGCCAATCCGGTTCATGTTCAGGCCGGTGATCCGATCCGATTGCACGTCGGCATCGCTGGCAGCGGCCCGATGGATCGCGTCCAGGCACCTCCGCTAAGTGAGCTGGCGATGTTGACGGACGATTTTCGTGTGCCCGACGAACCACTCGCGGGAATCGTCGATGGAGAACAGAAACTGTTTTCGACAACCATTCGTCCGCGAAAGCAGGGAATCACCGAAATCCCCGGCATCCCGCTCAGCTATTTTGACCCAGACCAAGAAAAGTTTGTCACGGTTTACAGCCATCCCATTCAAATCACGGTCGACCAAGCAGACACGCTTGAACTGAGTTCGATTGTGAGCGGGGGCGACAATGCGTCGTCGGGTGATTCGAGTGATGCTACAACAAATCCATCATTGGTTTCGTTTGACAACTTTAGCGGACAGAGTGTTTTGAACAGCCGCCCTGGTGCCGCGTCGTTGCTAGCTGCCAATCGCTGGTGGTTGGCAGCCGCACCTTTGGTGACGTTGCTGATCGCGCTGCTGCGGGTTTGGCGACCGATCAGTAGCCTGTCCGATCAAATTCGATCCCCGCTGCGAATTTGTCTCTCCAGAATCGAAGCGGCTGAGTCAAACCGACAGATCGGGAACGCTTTCAGAGAGTTTTTGACGCGACAGTTCCGCCGACAACTGGCGACGGAAACTCCGGCTGCAGCGATCGGCGTGCTGCGGAAATCCGGCTCACGGCAATTGGCGATTCGGTCCGAGCGGCTATTGGAACAGTGCGACGACCAATACTCGTCCAACGCTTTCCCTCCGCTGGATGACCTTCAACGGATCGCATCCGAACTGGTTCACGACATCGCCGTGGAATCGCTGCCGCGTCGCCCTGTGGCACCGCGCGCAAGCAAACGTTCAACCGTGACAACCGCAACCGTCTTGTGTTTCAGTCTTGCGATTGCCGCAACGTCTGTCTCCGCCGCCACTACTGATGCCGCCGACACGCAAGTCTTGTTGGACGAAGCCACGGTGGCCTATGAACATGCATTGGATCTGAAAACGGATGCGCCGGCCGACAGCCAAGCGTCGGCAACAGAAGCCGCGACCAAGTATCAGTTGATCGTTGATTCCGGAGTCGAGAGTGATCAACTGTATTTCAATTTGGCAAATGCGTACCAATTGAGCGGTCAGAGTGGGCGAGCGATTGCGAATTACTACCGCGCACTGAAACTCGACCCGACCAACGCCCACTATCGCGCGAATTTGGATTATGTGCAATCGACATCCGGTGCGGTCCGCAGTGATCCGCCGCGTGCCGAGGGGATTGCCAGTCATCTAAACGCCGCGAATCAGTTTCTGACTCGCTACGTTCACCCCAACACGCTGGCCATCGTCGCCGTCATTGCCTGGATTGCGTTGTGGGCTGTAATTTCCATTGGATTGTTGAATGTCCGATTTGCATGGAAATCCATCGCGGTGGGATGTTTACTGTTATTTGTGCTGGCCGGTGGTTCATTTCAGTTGGCGGTACAATCGGCGACGGACCCTAGCATGGCTGTTCTGGTTCCGGCGACAATTGAATTGCGTTCCGGCGACGGTGAACAATTCGCCAGCACCGGTCGGATTGAAGACGCGCAAGGACGACGCGTGGAATTGATTCACCGCCGCAACGAATGGGCCAAAATCCTGGTCGATGCAAACCACAGTGGATGGGTCCGCTCCGATCAAATCGAAGTGATTTAATGGCTACCAAAGGTCCCAGCGCCGGGTTCAGTTTGAAAGACCAGTTGTTCAACCGCGACCGGGTCGAATACTTGGCAAACCAGTTTCGTAGCGCCGACGATGATTTTGACGACAAGGGTTTTATCAGGGACGTGATGGATTCGCTGGTCGAATTGGAATTGAAGCAGCGAATCGTGCACATCGCAGGGAGTTTGGAAAAGTATTTGGCCGACGATTATGCTACGGCGGCCAAACAGATCACTGCCGCGTTGCCCCCGCCGTTGGATCCGAATCGCACCGATGACGATTTCGGTGATTTCATCTTTGCCGCATTGGGCGAGTTTGTGGTCCGCAATGGTACGGCCAAGAAACATTTGAAACTGTCTTTGCGGACGCTCAAAGCACTGACGCAGCGGTTTTCAATGGAAGACGCGATCCGTACGTTCATCGATCAGCATCCCGAGGTCACTTTGGCTGAATTGCAGAAGTGGTCCAATGACAAAAACTATCACGTCCGGCGTTTGGTCAGTGAAGGCACACGACCATTGCTGCCATGGTCACGGCGATTGTCGATCGATCCCACCACACCGATTCCCTTTCTGGACACGCTGCACGCTGACCGAGCCCGCTATGTGACACGATCGGTTGCCAATCACTTGAATGACATTTCAAAATCGCAGCCCGATGTCGTCTTGGAAACGTTGCGACGTTGGAAAAACCTCGATCGTCAAGACGCTCAAGAATTGCAATGGATCAACCGACACGCGCTGCGCACCCTTGTCAAACAAGGCCACCCCGGCGCGTTGCGATTTCTGGGCTTCAATCCTCAGCCAAAAATCGAGGTCAGCGAGTTCCAATTGACTCCACCGGTCGTTTCCCCTGGTCAGGCGATCGAACTTTGTTTCACCGTCACCGCAGATCGCAGTGAGGCGTTGATCGTTGACTATGTGATCGAATTCGTGAAAGCCAACGGGACGCGGTCGCCCAAAGTCCACAAGATCAAGCAGTTGCGATTGGGGGCGGGCGAGTCCTGTGTGGTTCGTAAGCGTCATCTACTGCGCGCCGCCGCGACGACGTTCCGGCTGTATCCTGGCACACACCACGTCACGCTTCAGATCAACGGGAAACCGCAGGGGACCCGATCGTTTGAATTGATCGGAATCGAAACTTAAACGTCTGGGATAGGCTTGGTGGGGGGAGAATTGGCGGAGGGGCGATGTTGACGATCCCTGGCACCGAGTCACTGTTGCCGATTGTGCCGATTCTCTGGATCACTCCGCCGACGCGAAATACCGAACCGTCAAACTTTACCAGGCTTCACTAGAAACGGGGGGTGGATTGACCAGACCGTCTGTTTGTGTCTGAACTTTGGCATGACTTCAGCCGATTTTAGAGAACAGGGCAGATGTCTAAATTCGCATTCAGATTTTCGTGAACGAGAATCCTCGATCGGGCGCTTCGCGGCGAGATGGCGATCGACACACCAACGGCAATGGATTGCATTGTGAAAACTAACCAACTCATCCGGATTTCTGCGGTGGCGGTCGCCTTGAGCACTGGGGCACTGAGCACTGGGGGACTGAGCTACGCCCAAACGCCCGCAGCCGCGCCGACCCCGACGATCTGGCGCTTCATGGGCATTCCACAAGGCATCCAGAAAATCCGTGACGTCACCACCAACCGCCGTGGCAACCATCCGGGACTGGAACGAAAACCAGCGCTAAAGCGGATCGGTGATCCGGCAAACTTGGAATCCGAAAATCCAGCCATTAAAGCGGCTGCGGAAGTCAAACAAGCCGAAGACATGAAGGCCCAGAAGATCAAAGCGATCAAGTACTTGGCCAAAATGGGCTGCGGTTGCTACGACAAAGAAGGCAAGATCACCGACGCACTGTTGGCTGCGATGGACGACTGCACGCCGGACGTCAGACTCGCTTCGATCGAAGCGATTGAAGAAACCGCGTCGGGTGAATGTTGCAAAAAATGTGGTTCGACATCTTGCTGCAGCGAAAAAGTCACGAAACGGCTGAGTGAGATTGCTTACGAACGAGACGATTCGGGATGCATGTTGGAGCCCAATGCGGAAATCCGTCAGGCGGCTGCTCGTGCGATGAAGGTTTGTTGCCCCAACCGCGCCACCGGTCCGATCGAAGAAGACATCCCTGAATTGGCCGATCCTGAACCGGAAACGTTGCCGGAAGTCACACCGGAGGCGATTCCCGGTGAAGGCGAAGCACAACCGAGCGCCATCGAGGGCGAAGGAAGCGTGCAAACGTTGCCCGAGTTTGATAGTGAAGAGGAAGCGGAAAAGAAAAAGAAGGCTCGCGAAGACGCTGAAGCGGACGATTCGGCCGCGATCGGTGCACCATCAAACGCCGAATTGACCCTGATGCAATCCGCTCAGGTTCAACGAAAACCGATTCGGGTCGAAGTCGGAAATCTAAAGGTGGTCGGAGGCATGCGAATCCAACCGGTGACGATCACCCCGGTCTCGGCCACCGACACGGCGACACCGCCAGCTGTTAACTATTCCCTCTCGGATCGATCGGGTGTCACCGAGTCGCGCAGCCGTCAGCAAACCCTGACCAACCTGCCGCAACCGGTCACCTTGCCACAGCCGATCGCGTTGCCGATTCGTGCTCGTGCTACAACAGCCAAACCGATGCCAACCCAGTCGGCGACGGAACGACGCCGCGTGACGGCAACGGTATTGGGAGTCGACCAGCCCAGCGGACGTGTGCTGCTGCAAAGCGGCAACCGAATGACCGTGGGAGCCTCCGTTGCGGTCTACCATCACTACCTGACTGGCGAACGATTGGTGGCGCATCTGTTGATCCAGGAGATCAGTGGAAGCCACGCGATCGCGGTGGCCACTGACGCAGCCGGATTGGTCAAAATTGATGCCGGCGACCGCGCCGTCTGCTTCTAAAGAAAACAGCGGCGCGCCGGGAGTCCTTTCCAGCCGCTTCGACGACGCGTTAACACTGTCCGGCCGTGTTCCATGGCTGGCTCTCGAAATTCAGCATCGGTTGGCTGGATTGGCGGTATTGCGAAACCGGCGTGGCGCCGCAAATGTCGGCCTGGTTGGCTCCCTGTGCAATCCAGCGGCGCAGATCCATGGACGGTTGCGGTGGTACGATCACGTTGACCGAATCCATGCCGGACGGCATCGTTTCACGCAACGATTTTGCCAGCCGCATTGCCCCGTTCAATCCCGCGGCATCGTTATCGGCGATGATCGTCACACGTGGCGGTTTATGAATGGCAATGTAGCGGTCGATGAAAAAGGTCGATGTCGTGCAACTCGCTCGTCCGATCGCCCACAAGCCTAGACTGTTGGCTGCGGCCGTGTCGGACGCGCCTTCGGTGACATACAACGGTCGCTGACCGCAGTCTGATTCCCGGGGAATGAATAACCCGCTGTGGCTGCCGCGCCGTGACCATTTGGCGTTGCCTGCGCCCGTCCAGGGCAGCGCACTGATGCGGACGCCGATCACTTGTCCGGATTCGTTTCGCATCGGCCACGTCGCACACTGTTCGTCGGACGTCATGCCCACCCGCAAGGAGGTTAGGGCAGCGGGCGAGACATACAGGTGCCGCGCCAACCGATCGCGATCGGTCGGTTGCATTCGTTGATAGGCCTGGCGCGCAAAGTGCGTGTGCTGGTGGATCAATTCCGGCGACAGGTCCGTCGGTACTTGCGCAGCGATGCTGGATGCCCATCGCGCATGGGAGCGTGGTGCCAACGCGGCGGTCTGAGAGTGCACACCGAGAGCGCCAGCCAACATCGCCAGCGCGTCGGCAAAGGAACCGCCGGTCCACCAGCGGATCGTGGCAATTCCGTCACACGGTGCGATCTGACTTCCACGGGTGAAACAATGACGACAGTGGACGGCGCCGCGTTGGTCCAAATCTGAAAAGGCCGCAAATCGATCGTGCCCGCCACATTTGGGACAGGCGTGGTTGCGGCCATCTAAAACCGACGCTGGCAGTCCAGCCGAGACCAGGATGTCTGCCCAGCGGCCTTGGGCGGATTGTCGCAATTGGTCAACGTTGTAAAACGGCATCGTGGCTCCGCGGCAGATAGGAATGGTCGACACGGTTGTACAGAACTTTGATTCGGCAACGATCCGGCGATCGAGTGAATCAACCCGCGTAAGTTTGAATTCGGGCCGGTTGTGTCGGTCAGCGAAACTTGTGTCCCATCTTCACCATCGGCGATCGTTGTTACACTTGCCGGAATGAGTGAAATCGACCAATACGACTATGAACTTGCACGCGAGCGGATCGCGCAAGAACCGCTGGCGACACGTAGCGATGCACGGCTGATGGTGGTGCATCGTGGCAGCGGTGAAATTGAACATTTTCACGTCCGCGACCTGCCGGATTTACTACGCAGCGAAGACACGTTGGTACTGAATGATAGCCGGGTGATCCCCGCCCGAATGGTCGGTTTTCGGACCAAGACGATGGGCCGTTGGCAGGGGCTGTATCTGCGCCAGGACAGCGAATCGGGCATCTGGGAAGTGTTGACAAAGACCCGTGGGAAACTGGTGGCCGGCGAAACCATCACCGTGGAGGATCGCAACGGGTTGCCGGGCATGCGATTGGAGGTCGTCGCGCGGACCGACCAAGGCAATTTGTTGGTGATTCCACACCTTCCGACGGCTTTGGCGGACGCCGGACTGGACACCGACAATTGGAGCGCCGCCGATTGGTTGCAGCGGTACGGCCGGGTTCCGCTGCCGCCCTATATCCGCGACGGGCACATGGTGGACGCTGACGTCGAAAACTATCAAACCGTGTTCGCACGCTCGCCGGGTAGTGTCGCCGCACCGACCGCAGGCCTTCATTTCACCCCCAGTTTGCTGCGGCAAATCAGCGACGGTGGTACCGAAACAGCTTCGGTCACACTGCATGTCGGACTGGGGACGTTCCGCCCGATCAGCACCGACACGTTGGACGAGCACGACATGCACACCGAGTGGGGCCAGATTTCGGCGGACAATGCGGAACTGATCTGTGAACGCCGCGCTGCCGGCGGGCGTTGTGTGGCGGTCGGGACAACCAGCGTCCGCGTGCTCGAGAGTGCCGCGGCACAGCAGGGCGGATCACTCGCCGCTTGGACCGGAACAACCGACTTGTTCATTCGGCCGCCCTATCGGTTCCAGGTCGTTGACGCCCTGATGACCAATTTTCATCTGCCCAAAAGTACGCTGTTGGTACTGGTCAGCGCCCTGGCGAGCCGAGAACTGATTCTCGAGGCCTATGCCAAAGCGATTGAAAATGAATACCGCTTCTTCAGCTATGGAGATGCGATGCTGATCGTTTAGCTCGCATCCCGATCAACAGCAGTCCGATCGCTGGGATCATCGCCAGCCCGGCCCAACCGTGGGTTTCCATCAGCACGTGCATCTGTTCGGTCGATGCGATCGGAAGCATGCACGCCAGCACCGTCAAAATCGTCAGCAATCCGGTTGCAATGGTCGCCAAATAGCCGGCTTGCTGGGCTTTGCTGGCAGGCTGGGAAGGACGCAAATGCCGCAGGAAAACCAATGCAAACAGCGGTAAGCCCACCACCAGCACGCCGCTGGCCATCATGTGAATCAGCAAAGTCTGACCGCCCAGCGTTTGCCCTGCAAAAAAGGGTAACGCTGTGATCGTCAACAGGGCCACAACCAGAATCAGAGCCAGCAACAGAATTCGATCGATCCAAACGGACATCGGTGGAACTAGACCAGAGGGAGATGGGACGGGCACGGGATTGGAAGCCCCCATAACCTAACCGGTTTGTCGCACCGTGGGAAATCCGGCGAAACAGCAGGTACGGTCGGTTCGCTGCCCTCACATCTGTTGATTCACCGCGACAAGTGAGTTTTGGAGCCAGCGCTTTCGCGTGGAGCATTGGTTCTTGGTAACCCGAAGCGTGAGCGAGGGATTCCGTTAACACCCTAAATCCCTGGCTGACGCGTCGGGTTACCATAAATGCGCAACTTGAACCCGCGTCAGCGAGAGCTCATTGACAATTGGGGCGTTTCAGCCGACAGTTATTGGCACGAATTCCGTTTCTTCCGTTTCGCCCCTCCCCCCTCTCATGACCGATGCCACCCTGTCCGCGCCGCGGACCTTGTTAGACAAAATCTGGGACCAACATGTGGTCCTGCAATCGGAATCCGGCCCAGCGATTTTGTACATCGATCTGCACCTGGTGCACGAAGTCACCAGCCCGCAGGCGTTTGAGGGGCTGCGGATTAACGGGCGCTCGGTGCGGCGTCCCGAGCGGACGTTGGCGACCCCCGACCACAACGTCCCCACCAGCGATCGATCCTTGCCGATCGCAGACCCGATCAGCCGCAAACAAATCGAAACACTGCGCAGTAACTGTGCGGAATTCGGAGTGCAGCTGTTCGACATCGGCGATGTCCGCCAAGGCATCGTGCACGTGATCGGGCCGGAAAACGGATACACACAACCCGGCATGACGATCGTCTGTGGCGATAGTCACACGGCGACGCACGGCGCATTTGGCGCTCTGGCATTCGGAATCGGTACCAGCGAAGTCGAACACGTGTTGGCGACCCAGACACTGTTGCAATTCAAACCCAAAACGTTTGAGTTGCGCGTCGATGGTGCGCTCTCCAAAGGTGTGACTGCCAAAGACATGATCCTGTATCTGATTGGCAAGATCGGCACCGCCGGCGGCACCGGTTACGTGCTCGAATTCACCGGGGATTGCGTTCGCAATATGACAATGGAAGAACGGATGACGGTCTGCAACATGTCGATCGAAGCCGGGGCCCGGGCCGGAATGATCGCGGCCGACCAAGTCACGTTTGACTACTTGCGTGGGTTGCCCGAAGCGCCGGCCGATTTTGATGCTGCCGTCGCCCGTTGGAGCGAACTGACGACGGATCCCGGCGCGACCTATGACAAATCGTTGTCATTCAATGGTGCCGACATCGAACCCCAAGTCACTTGGGGGACAAACCCCGGGCAAGTGCTGGGTGTAAAAGACAAAACGCCCAACCCAGCCGATTTTGCCGACGCTACCGATCAAAAAACCACCCGTGACGCGCTCACCTACATGGGTTTGCAAGCCAACACGGCGATCGAAGACGTCAACATCGATCGCGTCTTCATCGGTTCTTGCACCAACGCGCGAATCGAAGATTTGCGGGCGGCCGCCGACGTCGTCAAAGGCCATCATGTCAGCGACACGGTCAGCGCGATGGTGGTTCCCGGCAGCGGAAAAGTCAAAGAACATGCCGAACGAGAAGGTCTGGATCAGATCTTCCGCGAAGCCGGATTTGATTGGCGCGAAGCCGGTTGCAGCATGTGTTTGGCGATGAACCCCGACAAATTGGCTCCCGGTGAACGCTGTGCAAGCACCAGCAACCGGAACTTTGAAGGCCGACAAGGAAAGGGCGGACGCACGCACCTGGTCAGTCCCGCAATGGCCGCCGCTGCCGCCATCGAAGGCCACTTCGTCGACATCCGCGACTGGTCCTACAAAGCCTAGGGCTACAAAACGAAAGCGGCCGGGATCAAAGCTCCCGGTCGCTGGTCGTCTCTCACCCATTCACACTTGCACCGCACCTGCTGTTTCCATGCAAAGCTTTATCAAACACACCGGCCTTGTTGCCACCATGGATCGGGCCAACGTCGACACCGACCAGATCATCCCCAAACAATTTCTCAAACGGATCGAACGCACTGGGTTCGGCCAATTCCTGTTTTACGATTGGCGATTTGAAGAAGACGGAACCACACCCAATCCGAATTTCGAATTGAACCAAGCGGCCGTCAAAGACGCTTCGATCCTGGTCACTCGAAAGAATTTTGGCAGCGGATCGAGTCGCGAGCATGCGGTCTGGGCACTCGATGACTACGGCTTTCGCTGCGTGATCGCCCCGTCGTTTGCCGACATTTTCTTCAACAACTGCTTCAAGAATGGCGTGCTACCGATCGCATTGCCCGAGGCGGACATCGATCATCTGTTCGCTGCCGCGGATCGGGGACCACTGCAGCTGACGGTTGACTTGGAAAAGCAAACGGTCAGCGATGGCGACGGATGGGAACGATCGTTCGAAGTCGATTCGAGTCGCCGCGAAAAAATGCTGCAAGGTTTGGACGACATCGGCGAAACGCTGAACTTTGAAGCAGCGATCACCGAGTACGAAAACGCCCGCAGCTGGTAAAAAGGGGAAAGGGGTTTTATTGAGCTCGCGTCGGACTCCGCCGAGATTGCATGGGGAGTTTGTAACGATGAGCGGTCGGATAAATCCTCCACACCAGCGTGAGTGGGCTACCAGGGCAGACGGCAGACGCCCCATTGGCCTTGGTTTTCGTCCACGGCGACCTCGATCCAACTGAGCGCGTTGCCAAACTTTTCGCGCGTTTTCTGTTGGACGCGTTCGGCGATCACCCGCGCGATTTCTTCGGCGGTCGTATTGATCACCGGCAGAATCACGCAGTCTTCGTTGGGAAACACCCAGCGGCGATCGCGAAACGTTGCCGTGGTTTCTTTGTCGTCTTGACTGATTTTGATCTCGGCGTGATCACTTGGTAACAACACGTGGTGATCCAGTGCGGTGGTTTGTTCCAACACGGCGTCACGCAGGGCGATGAAGTCGACCACGTAGCGGTTTTCATCCAACGGGCCTTCCACGCTCGCGCGGACGCCATAGTTGTGGCCGTGTAGTCGTTCACAGATGTCACCGGCAAAGGTGATGAAGTGGGCGGCTGAGAAAATGAATTGCTCTTTGGCAACGTCGACACGAAAGCTGGGTTGGGTCATCGGTAGAATCTGTTGGCTATTGTTCGCGTAGAAGAATGTAGAGTGCGGCGGCAATGAGGTCGGCGGTGGTGCCTGGGTTGAATCGTTGGCCGGTTCGTAAAAAGTGATCCAGATCGGCAGATTGTTGTGGGTCAGCAGGATCAATTTTCGATCGGTCCTGCACGTCGCGGGCAACGTGCAAACCATGTTTACGCGCGATCAAGGTATCCGGCTCTTCGGTCAACAGTTGCAAATGGGTCGCGGCGATACCGGCCAACATGTCTCCGCAGGTTTCGATCTTGCTGAACAGTAGCGGCACGATGTGCTCAAACAAATCGGAATACTCGTTGGCGTAGTTGCGTGCGATCCGGTCTCGCGACTGGGCCGTTTTCATTGCCGCCAAAAAACTGTCCGGCGCCGGGCCAGATAAATCCATTTCAGCGGCCTGGCCCATTCCACCGGGAAGAGCGACGTTGATAGCAGCGTACAAGCGGGCCGAATCGTCGGCGGTCAATCGCGGCAATAAATCGGCCACGCAACGTTGCCACTGTTTTCGCGACAGTCGATCCGGGGAGGCGGTGGCGTCGGCCTGCACCAATGGCCCGATCAGCAACAGGATTCCTAGATTGACGTTGGTTCTGATGCGTTCGGCGATTTGCTGACAGGCCCGTAGCACTGCTTGGCTAAAGACCGCCGGCGACGCATCAAAGGCGGACGACGCGATTTCCGCGGCGGCAACAAAATCAGCAAAACACAGATCAGCGAAAGGCTTGCCCGGGGACACATTGCCGACTTTGGGCGCGGTGGCTTCCAAGACACAGGCCCAGCGAACCGCATCCGCTGGATCGGTGCATTGAGACCGGATCAGTTGCAATCCGGTGTTCATGCGATTTGGTGCTGCAGGAAACTGTCGATCGCATCGAGTGTTTCCTGGGGGGCGTCTTCGATCACGTAGTGGCCTGCGTCGTCGATTTCTACCGCAGTCGCATTCGGCCACGCGGCTTGGAATCTTCTTAAGCACTCCGGCCGGAAACACCAGTCCTGCATCCCCCAGACCAGCAGCGACGGCAATTCGGCGAGCTGTGGGAGCGAGTTTTCCAAATCCAGGAGGGTTTGATAGGTTGGGTGCCGTTTGGACAGGGGGATGTCACGGACAAAAGCATCGATGGCGACACGATGTTCCCAGCTATCGTAGGGTTCCAGCAGGTTGACGGCGACGGCGGGCCGCATGCGGTTGCGAGACATGGCCATGGTGACCGCCGCACGTGCGAATAAATTCAGGCCTCTTACGGCGAGTGTGCCCAGCAGCGGGATGCGGCAAGCGGCGATCCGAAGCGGTACATAGGGCGGCGGAAAGGCCGCGGTGTTCAGCAGCATGATGCCGCGAAAGCGCGGTCGGCAGCGAACGACGGCACCCAGTCCGATCGCCCCGCCCCAATCGTGAGCCAACAGCACGACATTGTCCAGTTCCAGGTGCTCGATCAAGGCGACCAGATTCGATTGGTGATCGGCCAACGTGTAGCCGAACGCGTGTCGCGGTGGTTTGTCGCTGGCGCCACAACCGATGTGGTCAACCGCGATGACACGATGCCGGTCGCCGAACCGCTGTGCAACGCTGCGATAGTAATAGCTCCAGGTCGGATTGCCGTGCACGCACAAGATCGTCGGCGCCGAAGGATCATTCGAATCAGGACGGACATCCCGATAGGCCAGCGAGAATCCTGCCGTGTCGAATCGTTCGATCGGAGCGTCAAAGGTGTCGGAGAGTTCGTTCATCGCGGTAGTGTCGCGATTTTTGACCTGCGGGGGAAGTCGGTCGGCTGCGTCGATTGCCGCGAGAGTGGAAATCAAACGTTTTCGAAGTCTTCGAAGTCTTCCAGGTCGACGTCTTCTTCTTCCTCGTCGCTCTTGCCGGTGCTCAATCCAAATTCATCGCTGATTTCGTCGTCGATCTCGATTTCATAGTCATCGTTGAGCTCTTCTTCGAAGTCATCGTCAAAGTCGTCGTCGAAATCGTCTTCGTCGATGTCATCGAAATCATCTAGATCGTCGTCTTCGTCGAGCCCATCGTTGAACCCGTCGTCGACTTCTTCGGTCCCAGTGTCATCGCTGAAACTGTCGTCCGAGTCGCTGTCGTCATCATCATCGTCGTCGTCATCGTCATCCGCGGCGCTACGGGCGTTTTGCGGACCGCTCAGCAATGAAACAGCTGCTACCCCAGCGGCGCTGGAAACGATGGGTTGGGGGCGAACGACCGACTCGGCGGCGAAGGCGACACTCATAGAAGAAAACCGGAATTGCGAAAGAAGGTGAGGATACTGTCGTCCGTCAGGCAAGCTTGCGATCGATGAAGCGGGAGCGACCGATGCGAGGGCCAAACGAGGGAGGCGGCGATGGGAAAAACGGACCGGGTGGCGAGGTTTGCGGTGTGGACGGGTCGTTGATGACGTGTCGTTATGCCGATAATCCCGGTTGTCCGCCAAATTAAGGTGATAAATGAGACTGCGAGGGCCGAACTAGGAACGTCAGGCAGCGGGGTTCAGCCACGCAGCATCCCGCGGATCTATCTAGTCCGATGGATGCACATTTTGATACCTCCGCACCAGCGGGCAAGACACCTCAACCGAATTTTTTTCGGCCGGAGGGCATTTCTGACCGCTAAACGTCGAATTCCCTCTTCGCCTGGCCCCTTACGCGTAGTGATACGCCGAAAGACGATGCAAAAACGTAACCTCGATGGCATGCCGGTGTACACCGCCTGCACGTTGCTCGTTGCCGCTATCTTAACCAGCTTGGTTGGATGTGCCGGACGCCAATACTCGCATTTGCTAGCGGGCGACGACAAAGACATGGTCGGTAGCCATGCTGCCGGCGCCGCGACCTGGAACCCATTGGTCGAGGAATCCGTCGCGAAATTGCTGTCGCGGTGCCCTCCCAACATCCAGCCGGTGGCATTTGAATCGCAAGGTGAAATGCCGCTGAACGAGGCATTCGTTGGCTCGGCCGGCGTCGAATCAACACTCGCCGGCGGGCCGGCCAACGTCTGTTTTGTTGGAATTGAAAACAAGAGTGCCGAGGAAATCGGAGACTTTAAAGACCAATTGTTCGAACAAATTGATACTCAAATCAATACGAACGCGCAATTTCGTTGCATCAGCCGGCGACTGGTGCAAGCCGCATTGCGTGAAACTCGAATGCGACCCGACGAACTGTTTCTGCCGGACAATCGCCAATCCTTTGCCGCCGTGTTAGGGAAAGCTGGGACCCCCGTGGACTATTTGTTGTTTGCCACGATCACCAGTGGCACGACCGACCGCAACAAATCCAGCCAGCGTGACTACGTGTTGACGATGGAAATGGTCAATGTCCACTCCGGCGACTTCCTGAAAGAGTCCGCCAAGATTCGCAAGGGCTATTCCAAATCCCGCGCCGGCAAATGGTGGAACTACGGACCTTTTGATCAGGCCGACGGGTGATAGCCTGGACACTTGGCCGCTTTCGCTGCAACCGGCCACTGTCCGCCGCGACGGTGATGCTGTTGTTGGTAGGGCTGGCAGCATTGACGGGGTGTCGATCGTCTGGCCGTACAATGAGTGCGGCGCGGCAAGCCTATGCCGTGGGGGATTTGGAATCCGCCGACGAAGTGCTGCAGCAATTGGCCGCGGGTCGCAAACGCCATCGTAGCGAAAGTAAGCTCGATTTGGCCATGGTGGATCTGGCACGCGGTGAACCCCAGGCCGCCGAAGCCAAGCTGCGTGAGATGCGTGACCATTTCGACGCGCTGCCTGACCTGGCGGCACTCGACGCTGCCGCGCTGGCGACCGATGACAATCAGCGCGCCTTCAAAATCGCCGGCTATCAACAAGTGATCCTGCGGTCTCTGTTAGCCGTGTGTTCGCTGGCCGGCGATGCGACGGATGCAGAAGCCTATTGCTTGCAGGCGCAGAGCAAACAGCAGGAGCTGGACAGCCACGGTGACAACCCTGCGGCAGCGCCGCAGATTGCACTGGCGCCGTACCTGCGCGGAACTCTCCGCGAAGCGACACACCAGGACTACGATGACGCCGAGCGGGCGTTTCGTTTGGTCAGCGCGATCCAACCGGGATTTGCACCCGCCGCCGACGACATCGCCCGAGTCAGCAATGCCGCACACAGCCAACCCGGACATGGTGCACTGTACGTGATCGCATTGGTGGGCCACGGGCCACAGCTGGTTGAAACGGTCGCTCCAACGACGACTGCGTCGCTGCAAATCGCATCGGTGCTGCTGCGTAGCGTTCAAAACCATCAACAGGGTGACGACGATGAACCGGTGTTGCCCAATGTCGTCAGTGTGAAAGTCCCTGCGGTCACGATTCCACCGAGCGAAATCGCCGCAATCGGCGTTCACAGCCAAGGTCAGTTGCTGGGCGCCTCGCAAACGTTGACCGACATCGGTCTGTTGGCGACACAACAGATGGAAGCGGAGATGCCGAGCACGATCGCCCGCGCGGTCGTCCGCAGAGTCCTCAAGGAGACTTCGGTTGCAGCGACATCCAATGCGTTGGGGCTGACCGGTAACGCGGCGGCCGCGTTTGAATTCGCCGCAATCGATGCCTGGAGTGCAACGGAAAAAGCAGACACACGCTGTTGGGGCCTGCTGCCGCGAGAGATCCAGGTGTTGCGAGCCGAATTGCCGGCTGGCCGCCAGCCTATCGCCTTGCAACCGCTTGCACCTAGCGGTCAACCGTTCGCACCCAAGCAATCGCACACGGTGGAAATCGAAGACGGCCGCAACCACTACCTGATTGTGATCGCACCGGAACAAATTGTGTCGGTGCTGCCGTGACGCCTGCCAGGGCTTCAAATCGATGGAACTCGCTCTGGCCCAAATGCGACAGTGCCAACTGCGACAGTTGCAACTGCGACACTGCCAACTGCAAGCAGCCAGGTTTGGACGGATCCTAAGCGACCACTTTGACTTCGCTGACGACCGACTCCACGCCGGGCACAAGCCGTGCGATCACGGAGCACATCAGTGCTTCATCTCGTGAACGTACCTGTCCACGAATGATTGTCTTGCCGTCCTCGACGGAGCAGGAAAAGTTTTGCACGTCCACGACGCGCTGAATGGAGGCTTGGGCGCGTCGGCAAACGTCTTCAACAGCAGGATGGGGGATCAACGTCTAACTCTTTGATTAGGCTATGCGCGTCAGGAAAAGTCGGCGCTGTCAGAAAGCGGCCGCATAGATAAGCGCTCGAATAACCTTACTGTAGACGATGTCGACGGTTGTATCGTTCCCCCGAAAAAGTGGCAGCGTTTACAATAATTTCCATCGCAATGTCGTAAACACGCCAGTGCATAGCGGGCGGATGTCCGCCAGTGATGCAGGAATTCAACACGATGTAGACGTTTCGCGCAGTGGTGTCGGTTGACCGGCCTGTGCCTTTTCAGATGCTAGAAATTCATCGCAGATGATTGCACTGGCAGGATCGATTCGATCGATCTTGATGTTGCAACTGATACTCCAGGGACGGAATCACATCATGATCAGACTCGCTCGCCCTTGCGACACTGCAAAATCATCTCTGTGCCGCCGACTGTACGGTGCGCTTGGCATCGCGCTAACGTTGCCGGCGTGGTATTCGCTGCCGTCTTCGGCGAGCGACCAAACAGTGTTGCCTGAGACCAGTTGGCATGCGGATCACTCGACCGTTGAAGAAGTGGAGCCGCTACCGATCTCACTGCTGGCGGACTTTGACGCCACCATCGGCGCTGACCAACAAACCGTTCAAGCAGTCTCTTGGAACACCGATGCCCCAGGATCCGCGCCGCACCACTGCGTGGCAGAGGCGTGCAACCAATTCACCACGGAGCGATCCGCACAGCAGTGGATTCGATTCCGCGGCGGACTGACCTATTTAAACCGACGCTCCGAATCACATCTGGGCGGCACCTACGGTCTGGACGGTATCGTGGGGCTAACCGACCGAGTCGGGGCGCACTGGGCCACTCGAGTGAACCAGTTTTCCGGGGCGACTCAATTGCAGGGAACGCTGGGTTTGTACCGAACATCCGACAGCAGCGGCGACATGCTGGATCGAATTGGGACGACCATTTTGTTGGACGGATTTCATGATTCCCGCGGTGATGATTTCTTTCTCTCGCAGGTGCGTGGTCAAATGGGCTATGCCATCAGCGAAGACTCCGCGCTGGGCATGACGTTCACGGCTCCCCTGTCCGACGAAGACAATACGCAAGTGATTCCCGGCGGTGGAACCGGTTCACACACCAGTGTCAAATCCGTCGGCGTCTTTGTTGCGCAGTACTTTGGCGACAACTTGCTTCAATTGAATGTCGGGCATCGCGAGTTGCCGGACAGCTTCTTTGTCGATGCGGCCGTGCGAAAACCAATCCTCAGCGACCGTGTGTTCTTGTACGGCAGTGGCAACTATGTCGAAAACACATCCGCGTTCGCGGTCTGGGCGGGCTTGGAAATCCGCTTCGGCAAACGTGCCTGCGGATGTGACAGCCGACCGGGAGTTCGTAGCGTGTGGGATGATCCGACGATCTCGAATGCATTCAACTATGGCGAGAACAGTTTTTGGCACAACACGAGTGATCCCGAGGGCGCGCCCGGTGCGCTAGCTCCTCCGCCGGAAGAAGAAGAGGAAGAGGAGTGGTTCGAGGAAGAGATTGGGGAGTAGTCCCTAAAGCTCTGACCACTTTTAAAAGTTGGGGTAAGCTTCCAGCTTGCCATGACCCCACCGGTTGAATCGCAAGCTGTAAGCTTACGCCACGAATTGTCCACCCGCAAACCAAGGTGCGGGGGAACACTATTGCCCAGCTAGCGTCGCCATCGCCGGGTCGGCCTGCCACATGTACAAGAAGGTTGGCATCGAACTTCGATCCAGTCCCGGGACATGCAGCGGGATCAGCGAAGTCAGTGCGGGGCGATTCGGAGAGATATCTAGCGTGGTGTAGGCCGGATCATTTTTGCGACGATACAGCACGACCGGATCGTCCGCTTTTAATCCAGATTGCTGCCGAGCCATTTCGATCGCAGCGTCCAGATATCCGACACTGTCGACCAGCCCCATCGCTGCGGCTTCGCTGCCGGTCATCACGCGCCCATCGGACCAAAGTGATTGGCTGGATTCCAAATCCGGTCGTTTGGCTTTGACCTGGTCAATGAATCGTTGGTGAAACGAATCCGCGATCCGCTGCAGCATTTCCAGTTCCTCTTGCTCGATTGGACGTTCGGGAGTTCCCGCATCGATCTTGTCGCCGCTTTTGATCGGTGACGCCAGGACATTGAACTGGCCCATCGTGTCTTGCAAGTTGTACGCGTTCAAGATCACACCGATCCCGCCAACAATGCTGGTCGGATGGGCGACGATCGAGTCGCAGTGGTTGGCCAGGTAGTAGGCTCCGCCGGTGCCGACGACCATCAAATTGGCGATGACGGGTAGGTCGCGTTGTTGTTTGAGTCGCGCCAATTCGTGGCACATGATGTCCGATGCGGTGACACCGCCGCCGGGGGAATTGATCCGCACGACCACGGCTTTGACCGTTGCGTCTTTGCGAATCGCTTCGATTTTCTCGCGGAACAGTGCGACCGGATTTTCTCCCATCGATCCGATCCCGCCGATATTGCGATCGACCAGAAAGTCATCCACGTCCAACACCGCAATCCTGTGCCGGCCTGCGGGATTGCCAGCAACCGTGGTGGCAACCAGCGGTGTCGAGCGGCTGTCGTTCTGCAGACTGACCGATGCTTTGACGTCGCCCATCTGCATCTTGCCGTCGACTTTCATATCGCCGGTCATTGCGACCGCCCCGCTGTGTCGGAACAATCGACTGCCACAACCCAGGCCGGCGAGCGGGATGATCAGCATCACGGCCAGCATTGGAAGGGATCGCCGGCGTCCAGGCCGGCTTTGCAGCGGTGAATAATCAAGCATGCTGGCAGGTCAAGCGACAGTTCGTGCGTTATCTTTGAACGAGAGGTGCGAAAGACCGGGCCTTTCGGTGGTTCATACAGAACTCGTTTTTGCGGATTTAGCGGCACCGGTCGCAAGCTCAATCTCTAGGATTTCAGTCAAACGATGCGATTTTCTTCGCTGGTGCTCAAAAATTTGACCCGTCGACCGCTGCGGACCGCGTTGACCCTGTTGGCGTTGACAATGGCCGTCGCGTCGGTGGTCTCGTTGCGCGGGATTGCCAAAGGGTTCACGCAGTCGTTTGCCGGAGTCTATCAGTCACACGGCGTTGACGTGGTGGTCTCGCGGCAAGGCACGGCGGATCGGTTGAGCAGTAGCGTGGACCAAACCGCGACCCAACAGATCGCATCCATCGACGGCGTGCTCAAAGCCGACGGCGTGTTGCTGGAAACGTTGTCGTTAGAGGACCAGCAGGTGTTCGGGATTCCGACGATGGGCATCGCCGCTGACAGCTGGCTGCGCGACGACTTTCAATGGCGCGAGCAACTCGGTGGCATTGAATTGCCGGCCAAACGGCTTTCACTTGGCATCCATCTGGCTGACCGAGTTGGGCTGGCGGTCGGTGACACGACCTCGATCTTCGAAGAACCCTTTACCGTTGTCGGCATTTTCGAAAGCAGCAGCGTTTGGGAAAACGGATCAATGATCATGCCACTGGATCAATTGCAACTGCTTTCCGGTCGCGACCACCAAGTCACCTACATCAACGTCCTGCTGGGCGATGGGATCGACGCCCGTCGCGCCGAATCGATCTTGTCACAGATCCACGCGATCGACTCCCGGTTGCATGCGCTGACAACCGACGAATTTGTTGGCACCGACACCCGCATGCAATTGGCATCCGCAATGGCTTGGATGACTTCGGTGATTGCATTGGCGATCGGCGCCATCGGGACGTTGAACACGATGATGACCAGTGTCCTTGAACGCACCCGCGAGATCGGTGTGTTGCGGGCGATCGGTTGGCCGCGACGGCGTGTGATCAAAATGATTCTCTCGGAATCCATCCTGCTGGCCGTCGGGGCCAGTGTATGCGGTTGCCTGTTGGCAATGCTCGCCACCGCGGCGATGAGCCGGCATCCGGCGGTACGCGGCGTGTTGACCCCAGTGATTGATTCTCGAACGCTGCTCGAAGGCACGCTACTTGCACTGCTGATTGGACTCATTGGTGCGATTGTTCCGGCCAGACGGGCTGCATCGGTGATGCCGACCGAGGCGTTGCGCAGTTAGCTGCAACCTATGCTTGAGCGAATCGATTGGGAGCGACTTTTTGCGGCGATGGGCAACCGCTGGTGATACGTTCCC
Source organism: Stieleria tagensis (assembly GCF_024129865.1). GTDB lineage: Bacteria > Planctomycetota > Planctomycetia > Pirellulales > Pirellulaceae > Stieleria > Stieleria tagensis. The sequence continues at coordinate 49,540 of NZ_JAMYFE010000044.1, read as the reverse complement.
TGACGGCCTCTGCACACCTTTCCTTTTTCATTCAAAGCATCGTGACGCAACCTTTTCATTCGATCGCAATCATTGGGCTAGGCTGTCGGTTTCCCGGTGGGTGCAACGACCCCGAAAGTTACTGGCGATTGTTGCGTGACGGACGCGATGCGATCACGATCACGCCGGACGATCGCTGGAGTCTGGAAAAGTTCTACAGCCCTGGTGAAGCGAAGCCCTCCAAAACGCAAAGCCAATGGGGCGGCTACATCGACGGGATCGATCAATTTGATCCCGACCTGTTCGGCATCTCGCCACGCGAGGCCGCTTGGATGGATCCACAGCAGCGGCTGTTGTTGGAGACCGCTTATCGCGCCGCCGAAGACGCGGGAATCGCGATCGAATCGATGGCTGGCCGCCAGGTTTCCGTGCACGTCGGGATCTCCAGTTTTGATTATGCCGTTGCCGGGCTCAGTTCACGGGATCGCGGTGTGATCGGACCCTACAGTAACACCGGTGGCAGCAGCAGTATCGCCGCGAATCGTATCTCCTATTGCTTTGACTTGCGCGGTGAAAGCGTGGCGGTCGACACGGCATGTTCGTCGTCACTGGTCGCTGCGCATCTGGCCTGCCAGTCGCTTCAAAATCCGGCAACGAAATTAGCTTTTGCCGGTGGCGTCAATGCGTTGTTACTACCCGATTTCTATGTCGCCTTCAGTCAACTCGGTGTGTTGTCATCTGATGGACGCTGCAAAACATTCGACGCGGCGGCCAACGGATACGTGCGCAGCGAAGGTGCCGGGATGGTGCTATTGAAACGACTCGACGACGCGTTGGCCGATGGGGATTCAATTTATGCAGTGATCCGCGGATCGGCTTTGAACCAGGACGGTCGCACCGAAGGGATGACCGTCCCTAATCCCACCGCCCAACAGCAGTTGATCGATACGGCATTGCAAACCGCGGGTGTCGCAGCCAAAGACGTCAGCTATGTCGAAGCCCACGGCACAGGAACGCCCGTCGGTGATCCGATCGAAGCAAGTGCGATTGCCAGTCGCTACGGCAATCAACCGGATCGCGAGTTGCGTGTCGCTAGTGTCAAAACGAACCTCGGACACCTGGAGGCCGGCGCCGGTATCGCCAGCATTATCAAAGTTGCATTGGCAATCAAGCACCGGCAGATTCCTGCTCACTTGCATTTGACGACGCCGCATCCCGACATCCCTTTCCATGCGTTCGGATTGCGAGTTCCGCAAACCACGGAACCCTGGGACGTGCCGGGTCAGCGTCTCGCGGGGATCAACGGTTTCGGTTACGGCGGTGCCAATGCGCACCTGATTCTGGGCGAGCCCGATCCCCAACCGACCCCTCGCAGTGACAGCATCCAGCTGACACAGCACCAGCAGAACAGCGATCCGAAAACACTGTTTTTGCCACTGTCGGCGCACAGTCAATCAGCACTGGCAGCGACTGCATTGCGCTGGGCCGACTGGTTGGAAAACAGCCGCGTGTCACTGGCCCAGGCTGCGTCGGCAGCCGGCTGTCATCGAAGTCATCACCCGTGGCGCTGTGCGATCAGTGGCCCCGACCGTCAAAGCTGGGTGGATCAATTGCGTTCGGTCGCTCACTCGGCACCGTCAACTTCCCGCGTGATTGCGCCAAGTCGACGAACGGGCGGTACGCCTTCGACTCCTCGGGTCGCGTTTGTTCTGAGTGGACAAGGTCCGCAGTGGTGGGCGATGGGGCGTGGGCTGATGCAGTCCGACGCCGTTTTTCGTGATGCGATTGGGGATTGTGACCGGCAATTCGCAAAGCACGTCGAATGGTCATTGATCGAAGAACTCGGGCGAGACTCAGCAACGTCTCGAATGAACAAGACGTCGATCGCACAACCGAGTCTGTTTGCGCTGCAGGTCGCATTAGCAGCGGTTTGGGAAACGAAAGGGATCACCCCGTCGGTGGTCGTCGGCCACAGCGTGGGCGAAATTGCGGCCGCCTATCTGTCCGGCTCGTTGTCATTTGCCGATGCCTGTCGCGTCGCAGTGCATCGCGGGCGCACCATGGATGCGGCCTCCAGTCAGGGGGCGATGATTGCTGCCGGGCTATCAAACAAACAAGCAATACAATGGATCCAAGGCTATCAGGACCAGGTCTCGATCGCAGCGATCAATGGCCCCAGCTCCGTCACGATTTCTGGCTGTGAAATTGCCATCGGCCAACTGCAAACGCGGCTCGACGACGCGGGGATCTTTTGTCGACGACTGCAAGTCGAGTACGCATTTCATAGCAGCCAAATGGACCCGGTGCGTAGGCCGCTGTTGAAATCACTGAACGACTTGTCTCCAACCAGCACCACGATTCCTTGGGTCTCGACGGTCACCGGCGATGTTTTCGCCGGCGAACAAGCCGGCGCTGACTACTGGTGGGAAAATGTGCGGCAGAGCGTGCGGTTTGCTGATGCGATGGACGTTTTGGCAGCCGACGAGATCGAACTGGTCATCGAAATCGGTCCCCATCCGGTGCTGGCCTATTCGATCGATGAATGCTTTCGACGCCACGGTCGGTCGGTGATGTCGGTCCCGTCGCTGCATCGTGAGAACGACGATCAATTGCAGATGACGCAGTCATTGGGCCAGCTCTATTGCTGGGGCTATCCGATCAACTGGGCCCTGAATTCCCCGGCGGCTCCGACTCGTGTCAAACCGCCGGCACTTGTGATGGAGAAACAATCACTGTGGACAGAGTCCTATGAAAATGCGTTTGCGCGCTGCGGCGAAAATCACGATCTACTGTTGGGCGAACGCATCGACGGACCAGGTCTGGAGTGGGAATCGAGGATCGATTTGCGATTGCAGAATGCACTCGCTGACCATCGAGTTCGCAATTTGTGCGTGATCCCAGCAGCCGCGATGCTGCAGATCGCCGCCGCGGCGCTGCGGCAATCAACGTCGAATACGACGGCTGCCCAACCGAATGTTTCACTGCGACAGTTCCGCTTGCATAACCCCTGTCTATTAAGTGATGGTTCGCCGGTCCGAATCGGTACTCGCTACGATGTTGATCGCATGCGAGTGACGCTGTCCAGCAGCGACACCGATAATTCAGAATGGCAGAAAATCGCGACCGTGGATCGCAGCAGCACGGCAGCGGTCGAGCCTTCTGCGGCAATCGATTTGACCGCGCTACGGCATGAACTGAGTGAACCGGTGTCCGCGCAACAACTTTATCGGCACTGTGAAAAATTGGGATTGAATTACGGACCTGGATTCCGTGGTGTCACCGCTGGCTGGCGAAAACCCCATCGCACCGTTGTCACAATCAAACTGGATCAACAACAGGACCATCCCCTTGCTCACAGCGCCGCTCTGTTGGACAGTTGTTTCCATGGAATGATCGTCGCCGACCCCGACTTTGATTCTGACGTTCGTGGGTTGTATCTGCCGCAACAGATCGATTCAATGGACCTGTATGGCGATCCATTTGACAGTGGTGATGGTGAATTGACCGCACAGATTCGACTATTGCGCAAAGACGACTATCGGATGATCGCTGACATCGACGTGTTTGATTCAAAGGGTCAACATCGAATCGCAATACGAGGCTTTCATAGCGTTTTTGTTTCGGGGACTCGGGCCAGCGATTCGATCGACGATCTGTTGTATCGCTCTGTTTGGCAACCGGCCGAGAGCAAGCGAAGCGAAACTGAGTCGCTAGGACCTCGAAAGTGGTTGGTCTTTTGTGACCAAAGTGGGTTCGGAACCAATGTTGTGGATCGTTTGCCAGTTTCAGACCAAGTGATCACGGTGCTGCATGGCCCCTGTTTTAAACGGTTGCGTAACGATGGGTTTGTGATCGACCCAGAAAACCGGGATGAATTTCAGCGGCTGCTACAGGATGTCGGCGATGGAGTGACGGACCTCGTCTATCTATGGGGACTCGATGCACCGGACAACGAAGAATTGTGCCAGGATGTATTGACCAAATCCAGCGTGTTGACAACGGTCGCCCCAATTCACTTGGCGCAAGCCTGGCAGATCGCAGTGGATGTGAAACAGCAATCCACTGCCGCGCGACTCTCGATCGTCACCAAAGCTGCTCAGCCGCCCGATCAGACGTCTTCGCCCATTTCCATGGCCACGGCACCCTTGATCGGACTGGGCCGTGTGTTGGTCAGTGAATGCAATCGTTTGAAGACCAAACTGGTCGACATCACCACCGCTGATGACCATGGTCGAGACGACTTGTTGGGTGAACTGATTGATCTGAGGGATGACGAAGACGAGATCATGTATCGCGACTCAATTCGATGGGTACGGCGATTCGTTCCGTCCAGTGGTCTGCCTCTGGATCACGACAGCCGACTGCGATCGCCGAACATTCTCAACCGAGGTGAATCGGCATCGATCGAACAACTGCAGTACCAATCGGCGCCCCGGTGTCCCCTTGCGACGGGCGAAATTGAAATTCAGACCGTCGCGACGGGGTTGAATTTTAGCGATGTAATGAAGTCATTGGATTTGTACCCTGGGTTACCCGATGGACCGGTCCTGATGGGTGCCGAATGCAGTGGACGCGTGACGCGGGTGGGACCGGGCGTGACAGAATTTCGAGTCGGTGAGGCGGTGGTTGCGATCGCACCCGGATCGTTTGCGTCGCATGTTGTCGTTGACACCGCCTTGGTTGCGCCCAAGCCGAAATCGCTGACATTTGCCCAGGCAGCAACGTTGCCGATCGCGTTCTTGACCGCCGACTACGCGTTGAACGATTGTGCCCGCATTCGTTCAGGGGAACGGGTGCTGATCCATGCGGCCAGCGGTGGTGTGGGAATTGCTGCAACGCAAATGGCGCTGCGTGCAGGAGCGATCGTGTTTGCCACGGCGGGAACCGAGTCGAAACGCAAATACGTGCGTCAGTCCGGCGCCTCGCTGGTGATGGATTCTCGGTCACTGGAGTTTGCTCAACAGACGCTGCAGGAAACGGATGGCGAAGGCGTCGATGTGATTTTGAATTCACTTCCCGGTGAAGCGATCACCAAAGGACTGGGGATCTTAAAAACCGGCGGTCGGTTCTTGGAGATCGGCAAACGCGACATCTACGCCGATGCGGCGTTGGGTTTAGAACCCTTCAAAAACAACTTGGCGCTGTTCGCCATCGATCTGGATCAATTGTTTCGAGAACAGCCCCAACGGATGGGCGAAAAGCTGCGCCAACTGGTCGCCGACGTCGAATGCGGCAAGCTGAATGCATTGCCGGTCGAGGAATTTGACGCCGACCAAACGCGGGAAGCATTTCGGTTCATGCAACAGAGCAAGCAGATTGGAAAGGTGGCGGTCGAGTATTCCACTGGACCGGCCGACGTTTATCTCGGCACCTTTGGGCCACTGGAATTGAAACCAGATCGCAGTTATTGGGTCGCCGGGGGCTTGGGCGGATTTGGAATGCGGGTGGTCGATTGGTTGATTCAATGTGGTGCCCGGCATCTGGTGGTCGGCGGTCGCAGCCATGATGTGCCGGCGGAAACGGCTGAAGAACTTCAGCGATGGCGCGACGATGAGATCGACATTCGCGTCATGCCCATGGACCTCACCTCCTACGACTCGGTCAGTCAGGTTGCCAAACAGATTGAAGCGGAATGTCCGCCGCTGGCTGGTGTGTTTCACACTGCGATGATTTTGCAAGACCGAATGTTAGCGGATCTGGATCGCGAAACATTGGAACGAGTGCTGCAGCCCAAAGTCCAAGGTGGTTGGAATTTGCACGCCGCAACCTGTGATTGTGACCTTGACCAATTCGTCCTGTTTTCCTCGCTGTCCAGTGTGTTTGGACATGCCGGCCAAGCGAACTATGCAGCCGCGAACGCCTTCTTAGATTCATTGGCACACTACCGTCGCTCATTGGGGATGCGCGGGACAGTGATCAATTGGGGACATGTCGGCGAAGTCGGCTATCTGGCCGCGCGCAGCGAATTGAGCGAGCGATTGGAACGCCAAGGCGTGTTGGCGTTTACCTCCGATCAAGCCATGCGATGTTTGGAGCATGCTATTCAGACCGACACGGTTCAGCAGAGCGTGTTGCGAATGGATTGGACCGTGTGGCGTGGATTGGGGATTTCCGGCGACGTCTCGCCACGATTCGCACATCTGTTGCGTGGCACCAGTGACGAATCCAAGACGCGGCAGCGGTTGGCGACAGCTGCAGAAGTCCGTTCGGCGCGGCACGATCAGCGCCCGGAGTTGATCGATGAGATCGTGGTGTCCAAGGCCGCGTTGTTGCTAGGGATTGATCCAGACACTATCGATCGTGACCGGGCGTTGTTGTCGATGGGATTGGATTCGCTCATGGCGGTTGAACTACGCAACTGGATCGAAAGTCATCTAGAGATCGAACTTCCGATAGCGGATTTGATGCGCAGCGAAGGCCTGGATCAAGTTTGTAAGAATATCGCAGCGACGGTCGACGCCTCATCTACCGCGGTTGACACGGGATCCCCTGAAGAATTGTTAGATCAACTCTCAGAGCTGTCTGATTCTCAAGTCGATGCGCTCCTCGCAGAAATGTTACCTTCCTCCGACAGCGAGCGATCCAGTGGCTGATTCTTTGGATCAGCTTTCGGCTGCGGAGAAACGCGAACTGCTCGGTCGATTGCTGAAATCAAGATCGGCTGGTCAGTCGCATCTCCCGTCGGATGAATTTCCGATGTCGGCTGGCCAGCAAGCGATCTGGTACGCCTTTCGGCGCGATCCAAATCAAACTGCCTACAACGTCTTTCTGCCGTCGCGTTTCCGTACACCCGTCGATTTGGCAGCGCTGCGGAAGTCGGTCGAATTGCTGGCTGAACGTCACCGCGCCCTGCGCACTGTGTTTTTTGAAACCGACGACGACCATCGGCCGATGCAGCGTGTCTTGACCACGTTACCGCCGGAATTTTCCATTGTCGATGCTTCGGGGTTTGATGAGCAAACGATCCAGCGGCGTGTCCTGGCGGAAACCCAGCGCCCCTTCGATTTGTCCGTTGGGCCGTTGCTGCGTGTGACTGCGTTTCGCGTGTCGCACGACGACGTCGTGATTGTCGCTACGACGCAACACATTATCGTCGACTTTTGGTCGTTGATCCTGATGATGGATGAAATTCGTGCGGCTTACCCGACTTTTGCTGCCGGCCAGATTCCGCAGCTAGCACCAGCGGTTTCGAACTACGACGCTTTCGTGCGCGCACAGATCGAATTGACCGAAAGTGAATCGGGCAGGCAGATCGGTCAAACTTGGATCTCTCGGCTTGCCGACGTGCGGCCGGTGTTGCAATGGACAACCGATTATCCGCGCCCGCCTAAATTCAGTCATCGTGCGGCTGTCGCACCCATTGTTTTTTCCGATTCGGTGGCCGGAAAAGTCACTGCGTTGGCGAAACGCTTGAATGTCACTGCCAACGTCGTCGTGTTGGCCATGGTACAGGTTTTGATTGCACGGTTTAGCGGTCAAGATTCGTTTTCAATTGGAACGCCGTTTTCTGGTCGCAGCCAACGTGAGTACGAGCAGACGGTCGGTTTTTTTGTCAATCTGTTGCCGATTCCCGCCGACCTGTCCGGCAGTCCGACACTCGAAGGCCTGGTTCCCGCAGTCGGTCGACAATTGATTGACGCGTTGTCCAATGAGGCTCTGCCGCTTTCGCAAATCGTTCGCTTGACTGCACCTGGACGAGACCCCAGTCGTCATCCGTTGTTTCAAGTTTCGTGCACGTTTGAAAAGTCACAGTTGGCAGTCGAGCAAGGTCGAGCGGGATTTTTGCTGGGGCACTCTGATTCATCCATTGATTTCGCGGGGATGCGGCAACAAAGTTTTCCGATTCCGCACCCCACCTGTCACTACGATGTCGAATTCGTTTTTGAATTGGGGGCTGATCAGATTCATGGCATGGTCTGTTACTGTCGCGATCTGTTCGCCGCCGACACCATCAATTCGATGGTTCATCAATTTTCGGTTTTGGTTGACCAGATGTTGCAGCAGCCCGGCCGCTGCGTCCGTGATATTCCCTGGGATATCAAACCCACTGCTCGACTGGCGTTGGAAACAGCCGGCTCGGCATCGGTGATGCAATTGCTGGCCGATTGTCCGCATCAGATCGTAGCCCGTGCGGAAACATTCGCCAAAGAGTTGATTCGAGCTGGCGTGTTGCCGGGGCAATTGGTGCCGGTTTGCTACCCACGTGGCCAGCAAGCCTGGATTGGAATTCTTGCGGCGATTCGAGCCGGTGCGGTTCCGGTACCGATTGATTCTGATCAGCCGGCCGTTTCCCTTGCGACGCTGCTAGCTGATGGCGACGTCGGTTTGGTTGTTGCCAGGCCCGGGGAACCGTGGTTGGACGATTCGAGCGTTCGCAATCCGAACCTACCTCGCTTGTCGATCGAGTCGAGTGAACCGGTCGCTGAAAGTGACGCATTGCAACCTGATCCCGATGAATTGGCCTATGTGGTTTATACGTCTGGATCCACTGGAACGCCCAAGGGTGTGATGATCCCCCAGCGTGGCATTGTCAACACGCTGGAATGGCGTCGCCGCGCGGTACCACTTCATCCCGACGATCGTGTCTTGATCCTGTTGTCGCACCAATTCGATGCTGCGATGGCGGTGGTGTTGTCGACTCTGCATCAACACGCCACTCCGGTTTGGCCGACTGATTCGACGCTCGATTTGGATTGCTTGATTGACCAGATCATCGACGACCAGATCACGGTGCTGCCGGCCGTGCCCACTCTGATGCGGGCACTCGTCGATCATCCTCGGTTTGGCGACTGTGTGTCACTGCGCCAGATTTGGTGTGGTGGGGAATCCATGCCGTCGGATTTGCCGGGCCGGATTCGATCGAAACAGAATTGTGAGATCTGGAATTTCTATGGTCCTACCGAAGCCTCCGTCGAAGCCGCAGCGATGCAGATCGACGAATGCGATCCTCGCCGCCGGATCCCGATTGGAAAAGCAATCGATGGCGCCCAGATCCTAATCGTCGATCAACAGCTGGCGGCGGTTCCTGTCGGTGTCGTCGGTCAAATCGCAATCGCAGGGCGTGGTTTGGCGACCGGCTATCTCAATCGGCCTTCGGCAACCGCAACAGCCTTTGTCGATCTGCAGGATTCATCGAGCACGAGTGCTGATTCGATCCGTGTCTACCTGACCGGAGACTTGGGGCGGCAGCGCGGCGATGGCATGATCGAGTTTATCGGACGCATGGACCACCAAGTCAAAGTGCGTGGCTATCGCGTCGAACTGGAAGAAATTGAATCCACTATTGAACGCCATCCCGATGTGATTCGTGCTGCCGTCAAAGTCGTCGCCGTGGGAACGGATGCCGAACAACTCGCCGCGTTTGTCACTGTCGGTTCGGCGTTTCAAACCGAATCGCTGCGGCGAACATTGGCGGATTGGTTGCCCCCGTTTAAACGCCCCGGCACGATCACAGTCGTCGACGCGTTGCCGCTTGGGAGCAGTGGCAAAATCAGACGCGACCAACTACCTGAACCGGCCGCGACCGCTGCGGATTCCAGGGCGATGATCAAGCCTAGCAATGCACTGCAATCCTATTTGCAGAAGCGATTCGCGGAGAGCTTGGGTCAAGACACGATCAGCATCGATCTGAACTATTTCGAAGCCGGCGGCACGTCGCTGCAAGCTGCCATGCTGACCGCTCAGCTTTCGAGCGACTTGGGCGTCGCCGTCCCGACGGCGTTGTTATTCGATTTGGGAGACGTGGTGTCGGTAGCGGATCGGTTGGCACAGCTCTATCGTCCTCTGATTTCCGATCGCTTCGGTGATGATTCTATTGTCAGTGAGGATGCTGGCGAATCCGGTTTAGACAACAGCACACTCCTGACAGAATTTTATCCCCGTCAGGATGCCACTCCCCTGTTCATGATTCACCCGCCCGGTGGAATTGTGCTTTGTTACCGCGAAATCGCTCAGCAACTCGATTCGGCACTGTCGCTAGTGGCCGTTCGCTCGCGTGGGCTGCATGGTGACGAACCACTGCCTGGTACGATCGCTGAAATGGCCTCGGATTACATTGCCGCGATTCGCACCCGTGCTGCTTCGGGACCTTATTGGATCGGCGGCTGGTCACTTGGTGGGGTGGTGGCCTACGAAGTGGCTCGGCAATTGATTGCCGACGGCGACAGCGTGTCGGGGATCATCCTGTTGGATTCCGCACTGCCCCAGCAGAGCGATACCGATGCAACATCCGCGGGGCAAGAATATGGGATCGATCTGACCCTTGCGCAGTTGAGTGAGCTGTCAGACGATCAACAACTACCGTTTCTATACGAACATGCAACGCGGTTAGGTGTTTTGGTTGATGACACGCCAGAAGAAGTGGTCACCAAGGTCATCAGGGATTTGCAAACACTGTTTTCGCACCATGTTTCACTGTGCCAGGCGTACCGGTTGGCAGCACTCGACGTACCGACATTGTTGATCCGTCCCAGTGATGTCCCCGGAACAAGTGATCCGCGGCCCGATCGCGGCTGGGGGAACTGGGTAGGCGACGTCACAGTTGGCACGGCCAGCGGACATCATCACAGCATGGTGCAACAACCCGGCGCCAAGCAAATCGCAAATCAAATCCAACAGTTTGTCATCAGCCGCTGATTCGGTTTCTGGATTCACTCTCCCGTAGGAGTGTGAAGAGTCAGGTGCTGTGCTGTCACGCAAGGCATTGTTTTTTGGTAACCCGACGCGTGAGCGAGGGATCCCGTTAACACCCAAAATCCCTCGCTGACGCATCGGGTTACTATAAAAGCGCAACCTCAAACCTGACGCGTCGGGTTGCGATCAAAACGCTACTTCAGAACTCACGCGTCAGGTTGCGGTGAAAGCACAATTTCAACATTTAAAAGGCGTCTTTACGCCAATCAAGCCTCCTCTCGAAACTCAGCGTTAGCAGAATATTGCTTTGACGATGGGAAATTTGCTTGGGGGTAGTTGAGTCTCGCATTCGGGGGCCCTAGGTTACCACCCATCATTGCAGTTGACTTTAGTTCAGCGCAGCGAACGAAATCGATTTTCGTTTGTTCGTGATCTAGACACGCCTGATGATCAGACGCGGTCAATTGCCAATGACTTTTCACTGGGCAAACTGCTTCTCAATCACTGGACGCGCGGCAAATGATGGCACGCTTATCCACTCGGGCTGGTGTCTTGTCGAAATCAACGCGGGCCATACAAAAGCAGCGGAACTCGCAACGCAAACGCCGCCTCTCTTTGATGCAGCAATTGGAAGACCGTCGCCTGCTGGCTGTGCTTTCGAATCCATCGCAAGTTCTGCCGACCGTCGATCAGCCGGTGGCGGTGGGAGTGGGAACCTTCGGCGGTGATGCGTCACCCGGCGCAGTGGTGCTCGGTGCCGCCGGAGATTTGACCGTGGCGCAGCGCGCCACCGGTGACAGTTGGGAAACGATCGAGTCCATTCACACCGGACTCGGTCCACAACAAAGTTTGGTTGCGGAGCGGATCAATGGAGATCCGCAAACCGATCTCGTGCTGCAATCTGCGGACTCGATCAGCGTTTTGCACAACGACATCGAGGGTGGGTTCACCGTCGTGCAAACAATCGAGGCGACTTTCTCCGGTGGCTTTGCGTCAACAAATGCCAACGGTCTAGTGGTCGACTTTGTCGATGGAGATCTTTCACGTGACCTCGTCGCTGTCGCAACGGCTGACGATGCCGTGTTGGTCTACCCGGGCTTGGCCGGCGGAACGTTTGCTGGACCAACGATTTACTCCACCGGGATCGCAGCACCGACAACCGTGATCGTCGCCGATGTGATCGGCAATGACTTGCACGATCTGGTAGTTGGTCATGCCGACGGATCAATTGTTTTTTTCGAAGGCATCGCGGGCGATTCGGCGCTTGTTCGACGTGACGATCTGACGACCCACGAGAGTTCGTCGATTGCGAGTTTCGGGAAAGGCGATTTCGATGGCGACGGAAACATCGATCTTGCGGTGACCACCACCACGGAATCGTTCTTGCTGTTCAGCTCTGCGGATCCTCGGGAGCTCTCGCCGATCGTTAACGGAGACTTTTCGGCGGGGCTGACCGGATGGCAAACTGAAATCATCGGACAGGCTGACGGCGCGATCACCGGACGTGTCAACGGGCTTGGCGGGGCAGCACAGATGGCTGAGCATGAATCTTTTCTCACGTCACTTCAGCAAACCTTTGTCATTCCCGGCGGTGCGACCGCCGTCTCCTTTGATCGCGTCGCAATCGGACTTGATCCGGTCGCCGGTGGCGTCCCCGATGCCTTTGAAGTGTCATTGTTGGACCAAAACCAACGGTCACTCGTTGCAACGCATCATACCGGTTCGACCGCGTTCTATAACGTGTCTTCAGGAAGTGATGCTTCGCTAGCTGCCGGTGTGACGGTCAGTGGAAATCGAATCACACTCGATGTAACGTCGGTTCCCGCCGATACCTTGGCGACGCTCACATTTGATTTGATCGGCAATCCTCCGGGCGCTGGCAGTGTCGTGACGATTGACAACGTGCAGATCACGCCGGAAGTCGAATTGTCTGATTTTTTGCAGCGAGTCAGCTTGCCCGGCGACTTCACAAATGCAGTGGATTCATCAGTCGGCGATGTCAATGGCGACGGTGATTTGGATCTCGTCGTTGTTGATCATTTTGGCGACACGTTAACCGTCATCAATGGAAACGGAAGTCGCCAATGGAGTGCGGAGAGCATTGCGATTTCGGGCTATGGATCAGGCGTTTCGGCGGTTGCCGTCGCGCCGTTGACTGCCAGTGATTCTGTCGATGACATCATTGTCACCTTGTTCGAATCGGATCTCGCACTGTCACCGATTGGTGCCGATGTGACCGCGCCGTCCGTCACGATGCTTGATCCGATCGCAGGTGCAACTCTCGACACGTTCGTTGGTACGGCGAGCCTGCGGTTCAGCGAACCGGTGCGTGAATCGGGGACCGGATCGGTGCTCAATCTAGCTGCCTACAAACTGGCGGGACGCGGCGCCGACGGAGTCTTTGGCAGTTCTGACGATGTCAACATTCCAATTGATTCAATCGTCTACGATTCCAACACGTCGACTGCGGTTCTGACGTTCTCTGTGGCGGCGCTCCCGCTTGCCGACGATGATTATCGATTGACGCTCGCCGGCGCCGATCCGAACAGGGCCATCCGCGATTTGGTCGGCAACCCGATCGGCGCGGGATCTGATGTCGGATTTGAGTTCACCGTCGACGCAGAGTTGACAATCGCCACACCAAATGATCTTTTCGCCAGCGAGGGTGAAACCGTTTCGGTTGTGACCACGTTTCACGATCCCGGTCGAGTCGGTGACTACACCGCTACGATCGAATGGGGCGATGGCGAAATCGAGACGATGCTGGTCACGCCCGCCGAGAATTCCTTTCAGGGATCCCTGTCGGCGGAACACGTCTATGCCGATGACGGTCTGTATCACATCACCATGACAGTCACTGATGGCGCAAACGGAACAGCGATGCAATCGGCCCTCGCGACCGTTGACGGTGTGGCTCCCACAGTTGTGACTGGGGCAAACACCGCAGCCATCGCAGGCGAAACAAACTCGTTCACGTTGGCCACTTTCTCTGATCCGGGATTCACCAACCTCGCTGCCGGCAGCGAAGAAACGTTCGCGGTCACTATCAATTGGGGCGACGGCACACCGCTCACTTCATTGACTGAGTTTTCGCTCACCAATGGATCGCCGGGGATTTTGACGACAGGCGTTGTTTCCGCCCAGCACACCTATCTTTCGACGGGCATTTTCACGGCAACCACCACGATCACGGACGACGATGGGCTGGCAACGTCGTCATCCATCGAAGTCGTTGTTGGCAACTCAGCGCCGGCGGGCAGCGCGTGCTTGCCGCGGATCAACTTTGATCAGGATCTCGCTGGGAGCAAGATCGCGAGTGGTGAATTTGTCACCGATCAGTGGGCGCCGTGGGGCGTTCAAGTCAAGACCCACGATCCGATCAACCACCCCGCGATGATCTTCGATTCCGCCAGGCCTAGTGGAGGCGATAGCGACTTGGGAAGCCCGCACAGCGACTTCGGCGGTCCCGGAGTTGGCAGCGGCGGCGCTTCAGGATCGGTGGGTGAAAACTCAATCGCCCAAGGCAATCTCCTGATCATTAGCGAAGACGCTGATGCCCGCGACCCGGACGATGTTGCGGCGGGTGGCACACTGATTTTCACGTTCGACACTCCCGTCGGGCTGGACGAAGTCTCGATCTTGGATCTCGATACCAATGAGGCCTCCACGATCACATTTTTCGACTCGGCGAATCATGTCATCAACACCCTTCCTATCATCGGCAGGGGCGATAACTCTTTGGTTACCATCGCGCTCGACACCGACGACGTCGCGCGGATGGAAATCGAACTGGGCGGTAGTGGTGGTGTCAGCGAACTCGTTTTCTGCCGTGATCTCCCCACGGTCGAAATCAATGGCGCCCCCACCGTCGTCGAAGGTTCCACCTACACGGCCACACTTGCCTCTGCAGGCATCGACATCACCAACTGGCAGATCACCACTGATTCCAACACGTCCACTCCCACCTCTCATTCGATCGTTGGCGATGCGGCGATCTTCACGACCGTTTTTCCCGACGGCAACGCCGACTACCGACTCGTTGGTTGGGCCACTGATGGCAAAAACGTTTACCCAGCTAACGAGTTGCTCGTCCGCGCAACGAATGTCGACCCGTTGCTGATCATTTCCGGTGAATCCACGGCGCAGACACGTGAACCATACACGCTTAATCTCGAAAGCATCGATCCTGGTGACGACACGCTGACGCGATGGCAGATCGATTGGGGGGACGGACAAACTGAAATCGTTAGCGGCAACCTTGACTCGATCACGCACCGCTATTCGCTTGCCGGTAATTACTCGGTCAGCGCCACTGGATTTGACGAAGACAACTCATCAGGCTCTGGGGGATTCGTGGGCGTCGAAGCCGAGGACTATGCCCAGTTGACATCGGGATCCGGCGAGGCAGTTCACAGTACCTGGACGATCGCTGCCGACGCGGACGCCAGTGGAGAAGCCTTTGTTCAAGCCACGCCCAACACCGGGACGAATGTCGGCGATTCAACGCGTGGACCGCGACTGGACTATCCGGTTTCTTTTGACGCTCCCGGCACCTACTACATTTGGCTGCGAATGCTCGGTGACGACGATGCTGATGATTCGGTCCACATTGGACTTGATGGGATTGTGGCTAGTTATGGCAAGCATGGGATGACCGATACCAGCGGTGACTGGCATTGGGAACAGAATGTCGGTGATCGTGGCGGGGAGGATCGCGTTTCGATCAACGTGCCCACGGCAGGTAGTCATACGTTGAACCTATGGATGCGTGAAGACGGGGTGGCGGTCGACAAGATCGTGTTGACACGCGACCCCGATTTGGCCGCTGATGAATGGGGACGAAATGCCCCGGAATTGTTGGGCGGATACCTGTCCAACACGATCGACGTCACTGTCACTGCCAATCATGGCAGATGGATTCCCAGCATTGACTTCGCGGTCAACGCGACAGGTGTTCCGCTGGTCGCCGGCGACCGAATCGGTGACCAATTTGCCGCCTACGGCATGACGGTTTCAACAAATGATCCCAACAAACCTGCGATGATCTTTGACTCGTCCGCACCCACTGGCGGCGATTCCGATTTGGGAACACCCAATCGTCGCTTTGACGGACCAGGTTTGGGAAATGCCGGTGCGACTAACACGACGGCGCAGGGAAATATTCTGATTATCAGTGAGGACAACGACGCGGCTGATCCCGATGACAATGCCGCTGGCGGGGTACTGGTCTTTGACTTCGAAGCTCCGGTGATGTTGGATGAAATTGGCTTGCTGGATGTCCAGAGTGGTGACAATCGAATCGATCTGTTGGATGCCGATGGGAGGCTGATTTCTTCGACGGCAATCCGATCGACCGGTGACAATGGTTACCGACGTGTCGCACTCGATGCATTGGGCGTGTCACGAATGGAGATCCACTTGGCGGCGAGTGGTGCGGTCACTGATATCGAGTTTTGTCGCGGCGGTGGCGTCATTCCTGTTGCGCCGACCCGTTTCTATGTCAGTGACTCGGCGACCAACGCTGTCCATCGTTACAACACCGTTGGGACTTCACTCGGCGACTTTCAGACAGTCGCAGCGCTTAATCCGCGTGGAACCACCACGACCGGAACAGGCAATCCGATCTGGATCGTCAGCGAAGAAGGCGCGAACGAACGGGTCTACATCTACGACACCGATGGCACAACGCGGTTGGGTGATTGGACCGCGCGTGGACTGGAGTCACCCGAAGGCATTGCGACTGATGGCACCGACATTTGGATCGTTGACGACGGGATGGACAAAGTCAAACGCTATGCCGACGCGGCTTCACGCACCGCGGGCCAACAGGTTGCGGTGTCTGAATTCCAGCTCGCGTTTGGCAATCGCGATCCCCGCGGCATCACTACCGATGGCCAAACCCTGTGGATCGTTGATGGTGCTGCCGATAGAGTTTTTGCCTATGAAATGGATGGCCGTTTCGTCAATTGGTGGGATTTGGATCCAGCCAACGCCTCACCGGCCGGAATCACCATCAACCCCGCCGGGGGTGACGGAGTTTGGGTTGTTGATGATGTCGCCAATGCTGTCTATCACTATTCCCAGGCGACACTCGATCACCAGGGCAGCCAGACCGCGATCGGCACCTTCGCATTGTCCGCCACCAACACCACGCCCACTGGCATCGCCGATCCGGTCGAAATGATCACGCCACGACAAAACGTGGTTGACCAAATTGCGGTTGCTGGCGAAGTCAACGAGTATCTAATCGACCTGGTCGCCGGTCAAGAAATTTACGTTGATTTCAACTCGCTCTCCGGCGCTCCGTTGACGACGACTTTGATCGCCCCCGATAGCAGCGTCGTCCTTTCGGCGTCAGGTTTCTCCGCTGGCAACTTGCGTCGCGGTCCGTTGGTTGCCACTCAAACCGGGACCTACACGTACCGCTTGAACGGAAACGCCACCAATACACCCAGCTACAATTTCACCATCTGGGACGTCGACCCACCGGAGACGATCGCGATCGAATTTGACACGGTCTACGCGGGTGATATCTCCACACCCGCCGCCGTCGACAACTACACGTTCACGGGCAATCTGGGGGACAGTATCTACTTTGACGTGCTGTCGTTTAGCAACGGATACATTCATACCGAACTGACTGCTCCCGATGGTTCGACGGTGTTCTCTAGTCTGGATTCGTCGTTAGTCACGGCCGACGAAGGGCCTCTCAGTCTGACACAATCCGGCACCTATCGTCTCGCGTGGCGTGGCAGCCAGGATGCGACGCCGAACTACAGCTTCCAAATCAACTTGGTCCCGCCGCCGGAGGTGACCGCGATCGCAATCGATCAAGTCTATGCCGGATCAATCGAAACCACGGGAGCCGAAGACCACTGGGAATTCACAGCTGACATCGGCCAACAGATTTACGTCGACACGCAAACTAAAATCGGCGGATCACTAACCGCCAAACTGTTAGCCCCCGACGGTAGCACCGTTTTCAGTGCCAGCAATTTGTCGACGTCTCTACTGGACGCCGGCCCGTTCGTCATCGATCAGGCCGGGACCTATTCGTTGCAATACAGCGAACCCGGCGGCGGCCGACCGCAGTACAGTTTTCAAGTCTGGGATGTCGCACCATCGTTGACCGCCGGATTGCCGCTCGGCGAGATCGTCAGCGGCGAAATCGAGACGCCTGGAACCAGCGATACACTGACTTTCGATGCGTCCGCTGGAGCTCAGATTTTCCTGGACATGCAACAGATCTGGCAATCCGATCGAGCGGTCAATGAAACGCTGCGCTCGCAATTGTTCGCGCCCAGCGGAACGCTTGTCGCCGGAACGCTCGATTTCCTGCATCAAGCCCACGACACCGGGCCGATCACACTCTCCGAATCGGGAACCTATTCGCTGGTGCTGTCCGGTAGCGGTGACAACATCCCCGGCTACCAACTGCGGGTCGACGACGTCACCCCCGCGCCAGCATCGGCTATCAATGTGGGACAAGTCATCTCGGATGCCATTGAAATCGGCGGACGAACGCACAGTTACAACTTTGCAACAACGACCGGAACTGAACTGACGCTTGACGTTCTCTTGAATGAAGTCGTCGACAACCTCGGTCGTCCGACCGCCGGCTTCACACTGCTCTCGCCCGCCGGTGTGTCGGTCTTCCAAGCCGCGTTCACCGACACGACCTTCATGGCCGATGAAACCGGTGTCTACACGCTGATCGTCGATGATCGAGATTTCATCCGTTCCACCGACATCTTGGGGAAATTCAGTTTTCGCATTCTCGACGACTCGCTGGCAGCTACGCCGGCTGCCGCTGAATTAACCGTCTCCAACGTCGTCGCCGATGTCATCACCATCGGTAGCCCCGCAACCGTCAGTGTTTCGTGGACCGTGACCAACAACGGCACTGCAGTCGCATCGGCTTGGGACGCAGATTCCTGGATCGACCGAGTCTTCTTGTCGGCCGATGAAGCATCTGTGGCTCTCTACCAGCGCGCCTTTGCAGACGTCACCAGTCCCGGCGATCTTGCGCCCGGCGAATCGTACAATCAAACCGCTACGATCACGCTGCCGGAACAGTTTGAAGGCTCTTTTTGGGTCGACGTCGAAACGGACCCGTTGAATCACGTTTTCGAAGCAGACGCCGCGACCAACAATCAAACTCGAAGTGAGACGTTTTCGGCCGTCTACGCTGCTGAGCGAGCCGCAAGTGATGGGCCGCCGATTCAGTTGGCGCCACAGAACGGGAGTCGCTTTCCAACCGGGACCAACCTTGCACTGTCCGGCAACGTCGGGTCCGCCAATCAATCGATCAACGCGATCTTTATGATCGATGTGTCGACCAGCACGCTCACGCCCAGCGGACTGGACGTCAACGGCGACGGAGTGGTTGATGCAAACGATGACTACAACCAGTTTGCCGGCGTCGGTGATGTACTGGATGCAGAACTCGCCGCCGCGCTACGGCTGACTGAACAGCTGCAGACGCTTTCCGACAACGTTCGCGTCGCCAGCGTCCTGTTCGCCGGTGGTAGCGAACCGCTCGATGCGGGTCCGGAGCTATTCAACCAGAATTTCGTCGATCCATCGATCGACACCACTTACCGTGGCGATGATCCCAATTTTGAAATTGCCGTTCGGTCACTCTGGAGCCAGACGCTGGGATTCCTGTCTGTCCAAGGGGCGTTCAAATTCCGCGACACCGAAGTCCGTCAGGGGACCGAGTTCGAACCGGCAATTCGCGATGTTCAGAATTTAATTGCTACGGCCCAACCCGCCGACCGCACGCTGGTGTATCTATTGACCGACGGTGTCGCACTGGATGAAAACACGGTCGGAGTGCAAGGCGTCGCTGATCAAGGGATCGAGTTTTATGCATTTCAAATCGGCGACGGCACGTTGACGCCTGAGTTGGTCGAGCTGACGGCTCACATCGATGCCGACCCCAGCAGCACAGGCGTCGCAATCGCCGTCGACGATCCCACCGAATTGTCGGCACAACTGCTGACCACAGTGGATGTCGAATCCGTTTTGGTCAATGGCGTCCCGGTTGATGCGCTCGACCCGGCCGGCAACTTTTTTACCGCAGTCACGCTTTCCGAGGGAGCCAACAGGTTCGACGTGATTGCAACACGTGCCGCGGGATCGACCAGCCAAACATCCATCACGTTGTTCGGCGACAGTGCCGGTCCCGTGATCGATCTGGCTGCGCTCACACCGGCCGCCGGTGGGATCGAATCCGTATTCACAGGAACCACATTCAA
The DNA here is from genome assembly GCF_024129865.1 of Stieleria tagensis. GTDB lineage: Bacteria > Planctomycetota > Planctomycetia > Pirellulales > Pirellulaceae > Stieleria > Stieleria tagensis. The sequence continues at coordinate 29,669 of NZ_JAMYFE010000044.1, read as the reverse complement.
CCGAGCGACGAATCAGTTGCACACTCAACTGGCCGCCGGCAACCATTCCCCAGACACGGTCACGCCGCCGATGGTCGCGCGTCTGACTGAATTTTCCACTGCATCGATTGCGGTCAGCAATCCAGAAATTCAGATGCCGTCTGCCGACTCCCAGCTTGCGCCGGCCTTCGTGTTTGACACCGAAATCGCACCCAACCTGCCTCCGGGATCGACCAGCACAGCGCTCGATGTGAGCTTTGCCAATCCGCTTCGCGAACGTTTCGAGTTCGACGTCAGCTTCGACACATTCGGCAACAGCGCCCCGGCGTTCACAACCGTTCCCGTCCTGATCGCACCGGTCGACACGCCGTATACCTATGTCGCTGACGGAGTGGATCCCGAAGGCGACGTGTTGACGCGATCGCTTCTGCAGGCACCTGGCGGCATGGCACTCGACGGCAACACGCTCACTTGGACTCCGACGGCCGCCGACGTCGGCCATCACAATGTGTTGATCGAAATCGACGATGGCCGGGGCGGCAGCGCGACACAGAGTTTTACGTTGCTCGTACCGTCAGGGCTGGACAATAATCCGCCGCTGATCCTTTCCACACCGGCGCGGTTCGCCACCGTCGACCAGCGTTTTGAATACAACATCGTGGCGACCGACCCGGAGGGCTCTGCCGTCACGCTGTCACTTGACGCATCGGCACCCGCCGGGGCGAAACTGATCGGCAACCGTCTGACTTGGACACCGGATTCGACTCAGCTCGGGACAACATCCATCACGATTCTCGCCAGCGATTCTCAGACCGCCAGCGGACGACAGACCTTCGACCTGAATGTGCTCGGTACCAATACCGCGCCGACATTCATCTCTGATCCGGTCCTCGAACTTTCTGCCGGCCAGCGTTATTTCTACGCCGCGGTGGCCACCGACCCCGATGACGCGGTCACCTATCGCATCGATGGACCGGTCGGCATGAGTATCGGAGGCACCAGTGGAGTCGTGTCATTGCCCGCCGCTTCGTCGCTGTCCGGGACCTACCCGATCACGATCACCGCCACCGATGCCCGCGGCCTTTCGACCGACCAGTCCTACACACTCACCGTCTCCCCCGACACCGAAGCACCCCGCGTTTCGATCATATTGTCCAACGATGCAATCACGCTGGGCGATTCCATCGATGTCCGCGTCGCTGCCAAAGACAATGTGGCAGTGTCCGCGGTCGAACTAATCGTCGATGGAATCCCTGTGGCACTTAGCGCCGAGGGCACTGTCACGCTCACACCGGGGCTTTCGGGCATCCCACGTCTAATCGCTAATGCCACCGATACCAGCGGCAACCTCGGCACCGCGAGTGAAGCATTCTTTGTGATCGACCCCTCCGATGTCACCCCGCCTACTGTGAGTATCGAATCACTATCGAATCACGCCACGATTGAATACTTTACAGACGTCATCGGCACAGTGACCGACAACGATTCACTTGCCTTCTATCGGCTTGAAGTTGCATTGGTCAATACGAACCAGTGGAAATCAATCACATCGGTGTCCGCACGAGAAGAATCAGGTCCAATCGATGTCGTTTCGTCGTTGATCGGAATCTTTGATCCGACATTGCTCAAGAACAACCAGTACGACATGCGGTTGACCGCGTCCGACCTTGCCGGCAACCAAGCCGAACAAACCATCCGCGTCGCCCTGGACGGAATGGCAAAGGTAGGCGTGAACAATCATCCGATCGTCGATCTGACAATTCCCGTCGCTGGTGGCCCGGCGATCACGATCCAACGCCAACACAGCCAATTGAACGCAGACGAAAGCAGCGACTTTGGTAACGGCTGGCAATTCTGTGCAGCAGATCCAGACCTGCGCGAAGCGGTCGCGCGGACACCCTACGAAAACTTGCTCGGACAGTTTGCCGCTTTGCCTTTTGCCGACGGTGACAAGGTCTACATCACCACACCCGATTGCCAACGAGTGGGATTCACGTTCAGCCCCATTCGGCACACAGGGATCTGGACCACGCTCAGCGACAGTTTCTACGATCCTCGATGGATCCCCGACCCGGGCGTCACCTGGCAACTCTATGGTGAAAACGACTACACCACCATCACCAGCCTCTCGACCGGTCAATTCGACCTGAACGGACTTTCGCTACCCTTAAACCGGCTCGCCGACGGCCAATACATCATCGCCGCCAATTTCGCTTCTTACAATCCGCTGGGCTACGAACTGGTCAGCAAGACCGGTGTCCGTTACAGCTATGACCAGCAAGCCGGACTGGAAAATGTCGTCGACCGCAACGGCAACACACTGCAGTACAGCGACGACGCGATTACGAGTTCTTCTAGCCAACAAGTCCAATTTCAACGTGATGATCAAGGCCGCGTGACGAAGATCATCGATCCGGATGGCTACGAATATGACTACCGCTACGACGCGGCCGGTAATCTGGTCGACGTTCAATATCCCAATGGACTGTCGAACACGTATGCCTATACGGCGGACAATTACCTGGCCGCCGTCAACCCTGACGACCTTCCCGAACAAGAGGTCATCTCAACCGGTTTTGAATACGATATCGCTGGCCGTCTGACAGTGGTCACCGACGCCTTGGGGGCATCCAATCTCTACGAATATCAACTGGACGACCATACCCGAGTCACCTATGACGCGCTCGGTGCGGCAACCGAGATGGAATACGATGATCGTGGCAATATGATCCGCGAAACGTCTGCCAACGGAAACACCGCGTTGTACCAATACGATGGTGATGACAATCTGACGGTGATCACCGATGAACGTGGATTCGAGACAGTGATGACGTACGACGAAAATCGAAACATCACCAGTGTGACAGATGCCCTGCTCAATTTGACGCAGTTTTCCTACGACGCATTCAGTGAAATCACACAGATGATCCAGGCCGACGGAGGCCAGCATGCCTACACGCGAGATGACGCCGGGAATATCGTTCGAATGCAAATGCCGGGTGGCACGGATGCGACGATTGAATACGACGAGATTGGCCGGGTGATCAAGGTCACCGATATCGATGGCGGCGAAAAGAGATTGGAGTACAGCAATCTCGCGTATCCGATCAAATCGATCGAACGCGATGGCACTTTTGCAGCGATGACCTATGACTCGCGTGGCAAACTGACGTCGATGACTGATCACAACCAAAACACACGTACGTTTGTGATGGACCAGAGAAATCGTCCGCAAGTGTTCACCGATGCACTCGGCGGCGAAGTGAACTACTCGTTCAACGGGATGCAACTCGATTCGATCACGGACCAGGTTGGAAACACGACCACCTATCTTTTTGACGCCAACAACCGACCGGTCCGAATCACGGATCCGGAACAAGGTGTGATTGAAATCGAATACGACGCAAACGGTCGCATCTTGGAAATCACCGATCCGAATGGAAATCCGGTCCGCTACGATTATCGCGAAGACGGACGATTGGTATCGATGGCCAACGCCCTCGAAGGGACTTCCTATTATGAATATGACGCCACCGGCAACCAAACTGCGTTTACCGACCCAAACGGGAATCGATGGCAGTGGGAATACGATGCCATTGGTTACGCCGTTGCGGAGATCGATCCCAATTTAGATCGGACGGAGTTTGAATTTGATTCGATGGGGAATTTGGTCAAGGAACGGGATTCGATGCAACGCGAAACTCGGTTCGTTTATGGTGACATTCAAATGCCCGTCAAGATCATCAACGCCGCCGGCGACGAGATGATCTTTAGCTACGATTGGCAAGGCAATCTGCTAAGCGAACAGGACTTCAACCAGCACACTCACTCGTACGAATATGATCTGCGAAACCGGTTGACGAAAACGACCGACCCGCTCGGAAACTCCTTCCAGTACAACTATGACGACAATGGGAATCGCACCCATGTGACCGACAAGCGGTCGATCACACGTGCCATTGAATATGACGAACTGAATCGTCCGGTGAAATGGACCGACCCCACGGGGGCGGTGGAACGTCTCGAATACGATGCGAAGGGACGTGTGATTCGATCGATCGACGCTAGCAACCAAGTGAGTCTTTTTGAATACGACGGACTTGATCGGGTCGTCGAACAAACCGATCCGCTGACCGGAACTTGGACGTGGGACTATGATGCCGTCGGCAATGTCGTCAGCGTCACCGATCCAATCGACCGGACAACGACAGCAACCTATGACAACTTGAATCGTCGCCTGACGATGACCGATCCACGATCGGCCACCACTCGCTTTCAATACGACCACAACGGAAACGTCGTCAGCGTCCAGGATCCAGTCAACAACGAAACGGCATTTGCCTATGACAACCTTGGCCGTATCATTCGTGTGACCGATTCCTTGGGACAGTCGTCTTTCAGCGACTACGACCAAGTCGGCAACCTGGTCGAAGTGGTCGACCGAAATGGGCGACGGATTGAATTCAGCTACGATCTCTTGGATCGTCTGGATACAGAAACTTGGTGGCAGGGTACGTCTGCGGTCAATCACGTTCAATACAGATACGACGCTGTCGGCAATCTGCTCGGCGCCTCTGATGTGTCCAGTCAATACTCGAACCGTTATGACGCACTCAATCGTGTCCTCACGGTCGACAATGCGGGAACTGCAAACGTGCCCCATGTCGTACTCAGTTATGTTTTTGACGCAGCGGGAAACCGCACGGCGGTCTACGACAACACGGGCGTCACGGTCACCAGCGAGTATGACAGCCGAAACCAACTTGCCGGGCGAACCTGGTCGGGCGGTTCGGTCGACGATGCCAGCCTTCGCTACGACTATGACCCGCGCGGCCTGATTTCGACTCTCCGGCGTTTTCAATCTGTCGACGATTCCGAATTGGTTTCCTCGACGAATTTTCAGTTTGATGTCAACGCAAGGTTGACCGATCTGACGCATCGTGATGCTGCCGACACGGTCTTGGTCGACTATGACTACACGCGCGACTTGGCGAACCAACTGATACAGGAAATTCATCACGGCCGAACGTTTTACTTCGCACGTGATGCTTCTGGGCAACTGCTCACGGCATCGATCGACGGGATCCTCAGCGAGAGTTACCAGTACGACCAAAACGGAAATCGGCTCTCAGACCAGTCAGTGACGGAGGCTGGCAACCGCTTGCAAGCAGACAGTCAGTTCACCTACCGGTATGACCCGGAAGGGAATCTAACCCGCAAGACAGACAAACTGACTCTGGGCTACACCGACTATTCCTATGATCATCGAAATCGCCTGGTTCTAGCGCAGCAATTCGACTCAGCCGGCGAGCTGCTTGGGTCCGTCGCCAACACCTTCGATGTCTTTGATCGTCTGATCACTCGCAGCCATGATCCGGACGGTTCCGGACCGTTGGTCGCGCAGGTACGTCACACTCTCTACGACGGAGCACATACCTGGGCCGACTTCGATGATTCGAACGCTGTCTCGGCTCGCTACCTCTACAACGACGGCGTCGATCAAATCGCAGCCCGCTGGCGGCCGGGTGAGGGCACGACATGGTATCTCACCGACCGGCTGGGAACCGTACGAGAACTGATTGATGACAACGGCGCGGTGGTCAACCAAAACACTTACGATAGTTTCGGTCAAATCCAAGCGCAAAGTAACCCAGTGGCCGCAGATCGATTCACGTACACCGGTCGCGAATGGGACGACGCGCTTGGATTGTTCTACTATCGAGCTCGTTTTTACGATCCGGCCAATGGGCGGTTTATCAGCCAGGATCCGATCGGGTTTGCATCCGGCGACACAAACCTGTACCGCTACGTCGGCAATAACCCACTGGACTATGTAGATCCGTCAGGAAATTTGGCGATCAGCGAATGCGCCGTCGCGCGTGGTGCGATGGCAGCTGTCGACACACTTTGTCCGGCAATCCAGCTCTATCTCAAGGGCGAGTTTGATGGCAAGACCGGCGCCGAAGCTGGCGCGATGACCGCGCTGCAAGTGCTTATTGGAGGCGAGTTCAGGACGACGAAACTGAATGCGGATGGAATCGAAGTCCCGATCGATGATGCCGAAATGTTGTCGCTTTCGGTAGAAAAAGCAATGCATGTCATGAATGTGGTGACGTCACTGATGCCGGGTGGGGCGGGCATGGCGTTTCAATTGACGATGCAGGCGGTGATGATCAAAGAAACGGCAGTGTCGTTGGCAGGGCTGCTAAGCAATGCCAATCTGTTCAGCGTTATGGGGCAAGCTGAAACCTGGATCAGAAGCGCCTACGAACTGGCGAAAGACCCCAATGCCACGTTTGGCATGGCGATCAATGCCGCGACAGCTCGCGCCAATGAGATGACAGCCGTGCAATGGTCCGAAGCCGTCTGCGGCGCGGCCAATCTCGCGTTGATGGTGTTCAGTGCACGAGCTCGATGCTTCGTTGCAGGAACCCCAGTGGTCGTGGGTGTCCATGACGCATTTCCCCCTTCGGTGGCAAATCTGCACCGCAATCAGGTCGCGGGCGACGGTTTCACTCTCTGCGACGCAATCGGCGGAGCTGCTCTGGTTGCCGCCTTTGCCGTTCGCGATCGTCGCAGACGTATGGAGAAACCAAACGAGGAACCAGAGCCAAATGACTCGTTAGGTGTCGATTGGATGTTCGCAACCACAGCGGCTGAACACGAGCGTGACGCGGCAACGCAGATCGACGATGAATTGCTCACCCTGCTCGCCACCGGCAAGATCTAATTCTTGCGACAAACGCATCAAGAATCTCTTACAACAAACACAACCGCCTCTTACGAAACCGACCGATGTCCAACTTAATCCACCCTAGCCCGGTCACACGATCCAAGCCACGCGCCGTTGCCACGGCAGCCCTGCTGCTGATAGCTACGTGGTGCCTTGCCCCACGCCTCACGCCCTGGCTGGCCTCAGCCCCCGTGGCTGCCTCAGCGCTCGAGACCATCACGGTCTCCTCTGCGCTGCCCACGCAAGCCGACCTGATCACCAAACCCATCGAACAGGTTCGTTGTGGGGACCGGATCCCATCGCAGCTACCCGAGGGACTCTCCCCGACAGACGATCCCGAACCAGATCCACAGACCTGGCGACTGATCGAGTTGCAGGTGCAGAAACACAACGGCGACTTGGTCGAAGTGAAATTGCTACGTCCACTGTCATGGCTTGAGCAGACCGGTGCGACAGGCGACGGTCGTTTCCGGATCCAGATTGAAGAACTGGACATCGACGGCCTAGCAGCTGGGCTGCACATCAAACCCTGCCCAGCGATTCAAAGCGGTGAAGGCCAAGTCGTCACAGGAACCTTCCGACACACCTGCGACGACCTCGTCGAATTGCAGATCGAAGACGAGCCAGCCCCTATCATCTGCACCAGCGGACACCCCATTTGGGATGCAACGACGCGTCAGTTTGTCGCTGCCGCAGCGCTGGAATCAACCTCACGAACACTTGGGTTGGGCTCGACCGCCGAAACGCATCAGGTTCGCATAAGTCGAGATTCGCTTACTGCTGCCGTGGTCTTCAACATCGAAGTCAACGGAACCCACGTCTACCATGTGGGAAAGCTCGGGCATTTAGTACACAATGCAGCGGGAAAATGCGATGGCGATGGCTCAAATAAAAATGGAGATAGGCCGAGTCCGCGGCAATCCGAGATTGACGTGAACGGACAGAATCCAAATCATCAACCGCAAGTCTCATTTAGTAACGGAAAAGAAGTCCCGTATGGCAGTCGTGGTAGTGTGCGTCCAGATAATTTCATTTTTGGTGAATCGCTCGAAGTCAAAAACTACAATCTTCTTCAACCCAGCAATCGTGCAAGCTTGTACAATACGATTCGCCACCAATATTTCCAGCGGCTTAGCAACCTCCCGAAAGGCACGCACCAAAGAATCGTAATTGACATTAGGGGGCAGGATGTGCCAGACTCGCTTTTGATGCGGGTGAGAAGCAACATTCTTACGATTACTCGGACTTCGAGCGTATCAGTTGAGTTTTTGCAGTAACAGGCGATGGAAGAAGCAGATTTCAATTGGGGAATTGTAACGCCCGAAGCATATGATGATGTAAACAATGAGGCGCTTCATGTCCTCAATGTATACTTCATCGGTGAAGCAAACAGAAATCGAGTGGTGAAGTTTGTATGCGCTAGAATCTTGCAGTTTCACAAGCACTTGCCACATGGGAGTTCACAGAGAGTTCGATTCGACCTACGAGGGCAGCGGGTCAGCAAGAAACACCTCGAACTGACGCGGGAAACGATTGTCAATAAGTCCGCGAATCGCGGAGTGCAGGTTTTGATCGAATTCTTAACGAACTAGCCATGTCATATAATTTTTCAGCTGAAAAGCACGGTGAACAGAATTTGCAGCTTTTGCATGAGCTACTGTCTGCAATCGAGTTGCTTGAGTTCTTCCCTGTCGTAATCTCTGGCAGCGAGGTTGTGCTTGGGATCTCCATCCCATTCAAAACAATGGACGACCCGCGTTTTGAAACCGAACTTGAAAAGGCTATGGTTCACCTAGTGTCTGATGGGTTCGAAGTTACAGATCTTTTTACTGGAAAGGCGATTGTTCTCGACGAAATACCTAAGTTAGCTCGGCAGATTTCAGCTTAGAACCTATCCGGAAACTGCTGTTTGCTGAAATACCAATAAACGCCACACTATGGGCTCCGGGTGCATGTCAGGGATTGCGGCAGCCCAGGATTGGGGCAAAATCGCAATAGGAGTTTTTCGGGTTCCTGGGTTAAGCTACGCATGCTGTCATGGTCCGGGTAACTTTTTGGAGACCGTCGCATGGATGCGAATCAGAATCAACTGGATAAAAAACTCGCCGATTTGTTGAAGCAGGCCGCTGAGGTGGCCGCCCAGATGCAGGCTCAACAGCAGGGTCCGGGGACGCCCCATTTCGATCAAATCGAGATCCCTGCGCACGAAGTGGGCCAGCGTCTGAGTCAGATGATCCAGTCCACCCGGGCGACCGATGTGGCGTTGGAACAGGGCCAACGAATCAAGTGTCCCGATTGCAGCAAGGAGTGCCGGGTAGAACCTACGCGGCGGCAAGTCCACTCGATGGACGGCCCCATCGAGTTGACCGAATCGGTTGCCCACTGCCGTCGCTGTCGTCGGTCTTTTTTTCCCTCAGCGTGAAGCACTCGGACTTGATCCACGAGAATCGACTCCCGGATTCAAGCGGCAGATGGTGATTCTTGATGCCGAAACGCGGTCGCTCAAACGAGCATCCATTGTGATGAAGCGAGTCCTTGGCTTGGATGTTTCAACCAATACGATTGAACGCGTCGCTTTGGAAGTCGGCAACGATCTCGAAGCTGCCGAGCAAGAGCATTGGCAGAAAATCCTTACCGGTGAGGTGTCGGTCCCTTCGTTGGCGATTGTTGCATTTGATGGAGGGCGGATACGGACTCGTAAGATAGGTTGCGGTCCCGGCGTCCACCTGGATGCCAAAGGATGGAACGAAACCAAGAACGCCACCTTTGTGAGCGCCACCAGCGAGACATCCGAGGTCGATCCGCAGCCCGAACCGCCAACCTGTTTTCTAGATGCCGACCATGTTGCGAAACTGACCGAGAAAGCAAAAACCAAAGAAAATGCTGGCTCAGATGACTCCTTGCCCCAAGAACAGGAAGATCCAGAGCAAGACCAAGCGTGTAAAACAAAAGCTTCTCACAAGCCTCAACGATTACTTCGCACGGTGATCGCGAGCATGAAGAACTCCAAACAGTTCGGCGATCAGATGGCGCGTGAAGCAAAGCGACGCCGTTTTGATGAGGCTCCTCGCAAGGCGTATGTTGCCGATGGTTTGACCTGTAACTGGACAATCCACGCCGAGCACTTTCACGACTACACCGCAATTCTCGATTTCACTCACGCCGTAACTTATCTGTTCACCGCATCGTTGCTGTGTTTTGGAAAAACCGATGAAGCCTGGAACGCTTACCTGGCGTGGATGACGAAAGTTTGGCAGGGCGATGTTGGTCTGGTCATCGCCGCACTGAAATCTCAGCAAACTCGCGTCGGTACGCCGCCCGCGGACGCCGAGGAGGATGATCCGCGCGAGCAGTTGCGGCGTGTGATTGGATACTTGGAAAACAATCAGGATCGGATGCGCTACGACGAGTACCGGATGCGAGGTCTGCCGACGACGAGTGCTTGGATGGAGTCGGCGGTCAAGGAGATGAATTATCGGACTAAGGGGACGGAAATGTTCTGGAACAACCCGGCCGGTGCCGAGGCGATTCTCCAAATTCGTGCCGCAGCCTTGAGTGACGACGATCGACTGGTCCGCCTACTGAGCCATCGCCCCGGGCAATCCACCCTCAGACGCAGCCAACCCTCCGCGCAGGCCGCCTAGAAACTACAATCCCTGACATGCACCCATGGGCTCCTCGAAGCAACGGAGTGTGCGATGACCGACGGCGACCGAAAGCGTTACCCAAGCGATCTGACCGACCAGCAGTGGGAAATCATCAACGAGCTGATTCCGCGACCTCGCAGGAGTCGGAAAGGCGGGCGACCACGTAGCGTTGATATGCGCGAAGTTGTCAATACGTTCCTCTACCAATGCCGCAGCGGCTGCCAGTGGGGCATGCTTCCTCATGGCCTTCTTGCCAAAAGCACGGTGTACGACTACTTCGCCAAGTGGCGTGACGATGGAACGCTGTGAACGATCAACTCGTCGGAGCGATCCGAATGCTGGAAGTCCTCAGCGAAGAAATGGAGCCCAGCGCGGGTAGTATCGATAGTCAAAGCGTCAAAACAAGCGAACGAGGTGGAAGCCATGGATACGATGGAGGCAAGAAAATCACGGGACGAAAGCGCAACATCGCGGTCGATACGCTTGGATTGCTGCTTGCCGTCACGGTGACGATCGCATCGGTCGACGATGCGTATGCAGCTGGACCGGTCATGAAGCAGCTTTCGCAATCTAGACAACCGCGATTGCAAGTTATTTGGGCCGATTCGAAGTACGCTAATCACGCTTTGAATTCGTGGCTTGCTCGTCAAAAAAATCTGACTTGGGAGCTGGAAGTCATTCGGCGTCCCAAGGGAGCAAAAGAATTCGTGCTGCTTCCCAAGCGTTGGATCGTGGAACGAACATTCAGCTGGCTTGGACGCTGGCGGCGACTAAGCCGCGACTATGAACACCGAACAGAATCAAGCGAGGCAATGATCCACGTCGCATCGATCGGAAGGATGCTCAGACGACTTGCGCCGACTGGTGACCAACCTCCGTTCAAATATGGACTTACGACTTAAATGGGTTTCCGGATAGGTTCTAAAGCTGATTCCTATAGAAAAGCTGCGGCAAAGCGAAAAGAAGAGCTAAAGCAAAAGATCCGGTCGTACCTTAAATCATGTAAGTAGGATATTGGAATGGGCGTTTTTGAGCTGGAACAAACGAAAGTTGATTTAGACGGTAACCGTTCGAGTCGGATCATTGTTAACGTTGAACCTCCTGTTCAAGCTAAAAGCCTTGCAGGCGTTGGCGCCAACGCCTACTTAGTTCAATTTTGTCAGCCTCTATCGAATACTGCACTGGGCCACGTGAACAAGCTTCTGATGAAATTCCAAGATCTGACGTTGCGAATTTATTCGTCTTATCCTGAGCCTTCCCAGTTCCGAACATTGCAATTCTTGCATCAATTACCTGACGTAAAAAACCTTTCTTTGTCTTTGCCCCAGCTTACGGACCTGAAGGGAATTGAGCCTGTCATTGAAAAGCTGGAATTTCTCGACCTGCCTTTTCCCAGGACGACACCGTCGAACCTCGAACTCATTTCCCACGCCCAATCGCTCTCCAGATTGTGCACGGACGATCGGCGGGTTTTGAAACTTGCACCGCGCCCCGACCGACTTACCGAGATCCGCTGCTCAGGTACCAGAAGTGATTTCGAGAGTTTTGTGCCAGATCTTCTGAATCTAGACTCACTAAAACTCAGCCAAGTAAAAGGCGAGGCCGTTTCAAAGCTGTCGGTGTCGCCGACACTTCGTCACTTTAAACTGTCGCTTTGCCGTGGCGATACAGACTTGAGGTTTATTGAAAAACTAAAAAACCTCGAGACTCTTGATCTTCATAGAGTGGATGTAAATAGTTGGCCGGATTTCCGAAAGCTTACAGGGCTTCGAGCAATCCATCTGCATAGTGCCTTTTCAGGATTCGAATTGGAGTTCCTGAATCACCTTCCCCAGCTTGAAGAGGTGGTTCTTCATGAGTGGCCAACCATCCGCATAGATGCATTAAAAACCTCAAACATTTTTGATCGGGTCAGGAGTTTTCGATATGCGTTTGGCAAAGGACTGCGTGCATGCAGTCAGGATCGCGAATTTGCCGAGCTTTTTAGTCGCGCCGAACATTCGCACTCATGCTTGCTTCGCTATTTTAACGACCTTGGTTACTAGCTGGAGCAACCGTTCACGGGTCGGACTGAGATTTTAGGTAACCGACGGCGCCGGTCGCAGCGATGGAACTGGGGAGCTGCTGAACTTTGTAACCGTTCACGGCTTGGACTGAGATTTGCGGAAGAAGCACACCATTTCTGGCCCAAGCGGCTTGGTGGACCCGAGACTGGACCATTCTTGAACATCAGAATGGGACCTCACCGTGGTGCAGGAGTTGGACTACATCAACGCTTGAATGACCATATTGTTACATCGGGAATTGTCCCAAAAAACAAACTAAACAACTCAGAGTGGGTCCGTCAGAATGTTCCGATGAGCTCTGTGAAAAGAGCGTTGTACCAGTTTTATAGATCAACTTACCCATCCTTACCCGGCGTACCAAAACTTCTCAACGATGCTGCAAAGTCTGTACAGTTTTAAGCATGATCAAAACATTCCGTTTAGAATTCATCTCCAAAAAACCAGCATCGCTTAAATCAACCTGGAAAGATGTGATAGATGATGGATTGCTTAGCAACAATATGGGTGTCCTGACCGGAACATTCCGGTCCAATTCCAGTGAGCTCTCAAGAGTCATAGAGCTCTACAATCGCGACAAACAGGTTTTGAAAGTGCGTATGGAAGCTTCGTGCCAGGTAGTTTATGAAGACGCCGACATTGAATCTCATGCTCTATTCAAGCTCTATCCGCCAAAATGCGTTCTCGAATGCATAGAAAATCGAAAGCCAATCCATTGCGATGAATGTGGGAAAATTGCAGGATTCGAGCGTCTCGAAACTTCGACTTTTACAACGGGCAATGTTGACAGCGATACGCCAGTTGCCATCACGGAACATGGCGACCTCGTTCTACGGAATGACCTAGTCGATCAAATTGAATCGATCGATGGCTTGAGAGACATGCATCTTGCCCCGATCGATCACATTCAAAACTTCACGCGATGGTCGATCCTTTTGAGTGCCCCGACCGCCGGAAGTTCGGGAACACGAGTCGGTTACTGCCACAAATGCGGTGGAGCAATCAAAACCGAAATGTTGCCAGAGGTAGACGAAACCTACACGACCAATTTTCGACGGGATTTCATGATTTCGCCAGATCGTCCTGGTCTACCATGTTTCTCTAAAAGTCTGGCCAAATGGCTTATCGACTCCAGCCCTCGACTGTCATGGGATGACTTCAAACCGATTGGCTGGCAACGCGCAGATGACGAGGTAATTTGACGTTTTTTTGGTCTCCAACTTTCTTGCCACCGGCAGCATCTGACCACGATCGACCTGATGAGGTTCAAAATATGACTGTGGAAGTCAAAACCACGGAAGGCTCGACACCCCAACAATGCGTGCTAGTGGAAAAAGACAATGCACCTCTTTCTGTTGAGGAAGTAAGGCAAATTGAAGGATATTGCAATTCAACCTATATACGAATGTTTCATGTCCGGAGGCTCAACTTGACCTGCCTCAAAGATTGGATCAACTTGAAGCGAATAACGTTGAGAGGATGCCATGTCGTTGATGACGAGCAGTCTCTGTCAATGGATACTCTTGAATCGGTCGAGTTCGGAGATGACTTACGAAAGCTTCCAAACCTAAATCTGCTTGTGAACACAAAACAGCTTCGAAGGATCGATCTAGTCCATATACCGCACATGAACTGCATTCCGCAGTTAAAAAACCCAAGCCAGGTAAAATCAATTGATGTCCAAGCTTGCGGAAAACTATCTGACCCCATCTCGATTACCCAATTTGTGAACCTGGAAACTTTAAAACTTCTTAACTGTGGTTTTGAGGCAGATTCGGTTACTGAGATCTTAGGGAAGCTCGATTTGTCCGAGGCAGTTATTGCGGTACGAGATCGTCGCAAAAACAAGGAAATTCAAACTGCACTGGTCGCTTGTGGTTTTGAGCCATTCCCATCGGGCAAGCGAATTGAGTAAAGTCCGATCGTAAATCTAAGGTCCATCCGGGAAGTTCGTGGGTTCGGTAGACTTCTCTGCCAAGGAGACAAGTCGTGCAAGACAATGAGCTTTACCACTAGATTTTGGGACTCGACACACCGTGGGCGAGGGCCGAAGAGTCGCTCCGATAGCCGAACGAGCTGGTATGAGAGCAGGGTATTGTCCGCGCTGCGGCGGAGCAGTGAAGTGCGAGGTGTTGCCTGAAATCGATGAAACCTATTTTTATGGTTATCAGCGTGACTTTATCATTTCGCCAGACCAGCCGGGCTGCCGTGTTTTTCAAAAGGTCTGGCGCAATGGCTCGTTGACGCCAGTCCGTGTGTGTCATGGGAAGACTTTAAGCCAACTGACTGGCAGTGACTTCAGGGCGATTTCGCGGCACAGGTTAAAACTTGGCCATTTTTTCCCTCGGCGCGTACCGGTAACCAAGTGTGCTAGCCATGCCGACTTCTCCAGTCCCAACCGCTTCAACTACGGTGGTGTGTCTGCTGGAGTCGTTCCGGATTTGTCGGGGCGGAACTGATGTGCCGCTCATTCGAGCGGGTCTTCGATTCAGACCTTGCGGTGGTCAAAGTTCTGGCCTCCGCGAGCCAGCCGGCAGAAAAGACGCTTACCCTGCAACCCCAACCAACTGGCCCTATTAAAACCCCGCCACGTACGGTTTCAAACCACACGCGTTTGAGCTCTGTCCCCGGTCATTTCCTACTGGACGTCTTGCGAAGGTTATTCGAACACTTCTTTCGCGGCGTGAGTCCGCCCCCTTGCTCTCCGCTGGCTCAGCGTACGCGCCGAACCGTGAACAGCTACTACCAGGCGGCATTCGGGGCTGGCTTTCAATGCTGCGAACTCCCGGCACTGAAATTTTTCTGCCCCCAATTTTTCTGTCAAACCACTAGCCCATCAAACCAGGTTGGCACCTCGCATGAATCAAAGCGGGCGAACCTCGATGCGTGCGTCAACTGTCGTCCCTGCTTTAACAGGTAGGAGTTTTATTGGCAGGAAAACTGCGACGCTTGTTTCTTACAATGCGTAGAGCCAACGACATAGATGCCAGCAACCAATTCTCGAGCAGGCATTGCGGACTTGTCGGATAAATCCTCCACACCAGCGCAGACCTTGCGGTGGTCAAAGTTCTTGCGTCCGCTGTCCCCGATCATTGTCGTAAACGCAATTTTTGCGAGATCGCATCCACCGGCAACGAGCGTTTGCTTATTCTAGGGCAATGACGTTGACTTACCATGGAACGGAAACCGCATGTTGAACCACAATCGCATGACAGACAAACAATTTCCCCGCCGTACGCTGCTTCGTGGATTGGGCGTGACGCTGACGTTGCCGCTGTTGCAACGTGATGCCGAAGCTGGTGCCAACACCCTCACTGCTCCCAAACGGATGGTGTGCGTCGCGAATCCACTTGGGTTTGTGCCGAATGCTTTTTTTCCAACCCAGTCAGGGCGGCTTGATCGACTACCGCCACTACTTCAGCCACTTGACCGACTGAAGTCCGAATTTTCGATTTTTAGCAATCTCGACCACGGGGTCAGCGGTGGTCACCAAAGTGCCCACACGTTTCTCAGCGGAATTCGTGACAGCGAATCTGCCGAATGGGACAGCCGCAATCAGTCCGTCGATCAACTTGCCGCTGAATTGGCCGGTGATCAAACGCGTTTTCCGTCCATCGTCGCCAGCGTGGGAAGGAACTCGGACGAACTTGAGTGCCGGATGTCTTGGACTCGAACCGGCGTCAACATCCCACCGATCAGCGAAGCACCGATTCTATTTGATACCCTGTTTCGAGCGGACAACCCCCAGGAGCGAAAAGCCAAGCGCAAAGCGTTCGCCCAGCACGCCAGTATCCTCGACGTCGTTCGGCAGCAAGCTCGATCATTGAACAGCAAGTTGGGTAGCGTCGACCGACGCAAGTTGGAAGAATACTTGACCAGCGTTCGCAGCGTTGAAAAGCGATTGCGAATGTCCGATGAATGGATTGATCGAGCAAAGCCCGAAGTGCCGCTGAAGCGACCGACCCTCGGCCAGTCCTTCACACAGCGGTTGCCGTTGTTTTACGAATTGATCCGACTCGCCTTGATGACGGATTCCACTCGCGTCGCAACGCTGAGTGTTCCGGGAAATTTGCCGGTTGCCGATTTGGGCCTGCAGGGCAACTACCACGCGTTTTCGCACCACGGTAAATCCGAAACCGCCCTAAAACAATTGATGGTCATCGAACAATTCCAGATGGTCGAGCTTGGCAAGTTTTTGCAAGCGATGAAGGATACCGAGCAACCCGGCGGTGGGTCATTGTTGGATCATACGATGGTGCTGGCCGGCAGCGGTATGGGCAACGCTAGTTCGCATAGTAACAAGAATCTGCCGATCTTATTGGCAGGTGGTGGTCTTGGAAACGGTCAACATCATGTCATGCCTGAAACGGCGGGCCGCCGCATTCCCTTGTGCAACTTATACACGACCATGCTGGAACGGTTCAGCGGGACGCAACAGAAACCTTTCAGCCGAGCCACGGGAACGATTGATTTAACCCGTCACGCGGCGAAGTCGCAGCCCATAGCGGACGAGGCGACGAATCCATCATGACCGGATTCTTGCCTCGTCCACTACCAAAATCCGCGTATGAAAACATCAAACGCCGCGATAGCTGATGTCGCGTAGGGCGGCAGTCTGATCCACGAAAACAAAAACCATGCTGAGACCAATTCTATCATTCACTTGCGTCTTCATTGCAAGCACTGTCGCGGCCGATCCCATTTCGTCAGCGGACTTCGCCAAGGCACAATCGTTCGTTCAGTCCTATTGCGTTTCCTGTCACGGTCCCGATGCCGAAGAAGGCGACCGCCAGTTTGATTCGCTGATCGGAACGGAGCTTGATGGTGATTCCATCGAAGCCTGGCACGAAATCCTGGATCGCGTGAACTTAGCCGACATGCCTCCCGAAGACGCCCCCAAGCGACCGTCGGACGCCGAACGCTTGGAAGTCAGCGAAATGTTGACCCAACTGTTGTCACAAGTTCGCCAGGCCGACGCCAAGCCCCAGACCGTCCTTCGCCGACTCAATCGTCTCGAGTATGACTCGGCGATGCGAAAGGTGCTCGCACTGGACAACATGCTGTTCGATCCGTCCAGCGAGTTCGTACCCGATGAAAAATATCACGAGTATCGCAATCTTGGCCAAACATTGGTGCTCAGCGATGTGTTGATGAGTCAGTACCTCACCGCGTCGGGGCAGTATCTCGACCGTGCGATCAGCAAACGTCAAAAAAGTCCGCCCCGCCAGAAACTTACTTTCAAGGCTCCGTTCTACAAAACGAACAATGGCCAGGCCGATGGACTTGATCGTCCTGGCGAGTACCAACACCTGCGAGAGAACCCGACCTACCAAAACGGTTATCTGTGGATCAAGAAGCTACACCAAGGGGTGCAAACCAGCGGTTACTATACGATCCGCGTGAAAGCCAATGCCATCAACCGAGATCATCCGTACTTGGATTGGATCTTGGATGTTCCCAAACAAGATCCACTTCAACTGGGGGTGGTCGCAACCAGCGCATCGGCCAAAGACTTCGATACGAATGACGCTTCGGACCAATCGCTCGATGTCTTCACGCTGCCCGATGACGAACCGCAATGGTTTGAGACCGTCGCGTGGATCGACAAGGGTTACAGCATTCGTTTCACGTTCCCCAACGGTCCATTGAAGATCAAGAACATGCGACATTCGCTGATGCACAAGCATCGCGACCTGTTCCCGGGATTCATTCGAGACCGCGTTCATGTTTTTCACACCATGCACCCAGACTATGACAAAGTGGAAGGGGCCAAGCTTGCAAAAGAATTTTTGGCCGAACAGGAACGCTTGAAGCTCGCCGGGAAACCCTACGATGTTTTCGGGGTCGACCACAGCATTCATACCAGAGCGGCCTGGTCACAGTTTTACAGTGAGTACCAAGGTCCGCGGATTCGCGTCCACGAAATCGAACTCATCGGTCCGGTTTCCAGAATGTCGCCCGAGGAGAAGGCCGTTGCCCAGTTCTTTCCCGATAAAAAGCCATTCGCCGAGGACGCGAAGAATCTGATTGGACGCTTCGCCCGGCGTGCCTTTCGACATCCAGTCGACCCGGACGAGGTTCAACCGTTCATCGACTTTTACAACACGCAAGCACTCGAAGGCGTTGATCACATCGAAGCACTGAAACTCGTCTACCAAGCGGTTTTGTGCAGCCCCAGCTTCCTGTATCACCGGACACGTGAAGGCCTGCTGGACGATCATGACTTGGCCACTCGTTTGTCGTTCTTCTTATGGTCCGAGCCACCCGACGCTGAACTGCGAACGCTTGCAGTGCAAGGTCGTTTGCGAGACCCGGAAATTTTGAGACAACAGACGGACCGTTTGCTGGCCGATCCACGCCACATGGAAATGGTGCGACCGTTTGTGGACGCTTGGCTCAGGCTCGCCAAACTGGGCACAATGCTGCCGGATCGCGTTGAACATCCCGAGTATTTTAATGAGCGTCTCGAAGAGGCGATGCGTACCGAGACGCAGATGTTCATCGCCGATATGATTCGTCGCGATGTGGGCGTTTCGGCACTGATCGATAGCGATTACTCCTTCCTGAACGCGTCGCTGGCGCGGTTGTACGGAATTGATGGCGTCGAGGGGCATGAATTCCGACGCGTGAAATTCAACAATCGTGTTCGTGGTGGATTGCTCGGTCAAGCCGCCGTGCTGACCGCGAGCGCCAATGGCATCGACACGTCACCGGTGCTGCGTGGTGTGTGGGTCTTGGAATGTTTGCTCGGCACGCCTCCATCGCCACCGCCGCCGGACATCGAGCCCATCGAACCGGACACCCGTGGCGCAACAACGATTCGCCAACAGCTTGCCAAGCATCGTGACGTGGCGACATGTGCGAATTGCCACAAGCGAATTGACCCACCTGGATTCGCATTGGAATCGTTCGATGAAATCGGGCGTTACCGTGAACGGTACTTGCTGGACGGTCCCTGGAAACGTCCAGGCCCTGTCGTTGATCCGTCGGGCGAACTGCCATCCGGTCAGGCTTTCGAGAACATCATTTCGTTGAAGCAATTGTTATTGCCCAAACTTGATTTGGTTACCCGCAACGTGGCTACCAACTTGCTGACGCACGCCAGCGGGCGTTTGGACGACCCGTCCGATCGAGCCGATGTGTTGAAGTTGATGCAGGCCCTTCCACCGAATCCGTCCGTCACCGCCGAAGATGCGTACCGGCGGCCCTACGGCGTGGGGCTGCGATCGTTGATTCACGCGGTTGTTCAAAGCGATGCGTTTCGCCGCTGACTAACAATGAACTCCAAACCGATTTTTTGCCGTTCTTGGTTGCCTCGTCTTCGTGAACAGTTCCATTGGCGGCACAGATGAGACGTTTGTTTCGTAGCGTTACCTGTGTGCGTTGTTGGAACGCCAAGATCTCCGCGCACGAGTTGAATTCGATCCCGTTCTGTGCCAACTGAGGCACATCGCTGGGGGGGCAACGCTGCGTCGAATCGATTGCCAGGCTTTTCAACTTGGAGTTAACAATGCGGCTTAGAGGTCGTCCATGGGGCGAACCATTGCTCAGCGAAAAAACAAACAGTTTAGACGCCTTTGATTAGCGTTTTGGGGGAGCGACGTTTTTGGTGGGGCGTCGTTTGACGGGGGCCAGGGCGTGTTGGGCTTGGAAGGCGACGTCGGCGATCAGCGTGTCGACTCGGTTGCGACTGACGGCATAGGCGGCGAGCGAGGGGATGGCCACGATCAGGCCGCCGACCGTTGTCACCAACGCTTGATAGATGCCTTCGGCCAAATCACCCGCGCCGGCTGAACCACGGGTTGCGGCAACCTGTTGAAAGGCGAAGATCATCCCGGTGACGGTCCCCAACAGGCCGACCATTGGGGCAATGTTGCCGATCACCGACAGGTATTCGATCCGCCGCATCATACGCGCCGACTGTTCCGCTAGCGCGTCTTCGACCGCTTTCTCGACTTCGCGCCACCCGTAGTCCAGCTCTGCCATTCCGGACAGCAACACCACACTCAGCACACTGGGTTCACGACGGCAGGCCGCATCGGCCTCGGGCAACCTTGCGGTCAGCAGCGCCTGGCGGACTGTTTCCCCCAAGCCATCGGGCAGCACTTCGCTGCGTCGCAGCGTCATCACTTGATCAAACACCAAGTAGGCCGCCAAGAAGCTAAGCGACAGCAGGACGACCAAGATGATCGCGCCGACAATGCCGCCGCTAAGCACGATGTCCAGCAAGCCGGTCGTTTCGGTCGCGGTTTCCCCGTCGGCTTGTGCCAGCAATACGGGGAGGATTGTTTGAATACCCTGGTGCGTCATAGATCGAGATGGTTAGGCGGGCGGAAGCGAACAGGGTCCAGTCTATCATCCGCGACGCCAAAAAATCACCCGCACGAAATCGACGCAGCTAGCGTCTGCCGGCTGACACCAGAAATTCTGCATCGTTCAACAGCGGATCGTCCCAACGCAGACGCAGCACGCGGTCTTGTTGCAAACGCTCGATCGCGTCGCGATGTCCATCGCGGATTAGTTTCGACGCTTGTTCGCTGCGACCATTGGACTGTGCGATCGAGAGTGCGATCATGGCGAAGATTGCGGTCGGCAAAAGTGACAGGACCAGACTGGTCAGGACCATCGCAAATTCTGGTTTGGGAAAGTGTTCCATCGAGGGATGCCCTCCGGCAAGCGAATCAAAACTTGCTTGCAGGTATTCGGTGTACAGGGCGACAAACGGGCCGGCCATCAGCACCCAGAAGATTGCGGTGCCGACCAAGGCCAGCAGCGTTGCGGCGCCGCGTGAGATCGAGGTTTGTTCGATCGAGTCGTCGAAAATACGTTGTGATTGTTCCTGCAGTGCGTCGATGCCGGCAAGTGATGCCACGTGTTGTGATTGGATGGCGGATTCGGCGACCGGGCGATGCCGGGTGTGGGTGGATGTCGAATCCGCATCTTGGCCGGCACGCAAAATCGCTAGCTCGTCACGAAACTGAGAGGCCAGTGGACCCAGACGATCGGTGACCGCCGCGGCACTACGACGTTGCAATCCATCTCGCATTTCATCGTTGGCGCGACGATCGGATGTCAACGATTGGGTCGACGTCCAAATCGTACTGACCAGCGACGGCAGCGATCCGGACAGCGACAACAGCACGCGGTCCCAGGCACCGTGGGTCAGATTCAACACGCCTAGCATGGAACGGTAGGGAAACCAAATCGCGCCGGTGGAGGTCAATAGTTTCAGCCGCAGACGGCTGCGGACGGCCGCTTGCATCGGCCCGGCGGATCCGATCAGTGTCTGTGCGACTTCGCCGGGCAGTTTCGTGGCTTCCTCGTTCAACCGATTGACCGCGCGCGTCAACCCAGGCAATTCGTCTGACAACAAACCACTAAGCGCAGCGCGGAAGCGGCCATCGAGCGCGGCCAGCCGAGTGCTTTTGCGACGGTCGCTATCCGGGTTGTTTTCCAGTTCGACCTGCAGTCGCCGAATCAATTCTTCGGCCGCAGCGGCACCGACTTCGTCCGCATCGTCATCGGTGACTTCGAAATCCATCACCTCGATCGGCCGAGCGATAAAGCTTCCGGGCGCCGCGGCGCGAAGGTTGGCCAGGAAAGCGTCGGTGTCGGATTCCAAGGAATCGTCGTTTCGGCCGATCGCATTGATCATCGGAATGACGATCGTGCCTTCGCTGGCCACCGCCAACACGGCGGGCGTTTGACCACGGATTTGATCACGTCTGACCACCAGTACCAGTGCGGATGCCAACGACAGGGCTCGGCGAGCCACATCGGCGATGCCACGTCGATCGTCGGTCGCTCCAGGGGCGTCGACCAACATGTAGGGGGTGCCCAGTGGTTGCATGTCCGCGGCCGAGACGCGGACATAGCGTTCGAATCGCGAATCTAATTCCGCCGGTGGTTGCGGCCCAACCCAAACCAATTCCTCGGTGGTTTGATCGGCATTGTTGCCACTGCGAATCGTTTTGGCTGCGGGCGAGCGACGGACTAATTGGCGGACCAGCCATGATTTTCCCTGACCGGTCGCTCCAACGACCGCCAGCACCAACGCGCCGGCGGCACGATCTTGAGCGATCAACCGTCGTGATCGGGCGTGCTCTTCGCATAGCGTCGCCACCAAGCGTCCGGTTTCGCTATCGCCCAGCACCGTTGTCGCGGCGCGACGGACGCGGTGCAAAAAATCGTCACCCGGCGTGCTGATCACAGCCGAGGCGTCGGACGAATTTGAAACGGAGTCATACATGATCAACTCATTCGATCTACAAAGTCGTGCAGATCATTTCCCTTGGCGAGGAATGATCCCGGAGAGTTCTTGGCGAAAGCTGTCACGCATTCGATAAACTGGTAAATGACGCATCGTATCGTTCACCGACGAGACACTTAAATTCGGCGTCGGAAAGGGGATCTTGGTTTGTTTCAGCTGAATCGACGGCAGCGGATTGCCCGGATCAATCCCGATCCGCTGACACAACAACACGTAGAACATTGACATCTGTTCGACGGCGGCTTGGTTGCTGAGTGTCTGGGCGTTCTTGCCGCCCGCCCAGTAGGCTGAGAACGCGGTCAGTCCGGCGGCGGCCAACAGTTCGACGATGGATGCATTGGCCAAGATGGAAGTCCCAAAGTCGAACGGCAACATCAGGATACTGCCAAACGCCGCCAACATCGCTGCCAATGGCGTTAGCCCGAAAGCCAGCTTTTTGTGGCGGGGGATTTGTTGCCACATTTCTTCGGCAACGATCCGCAGTTGATCGCTGTCGAATTGAACCCGATCGTTTTCGTCAAAGGTTTGCAGAACGTCATTCATCACCTGGCGCCATGCGGCCGGGTCGACAGGGTCATTTTCGCCGGCGAACCACTGCGGCAAGGTCAACGGCGCGCCGAATCGCCGCAGCGAGCCGTCCAGGTCTTCCGGGTCGACCAGATGCCCGACCTTTTTGGCTTTGAATTTTTCTTTGATCGATTCGGCATATTTTTCCGCCAGTGCGGTCGGCGCATACTGTTTGATCAAGTCCGTGGCGGCTTTGGCGCGACCTTGGATAAAGGTATTGATCCGCACACCCCAGCGCGCGTACCAGGGAGCCGCATCACAAAAGGCATCGGCCAACTGGCGCACGATGCGACCCGACTGGTGCATACGGACTTCGGTGATTGCGCCACCAGGCGTTTGCTTTGTAAACAGACTGATGGTGGTGTCTAGCAACGTGCGTCGGGCGCGCTGGGTCAACTTGATCGATGTCTGTGCATCAGACTCGACGGTATCCATCCCGACGTCCCAGATCGCGCGTCGCAAGGCGGCTTGGCGACCCATCAAAAATCGATCGGATGATTCCGGGCGTTCCAGTTCTGTTGTCAGCTGTGTCAACAAACGATCCGCGGAAATCTCAGCCGGCGGATTGTTGTCGGCTTCCTTGGACAACGAGAAAAAGATGGGCAACGGGTCTTCCGTTGAATTTTCGATCGTGATTTCGTGATCACCCTGTTTGGCCGTCTTGGGGATAAACGGATCGCTTTTCGGGATCTCAAAATCATAGGCGCCGTAGACGCGTTCGACACCAAACTTACTGGCCTGGGGATCAAAGGAATCCAAGACTTCCTCTGGCGTTTGAGCGGGACGAATCTTGTTGACCGCCAACAGCCGCGGAATCCCGGGCATCAGGTCTGAAATGGTTTGTAAAATGTCGCCGAGCGATCGGTCACGGGCCATGCTAGGTGTGGAAACGACCAAGAATGCACTGCAAAACGTCGATGCTTTGCCCAACAGTTCCCGCCGCCGCTCGGGCGAGCCGACACCAAAGACTTCGTCGGAAACGATGTCGGGACAATCCAGCAATCCGATTCCCAATTCATCCAGCGCGGGGTCGGTGGCGACCAAGGGAATCCCCAGCGCGCCCGCACCACCGCTGCGATTGTTGTATTGCTCGTGCGCCGCGTCGGGCTGATCGGCCAGCAATTCTGGTGGTTCGCCGACGGCGTTGCCAAAGTCTTCCAGCAACAATTGCCACAACGATTCTTCCTGACGCCATTTTTCAGGCAGCCACAATACAAATCGATGTGTGCCTTGGTGGTTGGCCACGCCGCGGAGAGTGCGCTCGCGACCACGGGAGCTGAGCAGCGACGCGACCAGGCTGGTTTTACCGCTATTGAGCATGCCGGCAACGGCCAATGTGGGATACTCGGCCAGTCGAGCACCGTGAAAGACCTGGCGTCCGAGTGCCATCACATCCGCGGCGAGTTGCGGATCGACACGGCGTAACGCTGTCAGAAAACTTTCATTGCGAACTGTCGGATACAAACACTCGACGGCGGCGCGGCGGGCGTCGTCTTCCAACAGCGCTTGCAAACGTGGCCAGTCGATCTGGCTGTATTTCTTTCGTCGTTTTTGACCAAACATAGCCGCGGTTCAGTTCGCCGTTGATTGAGCTGAGGGACTGACGACCTGGCGTTTGTCATTCACCGCGGTGTCGCCGCGTGTGCCACCGGGTGGTGGCGTAGCGGGGTCAAATTCAAAGTCATCTAAATAGGGTCCGTCAAAAACCTCTTGCCACCATAGAGCCGCGTCTTGCTGCGTCCAATAGGGGCAATCCGAACAAGTCGACAGCAGAGCGGCGAGTTCGCCGACCGACTGTGGCCGCATTTCGGGATCCAGTCGCAAACAACGCATCAACACATCTTGCAAGTCGCCCGCCAACGGCACTTGGATTTTGTTCTCGGGGCGTTGCGGTTCGCCATGCAGTTTTTGAGCGCACACGTCGGCTGGTGTATCGCCGTCGAAGGGCGGTTTGCCGGTCAAAAGGGTGTAGCCGACCGCACCGATCGAATAGATGTCGCTGAGTGTGTCCGCGGCCGAGGCATCGCGAATGGATTCGGGCGACATGAACAAGGGCGTTCCGGTCAGCGAATCACTGCGCGTCAGTTGCAATGAATCGTGGTCGGTTTGTTTAGCCAATCCGAAATCCAACACCTTGATCAAGTCATGAATCCCACTTCGCGAGGTCAACAGAACGTTGGCGGGTTTGATATCGCGATGCACCATTCCAGACTGATGTGCTTCGGCGATCGAGCCACAGATTTGCAACAGCAGGTAGATCACGCGTTCGGCAGGCTGGCGGCCGTAGTAGTCAACCAGTTGTTCCAGTGAGATCCCGTCGACAAATTCCATCACGTAAAAAAAAGTGCCATCGTCGGTCCGACCAAAGTCATAGATTTCAATGGTGTTGGGGTGTTTCAGACTGGCCGTCAGTTGGACTTCGCGTTGAAACCGGGCCAACGATCGTTCGCTGGCTTGGGTGTTCTCCAACACTTTGATGGCGACCTTTCGATCCAACAATCCGTGCGCCCCCAGATAGACCGTTCCCATTCCTCCGCGGCCGATTCGTTGTTGCAGATCGTATTGCCCCAACCGACGATTTAACGCTTCGACACGGTGCTGTGGTGGGTCACGCGGATGTGTGATCCATGCCAGCGCGAACAAACTGGCACCGGCGATCACGACCGATGCGAGCAGGGCAATGAATGAATTGCGAAGGATTTGCAGTGGCACAAATGCTTCGTCGACTTCCTGCTCGGTGGCCAACCCGAATCCGTATTCGGACAGCCACCGCCAGGCGCCGACCACCGGCACGCCGCGGTAGTTTCGATAGCCAACCACATCCACACCGTCGCCACCGCGGGTGGCGCTATCGGCCATGGTGGTCATCGGCCAATCTTCAGGGTTGCCGGGGACGCGATCCAGATCGCGCAGGTCTTCGCCAGGGTCGCGGACGTTGATCACCAGCGGGCTGGATTGATCGGGTTTTAGCAGCCCCACGTTTCGTAGTTGTGCTTCGAAACGGCTGCGCGAAATCAGCAACGCGGTGTCGTCAAACGCATAGGTTTCCCCGCTGTTGCCGATTCGAGCCACGGTCAGGATATCGGTGAATTGTTTTGCCGGGTCGATCATCAACGCGATCGCGCCGATCGTACGCACGTCATGTTGAAGCGGAACGATGGAACACATCACAGCCGTCATCGGTTCGCCGGGAGAGGTCTTGATTGCCAGCGGGCGGGTGACGATTGGGTGTCCGGCGGCCAGTCGCGCGAACATGGATTTGGTCAACGGCAACTGTTGGCCGTCGAATCGGTTATCGCTGGAATCCACGATCTGTCCGAGTGACGTGATCAGGGTCCAGCCCAGATAACCGGCGGATTGCAAACGCTGCGTTTCAGCGGCCAGGATTTCGCCGGCGGGGTGCGCGTCATTGGGGGCGATCGAATCGGGTAAACCTGGCGTTTCGGAAGCCTGTTCCAAAATCTCTAACAGCGCCGACCGGATCTTAGGATCCGACACGATTCGTTGGGCCGCGACACGTTGTTCGGAAAGCCACAGGTCGAGCGCCGTGACGTTGGCCGCCAACACGGTCTGCAGCGAATTTCGAATGCCATCGCGGATGCTTTGGCGGACTTTCCAGCCGACGTACAGGGTGACGCCAACCAGCATCAGCACGACCAAGGCAGCGATCAACGGTGAAAACGGTCCGACCGGCGCATGACGCACCATGCTGAAGATCGTGGATTGTCCCAGTCCACGGCGTGAGCGAGCCGACTGGTCAAGCGTCGGCCACTGCGAGCGCGCGGTCGGGTCGATAGGCTTTCGGTCGCTGGACATTGTCATAGTATACGACTTGGACCATCGCTGGGGATTGGCCTACCCGACCGCGGATCAACGTCCGGGTGTGTTCCGGCGCTGTCTTCAGCGAGTATGATGAACATGTCGATTATTCCCCCGCCGTTTCGCCGCGTTCCCGGATCCACAACACCGATGCCGTTTTCTTTTGACCACTACAGCCCCAGGAATGTTGGGGTGTTGATGTTAACGATTCTTTTTGCGGCGATCGGCCAGTCCGCCGCTGATGTGAAGGCCGCGGAGAAACCCAACGTGGTTTTGATTTTGATGGACGACATGGGCGCGGTCGATTTGTCGGGCGAAGGAAGCACTTACTATCGATCGCCGCATATCGATCGAATTGCCGAGGAAGGAATGCGGTTTAAAAACGGCTACGCAACCTGCTGTGTTTGCAGTCCTTCGCGGGCCAGCATTCAGTTGGGAACGTTTCCTGCGCGAAACGGAATCACCGATTGGATTGGTGCCAAGAGTGGATTGGAATGGACGCGTCCCAACCGAGTGTTGCCGGCGCAATACAAGCACCAATTGCCGGCCGAAGAAATCACAGTGGCCGAAGCGCTGCGTGAAGGCGGGTACGCGACATTTTTCGCCGGGAAATGGCACTTGGGCGGCAAGGGTTCCTGGCCGACCGATCATGGATACGAAGTGAACAAGGGGGGGCATGATCGTGGCAGCCCCCCCGGCGGCTATTTTGCTCCCTACAACAATCCTGTGTTAGAGAGCGGTCCCAATGGCGAATCGTTGCCGATGCGATTGGCACAGGAAACAGCGGACTACATTGTCGCGCACAAGGACCAGCCTTTTTTTGCGATGCTGTCCTTCTACAGTGTCCACGGTCCGGTACAGACCACCAAGGCGTTGTGGGAAAAGTACCGTCAACTGGCGCCACAGCGACCAGCCGGCGAAGATCGTTTTTTTGTCGATCGCACGCTGCCGGTACGTCAGGTTCAAGACCACCCGGTGTATGCCGGAATGGTCGAAACCGTTGACGACGCCGTTGGTTTGGTGATGGATGCCCTCGACCAAAACGGTTTGACTGAAAACACGATCGTGATCTTCACCAGTGACAACGGCGGTGTTTCGTCTGGCGATGCCTTTTGCACATCCAACCTGCCTTTCCGCGGCGGCAAGGGGCGGCAGTGGGAAGGCGGCGTTCGGGAGCCGTTTTACATTCGCTTCCCGGCCAAAGTTCCTGCCGGTTCATCGTCCGACGTTCCGGTCACCGGTGCCGATCTCTATCCCACGCTGCTGGATCTGTGCGGATTGCCGCTGCGCCCCCAGCAGCATCTCGACGGTGTCAGTTTGAAACCGATTTTGGAGGGCGATTCGATTGCCGATCGGCCTTTGTATTGGCATTACCCGCACTATGGAAACCAAGGCGGTGAACCGCACGCCAGCATCCTGGACCAGGGTTGGAAACTGATCCACTACTACGAAGACGGCCGCAACGAGTTGTATCACTTGGCCAGCGATCCAGGGGAACAGAGTGATCTGGCGAGAACACATCCGGCACGCGCCGCGCAGCTCTGGCAACAGCTCGACCAGTGGTTGACCCAGGTGGATGCCAAACGGCCCGAACCAGACCCTCGCTATGACGTAAAAAAAACAGAAGCATTCTATCAGCAACTGCAAACCAAATCGAAAGAACGGCTGGAGTCCTTCCACTCTGAAATCCTGGAGGCCGATTGGCAACCGAATCCGGATTGGTGGGGCAGTTTGCAAACCGAGGACTGAATTGCAACTATAATGAAATGGTCTTGACGGGAAGCGAGCGATACCGCTAGCTGTCGAATCACAACAAAGCGAAAACCGACGTGTGCTCGCTGGCCGCAGCGGTTTCGCCCCCTGTTCTTATTCGGGAGGGTTTGCCATGGCGTCTGTATCCGAGCACGATTCAGAAGGACGTGATTCGACAACCATCGAACGGTTCTTCCGCGGCATCAGCGAATTCATCTTCCACACCAAACTGGGTGTCGTTGACGTGCAGTTGGTCGACTATGTCGGCGATCTGATGCTTCGATTCGTTCGTGTCGAATCTCTGTATTCGTTGCGGCAAAGCGATGGGATGCGAACCAAGCATGTCGTACAAATGATTTCCGAGGCCGAGCGTCGAATCGGACTGGCCAAGCGCGAGGTGTACCGCCATGTGGGCGATTTCACTTTGTTTTGGTCCGGCATGTATCCGGAAAGTTTGACGCATCACAAAACCGCTGCGGGATCGCCCGACCAGTTCGTCGACTATTGTCGTCAAGGCAAGTTGGCGTACGCGATGGCCGCAGAAATCGAAGGCGGCGAAGACCGACCGCCCAGCGATTTGATCCACCGCATGAGTGAACACTTTGAGATGTGTGCCTACGGGTTGCGCGAAGTCCGCCGGTATTGGGAAGAAGGCGAGGACGGATCGAGCGATCTGCTCATTTAGTAGGCCAGGTGCAACCTGGCGCTAGCATCAACAACCCGGCACACGAAATACCTGCGGGCGTTTTGTTGTTGCACCGGAAAATGGTAACCCGACGCATCAGCGAGGGATCCCATTAATACCCTAAATCCCTCGCTCACGCGTTTTGAAGTTGCGC
>NZ_JAMYFE010000043.1 GCF_024129865.1 Stieleria tagensis | reverse complement strand
TCAACCTCACCCTGAAAACCCGCCCTATTGAGCCGTGAGCGAAGCTGGACGACCTGCAAGCGGGCGAGTGAATTGCAAATGCGCTGGCTTCAAAACTGACGCGTCGGGTTACCAACAACCAATGCCACACGCATCAACCTGCGAGCACCCGATCCTTCTCTATTTCTTGTTCTTCAAGAACTCGTACATGTTGAATCGGACGGGAAAGCGAACGCCGGTTTCGGTGGCCCAGGTCTCCCATTGCTTGATCATCTCTGCACGCCGCTGAGGCTGCTGTTGAGACAAATCATGCAGTTCGGTCCGGTCGTTGGACAGGTCGTACAGTTCCCAGGGGTGCTCGTACTCGCGGACCAATTTCCATTGTCCGTCGCGGACCGCCGCGTTGCCTTCGTGTTCCCAAAACAACGGTTCGCTATGGATCGGTTCTCGGACGCCTGAGAGCAGTGGCACGATCGATTTGCCTTGACAGGCGGGCACGCTGTCTGGGTAGCTGCCCCCGGACAGATCGATCAACGTCGTCATGAAGTCCTGCAAGTAGGCCGGTTGCTGGATCAGCGTGCCGCGGTCCTGAGCCGCGATTCCGCGTGGCCAATGTGCGATCATCGGCGTGCAAGCACCGCCTTCGTGGACATAGTGTTTGTACTTGCGATACGGCGTGTTGCAGGCGCCGGCCCAATGCATCCCGATTCGGACTCCGTCAACAGTTTCCAGCGGTGGGTTCTTGACCATCGCCTCGCCACCCTTGCCAAACGGTCCGCCCTCTTGGCAGGCACCATTGTCTGACAGAAAGAAAATCACGGTGTCGTCAAACTGGTCGATCGATTTCAGATGGTCGACCAATTTGCCGATGTTCTGATCGATTGAATCCACGCACCCGGCATAGGCTGCCATCACGGCGTCCAAGCGGTCACGCTGTTTCTGCGGGAGGCTGTCCCACTTGGGGCCCGGATGCGGCGCTGGTTGAGTGCCCTCGGCCAGGATCCCCAGTTCACGCTGGCGGCGGTTGCGCGCTTCGATCAACTGATCCCAGCCGCCCTGGTACTTGCCACGATACTTTTGAAAGTCCTCCCACTTGGCGTTCAGTGGCCAGTGCGGCGCATTGTAGGCCAGGTACAGAAAGAAGGGCTGGTCCTCCTGTTGGACGGCTTCGTCGATGTATCCGATGGCTTTGTCGGTGAACGTGTCCGTTGCATAAAAGTCATCCGGCACCTCAGTGGCTTGTTCGCCTTCGGTCAGGCCGCGGTCGCCGCCGGGTTTGAAATAATTGATCGCGCCGCTGATGCATCCGTAGTAACGATCGAACCCTCGTTGCAGCGGCCAGCAAGCTTTGTTTTCAGCTCCCAAGTGCCATTTACCGGTCATCAGCGTTTGATAGCCCGCTGATTTCAAGACGCTAGCGATCGTTGTGCAGTTGTCGTTCAAATAGCCTTGGTAGGGGCCTTCAAATCCGAGGGGTTTCCCCGGTGATGCCGTCATGTGACCGATGCCGACTTGGTGCGGCTGCAGACCTGTGATCAGACTGGCACGTGTTGGACAACAACGTCCCTGGTTGTAGAACTGCGTGAATCGCAAACCGCCGGCGGCCAAGGCATCAATATTTGGTGTTTCAATCTCGCCGCCATAACATCCCAAATCGGAATAACCCATGTCGTCCACCAGCACGATGATGACGTTCGGGCGGGTTCCAGAGAGTCTATTCGCGGCGCAGGCGTGGTCGCTGTGGCACGCCGTGAAACCGCAGGCAACAAGTGCAGCGGCCACAAGCAATGGGCGGCAAGGGAGGAATCGAAACAAGGTGGCGCTCCGGTAGGCAACGTGAATGAGAAAGGAGGGGGATTGTCGCTTTGAGATTCGCAGCGGGGCAAGGCATTGTCATGGCCAACCGATCGCAATTCCACCTTATTCGGTGGAAATGAATGATTGCTGAGTTTCTTTACTTAGCCGATTGATTTCCGTCGGATCGCTAGCGAATCGCCAGCAGGTATTCTTGACGATGGCCGACTTGTTTGGCCACACGCAGATACAGGGTGTCGTCGACAAACACAGGGGACGCAAAAATTTCGTCACCCAGTTTGCTTTGGCCGCGATCCTTGTAACCGTCGGGTGAAGCGGCGAAAGCAAATCCGTTTCCGGTTTCACTGAACACATACAGGGTGTCACCAACCAACAGCGGGGAACTGCTGTATTTGCCACCGAGTCGTTGACGCCACATCAGTTCCCCATCGCGACATCGCCAGCAAAACGCCACGCCGCTATCTGCGACGGCAAACAACAATCCGTCGTGAGCCAGCAACGATTGCTCGTAACATTTGCTTGAATTGGACCAGCGCTCGGAACGCTTGCCATCGTCCGTCGTTCCGTTGGCCGCGATGCAAACGGTTTTATTTCCTGGGTAGCCGCCGCTGGCAAAGACCAGGTCGTTGTCCCAAACCATCGTGCCACAGGTCGCCATCGTCGCAGCGCCGTCGACTTTCCATAGCATCGTTCCATCATCGGGCGAGTAGGCGGCGACCATCTCGCCACCACTCAGTAACAGTTGGTCCCGCTGGGCAATGTTGGCAACGATCGGAGACGAAAAACTGGTTTTGCCAGGGCGTTTCACTTTCCAAATCGGTTTGCCAGTTCGGCGATCGACGGCTGCCAAAAACGATTGACCATCGAAGTCGGCGTTGATGATGACGCTGTCGCGGTAAACCAACGGCGAAGCGGCATAGCCGTATTTGTATTGGTTGGGGTGATAGCGACCGATGTTCTGTTGCCAGATGATTTTGCCCGTGGTCGATAGTTTGGTCAGCCAAATCGCATCCGAGTTATAAAACGCGGCAAACAACCCTTCGCCGTCATAGGCCAGTGTCGGAGACGCCTCGGTATTGTTGCGATGGTTATCGCCAGGGATGCCGCCGTCGTGCACGACTTGCGTCCAGTCCGGTTTGCCGTCGCGGCGGAAGGCCAACACCGACTGGGTGCCGGCGGTTTTGTCCGCCGTCGTCAAATAGATCGAATCGTCCACCACGATCGGCGAGCTATGCCCACGACCCGGGACCTCAACTGACCAAGCGACGTTCTGGTCGGCGATGCCCGCCGGCGGGGTGGCGCCCGCGGCGGCGGTGTTTTTCCCATCTGGCCCGCGCCAGCCCCACCACTGCCTCGGGCCCGAACCGGCCGCGGACGCTCTGCCAGCCAGCGCGGCGGTGGATAGCGACGCACCGGCAATCATTGCCGCGCGGCGATTGAAGCAATGGGTTTCTGTTGATCGTGCCATGTGGAGTTTCCTGCGGATGCCGTGGCAATCGTATTCGAGTATGGCCATGCTGGGATCGGTTAGACTGGGAATCCCTTCCTGGTCCTCCGTCCCGCCGCCAACCCACTTTGATTCTGTGATGAAATCGCTTTTTTTCCTTTTGGGAATTCTGTCGGCTTTGGCCGGAAGCTCAAGTGGTCTGCTCTGGGCTCAATCGATTGAACTCGAGCTGCGATCCCAACAGCCCACCGCGGCAGATTCTAACCGATTTCATCGTCTGACTCGCGACGAGCAGTGGGTCCCGGCACAGACGGCGGTGATCGTGTGTGACATGTGGGATGCCCATCATTGTCTGAATGCGGTGCGACGAGTCACTCAATTGGCACCTCGGATGAATGCCTTTTGTGAACTTCTGCGCGACCAAGGGGTGACGATCATTCACGCACCAAGTGGTTGTATGGATGCCTATCGCAACCATCCCGCGCGTCTGCGGATCGAACGGGTCGCGGCGGCCAAATCACAGCCCGATCAAATCGATGATTGGTGTGATCAAATCCCCAGCGAGGAAGTCGCCGCCTATCCGATCGATCAATCCGACGGCGGAGAAGACGACGATCCCGAGCAGCATCAGCAATGGGCCGAGCGATTGGCCGCAATCGGCCGCAACCCCAAAGCACCTTGGCAGCAGCAAACCGACGTCATTCGGATTGACCCACAGCGAGATTACATCAGCGACAGCGGCAGTGAGATTTGGAGCGTTTTAGATGCCAATCAAATTCGCAATGTGATTCTGGTCGGCGTGCACACCAACATGTGTGTCCTTGGTCGTCCCTTTGGTTTGCGACGTCTGGCTGCGGCAGGAAAAAACGTGGTTCTGGCACGGGATTTAACCGACACAATGTACAACCCTGGTGCCTGGCCCTACGCCAATCATTTCACGGGTACCGATTTGATCATCAACCATGTCGAGCGCTATGTCTGTCCGACGATCACCAGTGATCAGGTCCTAGGTGACCAGCCCTTTCGTTTTGCCGGTGACCAGCGCACGCGATTGTTGATGCTAATCGCGGAAGACGAATACGAAACCCAACGCACATTGCCGGCATTTGCCGCGACCCATTTGAGCCAACACTTCAGCGTCGATGTGGCTTGGGGAAGTGACAGCGAGCGAAATGAAATGGTGGGGGTGCAGCAGTTGGCCGCTGCGGATGCATTGTTGGTCAGTGTCCGTCGTCGCGCGCTGCCGGCGGCGGACCTAGCCTTGATTCGTCAGTTCATTGCCGAGGGAAAACCCGTGATCGGAATTCGCACGGCCAGTCATGCGTTTTCGTTGCGGGGCAAGGAACCGCCAGCGGGGACTGCGGTTTGGCCGACGTTTGACGGCGACGTGTTCGGCGGAAACTACAGCAACCATTTTGGCAATTCATTGCAAACGAATGTTCTGCCGCTCGCTGATGGTGCCGAACATCCGATCTTGGACGCCACTGATGTGGTAGCGATCAAACCCGCCGGGTCGCTCTACAAGGTGACCCCGTTGGCCGCCGGGACACGTGTATTGTTTTCCGGGCAAGTCGATGGAAACGACGCCCAACCGCTGGCGTGGACGTTTGTTCGCAATGATGGCGGCCGTTCTTTCTACACCTCGCTCGGTCACCCCGGCGATTTTCGCCAACCGGAATTCCAGGCGCTCTTAGCGGCCGGGATTCATTGGGCATGCGGGCGACCGGCTGAATCGCTGGACCATATCAATCGACAAAGCAAACGCTACGCTGCGGGCGGCGGCAAGCAACGCAATTGAATCAGCGAGGCTCTAAAATGCGGGTTACGATTCCGATTCGGGCTCGCTCGCCGGTGGAACCGAGTTGGACGCGGGTGGCAAAAAACGTTTTGCCGTCACCGATTTCCATCAACTTGGAATCGGCCGTGTAGAAATCTTTGAGTTGCGGGATCTCTTGTGTGATTTGTTCTTCGTTGACCAAATCCGTGATCTTGCCATTCTCATAGCGCATCACTGTGATGCCGTTGGCGTCGGTGATGCGAACGTCGACGTTTTCGCGTGCCTCGGCAGAGAGCAACTGTTCCAGGCGATGACGCAGATCAAGTTCGATGACGTTGATTCCAAAGAACTCACCGTCGCTGTCATGCACCGCGCTGATCCCGCTGAGTACCAATGGCGAGCGGTGGTTGGTCGGTACATCGGGAGCAATTTGGTCGTTCGTGACCAGCACCACCACGCCGGGACGCATCGCTTCGAGCAATTCGAAATTGGCTTCCGAGTCGTCACTGGGACTGGAAATCAGTAGTTGTTTTCGAGGGACCTGCATGGTTCGCTGGCCGGCTGCAATTCGCTCGGTGCGGACCAATTCCCGATACGAGAAATCCGGTTGGCGAATGCAACTGGTCATCATCAAGTAGGACGGGTTGGCGTTGAGCAAACCGGCAAACAAATCGCCTTGACGCCGCAGCCACTGTTTGGGGCTGAGCAATCGGAGTTCCGCTTCGTACAACCCGTCTGCGCCGGCGCTGTCGGCTGGTTGATCGATTGACTGGCTGGATTGGTTTTCAGCCGCCGGGCGATCTGGTGTGGCATCCGAGGCGGTCAGCCCGCGCTGGGACTGTGTGATCGCTTGCATCAGCGGCAATTCGGTGATGAACCGCAGGTCGCGCTCCAACTCGTTGGCTTCTAATTTCAAGTGGATCTGCAGGTCACGGGCGGATTCTTTCACCGACGCGTAGCGCGCGTCGATCAGCGATTGACGTCCCTGACGCGCCGCAAACGCCACGATCAGTCCGGCGACGACAACCAACGAGATCAACAGCATCAGCGATTGTGCCAGTGTCGGGTGATTGGCCATCCACCGACTCAAACGACGTTTCATCGGAGCTTCATAGGCGGTCACCGGAGTGCCAGCCATGTAGCGTTGGACGTCTTCGGCCAATTCGGTGGCTGTCTCGTACCGCAAGTAGCGTTTTGTCGACAGCGCTTTCAAACAGATCGCGTTGAGTTCTGGTGACACGCTCGGGCGCACGGTCTGGGGTGCCGGCACGGGTTGGGAAACGATTCGCGACAGGATTTCGGTGGCGGCGACGTGTGTGTTCAATGACTCGACGGTCGATTGGTGCGGACCGACGCCGGTCAAAATGGCGTACAAAATACCGCCCAGGCCGTAGATGTCCGTCAGCTCGTCGACTTCGTCCAGTCGACCAGCGGCCTGTTCGGGTGCCATGTACAGCGGCGTCCCGATCACACGGGCGGCGGCCAGTGAACCGGTGCTGTGCAGATCGGCCGGTTCGGTGCGTCCGTTGACGTTGTACACGCCCGTTTCGTCATTGACTTTGGCCAGTCCCCAGTCCAATAAGGTGACTTTATCGAATCGGTCCAACGCAATATTGGCGGGTTTCAAATCGCGATGGATTACACGTCGGGAATGGGCGTGTCCTACCGACTGGCAGATGCTGACGAACGCTGTCAACATCCGGTGCAGTGCCATCGGGTCATCGTTGCCCAAA
Organism: Stieleria tagensis; assembly: GCF_024129865.1. GTDB lineage: Bacteria > Planctomycetota > Planctomycetia > Pirellulales > Pirellulaceae > Stieleria > Stieleria tagensis. The sequence goes on along the minus strand of NZ_JAMYFE010000043.1, from coordinate 42,382 downwards.
CCACGTCGCTCGTGGTATTCGGACAATGCGTCTTGCAGTGTCTTGCGTCCCAGGAAACGCATCACATAAAACACCTTGCCCGTCGTTTCATCGCGACCATATTGATAGATCGGCACGATGCCGGGATGTTCCAACCGGCCCGTGATTTCGGCTTCACGGCGAAAGTGTTCCAGCGCGACATCATCCGGGGCGATGTCACGATTGATCTCTTTGATCGCGACATATCGCTGCAGATTCTCGTCACGCGCCAACCACACCACGCCCAGCCCGCCCTGCCCCAGTTTGCGCAGCAGCGTGTATCTGGCGTCGACTTGACGGTCCTGGACCTCGATTCCCTGCATCATGCTGGAATCTGCGATCCCCAGCAACTTGGCCAGCCGGCCGTCTGGATCCAAATCCACCAGCCACTTTGTGCTGTCGGTCGCAGCGGAACCGTTGGTCGCGGTGCGGTCGGCCAACCGGGTCAACAGACTTTGCGCGGATTGTTCGATCTCGTTGGCTTTTTGAATCGAAAGCAGCCCACAGGCGACGATGTGATCTGCCAAGCTCGCCGCACCAAATGCTGTCCAGCTTTTGGCGACGGCAGCCAAACGACGCTCGGTCACCCAACCGGTTCGCAGCAGCGCCGCGGCAAACGCCAAATCGCATTCTTGCTTGGAAACCGTGTGGGTGCCGATCTTCACCACCGGCTGCGATTCCAATTCCTCCTGCAGCAGTGTGGCGTCTAGTTCGGCGGACATCCGCGGCTCCGGCGTGGGCCGGGTGTGCGGATCGGTGGCGGGTTCACTCATTCGGCAGAGGGGGGGCAAGCTGGCGGCACGATCAGAGTTTGGTTGGACTCAATATAGTCCCTGGATTTCCTTCGTCGCGTCAACTTTTTCGTCCGGGTCCAGATCAGCGAGCAGACTGCTCGGGCGCGGCGGATTCAACGCAGCCTGGTCCGATAATTGCGATTGGCTATCCCAGGACGTGGGACGCATCGTCGCGGCGGGACTGAGGAACGCTTTTAGATCCATCAGCAAAACGAACACAACCGGGACCAACACCAACGTGAAACAGGTCGAGACGATCATCCCCCCCAGGAAAACGACCCCCAGTCCGCGATAAAGTTCACTCCCGGCACCCGGAAACAGCACCAGCGGCAGCAAACCCAACACAGTGGTCAGCGTCGTGATGCAAATCGGCCGAATCCGCGTCCGCACGCTTTCCGGAACCGCTTGGATCGGTTTCAAGTTCTCTTCACGCATGTGCACCAGCGATTGATGGACAATCAAGATCGCATTATTGACCACCGTCCCGATCAAGATGATGAATCCCAGCATGGTTAGCACGTCGAGTGATTGGGTGACAAAAAAGTTCAACACCCAAAGTCCGATGATGCCACCAACAGCACCTAGTGGCACGCTAAAGATCACGACCAGCGGATACAGCCAGGATTCAAACAGAGCCGCCATCAACAGGTAGGTGATCAATAACGCCAGCAGAAAGTTGAACTGCAACGCGTCCCACGCCTCTCGCAATTTATCCGCCGTCCCTGAAAGCGCAACAAAGTACTCGCTGCCGATCATGCCCTCGTCGATCAGTGGGCCAATGATTTCGCCGTTGACCAGTTCCATCGCGGCTTCCAATGGCATCTCCGGTGGCGGGCTGACCTGCACGGTGATTGCCCGCAATCGTTCGCGGCGTTGGATCTGTTCCGGCCCGCTGCCGTAACTCATATCGGCCACCGCCATCAACGGCACGACTTCACCATCGCCGGTTGCCAACGGAAGCGACATTAAATCCTGGGGTTCGATACTGCCATTGTCTCTGCCTTTGATCGTCATGTCGATCTTTTCGCCACCGACGAAGTAGTCGCCGGCATAGGCACCGTCGACCAGTGCGTTGACCACGTATCCCAAATCGGTCGTGTCGATTCCCATTTCCGAGGAAGCCAACAATCGAGGCTTCAAATGAATTTCGGGGCTGGCGAGTTCCAGACTGGGTTCGGCGGAGGCTTGGCCGCCGGGCATCAAGCGATCGACATCGTCCAAAACACGTGCGGCGATCTCCACCATGCGTTCCAGTTCTGGACCCGAGATTTCGATATCGATCGTCCGCCCGCTCGTGAGTCCGCGTCCGAACAGGCTGGACTGGGCACCGATCACACGAACACCCGGCAACCCTCTGCCAGCGCTGCGAACCAATGGGATCAGTTCCGCGGCGCGTGAGTCGTCGCGGGCGCGGAATCCCATGAACAGACTGCGATCACGGATCGAGCAAAAATAATAATCAATCGCGGGAGCGTCGGACCCGTCGGTCGGTCCACTGTCCTGGTCGATGTCCCAGTACGGACGCAGGCGTTCTTCGACGGTGGCACCGATGTCGGACAATTCGTCCAGGTTGTAACCCGGCGGCAACGAAAAACGTGCGAAAACGAAGTTTCGATTTCCGGTTGGCAAGTACTCGACTTTCGGCCACAGCAAGTAACTGATTCCGATCGAGGCTGTGGTCATCAACAATGCCACCGCGATCGAGCGCAGCCGTGACCCAAGAATCCAAGTGTTTAAACCAACGATCGCGTTGACCAAGCCGGATGCCGCCCCCTGGACCAGTCGCTCCAGGGGGCCTGATTTCGACTGCGCTTTCTGTGGACGCAGAAACAGTCGCGAGGCGGCGGTGGGGATCACCGTGAACGAAACCAGCAGGGAAAACGCGATCCCGCAACTGATCGCCAACGCGATGTCACGAAACAATTGCCCGGCGGTCGCCTGGACAAAAATCACAGGCAAGAACACGGCGATCGTGGTCAGGGTCGAAGCAACGATGGCGCCGGCGACTTCGCTGACACCGCGTGTGGAAGCAACAAAAGCGGATTCGCCCAGTTGCCGACGACGGGTGATGTTCTCCAAGACCACGACGGCGTTGTCGACCAACATCCCCACGGCAAACGCCATTCCGGCCAGTGAAATCACGTTCAGCGATCGGCCCAACAAAGTCATGCACAAGAACGCGCCGGCGATACTGATAGGGATGGCTACCGCAGCAACCAACGCCCCCCGTGCGACGCGAAATCCGAACCCAAAAATCAATGCCATGGTGGCCAGGTAAAACCAAGGCGAAACATACACCGATGCGACCGCGGTCGCCGCGATCACCACACTGGCCAGCATCGTGGTGCGTCCAAAGTGCAAGAACAACATCAAAACGATGATGGTCGCCGCACTGCCGATCAGCATGTTTTGGACGACCAAGTCGATCGACGATTCGATGTATTCGGTTTCGTCGTAGTATTGAAATAACTCCAGGCCTTCGCGAGCCAAAAAGCCTTCGTTCAATTCAAGCTCTGCGGCGCGCAATCCCTTCATCACCTCCAAAACATTTGCTCCAGTGACACGACTGACGCTGATCCCAATGCTTTCGGTGCCATAGCGACGGGAAATGCTGTCGCGATCCTTGTAACCCAGTTTGACTTCGGCGACATCGCCGATGTAGACACGGGTGTTGCCGTCAGAAACCAACAGTTGGCGGGCGACTTGTTGGGGATCGCGAAACTGACCCAGCGTGCGGATCACCCAACTGCGTTTGCCTTGGAAAATGTCTCCGGCGGTGGTGTCGCTGTTCTGGCGATTCAGCGCGTCTCGGACTTGGCCGATGGTGATTTGCCGCGTCGCCAGTTTTTCCGGATCGACGATCACCTGCAACTCTTCTTCACGGCCGCCCCGCGTTTCGGCATCCGACACGCCACCGACACGTTCCAGTCTCGGTTCGACAAAGTTCTCCGAAAACTTGCGCAGTTTTTCCAGGTTGATCGGCGGTGGACGCAGCGTTTCCAATTCAGGGTGCTCGGCCAAATGTTCGTCCAAACAGTTATTCAGTCGGAACACGCGGAGTGCCGAATTACTGGCCTGCTTGGCCGGTTCCAACAGTTCGGCGATCGCCGGGTTGGCGGATTGGAACGACGCGATTTGCTCGGTTCCAGGGGGGCGTGGGGTGAGTGCAAATCGAGCGATCGGGCGGTCGCCGACATCGGACGCTTCGATCACCGGTTCGCCGGCGTCCAGGGGATACTCGCGAACCTGTTGCAGACGTGTGTTGACCCGCGCCATTGCGTCATCAATGTTGGTTCCGATTTCGAATTCCAGCGTGATTTCGGCGTTGGAAACGCTGCAGTTGCTGGACAGTTTGACCAGCCCTTCGACGCCCTGCAGTTGTTCCTCTTGCTCGAGCACGATTTCACGCTCGATTTCCTGGGGGCTGGCCCCGGGCCAATTCGTTTCGATGGTTAGCACCGGGTTTTGAACCTCGGGCACCAATTGTTTGGGGATCATTCCCAGCGATAGGGTTCCGAACAACGCCGCCAGAATTGCACCGACGTAGACTTTGACCGGATTGCGGATCAGTGTTTCAAACATTGCGTCTCAGCCGTCAACGACGGTGACCTCCACGGTTTGACCGGGGGTCAATCCCTCGTTGCCACGGGTGACGACCAGTTCGTCGGGTTGCAATTGGCCGGTGACTGAAATCGATCCACCGTCGGCGATACCCAGTCGAACGGGCACTCGACGCACGGTTCCAGTGCGTGTGTTTTGCGAGGCGGTCGGTTGGTCATTGAAGTCAACGACGTACACCGACTGTTGCACCTGTTCCAAGACGATCGCGTCGGTCGGCACAAAGGTGGATTCGAGTTGCGGTCCGACGGGCAAGTGGATTTTGACCACCATCCCGGACATCAAAATGGGAATGTCGTCGTCGATTCGGTTTTCAACGCGGATCAAAATCGGAAACGTTCGTGCCCGCGTGTCGGCCGACGGGACGATGCGTTCGAGCGTACCGAGCAGCAATTCCTGTGGTCGTTCGGAGCATTCAATGCGAATTGATTGGCCGGGTTTCAGCGACACGATTTGGGCTGCAGGCACAGCGACTTCAACCTGCACGGTGTCCAGTTCGATCAAATCGATCACCGGTGCGCCGGCTGTGATCCAGGCACCGGCTTCGGTGTATTCAGCAGTGATGTATCCATCGAACGGTGCGATCACGGTGTGCTTTTGCAATCGATCTTCTAACAATCGAACCTGTTCGCGTTGTAGGTCCACACTCGCCTGGGCCTGGGCAACTTGTTCGGCGCGCGGCCCGGCGACCAAACGTTGGTGGGCGATCGTCTCGGCCAGCAACAGCTTTTTCGACGAATCCGCTTCGGCGATCGCCACATCGACTTCGTCGGCCGACGCGGCGCGGGATTCGATTAACCGTTCGATACGTTGCAATTGGCTGGACGAGCGCAGCGCGATGGCGGCGGCGGCTTCCATACGCGCCTTGGCTTCGGCGATGTCTTCATCACGCGATCCGGTTTCCAGTTCGGCCAATTGATGCTGGACCAAACGAAGCTGGGCTTTGGCGGCTTCCAATTCAATCTTGACGACCTCGGTTTGTAGCTGAGCGATCGAATCGCCAGCTTCCAGTCGGGCACCTCGTTTGAGCGTCAATTCACGGACGCGTCCGGCCAGTGCGCAACCGATTGTCGTTTTGCGGCTTGGCGTGACCGTGCCCAGCAATTGGTACGACGAATTGGATTGCCCCACACGAATTCGCGCGGCGGTCACCGGTGGCAGTTCGTCTTGTGCCGCTGTCACCGAGCACAGGCAGCATGCCATCAGCAGGGACACCATCAGCGGCGATTGGGCGCGTCGGTTGGGAATGGCAGCGTTGAATCGGCCGAGCGGCGGCGGGGCAGGACGCAGTGCAATCATGCGATGGATGTCCCCATCGATTCGCAGTGACTGCGGCCGACGAGACAGATTTTGGAGGGATTGGGTGGGACTGGCGGGACGTGCATCTTAATCAACCGCGCCCGCCGCGACCACGTTCTGCGGAAACCATGGCCGGCAAAATGACAGCTTCGTTGATGACGCGAAAACCGCTGCATCCCGGGCAAACGGTTGCGATCGATCGCCGGTCGTTCGCTTTATTCGGCGCCGGCGATGCGAATCGCCCCTGCCACCGGTGTGCTGACCACCGCCATTTTTTCTGCTAGGTCCGGTAGCTTTTCAGCCAATCGTTGCCGCAGCAGCGGTTGATGCACCAGGACGCCTCCACCGAGTGCCAGAATCGGTGACAGCCCCGAATCTTCGGAGCCGAAATTCAGTCGTGGGGCCAGTGAATGAACCATCGCAGAGAGTCCTTCGACGGCTTGGTCAACAATCCCCGAAGCGACCGCGTCCTCGGACGCCGCAGCGAACACGACTTCGCTCAATCGCGCCACGGCGCCACGGTCGGTCGATCCACCGTAAATACTTTCAATTAGCTGAGATGATTTTTCGATCTTCAGCCATTGGCACAGCGCGTCTAGCAACACGGTGCGCTCGCCACGTCCATCGGCAAATTTTGCTGCCGCGGTCAGGCCGGCAACTCCGATCGCGTACCCGCTGCCTTCATCGCCAAACAAATACCCCCACCCGCCGCAGCGATCGGTCAGCCCGTCAACACCGCGTCCCCAGGCATAGGATCCCGTCCCACAAATCAACGCGATGCCGACCTGCTGTGGCGATGCGGCTGCCAGGATCGGTTGGGCATCATCGGTCACCGCCAGGCTAGCCGGATTGAAACGTGTCTGAGCCCAATCGGTCATCTGTTGTTTTTCACGCTCCCGACCCACACCGGCGACCGACAAACACAGTTTGATTTGACAGGGTTGGGTCGCATGGTCCAGCCGGATGCCGGCGTCAACCAAAGCGTTCTGAATCGCTTGTTCGATCGCTCGGCATGCCGTGTCAAACCCGTTCGCAGTGGGATTGGCCGGACCGCTGGATCCCCGTCCCAATGGTTGTGGGTGAATCAGTTCCAACGCATCGGCTTCATCGACGACCCAAGCGGTGGTCTTGCTGCCGCCGGCATCAACGCCGATCAAAAGGGTCCGCGAAAATTCAGTCATGGTTGATTACGAGGTAAGTGGGACGCAATGGCCGGTCGCAATTGGCCACCGAATTGTTTTAAAAGAGCGCGGGCCGAATCGGGGCTGACGTCACGCAGCACCGCAACGACGGTCGTTTTTAATTCGCCCGAACATTGATCAAGTGCCTCCGCAGCCTGGGCGCGGTCGAGTCCGGTTAGCTGCGAAACCAAACGGATGCTGCGTGCCAGCAGTTTTGAATTCGACGCTCGCAGATCGACCATCAAATTGCCATAGGTCTTTCCCAGTCGAACCATCGTGCCGGTGGTCAACATGTTCAAGACCAATTTGGTGGCTGTGCCGGCTTTCATGCGTGTCGAACCGCTAATCAGTTCCGGACCGACGATCGGGGTGATCATCAGCCTGGCAACGTCGGCCATCGGCGAGTCCGCGTTGCAGGCCAGGCCGATCGGGTAGGCTCCCACATCGGCCGCATGTCGCAGGGCTCCGATCACGTAAGGCGTGCGACCACTGGTGGCGATTCCGACCAGCACGTCTTGATCGCACAACTCGATCGCCGCCAGATCCGTGACGGCCTGTTGCGGATCATCCTCGGCGCCTTCGATCGCTTGCCGCAGCGCCGAATCACCGCCGGCAATCAATCCGACGACCATTTCCGGCGGTGTGCTGAAAGTCGGTGGGCATTCAGAGGCGTCCAGTACACCCAATCGACCCGACGTTCCGGCGCCGATGTAGACCAATCGGCCGCCTTGGCGGAGTCGGTCGGTGATGACGTCGATGGCCGCAGCAATTGCATCGGACTCCGCCTCGACCGCGGCCGCGATCAAGGCGTCGTCGGCATTGATCAAACGGACGATTTCGAGCGTCGACAGGGTATCGATTTGTCGGGACCGTGGATTCGACGCCTCGGTGGTTAGCTGGTCGATCTCGGGTTCAGCTGGCTGGTGGGACATTGCGTGGGTTCGTCAGGGCGACGGCAAGTTGTGTTAACATTCCTCGATCACTTCGGCACAAGCATAGACGGTAGGTGGCTTCGTTGGCAGTTGAACTCGGATGGATCGATGGGCTGGTGCTGGTTGGATTGCTGGGGGTGGCGATCGCGATCGGTTTCATCACCGGTCGCAAGAACACGACGACCGAGTCGTATCTATTGGGCAGTCGTTCACTGCCCTGGTGGGCGATCTTGGGATCGATCGTTGCGACCGAGACCAGCACGGCGACCGTGCTCAGTTTGCCCGGCGTCGGCTACGGTGAAACCGGGATGCGTTGGTTGCAGATCGCGTTGGGGTTCGTGCTTGGTCGAACCATTGTCGTGATGGTGTTTTTGCCCTTGTATTTCGACGGCAAATTGATGTCGGCCTACCAGGTGCTCGAAAAACGGCTCGGCAGCAAGGTCAAATCGTTCGCCTCGTTGTTGTTTCTCGTCACCCGGAATTTGGGCGACGGGTTGAGGTTGTATCTGGCGGGCGCCGTTTTGGAAGCGGTCTTTCATTGGCCGTTTGTGCAGTGCGTCGTCGTGGTCGGCAGCGTCACGATTCTGTACACCTTCTTTGGCGGGCTGCGATCCGTGATTTGGAATGATTGCATCCAGTTTGTGATCTACGTGATCGGTGGCATTGCCGCGGTTGCAATTTTGATTCATCTGATACCCGGCGGGTGGTCAGAGATTTGGTCGTTTGCCGGTCGCACCGACCGGTCGGTGTTGTTCAATCCCGAATTTTCGCTGTCGAATCCCTACAACCTTTGGGCGGGGCTGATCGGCGGTGCGGTGTTGACGATCGGCACCCACGGCACCGATCACATGATGGTGCAGCGTTACTTGAGCGCCCGGTCCCAGCAGGACGCCGGACGCGCGGTGTTCCTCAGTTCGATTGTGGTCGTGGTGCAGTTCGCCTTGTTTTTGTGGATTGGCGTCCAGTTGGCTTGTTTTTACTCGCACTATCCGCTGACCGATTCGATCAAACCGGACAAAGTGTTTGCCCATTTCATCGTCGATCACTTCCCCAAAAATGTCGGGCTGATCGGATTGATGTTGGCGGCGATCCTGGCCGCCGCCATGTCGACGCTGTCCAGTTCACTCAGTGCATCGGTGTCCGCGCTGGTCAACGATTTTTATGTGCCGTTGAAACGTCAGCCGGTCAGCGATCGCCAGTTGTTGCGGGTCTCGCGCTGGATGACCGTCGGTTTTGGCGTCCTGCAAATCGCGGTCAGTATCTGGGCCAATACACTGGACGAATCGGTGATCAACAATGCGTTGAAAATCGCTGGTTTTTCGGCAGGGATTCTGTTGGGGCTGTTTGCGTTGGGGATTGCTCGCCGACGCGCCAGTCAAACGGCTGTGTTGATTGGTGCGGTTGCCGGCATCGTCGTCTTGGTCACGGTATCATTTATCCTGAAGACCCCCGAGGGAGCCGATCGAGTGGCTTGGCCATGGTTGGCATTGATCGGTTCGACCACCACCTTCGCCGTCGGCTCATTGGCCGGGTTTGTTTTTCCACGTCACGCACGCAGTTCGCTGAATTCCCCATGAAGTTGTTTTTCTTTGCGTCCGCGGATATTGCCAAGTATGTGCTGCGAGTTGGCCTGGTGCTGCTCGCTTGCTGGGGTGTCAATTTGCCGGCGTTTGTTGGAACCGGAGCGGCTGGCACGGCAGTGGGACAAGAGCCATCGGTGCAACCGTCGTTGCCTGTCGTTTTGGCCGGTATCGATGTGCTTCGCCGCGATGGGTTTGGAATGCTGCGGGGGCAACGTGTCGGATTGATCACCAATCAGACCGGTCGCTGTCGTGATGGCACAAGCACGGCGCAGTTGTTGGCGGAATCGGACCAGGTTCAATTGACGGCGCTGTTTAGTCCCGAGCATGGGTTTAGAGGTGAACTGGATGTTGCGGCGATTGGTAACAGCACCGACACACAAACAGGCGTCGAGATTTTTAGCCTGTACGGCAAGACGCGGCGACCAACGGCCGAGATGCTGGACCAAATCGATGTCTTGGTGTTCGACATCCAGGATATCGGAGCACGGTTTTACACCTACATCTCGACGATGGGTGAAGCCATGCAGGCCGCCGATGAGCATGGCAAACGTTTTGTGGTCTTGGATCGGCCGAATCCGATCACCGGACAAACCGTTTCCGGTCCGATGTTAGACGACGGACAAGAGTCTTTTGTTGGGTTTCATTCGTTGCCAATCCGACACGCCATGACGATCGGTGAACTGGCAAAACTGTTTCATGCCGAGTTGGGTTTAACGTGCCCGTTGGATGTGGTGCAGTGCGATGGTTGGCGACGGCAAATGTGGTGGGACCAAACGGGGCTGTTATGGATCAACCCATCGCCGAACATGCGAAACCTGACCCAAGCGATGCTGTATCCGGGCGTCGGAATGTTGGAAACCACGAATCTTTCTGTGGGGCGCGGAACCGACACGCCGTTTGAAGTGATTGGTGCCCCTTGGATCGATCCACTGACGTTTGCAGCGGAGTTGAAGCAATGCAAACTGTCTGGCGTGACCGTTGTGCCGATTCGTTTCACACCCGACGCGAGCCGCTACCGCGATGAATCCTGTGGGGGTGTGAATTTGATCGTCACCGATCGTGAACAGTTTGATCCGTTGCGACTGGGGGTCGCGCTGGCGGTCACACTGCAGAAACGATACGGCCAGCAATGGAACGCTGGCGATGCGATGCGGCTATTGGGTAGCCGTCCCACGTTGGATGCCATTGAATCCGGGCAGTCTGTCGACCAGGTGATGTCCATCACGCGAGCCGGCGTCGACGAATTTTTGACCCGTCGTTCGGGCCATTTGATCTACGATTGAGATCAAGGTCGTTTCTTTTCTGTTTGAACCTATAACCCTGTGGAATTCCGATGAGCGACTCTATGGATCAACCAACGGATCGGACTTTGGGGCAATCGATCGGCCGACGTCAGTTTGTAGCAGGCGCGTTGGCTGCGTCTGCAGCGGTTGGCTGTGGCACTCGTTCACTGCTCGCGGCAGAACCGGACCAGCTCCAATCAAAGGCGATCAAACGTCATCCCAATCGAATCGCCGTTTCCACCTATTCCTACTGGCGCTACCGCGATGACAGCAAGCTAACGATTGAGCAGTGTGTCGATCTGGCCGGCGAAGCGGGATTTGACGGTGTCGAAATCTTGCATGTGCAAATGCAAAGTGAATCCAACGCAACGCTGCAACGGATCAAACAGCGAGCCTTTCGCGCCGGGATGGATTTGTGTGGTTTCTCCACGCACCAATCTTTCGTTTTCCCCGACGCCGACACTCGCCAGGAAAATGTCGACCACACGATTCATTGCATCGAACTCGCTTATGCGTTGGGCATTCCCACGATCCGCGTCAACACTGGGCGTTGGGGGACCTCCAAAGACTTTGACGAACTCATGGCCAACAAAGGCATCGAGCCACGCTTGGACGGTTACAGCGACGAAGACGGATTCGCTTGGGTGCGAGAAGGACTGGAGAAATGTTTGCCGATCGCGGAGAAGTGCGGTGTGGTGCTGGGGCTGGAGAACCACTGGGGCTTGGGACGCACCGCCGCTGGCGTGCTGCGGTTGATCAATGAAATTGATTCGCCTTGGTTGCGCGCGACGTTGGACACCGGCAATTTCTTAGAGAACCAATATCAGCAGTACCAACAGTTGGCACCCGAAGCGGTTTTTGTACAGGCCAAGACCTACTACGGCGGCGGCACATGGTACACGCTGGAAATCGACTACGACCGAGTGGCAAAAATCCTGGCCGATGTCGGCTACCAAGGCTACATCTCTCTGGAATTCGAAGGCAAGGAATCACACGAAACCGCCATCCCCAAAAGCCTCGACATGCTGCGTCACGCCTTCGCCTGAAAAAAGGGGAAAGGGGTTTTATTGGTGCGACTTGGAGATGACAGAAGAATGGTGGGGGGGCAGGAATATCTTTCTGTCTTCATTGTTCAGGTCTCGTTCCACCTTCCGAATTTGTTGCGTCGTTTGTAGAGGATCCATTCACCGTCCCGACGGCAATGGATTCTATCCGTTGTTTTTCGGTGCGCAGCACCACATGAGCAGGTGAATACCACTGTGTCGTCCGCTGTCGATTCAAATTTGCCGTTGTTGGCTCCGTTCCCGCAGTTAGAGCAAGGCGGGAAATAGGGAAACAGATACGCTAAGAACGACCAAATCCCAAAGAAGACACTGAGCACGACTGACGGAAACGCAATCGCTCCGACGAGTCCCCAGAGGTTGCCGGCTGGTGATCCAATCTCCCAGCCCAACAAGATCAAAGCGAACAACACGAAGTAAATCGCAAGATTAATTACAGTCATCAATGCCCCAAAAAAGGGGAAAGGGGTTTTATTAGTGCTGATCGGAGAATGGATTGCCGCGGACGGTGCCTGGGGTGGGGGCGGCGGCTTTGGGATCCCAGGTCGGTTTTTTGATTCGGTAGGTTCGCATTTCACCGTTGCCTTGTTTGCTGGATGAAATGGCCCCAAAAAAGGGGAAAGGGGTTTTATTGGTGCTGATCGGAGAATGGATTGCCGCGGACGGTGCCTGGGGTGGGGGCGGCGGCTTTGGGATCCCAGGTCGGTTTTTTGATTCGGTAGGTTCGCATTTCACCGTTGCCTTGTTTGCTGGATGAAATGATACCGAGACCTTGGTAGCTTTCGTATTCGCGGCCCGGGATCCGGTCCGGTAGGTCGGGCGTCGCCGAATTGAATGTCGCACTTGATGCATTCCGGTCACCAGCGTCTGCCAGGTCGTCGGACGTCGATTCGGGCGCTGATTCCACCGGGGGCACAGTGAGGACAATCGCGGTGCCAAAGCAAGCGGACAGCGTAAACAAGATGAACATGACGGCGAGGACACGGAGCATGGGGTGGGACCCTAAGTCGCAAGCAAGTTGAAAGCACCGATGGTCGAAAGTTCCGGCGCGGTGGTGGGGACTGATTGCATGCAGGCCCTGAAAGCTGTGTACGTTGCCATGGGGGGCGGGGCCGAGTGGGCAATCGAACAACTGTCGTAGAATCCGAGTGAGTGTTCCAACTGTGCCGCTTTTGCCAATCCGGCGGATGCAGTCCGAGAGGTCGGAATGATCGAAAATTGTCGCCCCGATCGGCACCCCCTCGTCCAGCCTTTCGCCCAAAACTGCTAGAGTAGCGGCCAGAATTGACCCTTCGTTGAGATTTCTTTTGGGGAGAAAGTTCAGATGGGGACTTATGTCTCAGAACAGTCTTGGTTTGGACGCATCGGCGGCGCGATCAAAGGCATCTTGTTTGGCGGACTGTTGATCCTGGTTTCGGTTCCGCTGCTGTTCTGGAACGAGGGCCGGGCGGTGCGGACCGCGAAAGGACTGAAGGAAGGCGCCAAGGTCGTCATCGACATTCAACCCGATCAGATCGATCCGGCCAACGAGGGCAAATTGGTGCATGCCGGGGGCACGGTTCAAACCGGGGACCTGCTCCGCGACGAAGCGTTTGGGTTGGAATACAACGGTATCCGGCTGACCCGACATGTAGAGATGTACCAGTGGGTCGAAGACAAACAGACCGACCGAGAGAAGAAATTGGGCGGCGGGACGCGAACCACGACCACGTACAGTTATCACAAAGACTGGGCGCCCGGTGTGATTTCATCCGACGGATTTGACGAAGCAGCAACCCATCAAAACCCCACCCAGGCTTTGTTTTCTAAACGCGTCCAGCAAGCTCAAGACGTGAATTTGGGGCAATTCCGTTTGCCCGATTCACTGATCAATATGATCTCGGGAAATGAGTCCGTTGAACTGGACGAATCAAATGTCCCAGCCGAATACGCCCGTGCCGCCTCGATCCGCAAGGATGGCCCCGGCGGCCAGTCTCGCATCTATCTTTCTGCGAACCTGGCACCGCCGCAGTCCGGTCTGAGCGGCGGCAATTCACAGCGGTTCGATCCAGCGGTAACCAAGCAGCAGGACGGTGAGAAGAAACCGTTGTTTGAATTGGTCGATCCGGAAGTCGGGACACCCAACAGCCTGATGACCGAAGGATCCATTGGCGCGGAACCGTCCCCGTCTGGGGCACCGCAAATCGGCGACACGCGAATCTGGTTCACGGCGACACCGGTCCAGACGGTCAGTTTAATGAGCCAGCAAAGCGGTGAGACGTTCAGCCCTTATCAAACAAAATTCGGGACCACAATCAATGTGCTGCGCGACGGCACACTCAGTGCGGCGGAAATGATTGCCCAGGAGGTATCGGCCAATCGCGTCATGACTTGGATGTTGCGTGGGGGCGGTTCGCTGGTGATGTTTATTGGTTTGTCCATGTTGTTGCGACCGTTGGTGGTACTGGCAGATGTGCTGCCGATCGCCGGATCACTGGTCGGATTTGGGACGGCGATCGTTGCCGGACTGTTGACGATCGCAGGGGCGTTGACTGTGATCGGGATCGCCTGGATTTTTTACCGTCCACTGCTAGGAATATCATTGCTGGCCGTGGCCGCCGTTGCCTTGTACCTGATTTACAAACGCAATCGGGCCAAACGCGGCAGCCAACCCGAAATGTTGACCGACATGGATTTGGCATGACCGTTTTTTCAAGCTGTTCGATTCACCACCACTGACCCATCATGATCCAGAAAATCGCTGCGAACTTGTTCTGCGGGACACTTGTATTGACCGCCGGCTTGCTGAATGCCCAGGAGAGTGCCCTGGAAAGCGAAACTTCCACACGCAAGGAGCAAAATACGATGACCGATTCGGTTTTATTGAAGCCATGGACGGGCCCCTATGGAGGCGTTCCTCCCTGGGACAAAGTTCGTCCCGAAGAAATGGTTGCCGCGTTCGACGCCGCGATCGAAATGACCACCGATGAGATCCAAGCCATCGCCGACAATCCCGAACCGGCGACGTTCGAGAACACAGTGGTCGCGATGGAAAATTCCGGCCGCGCGCTCGATCGTCTCGATGCCATCTTTGGTGTCTACGCATCCAATTTGAATCTGGGCCCCGTCCCGGACATCGAACGTGTGGTCGCTCCCAAACTGTCCGCTCACTCGGACAGTATTTATCAGAATGAAAAACTTTTCGCGCGGCTTAAAGCGATTTATGACAGTGACGCCAAATCCTCACTGACCGTCGCCCAACGGCGGTTGATCGATGATTTGTACAAGACCTTCGTGCGTCGTGGGTCGCAACTGAATTCCAGAGACAAGGCGCGATTGTCACAGATCAACAGTCAATTGGCGCGGTTGTTTACGGATTTCAGTCAGAACGTTTTGGAAGACGAAAAAGGCTATGTCACTTGGGTCGACAGCCAAGCCGATTTGGCCGGTTTGCCGACCAGTGTCATTGCCGCGATGAAACGGGCGGCGATCGAACGCGAGAAACCGGATCAGTGGGCCGTCACCAACACTCGATCGTCGATGGATCCGTTTCTAACCTACGCCCAGAATCGCCCGCTGCGTGAACAGGTTTGGCGGACCTATTACAACCGCTGTGACAACGGGGACGATCACGACAACAACGCGTTGATCACCGAAATCCTAGGGCTGCGCCGTGAACGCGCCAAATTGTTGGGTTATCCCACGCATGCGCATTGGCGATTGGAACCGACGATGGCCAAGACCCCCGAAGCGACCGAAGAACTGATGAACAAGGTTTGGTCCAAAGCGGTCGCGCGGGTTCACGAGGAAGTCGCCGACATGCAACAGATCGCGGATCAAGAAACTGATGGCAAAGTCACGATCGAACCTTGGGATTACCGTTTCTACGCAGAAAAGGTGCGCAAGGCGAAATACGATCTGGATCTTGGCGAAGTCAAACCGTATCTGCAAATGGAAAAGCTGCGTGAAGGCATGTTCTGGGTGGCAGGGGAATTGTTCGGGTTGACCTTTGAGCCCGCGACTGACGTTCCGGTGTTTCATCCCGACGTCCGTGTCTGGCAGGTTCGCGATCGTGACGGCCAGCCCGCTGGGCTGTGGTATTTTGATCCCTATGCCCGCGCCGGCAAACGTAGTGGCGCTTGGATGACGGCCTATCGTGTTCAAGAAAACATGGGGCAACCGCGAACACCGATCGTTTCCAATAATTCGAACTTCATCCCCGGTGGCGAAGACGAAACGGTACTGATCTCGTGGGACGACGCGGTCACCTTGTTTCACGAATTTGGGCATGCGTTGCACGGTCTGTGCTCGGACGTCAAATACCCGTCACAGGCCGGGACGGCTGTCGCCCGCGACTACGTGGAGTTCCCGTCGCAATTATTGGAGCATTGGTTGGACACGCCCGAAGTGATGCAGAAGTATTGTTTGCATCATGAGACCGGCGAGCCATTGCCGCAGGAGTTGATTGATAAGATCAAAAAGGCATCGACGTTCAACCAGGGGTTTGCGACCGTCGAATACTTGGCCAGCGCGATCATGGATATGAAATTGCATACCAGTGACCAAACCCAAATTGATCCCGATACTTTTGAACGCCAGACGTTGGAAGAGATCGGCATGCCTGCGGAATTACCGATGCGTCACCGCACGCCACATTTCTCGCATATCTTCAGTAGCGACAGTTATTCCGCCGGCTATTACAGCTACCTGTGGGCGGATGCATTGACCGCTGATGCGGCCGAAGCCTTTGAGGAAGCCGGGTCGTTTTACGATCCCGCACTGTCCAAAAGCCTGTACGAGAATGTCTTCAAAGTCGGTGACACGATTGATGCGGCCGATGGCTTTCGGGCGTTCCGTGGGCGTGACGTCGACACCGGGGCGCTGCTGCGCAAACGAGGGTTTAGCGCCCAGGAGTAGCTTTGCATTCGCTCGCCCGCGGGAGAGGCGATTGAATTGATCCTCGAAGGTAAATAAGCGTGGGAAGGGTAACCCGACGCGTCAGCGAGGGATCCCGTTAAAACCCTAAATCCCTCGCTCACGCGTCGGGTTGTGATGAAAAGCGCATCTTCAATACTGACGCGTCGGGTTGGGATAAAACGCAATTTCAAAAATCACGCTCCGCTGGTTCATTCTGGCGGAGCGGGTTCCGGGGGTTCGTCCAACGGATAGGGCAGCGGTTCGTCGTTCATTTGTGCTAGCGCGTTAGCGGCTGCCTTTTGTTCCGCTTCTTTCTTGTTGGTGCCCCAGGCGGCGATGTATTCCTGGCCGTCGATGACGGCGCTGATTAAGAATGATTTGCGGTGGTCCGGACCGCTTTCACCTTTCATCCGATACATCGGCGTACAAGCGATGTCGCGCTGGGCGCGTTGCTGCAGCGTGGATTTGTAGTTGGTCGATCCTTGGCTTTTGACCGCCAATTCAACTTCGGCTTTCAGCCAGTGTTTCAGTCGCTCGCGGACGATGTCATTGCCGCCGTCCAAGAACAGTGCCGCCACGATTGATTCAAACACATCACTGACCAGCGATCTGGGATAGCTGCGATTGCGAGTCACACCGCGGCCGACGATCAAGCACTCGTCGAGCCCGATTTTGCAGGCCACTTTGCCACAGGTGCGGCGACTGACCACGGCGGATTTAATCTTCGTCAAATCGCCTTCGTTGTAATCTGGATAGTCGTCGTACAGCCAAGCGCACACGACGAACCCCAAGACCGCATCGCCCAGAAACTCCAGGCGTTCATTGCTGGCCAAACGATGTGACGCACCGGAGGCATGGGTCAAGGCCGATCGCAGCAGGTCCTGGTCACGGAATTGGTAGTCGATCAATTGCTCGCACCGAGCCAATTTTTCGGTGTGGTCTAATTCACCGGCTTCGTTCCGCGGAGACGCAACCAAACGCACGTCGTCACCGGTGCCGGGCGGTTCATAAAAAAGATCTCGCGGCAGATCTGGCGGTGAATCGGCGTTGGCAGCGAAATCGCTCTGGGCCGAGTCAAAGGCTGAATTGCCGGTGTCGTCCGCGTCGGGATCAGATGGGGTGGACAAAAGAATTGTGTTTCAATGAGTCAGGCGTTGGAAAAGACCGCGCCAAACTGCACCACCTCGGCTGCGCCAGAGCGACAGAACATCGCTGCTGGGGAAAAACGCAGGTAAGGAAACGTGACATCTTGAGGATAGTGAAAACACTCCGCGCCCTGCGAATACGCAGTCGGGAGAACCTCTCTGGTCGGACTCTCAGGCCATCACGACAGGTTGTTTTCAGTGACCGTGGATGTCACACGCCGGCGATCGGGTCATGGCGATTTGCATGGTGGCAAAAAGTGCCGTGGACCCGACCGCCGGTGTGCGACGCGATGCTGCTACGTTAGCAGTTGCTCGCGTCCAGGGGTAGTCTGATCGGCAGAAAACACCTAGGTCCGTCGACGGCGTGTGCGCGAACGCTATCAAAGAAATTCTGGTTTTTCGCGCGCACTTTGACCGTTTGGTCTCACTAACATTCCAAATGCCATGAAAACAATGACCAATCAAGACGAAACGGGCGACAGCGATTTGGCCGACGACGCCGGGCAGCTTGCCTCGCTACGGACATTCAACGACGCCGAATTACTGGATGCTTGGGCGCGTGATCGCTGCTCCGATGCCTTTGCCGTTCTCGTCCAGCGACACTCGCTGATGGTGCTGACGGTGTGTCGTCGGAAATGCCGCACCCTCGCCGACGCCGACGATGCCTATCAAAGCACGTTTTTAATGCTGGCCAGAAGCAGCGGGAAAATCAGACGTCCCGAATGCTTGGCCGGATGGTTGCATCGGGTCGCACAGCGCGCCGCCTACGCGACTCTCTCTCGCCATCAACTTCCCTCTGAAAGCACGGCCGAACCGGTGACGATCGACGACGACCCACTGGGAAACATCACGCGCCAGCACGATGCAATTGTGTTGGATGAGGAACTCGCCTCGTTACCGGAACAGTACCGCGCTGCGCTGGTGATGCAACTGTACGAGGGGAGTTCGCTACAGGGGATGGCCGATCACTTTCAAACCACACTGGGGTCGGTTCGCGGTCGCCTACAACGTGGGAAACGATTGTTGGCCGATCGACTTCGCCGCCGTGGTGTGGTGCCGGTGCTGGCACTCGCCGCTGCCGGATCGACGACCGTCAGCGCCGGCGAGGCATCTGCGGCCGGCGCGTCGCTGCTGGCCACCATCGGCTCCGGGCCACTGCCCACACCTCCTCTGTCGGATCAACTTCTCCACCCCCTTCTCGCTTCAGGAAACCGAATCATGAATCCTTGGAATTTAGTTGTCGGCGTATCAACCGCCGCCGCGCTCGCGGCGCTGCTGGTTTTGCCCGGACTGGACGTCGCTGATGCATCCAACAACGGGTCTGATAGGATCACCGTTGAAACTCCGTTTGTCACGCAAGCGGTGGCACCGGTCATTCAAACCGATGCAACAGCCAACACCGCGGCTTCCACCGCTGGGCAACCTGCCGCAGGGAATGTCGCCGCAGGGAATCTCGCAGTGCAGCCGCCAAATGTTGGCACTGCTGCGTCCGGTGGCATTGAACGTGTCATCTTGCAGCGCCGCTATCGCCCGGCGACTGCGGAAGGGCCGTTGGCCGAGTCGTTGCAAATGAAACTCGACATGCCGATTGACATGGTGATCAACAACTCGCTTTCCAATATCGACAGCGAACTGGAAAAGGCACTTGGCCTGCCAGTGATTTTAGATGAACGAGCGATTCAATACGCCGAGCTCGACCCGTCAGCCATGATCACTCATTCCTCTCAGGCCCAGCCCCTGCGGACCGCCCTGCGGAAACTGCTGTCACCGCTGGGATTGAAAGCCACCATCGAAAGCGAAGGGTTGGTGATTACCACTGACCACCATGCGCTCGTGCACCATGGTATCGGAACCAGCAAATGGTTAAACGCCGATGACCAGATGATGCGTCAAAGTGAAATGACGCTTGCAAAACCAGTCAACTTCGACTTTGACCAGACACCGCTGCGTGAAGCGATCGCGAGCATCAGTCAGAAGCTGGAAATACCGATTGTGATCGACGCTCGTGGATTGGAAGAAATCGGGATCGATTCCGAAATTCCGGTTACGTACAAGCTGGGTGAGTTACCGGCTCGAGATCTGTTCCCGCAGATGTTGCGCAATTTGGATTTGACGCTAGCGGTGATCAACAACGTGTATACCGTGACCACACGAGAGGCGGCGGAGGACAGTCTGCTGCGGCGGATCTATTGGCTGGAGGGATTAACGCTGGCCGGCGACTACGATTCGTTGATGAGTCTGATCGAAACCTCGATTACGCCGGATACCTGGGAATCGTTGGGCGGTAATTCCACGATGGCACCGTTTCCAGGCGCTCGCCCGTCGCTCATTATTTCCACGACCTTGGACGTCCATCGCGACATTGAAAAACTGATTGAAACGCTCCGCGAGAATTCGTTTGCGGTTGACCCGGTTTCCGAAGAGGTGGAGGTGTCGGTGCCCGCCAGAGGGCCTTCCGGATTTGGTGGCGGCGGCGGAGGGGGAGGGTTCGGCGGAGGATTTGGCAGCGGTGGAGGGATGGGCGGCGGTGGCGGCGGATTCTTTTAAGTGGCGGTTGCTTTCATCTTCCGATGCGTGAGCTGTGAAGCCAGCGATTTTGCATCCGACATCAATTTTTCCTAACCGGACGCGTAAGCGAGGGATTCGGTCAATCGCGAAAATCCCTCGCTTACGCGTCGGGGGGTGCATGTCAGGGATTGTAGATTCAGGCGGCGATAGCGGCGGATTGGTTTGCCTTGCGCAGTCGGCTGGAGCCGCGACGGCCTGCCAGGTAGCGGGCGAGTCGATCGTCGTCGCTGAGCGAAGCGGCTCGGATTTGCAGGATCGCCTCGGCACCGGCCGGATTGTTCCAAAACATCTCCGAACCCTTCGTCCGAAAGTTAATCTCTTTGACCGCTGATTCCATCCACGCACTGGTCGTCGGCAGACCCTCGCAACGATAACGAGCGTAATGCATCCGATCGCGGTTGTTGGTTAAGTAGCCGATAATCTGCCGAAGTTGTTCCCTCGGATCGTCCTCATCAGCATCAGCATCAGCCGCAGCGGCGCCCAAGCCTGATCGATGGACGGAAAGCTCCGCGATCACATCGGCAACGTTACCCTGCCACGTCATCGTCATCCAACGCGTATAGCTCTCCCACGCCGCGTCACCCTTGCCACGGCAAGCGAGCGATGCGCGGTGAAGGTAGGTCACGGCGTGAATGAAATCGAGAATCCCAACATAGTCTCCAAAGTGCTCTTGGTGGATCTTCCAGTTGCAGCTCAAGCCATCACCAACAAAGGCTCGCCGCGGAGCTTGATCAAACTTTCGGCGACTCGCTTCACGCCGCATCTGAACGCCGAACTCCTTCGATTTTCGCATGCTTGAAATCAGCGTCCGATGGACCTTTTGAGGTTTGTGTTTGGCGTGCTGACGCTTGCCATTCCGCTTCGATGCCGAGTTCTTGGCCTCTGGCAGAGACTGATTGCGACCAGTGTTTTCTTTGGTTTTCGCGGTCTCGCACAGCTTGGCAACATGGTTGCGATCAAGAAAGCACGCAGGCGGTTTCGGCTCGGGATCAGCATCCGATGTTTCGCTCGTCGCGCTGACGAAGATCGCGTTCTTGGTTTCGTGCCAGCCTTGGCCGTCCAAATGAACTCCGGGGCCGCAACCGGTTTTGCGAGTGCGAATCCGCCCGCCGTCACAACTGACCACCGCGAGCAGTGGTGTGACGACTTCGCCCTCGAGCACGCCCTTCCAGTCCTGCTGGGCGACCGACGCCAACTCGTTGCCGACTTCCAAGCAGATTCGCTCGATAGTGTTGGGGGAGACCTTCAATCCGTTGACACGTTCCATCAGCAGCGAGGCTCGCTTGAACGACCGTGTCTCCCCGTTGATGAAGATCAATTGGCGTTTGAAGCCCGGTGTCGATTGCCGGCTATCGAATCCCATTTGGATCCGCTGAGGGGAAAAAAGACCGTCGACATCGACGGCAATGGGCAACCGGTTCGGCCAGTTCGATGGGGCCGTCCATTGAGGCGACCGAGCGGGGTTCGATCTCGACTTTGCACTGTTTCTTGCAGTCGGGGCAATACACCCGCCCGAGCCTCTGAAGGGCGACCTCACGAGCCCGTTCTTCCTGGATCGCTCGACTGAATCGCTGTCCGAGTTGGTGAGCGGGCAATTCAATCTGATCGAAGTGGGGGACCTGCTCGCCTTGCTCAAGGGCTTGAATTTCCGCCGCAACGCGTGCGGCTTCTTGGAGATGATGTTCGAGTTTTTCTTTCAGCTGCACTTCGTTCGCGTCCATGCGATTGACTCCGAGGATTACCAGGTCACCGACAAAGACCGCAGTTTAACCGAAGAACCTGAAAAACTCCTATTGAGTATTTCGCCAGACTCAGAGTCCCCGCAAAAGCTGACATGCACCCCGCGTCGGGTTGCGAAGAAAACATCTCTTGCAGCGGATTTGGTTTTCTGCGAGTTTCACGGTCCATTTCACCCGTTTTGTGTAGGGAGACCGGAATCGTGAATCGCTTGATTTTGACCGTCGCTTGTGTCGTTGTTGCTCCGTTGTTTGCCGGCACGGCCCGCAGCGAAGAGGGGCAAACCTATTTGCTCCGCTACTCGCTCCAGAACGGCCAGCGGCTAAATTACGAAGTCACGCACGTCGCCAAAACGAAGACACGGATCCGGGGCGACGAAGAAATTTCGCAGGTTCATACGGTTAGCAAGCGACATTGGGATGTCGCCGCCGCCAGCGATGATTCGATGACGTTTGATCACGTTGTCGATGCGGTGGAAATGACACAGCAGCAAGGTGAAAAAGACGAGATCCGCTGGTCCAGCGAATCCGGTGACGAAGCGCCACGTGAATTCTCCAAAGTCGCTGAGCGGATCGGACGCAAGCTATCGACCGTTTCGATCAACGCCCGCGGTCAGGAAACCGACCGAGAAAACAATGGCGGCACGAATGCCTCGCTGGGCATGGGGTCGCTGACCCTGGCATTGCCCGAGGAACCGATCGCGATCGGCGCTTCCTGGGCGGTCCCGCGCGAAATCAAAACCCGTACCGAAGACGGGTTGGTCAAACCGATCAAGATTCGTGAACTGTACACATTGGAAAAAGTCAAAGCCGGTGTGGCAACGATTTCGATTCAGAGTGAACCGTTGACTCCGATCGATGCCGCTTCCGTCCGCGCTCAAGTTGTTCAGCAACTTAGCAACGGAGAAATCAAGTTTGATCTCGATGCCGGTCACATGATCAGCAAAGAACTTCAATGGGACGAAACCGTCGTCGGTTTCCAAGGCCCCAACAGCTTGATGGAATATCGCGCTCGAATGAACGAGGAATTGATCGACAACATCGTCCGCACCGCACGTCGCCAATAGCCAGCTACAGCGAACCGCCCCAGCCGAGTTTTTCGCGGAGGGTGCGGTAGTCGTTTTGTCCGGGCACCGACAGCATTTCAAAGGCGCTGGCGGCGCGTCTTACACGCACCCGGTCGCCCGGCATGACTTGGCTGAGGATACGACCGTCGACGACGATGCCCGTCGAATCGTAGGGCTCGCTGACGGTCAACTCGAACACGGTGTCGGCCGAATCAACCAGCGGCCGATAGGTCAACGTGTGAGGACTGATCGGCGAGATCACGACGGCTTGCAAATTGCGTCGCAGGATCGGGCCGCCTGCCGACAGGTTGTGCGCCGTCGAACCGACCGGCGTGGCGATGATCAATCCGTCACAGCGATAGCGGGTGGCCAAATTGCCATCGGCAAACAAGTCGATGTCGAGGATCTGATACGGTGGACCGCCCAACACGGCGACTTCGTTGAGCGCCAGTTGTTCGGCCACGGTTGCTCCATCACGGATCACGCTGACTTCCAACATCAGGTGTTCGATGACTTCAAAGATGCCGCTGCAGACACGGGGCCAGACTTCCAGAAAGTCATCGGGCGAGAGCGCGGCTAGAAATCCGAGGTTGCCACAATTGATTCCTAGCACCGGAATTTGCCTGCCGGCCAGTTGCCGCGCGGTCTGCAAAATCGACCCGTCGCCGCCGAGCACCAGCACCAAATCGATGTCGGGATCATCGAAGTCGTATTCGAACTCATAATCCTCGGCAACGATCTCCGCATGTTGGGCGATCGTCGGCCGCAATCGGATGGATTCTCGACGGACCCGTTGGCGATCCGGAGCTCCCAGGATGACCACGCGAGGAGTGTCGCGGTCACCGCTGGGCCAAGTGCGTTTGCGAGAAACTTCTGCGGCGTCGTGATTCATTTCGGGCCGCGCCCAGAGACAGGAGTGAAGTGCCAAGTGGGAAACAGCGTCGCTGCCGATTCCAATTTGATCACTGTAGCTGGATCAGGAGTAATCCGGGGCAACCGAGCAACAGATTGGTGTTTAAAAGGTGGACGAAGTTGCCAAAGCGGCTTCGCGGCAGCGGTCCGCGATGGCGTTGGGGCTAAGCCCGTTTTGGTCCAGCAAATCATTTCGGTCACCGTGTTCGACGAAATGGTCGGGCAGACCTAGGATTTGAACATTGCGAGTGTCCAGTCGTTGCTCGGTGGCAGACTCCAGGAACGCCGACCCGAATCCACCCATCATCGCGTTTTCCTCGACCGTCAGCACGAAGCGGCCCGTTTCGACGGACTGGCGAACCATGTCGGTGTCGATCGGTTTGACGAAGCGGGCATTGATGACGGTCACATCCAGTTCGCCGGACAGCAGTTCGGCCGCGGCCAAAGCGTTTTCCAGCATTGCGCCAAATGCGACGATCGTGCCGTCGCTTCCGCTGCGAATGGTCTCGCTTTTGCCGATCTCGATATCCGCGATCCCAGTGTCACGCTGCAACGCGGATGCTTTCGGATAACGAATGCTGCAGGGGTGATTATGCGCCAATGCGGTTCGCAGCATCATGCCCAGTTCCTCTGCATAGCCGGGGGCCATCACCACCATGTTGGGGAACATTCGCATGTAGCCGACGTCATAGATCCCGTGGTGGGTCGGCCCGTCGGGGCCGGTCAATCCGGCGCGATCCAGCAGGAACACAACCGGCAGGTCCTGTAGCGAAACCTCTTGGAAAATCTGGTCGTAACTGCGCTGCAGGAACGTGCTGTAGATATCAACGATCGGTCGCGCGCCGGATTTGCATTGACCCGCGGCGAAGGCGACCGCGTGCGATTCGCAAATGCCGACGTCAAAGAACTGCTTGGGGAATTTTTCCCGAACCGGTTCCAGTTTGTTGCCTTGGCACATCGCCGCGGTGATCACAGACACCTTTTCGTCAGCCGCGAGCGCTTCGCTGATCGCATTGCGGGCATGGACGGTGAAAGCCGGCAATCCATCGCTGCTGCGCGTGACCGGTCTGCCGTCTTGATCTTCAAATGCCGGCGGGGTGTGAAAGAACACTGGGTCGGCGGCAGCAGGTTTGTAGCCGTGCCCTTTTTCGGTCACCACATGCAGCAGTACCGGCCCGCTCATCTCGCGGACCATCGCCAGATACTTGCGCATCAGCCCGATGTCATGCCCATCGATCGGACCGACGTAGCGAATGTTGAGTTCCTCGAACAGCATGCCGCCCAGCAAGCCGGCTTTCACGCCCTCTTTCATCTGAGCCAAGAACCGTTCGGCGGGATCACCGAACATCGGAATCTGTTCCAGCAATTTACCTACTTCGCTTTTCAATCCCGTGTAGTAGGGATTACTGCGCAGGCGGTCCAGGTATCCGGCGACGGCGCCGACGCGGGGGCAGATCGACATTTTGTTGTCGTTCAAGACGATGGTCAGGTCGTCTTCCAATTCGCCGGCGTTGTTCAGAGCTTCGAACACGATGCCACTGGGGAATGCTCCGTCACCGATCACAGCAACCGTGCGGCGATCCGCTTGGCCGACCATCAGATCACCGCTGCGCAGCCCGACTGCGGTGCTGACGCTGCAACCGGCGTGACCGGTCATGAACAGGTCGTATTCGCTTTCGGCCGGATTGGGATAGCCCATCAATCCGCCTTGGGTGCGGATCGAGGGGAATTCCGCATAGCGTCCGGTGACCAATTTATGCGGATAGATTTGGTGACCGGTGTCCCAGATCAATCGATCGGTGCGAAAATCGAATTCACTGTGCAGGGCCAGGCACAATTCAACGACACCCAGGTTGGATGCAAAGTGGGCGGTGCGTGTGGCCAACAGATTGCACAGCACGTCACGGATTTCAGCGGCTGTGGCGTCCAGTTGATCCGGCGAGAAATTCCGCAACCCGGTGGCATCGGTCAAGCTAGCCAGGAGCGGATGTTTCGGCTCGTTCAATTCGTCGTCCTGTGTGTCGGTCATCGTCGCTGCGTCGTCCCTTCCAACCACTCTAGTGCGAGCGTTGGAGTACATAGTGAGCTAGCTGGTTCAATCGCCCTGCGGCGGAGCCAAACGGGGTCGTGTGTTGTTGTGCCGATTCGATCAACTCGGCGGCTCGGACACGGGCTTGGTCGATGCCCATCAAACCGGGATAAGTCAATTTGCCACGTCCGGCGTCTTTGCCGACACGCTTTCCCATTCGGGTTTCGTCTGCGGTGTGATCTAGTAAATCGTCAACGACTTGGAACGCGAGTCCGATGTCCGCGGCATAAGCCGCCAGTGCGGCGCGTTGTGAATCGCTCGCATCGCTCAGCACAGCGCCCAAGTCCAGTGAAGCGGCAAACAGGGCACCGGTCTTTCGCCGATGAATCGACTCCAGAAATTCCAGCGCCCGATGCGTACCACCCCAACGCTGGATCAGTTCGACGTCGGATTCAATCGGATTGGATTGAATACGGTTTGACGCCGCGACCTGTTCATCGGCACCCTCGACGTCGCTGCTGTCGGTCTGAGGCGGCGGTCCGGATTCGGCGGCCAAATCGTCTGCCTGACCACCGACCAAGTGTTCGGGGCCGGCGGCGGTGGCCAGGATCTGTACGGCTTGAGCGGCGCGGGCTGGGTCAGTGACGTGCCGGCACAGGTGGGCGATCGCCAGCGGTTGCAGCGCGTCGCCGGCCAGGATCGCGGTGGCTTCATCAAACTCAATGTGAACGGTGGGCCGCCCGCGGCGCAAATCGTCATCGTCCATCGCCGGCAAATCGTCGTGGATCAACGAGTAGGCGTGGATCATTTCGACGGCCACTGCCCCAGGCATGGCGGCCGCGTGAGTGCCCCCGCAAGCCTCGGCAGCCATCAGCACCAGCGCCGGACGGAGCCGTTTGCCGGGTGCCAAAACAGCGTAGCGGATGGCGTCGCCCAATCGTTGCGGGCATCCCGGGCCGAACTGGCAGGCCTGCTGGAGTGCCTGTTCAATCGAAGGCAACAAATCACTGAGCGCAGCCGTTATCGCAGCGGATTTCGCCGGCGGCTGCGCACCCGCTGTTGAGGCGGCGTCAGAGCGTTTTGGCGCAGATTCCAGCGTTTCAGGGCGGTCGGTTGGCAAAGCAGGCAAATCGGACACGGGCAACGAGAGTGGGGATCGGATCAACACCGATATGATAGAGTCTAAAAAAGCCCGTCCGATTCGTCCACGTCGTTAATCGGGGGGGAGGGCGTCTTTGGCACCCTTTTTGCCCGTGTCTTTCCACTAGTGTCGCCTTTGGGACGACTACTGCGGATCCCGGTCTCGACGGGCTCCACCGATGGGGTGCCGTCTTCGTCGACCGCGGTCAACACCGCAATTTTTCGCTCGGCTTGCTCGAGCACCTGGTGGCACTGCTTGATCTTTTGAATTCCACGCTCGTATTGAACCAGCGAATCGGACAGCCCCAATGCGCCACTTTCGAGTTGCTCGACCACCTGTTCGACCTCCGCCAAGGCGGCTTCGAAATCCACTTCGCGAGCGTCTTTCTGGTCGGACTTGTCCGCATCCGTTCGCTTTTTCTTTGCCATCTGTCTCGCTCGCTGAGGATTCGTCGCGGTAGGGGAATCAAGCGTTAGTGTTAAAGCCGGTGCCGTGTTTCGCAACCCAGGCCCTCAGACATCCGTCGCCGATTCAATCCAGCCGCCACCCAGGACTTGAGTGCCGTGATAGACCACCGCGGCTTGGCCCGGTGCGACGGCGTCGACGGGATCGTCAAACACGACCGAAAACGATTCCGGCGCTGTCGGGTCGACGTGCACCCGCGCCGGTTCGGGGGAGCCGTTGTAGCGGATCTGAACCGATAGTGGCGAAGCGGGGTGCGATGTGTCTTGTAGCGTTGCCAATTGCGCCGGATCGATCAACCAGTTGGCATCAGCGGCGATCAATTGGTTGCGCGCGAGGGCCGCTTTATCACCTAGCACGACGCGATTGGTGTCCGGTTCGATGCGGACGACAAAGTGAGGTGTTCCCAGCGCGATCCCCAGTCCTTTGCGTTGTCCGACGGTGAAGGCTTCAAAGCCGTTGTGCTGGCCGACGACGGCGCCATCGGTGGTGACAAATTCGCCGGCCGTGGTGCCGACCAATTCCGGTCGCCGGGATTTGACAAAATCGCTGTGGTGGCCTTGGGTGACGAAACAGATTTCTTGGCTGTCGCGTTTGCCCGCCACGCCCAGGTCCAGCCCGGCGGCGATGCGGCGGATTTCGGTTTTTTCGAAATCACCGACCGGCAACATCATCCGTGGCAAACGATCGGGGCGGATCCCAAACAGCGCATACGATTGGTCTTTGTGACCGTCCAAACCGCGGTGCAGCGTGCCGTTGATCATCCGCGCATAGTGTCCGGTGGCGACAAAGTCGGCTTGCACGCCGTCGGCATAGTCAAATAGCCGCCCGAATTTGATCCAGTGGTTGCATTTGACGCAGGGGTTGGGGGTACGGCCGTTCAAGTAGTCATCGACAAAATAGTCAACGATGCGGCGAAAGTCGGCTTGCAAATCCAAGGCGTAAAAGGGGATACCGAACTTGGCAGCCACGCGTTTGGCGTCGGCGGCATCACTGGCGGTGCAGCAGCCCTGTTTGTGATCGGCCCGGCCTGGCAGCAGCCCCCCTAATACGGGCAGCGATGCATCCGCCTGACCGGGTTGAACCTGGCAGACTTCGCTGGATTCTTCGCCGTGCCGCATGAACACGCCGATCACCTCGTGCCCGGCATCCACCAACAGGTGTGCCGCGACACTGGAATCGACTCCGCCACTCATCGCCAGAACCACGCGTGCCATGTATAGTTTTTAACCTGAATTTTCTTTTCGGACCAAATATTCGTCGTAGTGACGAAAAGGATGTGATCACTGATGGACGCGGAATTGGTTCAGCGCAGTGAAACGATCAAAAAACGTCTGAAACAGCTCGCCGAGTCGCTGGACTACCAGGGCAAAGCGAAGCAAATCAAACAAATCGAAGCCCAGATGGCCGAGCCCGGCTTTTGGGATGATAACGAATCGGCACAAATCACCGTCGGCAAATTAAAGGCTTTGAAGGTCATTGTCGGCCCGATGAACGAATTGTCCAGCAGCGTTGGGGATTTGAGCGCGCTGATGGAGATGGCCGATGAGGATGAATCGATCGCCGAAGAGGTCGCCGGCGAGCTCGAACGGCTGGAAAACATCCTCGACGAATTGGAGCTAAAAGCCCTGCTGAGTGGCCCCAATGACGGCGCCGGAGCAATTTTGACGATCAACGCCCGCGACGGCGGCACCGACGCCAATGACTGGGCCGACATCATGCTGCGGATGTACTCGGCCTGGGCCGTCGGCCAAGATTACAAAATCGAGTTGCTCGATCGACACGACAACGAAGAAGCCGGCATCAACAGCGCCTCGATCGCCATTCGCGGCCCGATGGCCTATGGCTATCTCAAAGGCGAACAAGGAATGCACCGGCTGGTTCGGATCAGCCCGTTCAATAGCGAAGGCAAACGCCAAACCAGTTTTGCCGCCGTCAACGTTTCACCGGAAATCGACGATTCGATCGAGATCGATATCCAAGAAAAAGACGTCCGCGAAGACCGTTATCGGGCCGGTGGCGCTGGCGGACAGCACGTCAACAAAACCGACAGCGCGATTCGGTTGACCCACTTTCCGACCAACACCGTCGTGCAGTGCCAGAACGAGCGTAGCCAGCACCAAAACCGGGCGACCGCCTGGAAAATGCTGCGAGCCAAAATGGCGCGTCTGGAAGAGGAAAAACGCGAGGCCGAGGAAGCCAAAAAGTACATGACCCAGGCCCGAACCGGATTCGGCAGCCAAATTCGCAATTACTTTTTGCACCCCGACCAACGCGTTAAAGATGCCCGCACTGGTCACTACGTGGGCAATTTCAACAGCGTCATCGATGGCAGCGAGTTGCAGGGCTTCTTGGATTCGTTTCTGCGTTGGCGGGCCGGCGGCGCTGTCGCAGTTGGCGACGACGATTGATCCCGGCATGCCCGTTAGGCGGCCGTCACGCCTTCGTGCAGCATCCGCTGCAATCGATCCAGCGCTGAAAACATGTCGTTCCACTCGCGAACGACATCCATCGTCGACAACGTGCGGGTGTCACCGGCGTCAAATCCGAGCTGGCTGACACGAACGACTTGGTCCATCACACGCACGCCGGCTGCCGCAGCCGATTCAGTTTTGGAAGTCGGCGTCGTTTGGTCATTGTCATCCACCGGCAGCACCTGCTGCATCGCTTGGTGAACCGCCCATAAAGCCGCTTTGCGACTCGATTCGGCTTCGACGGTGGTTCGTAGTGTGCCAGATTGAACGTAATACTTAGCCATATCCATTGCCTATTGGGGATTCAAAGTGGGTGGGGCAAACCCCAGGAATCCTGTCTTCCTTGGGTACTAGATACATCGCCGCCCCGCTGACACGTTCGGTCCCTCGCTGGCCGGTGAGCTGAAGTTGGGCTGTCGCCTAACAGATTGTTTTTTGGTAACCCGAAGCGTGAGAGAGGGATCCCGTTAACTGGCTAAATCCCTCGCTCACGCGTCGGGTTACCATAAAAGCGCAACTTCAAAACTGACGCGTCGGTTTACGGTAAGAGCGCTGGCTTCAAAACGCATGTTCGTTCGAGATGGGGCGCCAATTGCGGTGTTGTCCGTTAGTTGGCAATCGGGGCGAACGGAAACGCCCAGGGGATCACCGTCATGGCGACGGCAAACACGATCAACGACAATGGCAATCCGAACCGGAAGTAGTCGCTGACCCGATAGCCGCCAACGGTGTACACCATCAAATTCGTTTGATAGCCGAACGGGGTCAGGAAACTGGCCGAGGCGGCGATCATGACCGCGATGACAAACGGCAGTTCATCCACCCCCAGTGCTTCGGCCGAGCCGACCGCGACGGTCAACATGATCAGTGCCGCGGCGGTATTGGTGATCATCTCGGTGCACAGCATCGTGACCAGATAGACCAGCGCCAGTGACAGGTAGGGATTTCCCTGTGCCAAACCGATCAGTGATGTCGCCATGCTGTCAGCGGCTCCGCTTTGATGCAGGGCTTTGCCGATACCGATTGTCGCACCGATCACGATCAGGATTCGCCAATCGATGGCGCGGCGGGCTTCGTTGCTGGTGCAACAACGAAACAGGATCATTGCGATCGCGGCAGCCATCGCGGCGGACAGGATCGATGTGATATTGAACGCGGCAATCAGCACCATGCCGACCATGATCACGATGGCATGCCAGGCCCGATCGTGGCGGCGAATCGAATCGGACGCGACGCGGCTGACCAGATAAAAGTCTCTCAGTTCTTTCGCGCGGTGCAGAAACGATGGCGAGGCTTCTAGCAACAGCACGTCACCGGTTTCCAAACGCACGTCGCCGATTTTGCCTGACAGTCGACGGTCGCCGCGGGCCACTGCGACCACCGCGGCGTTGTAATTGCTGCGGAACCGGCCCTCGCGAATCGTCTTGCCCAACAGCGAGCAACGGGAGCTGACCACGGCTTCGATCAGCGTTCGCCGCCAAGCCGGAATCTCCAATTTTCGGCCCTGGTCATCGGGTGTTAACAAGCCACGGATTTTTCGCAGATCGACAACCGTGTCCAACGCACCGACCAGGATCAATGCGTCATCGGCCTGTAACCGTTCGGTCGGTTTGCCGGGGACCACACTGCCGCCACGTTGGATTTCTGCCAAGTACAACCCAGGCAGACTTCGCAGCCCGGCGTCTTCGATGGTTTTGCCGACCAACGGACCATTCGGGTCGACCTGCATTTCGACGGTGTATTTTTTGGGATCGTCGCTGACACTGACAGCGGGCCGACGCGACGGGATCAATTTTTCCGAGCACAGCACCATGTAGGCGACCCCCAGGATCGCAGCCGGGATGCCGACCCATGCCGGTGCAAAAAATCCGATCGCATGCCCACCATGTGCCGCGTACTCTTCGCGGACGATCAGATTGGTACTGGTGCCCATCACGGTGCACATGCCGCCAAGGATCGCGGCATAGGAAAGCGGCAACAGCAGCCGACTGGGGCTGGCTCCGACACGTTTGCAAACATCGTCGACGATCGGCATCAGTGCCGCGACGACGGGTGTGTTGTTCAAAAAGCCACTGACCGCTGCGACCGGCAATAAAATTCGCAGCTGGGCATCACGGAACGTTTTGGCTTGATCTAAAAACCAGCCGGTGGCCAATTTATTTCCGCCGGTCATCTCCAATCCCGACACGACGGCGAACAACAGCCCGATCGTCAACAAGCCTTGGTTGCCAAATCCCGCCACCGCGGCTGCCGGATCCGGCAGTGAGGGGCTGCCGGTCAGGTCTTGGACGACCACCAGCAACGCCAGAAACGCCATCGACAACAGATCCGTCGGGCCGAGCCGAAATGCCAAACTCACTAGCAAGCCGGCGGCGACGGCGAGCGAAAACCAGGCTTCCCAGATCATGATTGGCGGCTTTATGGAAAAGGCGAGAGAGCAAATCGGGCGGAATCGCAGAAACAGGACGACCGGCAAACCATAATCACTCGCAGCCGTCATGATCAGGCGTCGACCCGCTGGGCTCAGCTGTGCTGGCTGCCGCAGCACGGGCTGCCGCAGCGTGGGGCGACTATCTGATCGCCCCAGCATCGTTACAATCCTAGCTGACACCGCCCAAGGACTCCACGTTCGCTCCGCCGACTGCGTTGCACCATGACCGCCAACGACAACCCCTCCGCGATCGACGCTCTCCGAGAACAATACGAAGAACTCGCCGAGCTAGCAGGTTCTCTGGCGCATGAGATCAAAAATCCGTTGTCGGTGATTCACATGAATATCGACTTGCTCAGCGAAGATCTGGTCGATTGGAACAGTCCCGAGAGTCGCCGCTCGCTGGAACGCGTGAATATTGTCCGTGAACAATGCGAACGGATGCAGGGTTTGCTAAGGGATTTCTTGCGCTACGCGCGGCTTCGCGATATCGATCTGGTGTCGGGATCCCTGAACGATCAGATCGACACGGTCTTGCGTGCCTACAACGCCGAAGCGTCGATGCGTGGCGTGGAGATCAAGCGTTACCTGGACAGCGACCTGCCGTCGATCGCATTACACAGCGACTCACTGCAAGCCGCACTGATGAATCTGGTCAAAAATGCGCTCGAAGCGACAGGCAAAGGCGGGCAGTTGTTGGCACGCACCTACACTACCCAAACCAGTGTCGCGCTGGATTTGATCGACAGCGGACGCGGTGTCGACAACAACACCATCATGCACATGTTCGAACCGTTCTACACCACCAAAGACGGTGGCAGTGGGCTCGGATTACCGACGGCGCGCAAGATCATCGAAGCCCATGGCGGACGCATCAGCGTGCAAAGCGAAGTCGGCCGCGGAACGAAATTCACGCTGGAATTCCCCATTCTGAAACGACTCGGTTGATTCATTTATGTCAGCATCGCCCTCACCGACATCGCCTGGTTTGACGGTCGGCCGCATGGTCGCCGCGGGCGTTCGCTACAACTGGCGGACGTCACTGGCCGTCGCCTTGGGCGTGGCGATCGCAACCTCCGTCATCGTCGGCGCGCTGTTGGTCGGCGACTCGATGCGCGGCAGTCTGCGGGGGTTGACCATTGAACGACTCGGGAAGATCGATTCGGTCGTCGCGCCGGGCGGATTCTTTGCCAGCGATAGGGCTTCGGAAACGCTGGGGGTCGACGCCAACGACCTGGCGACCATCGTGTTGTTCGATCACGCGGTCATCGAAACCCGCAGTGAATCCGGGGTGCGGCGTTCGGGAGCCGTGCAAACCATCGGCTGTGACGAAGCGTTCTGGAAAATGGATGTCTCCGGGATCGCCCCGTCGGCCATGCCTGACCAGCAGTCGATCGTACTCACCGAATCATTGGCCACAGAGTTGGGTGTCCAGATCGGCGATCTGGTGACGGTGCGTTTGCCGGCCGAACAAGCCGTGCCGGCCGACAGTCCGTTGGGACGCAAGGATTTGCAAACCGAAGGCATTCCCCGGTTAAAGGTTCTCGACATTCTGCCCGATCGCGGCTTGGCACGGTTCTCGCTGGCACCGACCCAATCGGCTCCCAAGAACGTCTTTCTGTCGCGGGAATTGGTCGCTTCGGTGCTTGATCGTGAGGGCCAATCGAACGTGGCATTGTCGTCGGTTCCCATCGACCCCCAGCGTTTGCAAATCGAATTGGACGATTTGGGGATCAAGCTGCAGCGAGAAACCCAGCAGTTCGACGGCGAAACGATCTTTGATTACTACAGTGTCACCAGCGATCGATTGCTGTTGGATGAAACCGCGGTCGCAGCGATCACCGCTGCGCTGCCAGCTGGTTCAGTCACGGCGGCGATGACCTATTTGGCAAACGCGATTGAACAGGTCGATGACCAGGGCAACGTGATCGCCACGGTGCCCTACAGCACGATCACCGCGATGGATTCATCGCCCCAGTTGCCTTTGAATTTTGATCGTGACGACGCGGCTGACGACGGGGCAACCGACGTGGTTCCGATCGTCCTGAACTCTTGGGCGGCGGACCGACTGCAGGCCACCGCGGGAACACGGTTGACCATCGCCTATTACGAACCGGAAGTCAAAAACGGGAAAGAAGTTGAACGGACCTTTTCCGCGGTCGTGACCGATGTGGTTCCGATCACCGAGCCGGCCAAACGTTATTTCCGCCGCCGCCCGGCGGAGTTTGACAAGCCGCCGACACGCTACAACGACCCGCATCTGACGCCCAGTGTCCCCGGGGTCACCGACCAAGATTCGATGAGCGATTGGGATCTGCCATTTGAACTGACACGCGAGATTCCACGCGCCGACGATGATTACTGGAAGAACCACCGTCTGACCCCCAAAGCCTTTATCCCGTTGGCCGAGGGGCAGCGTTTGTTCGGCAGCCGATTCGGCAAAACCACCGGGCTGCGAATCGATCCGGATGTGGTCGCAGACGAACAACAGTTACAGCAAACCTTGATCACAGCGACGAAACCGTTGTTGCCAGAACTGGGATGGAGCGTCCGTTCGATTCGTCAGTCTCAACTGACCGCTTCCCAGGGCACCACGCCGTTTGACGGGCTGTTTCTGGCGCTCAGTTGTTTTGTGATTTTTTCAGCGGTGATGTTGATCGCCATGTTGTTCCGTTTAGGACTGACCGCCCGCAGCCAAGAGTTGGGGACGATGATGGCGATGGGGTTGCAGCGCCGACAGGTCAGCCGCATGTTTCTTGGCGAAGGGCTGATCATCGCGGCAATCGGAATGATTCTGGGGGTGATCGGCGGGATCGCTTATGCGGTGTTGGTGTTGGCGGCGCTGCGGACATTTTGGATCGGCGCGGTCACCGTTCCTTTTTTGACCTTTCACGCCAGCCCGCTCAGTTTGATCGGTGGTGCGGTCGCCGGCATGTTGATTGGGATCGGCACGCTGGCGTGGACAATGCGATCGATGCTGAAGAACCAGGTCGTCGATTTGTTGGGACGTCGTAGCAACGATGACAGGCAATCAATCGCGACGGCAACGACGGACGATGGCGATGCTGGGGCAGCTGCTTCGCAGCGCATCGGTTGGCTAGCGAATTGGCCTGGTCGGATCGGGCTGGGACTGTTCGGGTTAGCGATTGCAGCGGGCGTCGGTGGCGCGCTCTCGGGCGGGCAAACCGCGGCCGGGGGATTTGTCGGCGGCGGCATGCTGTTGCTGGTGGCAATCCTGATGGTCGTCTACGAGACACTGCGTCAATCTCGTCAGGCGTCGGACCAGCTCGGCAGTTACTCGTTGGGCAAGTTGGCTCGCAGCAATTCCACACGCGCGCCACTGCGCAGCACACTGACGATCGG
The DNA here is from genome assembly GCF_024129865.1 of Stieleria tagensis. GTDB lineage: Bacteria > Planctomycetota > Planctomycetia > Pirellulales > Pirellulaceae > Stieleria > Stieleria tagensis. Next base: position 6,389 of record NZ_JAMYFE010000043.1, on the reverse strand, counting down.
ATTGATGGCAACGGCATCTTTCTTGATCGTGGCGATTACAGCGTTTCGTTTGCAGCCGACCGACGAGGGGACCGGCGGATTTGACTTGATCGCCCAAGCGGCTCAGCCGTTGTACGAAGACCTGTCCGACCCAGGGGTGCAATCAGGCCTGTTGGGCGTCGATGCCAAGCGCTTTTCCGCCGCCACCGTGGTTTCGCTGCGCGTTCGCAGCGGGCAAGACGCCAGCTGTAACAACCTCTATCAAGCCACCGAACCGACGGTGTTGGGGGTGCCAGCGAGGGCCGCGGCCGAACTGGGGCGGTTTCGGTTTTATGCCGCCGGCGATCCGCCAGCTGCGGATCAAAATGCATGGGCATTGTTAGATCGCAAAGCCAGCGGAGCGGCCGACGATCCGATTCCAATGATCGTGGACCAGAACACCGCGATGTGGAGTTTGAAGATGATCCAGGGTGTCGGCGAGCGGAAAGCGTTCGTCTATGACAATCAAACGTTGCACTTCGAAGTCGTCGGGTTGTTGGAAAATTCGTTGCTGCAAGGCCGACTGATGATCGGCGAAAGCAATTTCGAAAAAGCATTTCCAGCGATCAGTGGCTACCAATTGGTTTTGATCGACGCGCCGGGCGACGACGTCGATTCAATTGCCCAATCGTTGGAGACTCGGTTGAGTGATGTGGGATTGGATGTGGCGGATGCCGGCGATGTGCTGAGCGGAATGATGGCGGTGCAAAACACTTATTTGCGAACATTCCAAAGTCTGGGTGGGTTGGGGTTGTTGTTGGGAACCGTCGGACTGGCCGTCGCACAGCTCCGAAACGTATTGGAACGTCGTAGCGAGTTGGCTGTGATGCGGGCGATCGGATTCACCAAGCAACGATTGGCGGCGATGGTGATGGGGGAAACTGCCACGCTGTTGTTGATGGGCGTCGGTTGTGGCGTCGTGTGTGCAGTGATCGCGGTGTTGCCCCATGCGTTGTCGAGCGGAATTCGCCCACCGATCATCGAACCGATTCTGTTGGTCTTGGGGATCGTCGTGTTTGGGTTGTTGGCCGGCTTGATTGCTGCGGGAAAAGTCGTGCGAATGCACTTGCTGGATTCACTGAGGGGCTCGTGATCAGAATCAGATTAGACCGCAGCGCCGACCAGCCTTGGTCTCCGGCGCGGCAATTGGCGCTAGACGAAGCTTTGTTGAACGCGGCTCAAGCCGGCCAAATCGGATCCAGTTTTCGCACTTGGGAATTGCATCAGCCGAGCGTGGTTTTGGGCCGCTCGTCGAAGTTGCGGATCGAAACCGACCCTGACTTCTGTAAACGCAACGGCATCGACATCTATCGTCGCTGCAGCGGCGGGGCGTCGATCGTCGGCGGTCCGGGTTGTCTGATGTACAGCGTGGTGTTGGCGATCAGCGACCACCCCCAAACCGGCAAGATCGATGGGGCGCACACGTTCGTCATGCAACGGGTGCTCGCAGCGGCACGTTGCCAATTGCCGGGCATCGAAATGCAAGGGATCTGTGATTTGACCTGGAACAATCAAAAGTTTTCCGGCAATGCATTGCGGATCACGCGCAGCCATGTGCTGTATCACGGCACGATCCTGTATGCCGCCGATCTGGCGTTAATCGCGGCCTGCCTGGCGACCGCCCCGCGACAGCCCGATTACCGACAGGGCCGCGACCACAGCGATTTTGTCACCAATGCGCCGCTGGAACCCCAACGATTCGCTGTCGATTTAGCGGCCGAGTTTCAGGTCGATGACGGCCCGTTGGCGACCGCGGTGCAGGCCGATCTGCTGCGTGCGGTCGACGAATTACAGCGTGATCGTTATGGCTGTCAAAATTGGCGTGATCGCCACTGAAGCGCGTCATCATCGCGGAAAAATCGTCCAAGATTGCGTCGTGATTTTTCTGTGTCTGGATTGTCGCCGTAGTAAACTGCACCGTTGCAGCAGGTTTGATCAAAAAAACCGGAATTCGATCGGCAGTTTGCCCATCGTTGCTGGGTTTTGATCCCCCGCAGCCACGACGGTTGGCCGATGAATCACGGTGGCTCAAGCCTGGAAACAGGGTGGAAGGACCGATGGGTGCCGACGAAAACGCCTGCTGCAACGAAACTTTCCCCCCGGATCATGGTTTGAACTGGTTGGTCGCCTTTCTCGCCCAGAGCGGCCCAAAGCGCCGGATCCCGCCCTCCAATCGCCTGTCTTTTTCCATGAATACGTCCCCCCCTTGTGCTGTGATGCCGTTTGGATCACATCGCCCGTCTCGTCGAAATCGTCAGGGAGGCACTTTTGGCGCCCTGATCGCATGCCTGTTGATTGCCGGCGTGTTGGGCACGGTCGGGTACCTGTACTTTTTTGACAACGGCGACGAAATCGACACCAGCGGCTTGATCACCCAAGCGGTCAGTCGCGGCCCCTTTGACCACATCGTGTTGGAACAGGGTGAAATCGAGAGTAGTAGTAACATCGAGGTGCTGTGCCAAGTGAAATCGCGTGGCAGTGGTACCGGTGGGACATCGATTTTGTGGGTGATCGACGAGGGCACGCGGGTCCAAGAGGGTGACAAACTGGTCGAACTCGACGCGTCACAGCTCGAACAAACGCTCAACGAAGACCAGATCAGCGTGATCGCGGCGGAAGCCAATGTGACCACCGCCAAGGCTGCGGTCGAACAGGCCGTCATCGCCCGCCAGGAATACCTGGAAGGCGTCTATATGACAGAGGAGCGGACGATTCTGAGTGCGAAACTGGTCGCCGAACAGGATTTGGTCATCGCCCAGCGGGCACTCGAAAGCAGTCAACGCTTGGTCGCCAAAGGGCTGATCAAATCGCTGCAACTGGACGCCGATCGATTCGCCCTTGCCAATGCACGAAACCAATTGGAAGCCGCCAATGGGCAACTGCGAGTGCTACAGAACCTCACCCGTAAAAAAATGTTGGTGCAGTTCGATAGCGATATCGAATCCGCACAGGCTCAATTGACTGCCTATCAGAGTGAGTTGAAAGAGCAACAAGCCCAGCTGGCTGAAACGAAACAACAGATCGCAAACTGTCTAATCGTGGCACCAGCGGCGGGAGTGGTCGTGCACGCCAACCGCTATAGCAGCCGCGGGGGAAATGCCGAGTTTGTCGTCGAAGCCGGTGCCACCGTGCGTGAACGACAGGAGCTGATTCGGCTGCCTGATCCCAGCAAAATGCAGGTCAAATGCAATATCAATGAATCCCGAATCACGTTGGTCAGCCCGGGTATGGCGGTGAAGATCGGCGTTGGGTCGCTGCCAGGTTTGGCGCTGCGAGGGCGCGTCACAAAAGTCAACCGGTATGCCGAGCCGAGCAGTTTCTTTAGCTCGTCGATCAAAGAATACGCCGTTTCGATTGATATCCTGAATCCACCCGAAGAAATTCGAACGGGGATGACCGCCGAGGTGCAGATCTTTGTCGAACAACTGGCCAACGCGCTGCAGATGCCGATTCAAGGTTTATATGAGCACGGCGGCAAAATGTACTCGCTGGTTCAAGAGGGCCCACAATCGTTTCGCACCGCCGAGGTCGAAATCGGTGCCACCAACGACACCATGGTCACGATCAAAGACGGTGTGAAAGAAGGCGACGTGGTGGTGTTGAACCTGCGTGAGCACCTGTCGTTGCTAGATCTGCCCGAGGTCGAATCGGTTGATAACAGTGAAATGCGTGACATCGCGGAAACCGCCCCCATTCTTGATGGGGACGAACGACCCGATCGCGGCCCAAGGATCCCCGGTGAAGAACGCGGCGAAGAAAGCGGTCGCAATCGTGGTGGCCCCGAGGGTGAAGGTGGGCCTGATGGTGAACGTGGACCGCGCGGCGAGCGTGGACCCCGTGGTGAGCGTGGTCCCGGGGATGGGCCTCCCGGCGGACCGGGTGGAGTCGGAGGTGGTGGTCGCCCCAACCCCGCTGCGATTGCTACCCGAATGATGGAAAATGCGGATCGCGACAGCGACGGAAAAATTTCCGCAGAAGAAATGAGTTCGGTCGACGCGGGGATGAAAGATCGTTTGGCTGAGGCCGATAGCGATGGTGATGGAACGGTGACGAAAGCCGAATTGATGACGATGCTGAAATCACGAATGGGGGGCTGAGTGAACTATGTCGATGACCGACGCCTATCGCTCTGCCGAGCCCAATTCTGATTCCTCCAGTACGACACCGAAACGACTGGCGACTTCGATCCGGAAACTTCAAAAGCACTATGTGCTCAAAAGTGAAACGGTCAAAGCGCTGCGTGGGGTTTCGTTTGATGTCCCCGAAGGCGACTACGTTGCCATCATGGGACCGTCCGGTAGCGGTAAAAGTACCCTGCTGAACCTGTTGGGATGCTTAGACAAACCGACCAAAGGATCGTTGATGTTGGGCGATGACGACATCGCTTCGATGACCGACGACCAATTGGCTGATATCCGATCGCAACGGATCGGATTTGTGTTTCAGTCGTATAACTTGATCCAGCAACTGAGTGTGGTTGAGAACATTCAGGTGCCGCTGTATTACCAGGGCAACATCGGGCCCAAAGAACGCGCCCGATCGATCGCATTGGCCGAACGCGTCGGGTTGGGTGAGCGCCTGGACCATCGCCCTTCCCAGCTTTCCGGTGGCCAGCAACAGCGGGTGGCGATCGCCCGTTCGCTAGTGAACGATCCCTATTTTGTCCTGGCGGACGAACCGACCGGGAACCTGGACTCGGTCACCACCGAAGAAATCTTGACGATCTTTGACGAACTCAACCAAGAGGGGCGAACGATCATCTTGGTGACGCACGAAGATTTTGTCGCCGACCGTGCCAAGCGAGTGGTCCGTCTGAAAGACGGCAAGCTTCACCGAGACGACGTCAATGCCCCGGCGGATCGTGAACGTGCGCGAGAAATGCAGCGAAAGGCTGTCGAAGAACTATTGAAAGAAGGCGATCGATAACATGCTGTGGCTGCGTACCCTGCGATTGGGCGTCAAGAGTCTGGCTTTGCACCCGTTGCGAAGTGCGCTGACGATGCTCGGTATTCTGATCGGCGTCTGGGCCGTGATTGTATTGACGGCGATCAGCCAAGGCGCCAGTGATCAGGTGCAAAAGCAGATCGAGTCGCTGGGTGCCAACACCATCATTGTCCGCAGCCAAAAACCGCCCGAAGAAAAATTGGCGGGTTCGCGATCTGTCCAATACGGATTGTTGCGCAACGACCTGGAAACCATTTTGGCCAGCGTTCCGACGATCGAAACGGCGATCCCGATCCGCGAAATTCGCCGCCAATTCACCTATCGCGATCGCATCGTTGATGGTCGATTGGTCGGTTGCACACCAGGCTATGCCGATGTCAATGCATTGGCGATCCGAGATCGTGGCGGACGTTTCTTGAGCGATGCCGATTGTGTCCGCAGCGACACCGTGTGCGTGATCTCAGCCGGTGTGGCGGAACGATTGTTTCCCTATGAAGACCCGATCGGCAAACGCGTCTACATCCCCGAAAGCAAGGATTACTACAAAGTCATCGGCGTCTTGGAAGATCGCAACCCTTCGGCCGCGATCGGTGGGTCCCTGGATTCCCAAGATTTCTCGTCGGATGTTTATGTACCGATCCAAACGATTCGCAAACGCGTCGGCGATACCATCGTCACCCGCCGCAGCGGACAGTTTCAAGTCGAAATCATGGAACTCAACCAGATCACGTTGCAGGTCGGCAGTGTCGATGAAGTTCGCTCGAGTGCAAAGATGATCGAATCATTGCTGGATCGAAACCACAAAGACGCCGGCGATGTGGCTGTGGTTGTCCCCTTGGAATTGCTCGAACAGGCACGCAATCTGCGAATGATGTTCCTGGGGATTGGGATTTTAATCGCCTGCATCTCGCTGATCGTCGGCGGGATCGGAATCATGAACATCATGTTGGCTAGCGTGACCGAACGGACACGCGAGATCGGGATTCGTCGCGCTCTGGGCGCCAAACGGGCTGACATCGTCCGCCAGTTCTTGGTGGAGACGTTGGTGCTCAGTTTCTGTGGTGCGGCGCTTGGTATCATGCTCGGCTTCTTAGGGCCGTTGATGTACGAAGGGCTGATCTATGTGGTCCGTGAAGGGTTTCCCGACAAATTTGCAGCGCTTCCGGACGCCATCCGCGAAGCCAAACCGTCCATCGTTTACGAAACCATCCCGTTGGCGGTCATCATTGCGATCACCGTCGGATTGGTCAGCGGTTTGTATCCTGCGATTCGCGCTGCCCGCATGAATCCGATCGACGCATTGCGACACGAATAGGCCTGGCTTGGCGGCTGACCCGAGCCCTGCGAACAAGCTCGTGCAGTAACGGGCTGTTGATCGAATCTTTGAAGGATCAACGACCGTGGGAATGGTAACCCGACGCGTCAGT